>JAPOWV010000026.1 GCA_026707445.1 Gammaproteobacteria bacterium
CGCCATCGCAGCCCAGCCGCCTTGCCGTCTCCACCGCCACGGGACGGCCGTTGTCGAATTCCGCGCCGCTGCTCTCGGGCACGTCGCACAAGGCATCGTGGGCAATATGCACCACTACTTCATGCGCGCCTGCGGTGGAGCGTGAACCGGCCCCGGCCAGAAACCGCTGGACGATGTGCTCCAGCGCGTCCGCGCGCCGCTGGCCCGCGCTGCGAGGAGGTGTTTCCGCGGAAACATCTTCAGGCGCCGCATCCCAGCACGGCGGCAGCACGGGTCGCGTCCGGGGCTGCGCAGATGTTTCCGCGGAAACACCTGCGGGAACCGCATCCGTCTCGCCCATCCCAGCATCCTTTGCCGTATCCGCTGGCGCGCCGCTCTCCGCTCCTCCGTCACTCTCCGCGTCCCCGTCCCGTTCGTCGAGTTGCGCGTCGGCCGCTTCCAGCGCCTTGCGCAGCAGCTCGCCCGCCTCGGGCGTCAAACGGGCCTCGATCCGTACGCTGCCGTCTGAGTCCTGACGCCAGTCCAGGTAGCGCCGCTCGTGCATCGCCTCGGCCTCGTCACGCTCGAGATCACGCTTGACGCGCCGGAAACCCCGCACCGTACGCTCGACATGCGCCGCGGTGCCGTTCAGGGCAATGTGCAGCAAGGTCTCTTCCGTCTCCACTGTGGCCACCCGCGTGAGCGCGCGCACCTTCGAATACGACAACCGGCCCTCGCCAAAGGCCGCCGAGATCTTCGGCAGCGCTTCCAGGGCGCGGGCCGTGCGGACCTTCTCTCTTGCCGCTACCCGGCCGATGCCGCACTGCCAGTTCAGCCACTGGGCGCAACTGGCCATGCCGTGCTGGGCCCAGCCCTCCCTGCGGTCGAACTCCGCAACGAGAGTCAGGAAGTGCGCGGTGGCCGCGTTGATGTGGCCCCACACCTGGGTGATCTCAGCCTCCAGGACATCGAGCTCCTGCTCTTCGCGCTGCCGCTCGGCCATGCGCACATCGGCGTCTGGATGGGCAAACTGTGCAGCGCCGGCAGCGGTAGGCTCAAAAGCGCTTGCCGGGGGATGCTCGGCGTCGCGAACAGGGGCGTGGGAGGGAGTGTATTGAAAGTCCATTTCGAGGCTCCGTGTCAATCCGTTGAAGTATCCGAACCATAGCATGAATCACCAATGGAATCAACCTTTTACATGGCTTTTTGGGTGCATTCGGAGCCATCCGGTAGCCTAGGCCAGGAGCGTAATTTGATCGCTATGCTTATCTGAACCCGGACAGTACTTTGGTCATATCCGTATGTTTCCAATATGCTTATCAAAATGCCCCCAGGTATCGGCCTTGCTCGTCGCAAGAAAATCCTTGCAGAAATGAAATTTTCAGCTCTTCTTCTATTGCCGTTGCTCGTAATTGCAATGGCGCCGGCATCAGGATTCGGGCAGACGGACGTTACGCAGACGGGTTCCGTCTTCCGGGACTGCGACAAGTGTCCGGAGATGGTCGTGGTTCCGCCGGGCAGCTTTCTGATGGGGTCGCCCGACTCGGAGGCTGGCAGGCTTCAGCACGAAGGGCCGCAAACGCAGGTCACCATCTCGAAGTCGATCGCAGTGTCGCGGTTCGAAATCACGCTGGGCCAGTACGCAAGATTCGTCGATGAGACGGGGCATGATTCCGGTGACGCCTGCGTGGTCTGGGCCGGCGTGGACGGGGGAAGCGTCGTGAAAGGGAAGAACTGGCTGGACCCGAACTTTCCGCAAGCCGACGACCACCCGGTGGTCTGTATTTCCTGGAACGACGCAAGGGCCTATATCGACTGGCTGGGCCGCACCACCGGCAAGCCGTACCGGTTTCTTTCCGAGTCAGAGTGGGAATATATGGCCCGCGCCGGAACCACGACGCGCTATTCCTTCGGGGACAGCGAGGAAGGGATTTGCGGCTATGCGAATGTTCCGGACGTGTCCGCCGAGCCGGTTACCGAGGGATCCAACTGGCAGTATGTGAGCTGCGACGACGGGTATGGCGTGCAGACATCGCCGGTCGGTTCCTATGCGCCCAACGCGTTCGGGTTGTATGACGTACACGGGAACGTCTGGGAGTGGACGGCAGACTGCTATCACGACAGCTTCACGGGAGCGCCGACCGACGGCGCGCCGTGGATATCGGATGAATGCGCGACTCGAGTGGTAAGAGGCGGCAGCCTGAGTGCGCCCGCCTATCTGAGCCGCTCCGCGGTCCGCTTTTTCGGCGCACTGGAATTCCTGCCCGAAAGCGCCAAACAAACGCTTGGCGAATTCCGCAATTTCAATCTCGGGCTGCGGGTCGCCAGGGACCTGGAGTGAGTCAGTGAAACGAAGCGGTCTTTGCGCCGCGCCGGGTCAAATCTCGTAGATCGACTCGAATCCGCCGAAGATCATCCGCATGCCGTCGAACGGGACGGGGTTTTTCTCCATGTCGAAGCGGGGGTCGGTTTTCGCCAGGTCGTGCATCCGTCCCATCGCCTCGTCGCGCGTGGCCTTGTCGGGCCACTCGACCCAGGATAAGGCGACCGTTTCGTCGTCCTTCGCCTTGACCGCCTTGCGGAAGTCGGTGTGCTTGCCGTCGGGCACGTCGTCGCCCCAGCATTCCACCACGCGGGTGGCGCCGAGCTCCAGGAAAAGGCCGTCGATGCCGCGCGCGTGGTCGATGAACGCCTGCTTGTTGGCGGCCGGAACCGCCATCACGAAACCATCGATGTAACCCATCCCGATCCTCCTATTGCGCTTGTGAGGAGGCTGCGGCGAGTCGGGCCAGGCCGGCGTGGAGGGCGGCGTATTCTTCCGGGGCGGAAGCTGCCATTACGATTTCGGCGGCGTCGCGGGCGGCGTACTGTTCGGGCGCTGCGCTTGAGAGGCTTGCGTTGGCGTCGGTCAAGGCGGCGTGCTTGAGCGGGGCGGCAGCCGCCAGTGCGGACGTCGCGGTTTCGAGGGCGGCTCTATCCGCCTCATCGTCCGAGGCCGCTGCAGCCGCGTAGGCTGCGGTGTAAGCCGAGTATTCTTCCGGCGCTGCCGCGGCGAGTGCGACTTCGGCCATATTGGCTTCCGCGGCCTCCGTCGGTGCTGCGGCGGAAAGCGCGATCAGGTCTCGCGTGTAGGCAATGAACTCGTCCGGCGCCCTCGTGGCGAGACTCCGCTCGGCCGCCGCCGTCGCCTCGATTTCGGTCGGGGCAATGGCCCGCAGGCTCTCGGCTACCTGCATGAGCGCAGCCAGTTCTTCCGGCGCCGCTTCGGAAAGCGCCGCCATCGCGGCTTCCATGTCCCCGGCGCCTTCCGCGCCGTCACTCCCGGCCGGAGCCGTAGCCCGGATTGCCGCGGCGGCGGCAACGGCGAGCGTTTCTTCGGGCGCTATCGCCCCAAGTGCAACCTCGCCGGCAACCAGCGCTTCAACTAGAGAGCGTTCTGAAGGGCCCGGCGAATCGGCGGCAGGCGATTCCGGCGAACCGGTCGCGGTTACGTCGTCGACAACGTCACCGGCCTCCTCGGGCGCATCGCTGCACGAGGACAGCATCGCGGCCGCAATAGCAATGGCGGCGTATCGGATCAAGTTGTTCATAAGCTATACCTGCACTACGTTCGTGCCGATGGTATTGATGGGTTCGGCGCCGTCTTCGGTGATCAGCATGAGGTCTTCGAGGTGGGACGAGCCGCCCATGCCGGTGGCGCCCATCGGGCAATCCACGCTCAGGACCATGCGCGGTTCGAGCACGATGTCCTCACGTGGCGGCGAGCCCATCGTGCCGACGTGGTCGGTGTGGTAGAGCCCCACCGAGTGCGGACTGAACGAAATTGAGAAGTCCGCGCCCATCTTCTTCAGCGCTTCCTGGCCCATGCTTCGCACTTCCGAGAACTTCACGCCGGGCTTGAGGTTCTCGCGCACGTGGTCCCAGGACCGGGCCGTGAGTTCGGACACCTTCTGCATGCGTTTCAGCGGCTCGCCAATGTAGATGGCGCGGGCGAAATCGCCGTGGTAGCCCATGTATTCGCTCACGCAGTCGATGGAGAAGCACTGGCCCTCGCGCAGAGTGGCCGAGTAGGTGGGCGAACTGACCCGGTCGATGACCATGAACACGCCGCGCATACCACGAGCGGCCGCGGCCGCGAAAAAGGTGGCGCGCAGCTCGCGC
>JAPOWV010000011.1 GCA_026707445.1 Gammaproteobacteria bacterium
ACGCTAACCGACTGAAATATCCCCCTTATCCGCCAATCCGACGCGTGAAGTTCCGTTTAGCCGGATCGGCCGGGCGGCGGCCGGCCGAAACCCGGCGATTCGATCAGTCGGCCCGCTCCACGCGCTCGTCCACGGCATCTCCCTCCGCCCGGCTCGCCTGCATCACCGCGGCCTGCGCTTCGTCGAGCAGGCCGTGGGCCAGGGCGAATTCGATGTACTCATCCGTATTCAGCGCGCCCATGGGCACCGGGCGTTCCTCGCCCAGCACGGGGGGCGACGGCGGTCCGCTGTAGGTGCTCAACTGGTAGCCCGCGCTCGTTTCCGAGTGATAGGCGCCCAGCGTGGGAATATTGTCCTTGTCGGTATACAGAACGGTCACGTTGCCGCCGTAGCCCTCGTACTTGCCGGCATTGCGATAGAAAAACCAGACGCCGTCATCGCGCGTGATCGTCGTCTTGAGGGTGTCCGAACGCACCGGGATGGGATAGTGCGTGAATTCGTCGGCCACCTGGTCGTACATGCTCAGGTAGTTGTCGTTGGACACCCAGATATTGTCCCGACTGTCGGCCTCGGCGTTGTACGCGGCGGGATAGTGCAGACCCATATGGCGCCTGAAGACTTCGCCGGTGTCCGGATCCAGCCGGTACAGGAGCCCGTGGGCGAATGCGCGGCTGCCCCAGGTGCCGGCCCAGATCATGCCCCTGGAATCCACGCCCAGGCGCCGTATCGAGGTCGCGGCGTCATCCTCGACCAGGGGATAGTGACGGAACTCCTCGGTCTCGGGATCGAAGCGCGTGACGCCGCCGTTGTGATAGTCGGCGAACCACACCTTGTCCTTGTGATCGACGATGATCCCGTACGGTCGGCTGCGCAGCACCGGAACCTCCCAGTAAACGATGGAGTCGGTCGCCCGGTCCCATTTGCCCAGCGCGCCGGCGGCCAGCAGCGAGAGCCACAGATTGCCCTTCGAATCGAAAATCTGCGTGTTGCTGGACAGCACGCGGTCTTCGGA
This sequence comes from Gammaproteobacteria bacterium, assembly GCA_026707445.1. GTDB lineage: Bacteria > Pseudomonadota > Gammaproteobacteria > Steroidobacterales > Foliamicaceae > Foliamicus. The sequence continues at coordinate 1,013 of JAPOWV010000011.1, forward strand.
CACCCAATGGTCCACCTTGCCGGTCTCGGGATCGAGATGGCGAACCACGTCTCCCGAATACCAGACCGTTCCGTCGGTCTGGTCCACCGCGATTCCATGCCCGCCGCCGTGCCCTTCGAAAGCCGTCTGTTCGCCGGTGCGCGGGTCGAACCTGACGATGCAGCAGGCGGTATAGGCCAGCCACACGTTGCCGTCCAGGTCGAAGTCCACCTGGTGCGGCCACGGCCAAACGTCGTATTCGTCCGACTCGTGGTAGATGTACTCGATGAACATCGCCTTCTTGAGCGCTTCCAGGTCCAGTTCCGGCTCCCGGGTGAGCTGCACCACGACCGGCGGTCTTTCCGGAGGGAAGTGTTCCGCCAGGTAATCGACCAGAACGTCGCGGTCCTCGGGCGGCAGGTATTGGGGATCGAACAGTGTCGCCTTGCCCAGCCGGCCGAATGCGGGACCCTGGTGCATCCGGTCCACGCTCACTGCCCACGCTTCCCTGTTCTTCGGCGGCCTCCCGCCGGAATACGCCCGAGGATAGTTGTACGGAACGTAATTGACGTTGTGACAGCCGTGGCAGGTGCGCTCCAGAATTTCACGGCCGCGTCCCGGCGGATACACCTCGTCGTAGGGCAGTATTTCCGCGTGGGGGTAGTGCACGCCTCCCACGTAGTCGACAATCGGGCCGGCGCCGGTCAGGGAGAAATCGACTTCGGCTGCGTCGCCAGGGCCCAGTTCGATGCTGACCGTCTGAGGGTCGAAGCCTTCCAGTTGGTCGATGGCCGGCCGTATCGTCACATCGTAATTTCCGGGAATCATCTTCACCGCCCGGTACTCGCCGTCCACGACGAACACGGTGTAGGCGAGGTCCTTGTCGGTGTTGAGGGCGTACACCACCGGAAGCAGGCCCGGAATCGTCCCGTCCACGCTGCCGGACAGGCGCGCCAGGCCATCGGCTTCGTCGGAACCGGTCCCGGCGGGGCCGGAACCTTCTCCCGAGCAGCCCAGCATCAAAAGCAGGAGGAGTCCTGCGGCTGTCAGTCCTCGCGGTGTATTCATGGTACGGCTTCGGCGCCCGGATCAGCGCCGCGTATAGGGATTCGCCACATCGCCGCCGGCATAATACCAAACGCTCTTCGTCTGCAGATATTCCCTGATCGCCTCCATTCCATTCTCGCGGCCCAGCCCGCTGGCCTTGTAGCCGCCGAAGGGCGTCGTGTAGCTGGTCGAGCGGTAGGTATTGACCCACACCGTGCCCGCTTCGAGGCGCTCCGAGACCCGGATGGCCCGCCGCATGTTCTCGGTCCACACGCCTGCCGCCAGCCCGTAGTTGACGTCGTTGGCGATCGCGATGGCTTCCTCCTCGTCGGAGAAGCGCAGCACCGAGAGCACCGGTCCGAACACTTCCTCCTGGGCAATGCGCATATCGTTGCTCACGTCGGCAAAAATGGTGGGCTCCACGAACAGGCCCCCATTGCCCCCCGGGGCCGGGACGCTGCCGCCTCCGAGCACCAGGCGGGCGCCTTCGCTCTTGGCGATCCCGATGTAGTCGAGGATCTTGCGGTATTGGAGTTCGGTGGTAATCGGGCCCACCTGAGTATCCGGCGACATGGGGTCGCCGATGCGCGCCTCGCCTGCAAGGCTCACCAGGCGTTCCAGAAACGCGTCATGAATGGATTCCTGCAACAGCAGCCGGGATCCGGCGATACAGCTCTGTCCGCTGGCGGCAAAAATTCCGGTGATGGCGCCGTTGACCGCCTGATCCAGATCGGCATCCTCGAAGACGATATTCGCGGACTTGCCCCCCAGTTCCAGGCTGACCCGCTTGAAGCCGGGCGCCGCGGCCGTATTGACGCTTGCGCCGCCGGCTTCGCCGCCCGTGAACGCGACCTTTCGCACGCTGGCGTGGCGCACCAGCGAGTCGCCCACTTCCGGCCCAAGGCCCGTAACGACGTTGATGACGCCCCTGGGGAAGCCGGCCTGCCCGGCCAGCGCGGCAAACTCGAGGGTCGAGGCCGAGGTGTATTCGGATGGCTTGACCACGATGGTGTTGCCCGCGGCCAGCGCCGGGGCGGCCTTCCAGGCGAGCAGCAGCAGGGGAGAATTCCAGGGCGTGATCAGGGCGCACACGCCGAGCGGCTCGTGGCGGGTCAGGTTGAGCACGTCCGTCTTGTCGATCGGCGGAACCGCGCCTTCGATCTTGTCGGCAAGCCCGCCGTAGTAGTGGAACCATTGGGCCAGGTAGCGGCACTGGTTGAGGACTTCGACATGCAGCTTGCCGTTGTCCCGCACTTCGATTTCCGCCAGTCGCTCGGCGTTGGCGGCCAGGATTTCCGCGAACTCCCGCAGCCTGAGCCCTCGCCGGGTGGCGTTCAGCTCCGGCCACTCGCCTTGCCTGAAAGCGTTGTGAGCAGCTTCGACGGCGGCATCCACATCGCCGTTCCCGGCACGCGGAATCCGGGCCCAGGCCTCTCCCGTGTAGGGATTCACGGTCTCCATCCATTTCCCTGAGCGCGGGTCCGACCACGCGCCGTCGATGTACAACTGGTATGTCTTCATTCCACTGATCGTTCTACAATCAAGCGATTCATAATACAGACAGCAGCCTCCGGAAACCCGCTTGCAAGAAGAACGATTCTCGGCGCTCCAGCTAGGTGTCGCGTGGCACCGTTTCAACGGACTCATGGATGAAACCGCCCAGACTTTCGTGAGGACTTCGTTCTCTTCGGTGGTGCGCGACAACTGGGACCTCGCGATGGGGCTGATGGACAGCCGCGGCCGCCAGTTCGCCCAATCGTCGCGCAGCATCCCCTCGTTCATCGGCACCATGCCGCGCACGCTGGCGGTGATGCTCCGCCGCTATCCCGCGTCGTCGCTGAAGCCCGGGGACGTATTGATCTCCAACGACGGGTATCACGGCACCGGCCATCTCAACGACATCACCATGGTCCGCCCGATTTTCCGGCGCAACAGGCTGATCTGCTTTATCGGCGGCGTATTCCATACCGTGGATATCGGCGGTGCGCCGTCCATCACGGCGCGCGATTCGCATGAAGAGGGATTGACGATACCGGTTTGCAAGATCGTCCGCGAAGGGGTGGAAAACGAGGATGTGATTGCCTTCATCAGCGAGAACCTGCGCGCCCCGGAAGAAACGCTGGGCGATATCCGCGCCCAGTTCGCGGCCTTTGAAATGGGCCGGGCCAGGCTGCTGCAGATGCTGGAAGAGGAACGCATCGCCGACCTGGACGCGCTCGTCGACGAGATTCTCGACCGTTCGGAGGCCGCCATGCGGCGCGCGATACAGGCGGCGCCCGACGGCGTGTATCGCGACCGAATCAGGATCGACGGCTTTGACGAACCCCTGACGATCCGCTGCGAGATCCGCATCGAGGACAGCAGTCTCGCCGTCGATTTTTCCGGCACTTCGCCGCAGATCGATCGGCCGATCAATTCGGCGATGAACTTCACGCGCGCCTACAGCGCCTATGCGATCAAGTGCGCGTTCGATCCCGCCACGCCCAACAACGACGGTTCGTTCCGACCGGTCACGATCACGGCGCCCGAGGGCTGCCTCGTCAACCCGCGGCGGCCGGCGCCGATCTGGGCGCGGCACCTGTCGGGACACTACCTGCCCCCGGTGATCTTCAGCGCGCTTTCGCAGGTGATGCCGGAGCGCGTGATCGCCGATTGCGGCTCGCCTCTGTGGAACGTCTATTTTTCCGGGCGACACGGCGACGGGCGCCGTTTCGTGACGATGTTCTTCATGAACGGAGGGCACGGCGCCCGGCCCCACCAGGACGGCCCGGCCTGCCTGAGCTTTCCGAGCAACGTGGCGACCGTGCCGATCGAACATTTCGAGAACAGCGTGCCGCTGCTGATTACCGAGAAGTCGCTGATTCCGGATTCCGGCGGGGCGGGCCGTCATCGCGGCGGGCCGGCGCAGCGCGTGGCCTTCAGGGTCAGTTCCGAGCATCCCGTCACGATGACCATCCGTCACGAGCGGGTCCGGTTTCCGGCCCGCGGCCTGCTTGGCGGCTCACCGGGCTCGCCCGGCCGCGACTACGTCAACGGCGAGCGCGTGCCGGCCAAGGTGCGCATGGATCTTCAGCCGCAGGACGTGGCGACTTTCGAAACGCCGGGCGGCGGCGGCCTGGGTCCACCCGGGGAACGCGACGCGGCCCGGCTCGAAGCGGACCTTAAGAGCGGTGTGGTGACGCCGCGAGGGGCGGCGGCCGCGTACGGTTCGGGAACCGCGACCGGGGAAGGGCAGGGTGACTGAGCCGCTGCGCGTCGGTGTCGACATCGGAGGCACGTTCACCGACCTGGTCATGATCGATTCGCGCAACGGCGCTGTCTTCAACGAAAAAGTGCTGACCACGCCGCAGGATCCGTCCATAGGCGCTCTCGAAGGCCTGAAGAAAATCCTGGGCCGCAACGGAGCGCGCCCGGACCAGGTGGGTCATCTCATTCACGGCACCACGCTGGTGGCGAACGCGATCATCGAACGGCGGGGCGCCCGGGTGGCGCTGGTCGCTACCGCGGGGTTCCGGGACATCCTGGAGATCGGCACCGAGTGGCGCTACGACACCTATGACCTGTTCATGGAATTGCCCCGGCCGCTGGTGCCCCGCCACCTGCGCTTCGAGGTCCCGGAACGGATGGGGCCGCGGGGGGAAGTGATTCAGGCCCTCGATGAAGAGGCGGCCCGGGCGACCGCCCGCGAGATCGCCTCGGCCGGCGTTGACGCGGTGGCGATCTCACTGCTGCATGGGTTCCGCAACCCGGCGCATGAGCGCCGCATGCGCGAAATCATCCTTGGCGAAGCGCCGGACCTGGCCGTGTGCATCTCGAGCGAGGTGATGCCGGAGATCGGCGAGTACGAACGAACCTGCACGACCGTATGCAACGCCTACGTCCTGCCGGTTTTCGATCGCTACCTCAACCGGCTCAACTCGGGCTTGCGCCGCCTGGGCATCGACAAGGACCTCTACCTGCTGCTTTCCGACGGCGGCACCGTTCACCAGTCGACCGCGGCTTCGCATCCGATCCGCCTGGTCCAGTCAGGCCCGGCGGGCGGCGTACAGGCGACTTCCGCAATAGGCGCCCTTGCCGGTTTCGGCGACATCCTGTGTTTCGACATGGGCGGAACCACCGCCAAGGCCTGCCTGATCGATGACGGCGAGCCGCTGCGCGCTACCGAGTTCGAGGTTGCCCGGGTCTATCGGTTCAAGAAGGGCAGCGGCATCCCGCTCAGGATTCCCGTGATGGAGATGATCGAAACGGGGGCGGGCGGCGGGTCCATTGCCGCGGTGGACCATCTTGGCCTGGTGCGGGTGGGCCCGGAGAGTTCCGGCGCCGACCCGGGGCCCGCCTGCTACGGGCGGGGCGGTTCGGATGCCACCGTCACCGATGCGGACCTGGTTCTCGGCTATCTCTCGGCCGACGGTTTTCTGGGCGGCGACATGCGCCTCGACAGGGATGCGGCAAGCGATGCGCTGGCCCGCAATGTGGCCGATCCGCTCGGCATATCGGTCACGGAGGCCGCCTGGGCGGTAGTCGAGACCGTGAACGAGAACATGGTCCAGGCCGCCACCATCCATGCGTTGGAGAAAGCCCGGAACATCGCCCGCTACACGATGCTGCCCATAGGCGGCGCCGGACCGGTGCACGCCTGCAACATTGCGATGAAGATGTCGCTGCCCCAGGTGGTATGCCCGCTTTCGGCCGGGGTCGCTTCGGCCTTCGGTTTTCTGGTCTCGCCCACCTCGTTCACCTTCGTGCAGGGCGGCGTCACGCCGCTGGAGGGGCTGGATTTTCCCCGGATCGACGCGATGCTCGCGGGCATGCAGCGCGACGGACGCGAGCTGCTCTCGGCCGTCGGCGCCGCCCGGGACAGCGTTCGCGTGGAGTACCTGGCGGCAATGCGCTACGTCGGCCAGGGCTACCATGTCGAGGTTCCGCTGGACGAAGAGCTGCTCAAGGCATGCGATCGCGCCGCGATCCGCCGGGCGTTCGAGCGTGTCTACCGGGCGCAGTTCGGCCGGGTCGAGGGGGAGATGGGGGTGGAGGTGGTTTCCTGGCGGGTGGTCGTCGCGGGCCCGCGCCCGTCCATCGAATCGGCTGTGGGCCGAAGCGGAGCCGTATCGGCCAAAGCGCTCAAGGGCCGGCGCAAGGTCTACTTCGGGCCGGAGACCGGGTTCGTGGATGCCGCCGTCTACAATCGAAACGGTCTTGCGTCCGGCGACGCCTTTGAAGGGCCGTGTATTTTTGAAGAACGCGAATCCACTACCGTCGTGCCGCCCGGCGCGCGCGCCTGTGTCGATTCGCACCTCAATCTGATTGTCGACCTCCCGGCCGGCTGATGCCGCGAGCGACGGTTGCCGAACTGCTTGCCGGCGCACTCGCCGCGCAGGGCGTGACGCGCATTTTCGGCGTGCCGGGCGGCGGCAGCAGCCTGGATGTGATCGAAGCGGCCGCCCGGGAGGGCATCGAGTTCGCGCTCACGCGCAGCGAGACCGCCGCCGTGATGATGGCGGCCGCGACAGCCGACCTCTCCGGCACGCTGGGCGCGGCGCTCACGACCAAGGGCCCCGGGGTGGCGAACGCCGCCAACGGCATGGCCTGCGCGGCGCTGGACCGTTCGCCGGTGATGCTCATCACCGATGGATTTACCGCACGGGAGCGCCGCTACGTGACGCACCAGGTGTTCGACCAGCAAGGCATGCTGGCGCCGGTGGCGAAGGCAAGCAGCCGCCTGGAAAAGGAAGATGCCGCGGCGGAGATCCGTGCCCTGATCGAGCTGGCGAAAACGCCGCCCTTCGGACCGGTGCACGTCGAGATCGCGGGTCCGCATGCGGGTCGCACGGCCGCCGCCGCCGCGGAGGGATTCGATCCGGGCAAACCGCAGGCGCGCATCGACCGCGATGCCCTGATACAGGCCGGGGAACTGGTCCGCAATGCGTCGCGCCCGGTTATCGTCGCCGGCCTGGAGGCCAGGGGGCCCGGCGTCTCGCGGCAGCTCGCGATCCTGGCCGAGTCATTGCGTTGTCCGGTTCTCGCCACCTACAAGGCGAAGGGCGTGCTGGACGATCGCCACGAGCTCAACGTGGGGTTGTTCACCGGCGGCAACGCCGAATCCGAATGCGTGGAGAAGGCGGACCTGATCGTTCTGTGCGGACTGGACCCGGTCGAACTGCTGCGGATTCCGTGGCGTTACGAGAGTCCGGTGGTGGACATCGCCGAGGTCCGGCATCCGGTCCATTACGTGGAGCCGGCCGCGGGCGTATATGGCCCGATAGCCGGGGCGCTGGCGCATTTGAACCGGGGACTTTCCCGATCCGGATGGGAGCCTGCCGGGATCGCGCGGCTGCGGCAAAGACTGGCGGCGCGCCTCGAATATCCTCCATGCGCGGGCCTGGCGCCGCAGCAGGTGGTCGAGCTTGCCGCGAGCGCGGCGCTGGATGCGGGCGTTTCCCCGCGCATCGCGGTGGACGCGGGCGCACACATGTTTTCGGCCATGGCCTTCTGGCCGGCGGCCCGGCCGAACGACGTTCTCATTTCCAACGGCCTGGCGACGATGGCCTACGCGCTTCCCGCGGCGATTGCATCCGCCCTTCACGAACCGCAGCGCCCCGCCGTGGCGTTTACCGGCGATGGCGGGCTCCTGATGTGCCTGGGCGAGCTGTCGGTTGCCGCGCAGGAAAGGGCGCGGATTGTGGTCATCGTTTTCAACGACCAGTCCCTGTCGCTGATCGACATCAAGCAGCAGCAGCGCGGCTTGCCCCCGCGAGGGGTGCGCTGGCGGGCGCCGGACTTCGCGATGACGATGGAAGGCCTGGGCGGCCGGGGTTTTCGAGTGGATAATGCCGCTGATTACTGCGCCGCGGTCGCGGAGGCCTTCGGACACGAAGGCCCTTCGCTGATCGACGCCAGGGTGAACCCGCAAGGGTACCTGGCGCAAATGGAATCGTTGCGGGGCTAGTTGGCGCGCAGTGCCGGGAGCACGCGAATGGAAAATGGGAACTTTCAGTTACCGCCCGACATTCAGGAGATCGTCGACCTTGCGAAACGCATCGTCGGAAACGAACTGATTCCGCTCGAGGCGGAGTTCCTGCCGCACCCGGCGCACGCCTTCGGCATCAAGGAAACGACCAACCTGAAACGGGTTTTCGGTCCGGATGTGGTGCGGCGCCTGGTGGACATTTCGCGCGACACCGGCCTCTGGTATCTCATGGTGCCGGAAAGATACGGCGGTTCGGGCCTTTCGATGCTCGCCCAGGTCGCCATTCTGGAACAATTCAACTACACCGCGGTGCCGTTTCCGTTCGCGAACGTCGCCAATATCCTCTACCAGTGCCGGGGCGACCAGGTGGACCGGTTCCTCAGGCCGGTCATCGAGGGCGAGATGACGACCTGCTTTGCGCAGACCGAACCCAATGCGGGCTCCGATCCCGGGGGCATGATGCAGACGCGGGCCGTCAAGGAAGGCAGTGACTGGGTGCTCAACGGCACCAAGATGTGGATTTCGGGAGCCGCGGAATCCGACATGATCATGGTGCAGGCGGTGACCGACCCGGAGAAACGTCAGCGTGGCGGCATCACGATGTTCCTGGTCATGCGCGACAATCCCGGCATGCTGGTCGAGGAGCCGGGAATCAAGACCTGGCTGGGACCGCACGCATCGCAGTACATCGTCCACTTTCAGGACTGCCGGGTGCCGCAGTCGGATGTGCTCGGCGAAGTCGGCAACGGCTTCCGGCTGGGGCAGCGCTGGCTCACGATCCACGACAGGCTGCTGCGCGGACCCTATGCGCTCGGCAAGATGCAGCGCGCCCTGGACATGTCGATCGAGTGGTCGAAGAACCGTGTGACTTTCGGCAAGCCTCTGTCGGAGCGCCAGGCGATTCAATGGCACCTGGTGGACATGTACGTGGACCTGGAGACGCTGCGCTCGCTCACCTACCGGATGGCGGCCCTGGCCGACGCGGGCGAGGACATACGCACGGAGGCCGGCATGGTGAAACTCACCTCCATGGTGTGGGGCGCACGCACGCTCGACAAGGCCATTCAGGTGCATGGGGCGATGGGGGAATCGCTGGAACTGCCGCTCACGCTCTTTTACCGGTACCTGCGCCACGGCCAGATCGGCGGTGGAGCGAACGAGATTCAGCGAATGCAGATTGCCCGCAAGCTGTTGCGCGGATGAAGCGCCGCGGCCTGCTGCGGTGGACACTTGCGGTCCTGGCCGTTACCGGGGCATTGCTGCCGGCGGGTTGCGCGAGAGAGGGGGGCAGCGGCGAGTATCCGTCGAAACCCGTCACCATCGTCGTGCCCTATGCTCCCGGCGGCGGCGGCGACACGTTTACCCGCGCCGTTGCCGCGCAGGCCGCGGACATCCTGGGCGTCAAGGTGTTCGTGGAGAACCGCACCGGCGGCGGCGGGACCATCGGGGTCGGCTCCGTGGCGCGCGCCGCCGCGGACGGCTACACGCTCGCCTTCGTTTCGACCAGCCCGGTGGTGATGGCGCCCAATTTTCTCGACGTCCCCTACGATCCGCTGGAGGACTTTACCTACCTGGCGCGATTCGTCGTGTCCGTGCACCCGGTGCTGGTGGGCGGCGAATCGCCGTTCGATTCGTTCCCGGCGGTGCTCGAGTTCGCCAGGGCCAATCCCGGCCGGCTGCGCTGGTCCACCGCGGGAATCAACGGCGCACCTCACGTGGCGACGCTGGCGGCGTTCAGGCAGGAAGGCGTGGAGGCCACGTTCGTTCCGATGCAGGGTTCTTCGGAGGTCCTGGCGGGGCTGCTGGGCGGAACCATCGATCTGGGCGTCATTTCCGACTATTCCGGCGCGCTCGCGGCCGGCGACGTGCGCGTGCTGGCCGAAATAGGTCCGGAGCCGATACCCGGACTACCGGCGGTGCCCACCTACGAGCAACTCGGCTACCCGCTGGCGCCCGCCATATTCTTCGGTTTGGCGGGGCCGGCGGAGCTGCCTCGGGACGTGGTCGCGAGGTGGGACGACGCGATACGCACCATCACGGCGTCGGCGGCTTTCTCCGATATCGCGGAACGGTTGAACGGCAACGTGGCCTATCTGGGCCATGAGGAATTCGAGCGCCACGTGAGGGCGGACATCGCGGCCGCGCGCCGGACGCTGCGCACGCTGGGTTCGGGCGATTGAAGCGGGTCGGCCCGGAATCGCTCGCCCTGGCAGGCCTGCTGGCCGCGGCCGTGGCGTTCGGGCTGTGGGTCCTGCCGGCGGGCATCGCTCCGGGCGCGGCCGGCGGCGGCGCAGGCCTGTCGCCCCGCTTCATGCCTTGGCTGGCAACGGCCGCAATGGCGCTGGCGCTTGCCTGGGGCCTCTATCGCTCGCTTATTGAAACGCGGGCCACCGACGGGCCAAGTGAGGAAAAGGCGGGCCTTGCGCGGATACCTTTCGGCGCCCTGCTGATCTGCCTGGCCTTTGCGCTGATCGGCTTCGAGTCGGCAGGCTTCTACCTCGGCGGCATCGTCATGGCGGTGCTGCTGGCGGTGCTGCTGGGCGAGCGCAGGCCGTGGGTCATTCTCCTCTTTCCGACCCTGCTGCTCGTGGCGGTCTACCTGCTGTTCGAATTTGCGCTGAATGTCCGGTTGCCCAGGTCCGGCCTGATACCGGGCCTGCCGATCTAGCCGATGGAAAACGTACTCGAAGGCATTTCGCTGGCTCTCAACTTCAACGCGCTGGCGGGAATTCTTCTCGGCATCGTGCTCGGCCAGATACTCGGCTCCATTCCGGGGCTGACCGCCGCGATGGCCGTTGCCCTGCTGGTGCCGTTCAGTTTCTATTTCGACCCCTGGGTGGGCATCCCGATGATGCTGGCCATGTTCAAGGGGTCCCTGTTCGGATCGAGCATACCGGCCATTCTGCTTCGAACGCCGGGAACGCCGGCGGCCGCCGCCACGGTCATCGACGGCAATCCGCTGGCGCGCCGTGGGAAAGGCGGCAAGGCGATGCACACGGTGCTGTTCGCCTCGGTATTCGGCGATTCGTTCTCCGACATCGTCCTGATATTCGGCGCCGGCGCACTGGCGGCGGTGGCAATCCGCTTCGGCCCTTCCGAGTACGCAATCCTGGTGTTCTTTGCGCTCCTGAGCCTGATTTCGCTGCACCGCGGCAGCGCCTGGAAGGGCATTGCGGCGATTTCCGCCGGCGTGTTGCTCGCGTGCATAGGACTCGATCCGATTACCGGCGCCCCACGCCTGACTTTCGGCAACGCGGAGTTGTTCGACGGGATCGGCCTGATCCCCATGCTGATCGGGTTCCTGGCGATCTCGGAAGTCTTCCGGCAGCTTGAGCAGCCCGTCCGCCTCCTCGGAGAGAGAGCCCTGGCGTTTTCGTCCCGCCGTGAAGACAATCGCCTGTCCGGGAAGGAACGGCTTTCGCTGCTGCCCACGCTTCTTCGCAGCTCGGCAATCGGTACCGCCACGGGCGCCTTGCCCGGCCTGGGCTCCACGGTTGCCGCGTTCATTGCCTACAACGAGGCCCGCAGGACCGCGGCCAAGCCGGAACAATTCGGCAAGGGCTCATTGCACGGGATCGCCGCGCCGGAGGCCGCCAACAATGCGGTGGGCGGGGCCAACCTGATTCCGCTGCTGGCGTTCGGGATCCCGGGGGATGTGGCGGCCGCGCTCATACTCGGCGCGCTGCTGATTCAGGGGATCACCCCGGGCCCGGTGGCCTTTCGCGACAATCCGGCGCCGATCTATGCGATTTTCGTCGCCATGCTGCTCGCCAACCTGGTCAATTACCTGGTCGGGCTCGGCTTCATACCGCTGGCCAAGAAGATGGTCTCTTTGCCGAAGCGCCTGCTGTTTCCCGCCGTGCTGGTGCTGGCGTCCGCCGGGGCCTACGCGATGCGCGGATCGCTGTTCGACGTTCAGCTGATGTTCGTGTTCGGACTTGTCGGATGGTTGATGGCGAAGTACCGGTTCCCATCGGTCCTGCTGCTGATCGGCTTCATCCTCACGCCCATCCTCGAGCGTTCCATTCGGCAGACGCTGATACTGGTGGAAGCGGCCGATGGCTGGTTCGCCTTTGTGGCCAGCCGTCCCGTGCTGATGATCCTGCTGGGCGTGCTGGCGATTCTGACCGCAATCGTTGTCCGGCAGAGACTGATGATGAAGCGCTACGGGTTGCCGAAGGGTCCTGCGTGACCCGATCCGCCCTCGCAATCAGCCGTTCCAGCGGAAAATGCGGACAGGGCGGCCGGAGGGGAAACGGCTGCGGTGTGCCGGGAGTTGGGCGAAGCCGTCGGTCCGGGCCAGGGAGGCGAAGTCTCCCGAGGTGTTGGTGGGGCGCGGGTGGGCAAGCAGCCGGCCGTCGCTGTCGGTGGCCAGGCGAACCGGGAGGAACCAGGTCAGGCTGGGCTTGAAAGTGGCATCCTTGGTGAGCGTGGCGTGTTCGGGGGCAGGCGAGGGAGCTCCCTGAGCCTTTTCGAGCGCGGGAATGACGTAGCGGCGCAGGCACACGAGGCTGGACACGGGATTGCCGGGAAGGCCGAAGACGGGCTTCTCGCCGTGCATGCCGAACCACAGGGGGAAGCCGGGACGCTGGCGGATCCGGTGCAGCAGCGGCCTTGCGCCCAGTTCGGTCAGGACGCCGGGAACGTAGTCCTTCGCGCCCTTCGAGACGCCGCCGCTCAGTATCAGCGCGTCGCTCCCGGACAGGGCCGTTCGGATCCGTTCCGCGAGCGCCTCCGGTTCGTCGGGCGCATGCGCCGCGGTCACCCGGCCGAAGCCCCGGCGCGCAAGCAGTGCCGACATGGCGGGGCCGTTGCTGGAGCGCACCTGCCAGCTTTCCGGGCGCGAGTCCAGGCCGACCAGTTCGTCGCCGGTGGATACGAGTGCAATGCGGGGATCGGGCGCGACGCGCGGTCGCGCCACGCCGTTAGCGCTCAGCAGCGCCATTTCCACGCCGCCGATACGCTGGCCCTCCTTGAGGAGCAGGGCGCCGGCCCGGCGGTCCGACCCCTGTGTGTGGATGAACTGGCCGCGTTTCGGGCGATAGTCGTCGTCGACGCGGACCCCGCCGTTCGTTTCGCTGAGTCTCTCGACGGGCACGACCGTGTCGGCGCCCCGCGGAAGCGGTGCGCCGGTGGCGATACGCCATGCGGCGCCTGCGTTCGACAGAGCGCCGGGAGCCTGGCCGGCGCTTTGCATTCCTTCGAGCGGAAATTCCCTCTGCCCGGCCGACCAGGCACGCCAGCGCATGGCGATTCCGTCCATCGTGGCGCGGTCGTAGGGGGGCAGGTCCCGTTCCGCAAGCACGTTCTGGCGAAGGACGCGTCCGGCCGCGGCGTCCAGCGCGACCGTTTCGGCAGGCCAGGTCGGAACCGTTTCCCGGATCAGGCGCTCAGCCTGGGCGACGGTCAGCTCGGTTTGCATGGATGCGTAGATTACCCCCTGGGAGAGAGAACGTCTCGTCCTCCAGGAGGGCGGGACGCCGTGGGGGCAGTGCCCCCACTCCCGGGGTCAGGGCAGATTGCGGGCGGCCATGGCCTTGCGGTAGATGGGGAGCAGGCGCCACAGGAAGTACAGGCCCAGCAGGCCGCTGATCGTGCCCACGATCGCCATCGAGTAATGCAGCTTCATGTCGTTGGCGAACACGAAGTCGGTGATCAGCGCCACCGATGTGCTGCCGAAGCCCATGCTGACAAGCGACACGATGAACAGGTATATCGCGCTGGTCTGGGCGCGCATGGAAGGGGGCGTGAACAGCTGCAGCGTCATCACGGCGGGTGGGAATACCCAGCTCCCGAAGAACAGCAGCGGTGCGTACATGAGCAGCGAGTAATCGGGATCGGGTATGAGCGAAGTCACCGCGGCCACCGGCACGAGCACAACAGTGGCGACTATGGAGGAGCGGATGGTGCCGCCGCGATCGCCTTTCCGGTGGCGATGATCGGCGTACAGGCCTCCGACGACGGAGCCGAGGCAGCCGAATGCTGCCACGATCAGCCCCAGCCTGAGCCCCACGGTGGCGCGGGGCATCTCGTGGATCCGGATGAAGTATTCGGCACCCCAGACGAGGACCGCGTTGAACAGCAGCGAGATCATGCAGAAGGCGGCCACCAGGTTGCCGTAAACCGCGATATTTTTCTTCAGAAAATCAATCAGTTCGGGGACCGGAACGCCGCCTTCCACGGCGCCTTGCCGGACCGGCTCGCGGAACGTCAGGCACAGCAGGGCGACCACCAGGCCGGGCAGGCCAACGATGACCAGCGTCGCCCGCCATGCCGACAACTCGCCGAGCAATGGGAATTCCAGGGGCGGGCGCTGTTCCAGCGTGCCGACCAGCCAGCCGCCGAGCACCACGCTGAGCCCGTAGCCCAGGAACAGGCCGGTCTGATAGCCACCTATCGCGCGGCCGACCTTGTCGCGGGGAAACATGTCGGTGATCAGCGAGAAGGCCGCCGGCGCCAGCGCGGCCTCGCCCACGCCCACGCCCACCCTTGCCAGGAAGAGCTGCCCGAAATTGCGGGCCAGCCCGCACAGCGCGGTCATCAGGCTCCACAGGGCGATTCCGGCGGCGACGATGTTGCGCCGGTTGGAGCGGTCGGCCAGCCGGGCGATGGGGATGCCCACGGTGCAGTAGAAAAGGGCGAAGGCGATGCCCTGCAGGAGGCTGAATTGCGTGTCGTTGAGGCCGAGGTCGGCCTTGATCGGACCCACCATCAGGCCGATGATCCAGCGGTCGATCAGCGCGAAGGTGTACGCGACGGTGAGCAGGACCACCGCGTACCACGCCCCGAATTTCTTCAGCCTGTCGATTGGCTTGACCCTCCCTCCCGGCTATTCGTGAAAGTGGAGGAGGACGCCGGGGGCCTGCACGCTTAGCTTGCCGGCGTCGCGCTTGAAGGGCTTGCCGGCGGCGGCAAGCGTGTCGGCGGTCCGGTCCAGGCTGCGGGTGCGGAGATGCAGGGCGGTGAAACCGCTTGCATCGCCTTCGGCCTGGCTGATTTCCAGGCTTTCCGGCGCGTCCGCGCGGCCCAAGAGCCCGAATCGGCGCTCGGCATCGCCCGTGTCCGCGGCGTGCAGCGTCATGCCGGTCAGTTCGACCGCGCCGTTGGGGTGCGCGTTCATCTCCTGCCAGAACACCAGATCGGGCGTCAGGTGCTCGACGTAGCCGCACAGCGCTTCCGGGAAGCTCTCCGGCGGCAGCGCCAGCCACTTGAAGCGCGCCACGGCGCCCTCGGCGTAGTGCAGCGCGCGGCTCGCTTCGCCCACCGGCGTGGGATCCTGTCCGGCAGCCAGCGCCTGCGCGCGGACGGCGTCGATGTCCGCGGCGCGAAGGATCAGGATGCGGATGGCCGGCTGCTCGCCAAGCCAGGCGCCCAGGTGGTGGTCCGGTCCGGGCCGCGTGACCTCGCTTATTTCCACGTAGGTCGAGCCGAAGATGAAATGCGCGCTTTGCTGATCGAGGCTCTTCTCCCTTCCGTCAGGCCCGGTGCCCATCAGCTCGACGGGGTCGGTCACGCGGAAGCCCAGCGCCCGGAATTCGCCTACGGTGCGCCGGATGTCCGGCCCGACCAGGCCGACATGGTCGATGTCGAGCGCGATCCGGCTCAAGACGAGGACTCGGCGGCTATTTGCCGTTCACGCTCGTCCATTCCCCGGCGGTAGATGGCGAGGAGCCGCCACAGCAGGATGATGCTGAGCAGTCCGCTGATCCCGGCGGTCAGGGCGATCGAGTAGTGCATCATGTCGTCGTCGCGGAACACGAAATCCGTGATCAGCGCCACTGCGGTGCCGCCGAAGCCGATCCCCGTGAGGTTCACGACGAACAGGTAGACGGCGGAGAACTGCGCGCGCATGGCCGCCGGCGAGAACAGTTGCAACGCGGCTGTGGCCGGCGCGAACACCCAGCTCGAGAAGAACAAGAGCGGCGCGCACAGCAGCAGGGAGAGCCCGGCGTTCGGCATCAGCGTGGCGGCGGCGCCGAAGGGGAGCAGCAGGCAGGCCGCCAGCAGCGCCGAGCGGATCGCGCCGCCGTTGTCGCCGCGGCGCTTGAGATAGTCGCCGTGCAGCCCGCCGCAGATGATTCCGCCGCCGCCGAAGAAGGTCACGGTGAGCCCCAGGTACCAGCCGGCCGCGCCGCGGTCCATGTCATGGATCCGGATCAGGTACTCCGCGAACCAGGTCATCACCGCGTTGAACAGCAGCGTGAGCATGGAGAAGGCGACGAAATGCAGCGCGTAGAGGCTGAAGTTCTGCCCGAAGAAGCGCGCCACCTCGCCCAGCGGAACGCCGCCCTTGGCGGCGCCGAGGCGGGCGGGCTCCCGGAAGGTAAAGCACAGCGCCGCTATTGCAAGGCCGGGAACGCCCAGCACGATGAGCGTCAGCCGCCAGGGCGTCAGTTCGCCCACCACCGGCAGGGTCACGGTGTCCAGGACGCTGATCAGTTCGGCCACCAGGATGAAGCTCAGGCCGATGCCGATGAACACGCCGGACGAGTAGATGCCCAGCGCGCGGCCGAGCTTCTCGCGCGGGAACAGGTCGGCGATCATCGAGTAGGCGGCCGGCGACAGCGCCGCTTCTCCCACGCCCACGCCCACGCGCGCCATGAACATGGCGCCGAACGTGCGCGCCAGGCCGCAAAGCGCGGTCATCAGGCTCCACACGGCGATGCCGGCGGCGATGATGTTGCGCCGGCTGGCGCGATCCGCAAGCCAGGCGATGGGAATGCCCAGCAGCGTGTAGAAGATCGCGAACGCGAACCCGTGCAGCAGGCTGAACTGCGTGTCGCTGATGCCCAGCTCCGAGCGGATGGGCCCCACCATCAGGCCCAGCACCGAGCGGTCGATGAACGAGCAGATGTAGGCGACCGTGAGGACGCCGACGACGTACCAGCTCCTGCGGCTCATGGTTTGGGAGGGAGGGCTTCCCGCCCTCCCTCTCCGGTTCTCAAGGGCGAAACGCCCTCGCTAATCAAAAGCCCATGTGCAGTTGCAGCGCCATCGAGCGGCCTTCGCCGGGGTAGCCCAGGGCCGCGCCGATGCCGGTGAGGTCCTTGCTGCGATCGTTCAGCGACGTGAATCGCACCGAGTTCTGGTAATACTCCTTGTCCAGCAGGTTGCGCACCACGAACGAGACTTCCACGCCGTTCAGGAACGTAATCCCGGCGCGAACATTGGCCAGCGTGACGCTGTCCTGCCCCACTTCGGTCTCGTTGAACTGGCTGTGGAAAACCTCAGAGCGGTAGGCGACCTGGGCCATGGCCGAGAACGTTCCGGGGCCGATGTCGGCGCTGTAGCTCAACGTGGACGTGAGCGATATTTCCGGCGCGTTGATCAGCTTGTTGCCCTCGACATCAAGCACGGTGCCGGCGCCGCCGCCGAAGCGGGTCACGAACTGATCGTATTCGGCGTTGAGCAGCATTGCGGACGTGTCCCATGCGAACTGGTCGGAGAGCACCGTGGACACGTCCAGCTCAATGCCCACCACCGTGGCTTCCGCCGCGTTCGTTACGCGGACCGTGCCTTCGGTGAAGGTCGAGACCTGCAGGTCGGTGTAGTCGTAGTAGAAGGCCGAGGCGTTCGCGATCGCCCTGCCGTCCGCCAGCGTGGACTTGCTGCCCACCTCCAGGCTCCACAGATACTCGGGATCGAACGCCGGGTCGCCGCTCAGCGAGTTGGTGCCTCCGGACTTGAACCCGCGCGTGAGCGTGCCGTAGACCATGATGTCGTCGCTGTAGTCGTACTTCAGGCCCAGCTTGGGCGTGAAGGCGTTCCAGTCGTCGGTGGTATTGCGCGGCGGGAAGCTGAAGGAGAAGGCCCTGGGATCGCTGGCGCCGAACAGGCCGTCGAAGTTGCCGCCGGTGAGTCCGCGCAGGTTCCAGTCTTCCTTCTCCTCGTTGCTGTAGCGCACCCCAACGATGCCGTCGAGGCGGTCGCTGAAATGCCAGGTCAGCTCGCCGAAGCCGGCCCAGGCGTCGGTCTTGTTGGTGGCGAAGATGTTGAACGCGCCGCCGAAGTTGATGGCCGGCAGTCCCAGCGCCTCTTCCTTGTCCTCGGTGAAGTAGTAGAGGCCCGCGATCCATTCATAGTCCTCGCAGTCGCAGGCCAGGCGGAGTTCCTCGGAGAACTGGTCGGTGTCGCGCTCGAAATGCGTCTGGGTCACGAAGATCTCGGTGCCGTCGGTGTTGAAGCGGAAGCTGTCCTCGAACTGGCGGTAGCCGGTAATCGAGGTAAGGCTCAGGCCGCCGCCCAGGTCCGCGGTCACCTCGGCGGTAATGCCGGAGATGGTCCACTTCTGGAAGCTGTCCACTTCGTTACGCGTCTGGTCGAAGTCCGGCAGCGCCTGGGCGCCCTCGGCCGCCGAACGATGCAGGTCGCCGCGCGGGCGGATGGTGCGGTTGTCGCCGTCGAAGTCGGTGTAGTCGCCGATGATCTTGGCGTTGATCGTGTCCGAAAGCGCAAAGGTCAGTGTCGCGCGTGCGGCCATGGTCTCGCCGCCGTCCACTTCGTCGCCGCCCCGCGGATCGAGGTCCTCGGTGAAGCCGCCGTCGCTGCCGTAGCGCACCGCCAGGCGGAAGCCGGCGTTGTCGCCGATCGGGCCGCCGTAGGCCGCCTCGCCGTCGTAGCGGTTGAAGTTGCCGAGCTTCAGGTT
The DNA here is from genome assembly GCA_026707445.1 of Gammaproteobacteria bacterium. Taxonomy (GTDB): domain Bacteria; phylum Pseudomonadota; class Gammaproteobacteria; order Steroidobacterales; family Foliamicaceae; genus Foliamicus. The sequence continues at coordinate 19,651 of JAPOWV010000011.1, forward strand.
CGCATAGCCTTCGGGCTCGTCGCCGGGCGCGCGGTGAATGATGTTGATCACGCCGGCGGTGGCGTTACGGCCGTAGAGCGTGCCCTGCGGTCCGCGCAGCACTTCGACGCGCTCCACGTCGAGGAACTGATTCAGGCCCATCTGGGCGCGGCCCTGGTAGACGCCGTCCTGGTGCACGGCCACGGACGAGTCCTGGCCGATGCCGAACAGGTTGGTGCCCACGCCGCGAATGTAGAGCTGCGCTTCGCCGCCGGCCCGGCTGAACACCAGCGAGGGCACGTCGAGGCTCAGGTCCTCGATTTCGTCGAGGCCGCCGTTTTCCAGCAAGTCGCCGCTGACGGCGGTGATGGCCAGCGCCGTGTCCTGGATCGACGCCTCGCGTTTCTCCGCGGTGACGATGATCTCTTCGAGGACGTTTTCCTGCGCCGTCAAGTTTGCCGCGACCATCATGCAGCCGCTAGTAAGTGCGGCCAGCGATAGCCGCAGTAAACGAGATTTCATGCGAACTTCTCCTGTTAGTTTGGTTATTGGGGAATCCGGCGGCTCCCTTAGCCGCCGGGGCGGGAATGATAACGGATTGCGCGCGGATTACCTAACGAGGGTGACGTTGCCGTGCTTCGCGAAGGCGGCCGCGACCTGGTCGAACACGACGCCCACGCGGATCACGCTGAAGTCGCGGAAGTCGATGATGGTGCTGGAGTGCCCGTGCGGGTTGGCGTATTTCGACAGCCCGTAGTCGAAATGCACGCTGGCCGCCTCGCGCACCGGCGCCTCGATGTCCTCGTAACGGTACTTCGAGCCCTGCAGTGAGGTGTTGGCCGACGAGCCGAACACCGGCATGCCGCGCTCCCAGGACTGCCGCGCGATCTCGTTATGAAACTGCCCGGCGTTGAGCAGCATGTCCATGGTCTCGGCCTTGGTGGAGGACTGCATCACGAAGGGATCGACGCGGGAGAAGAACTCGTGCCCGACTCGAAACGGCGCGACGATGGAGAAGGGGATGTCCTCCTCGCGCACGATGGTCTCGGCCAGGTCGTGCTTCCAGCCGTCCATGACGTGAATCGCGCGGCTCATGGCGGTGTTGGCGAACAGCCCGCCCGGTTTCTCGTAGCTGCGCTTCTTGGCCGCGTAGATGCGCCGGATCCCCGGCTCGGTGCAGGCATTGACCGCGTAGGCCACGTCCAGCGGCGCGATCGCCACATCGCCGGCGGCGATGGTGTCGAGCAGCAGGGCCACGTCGGCCCGCAACTGCTCCTGCGGGACCGGGTCGGCCGTCGTGCGTTTGTTGGGCATAGGCGTTGAAGTCTTCCTTTTGTAAGTATTTACTTGCAAAACGGTGCAAGAAGAGAGTCAATTAGACGAAGTTGTTGAAGTTTATCCAGTCTGGAGGCGATTTCGGCGCCGTCGATACCGTTGTCGCCCGCGGTCAGCGAATCGAACTTCGCGACCAGGTCGTCGCGGCGCATCGGGTTGGCGGGCGTGCCCAGGCTGTCGAGCACGTCCGAGCGGCGGGTTTCGCCGTTGCGGTCCTTCAGTTCCAGCCAGCTTCCGAAGTGCGCCGGGAAGGCCGCCTGCATGTCCGGGTCCGCCACCGCGTCAACCCGATCGGCGATCGCCAGCGTGCGCCGGTCCTCGAGCGCTTCGCCCATGAAGCCCGCGACCGAGGCCGGCCCGTAGTGGAGCGCCGCGCCCAGCGTGAACGGCAGGCTGTACTGCGCGGCCATCTCCGATGCCGGCCGGCGCAGCATGTGCTGGGTGACCATGATGTCGGGCCCGCCCACGACGATGGATTCGATTTCCTGCGGGTCCAGGCTGAAATCGTCCGTGACCTCGGCCAGCGCGTCGAGGGTCGAGTGAAAAAGCCGGCAGCAGGGATAGGGCTTGTAGCTGATGCGGTGGATCTCCGGGCCGTCGGGGTGCGGGCGGTTCAGCCTTTCGGGGTCCGATTCGGCGCCGAAGTTGTGGATCAGGCCGTAGCGGCCCTCCAGCGCCTGCTCGGGTCCGGCGATGCCGAGCCCGGCGTGCTCGGCGGCCATCACGCCGTGCAGCGCCGCGTATCCGCCGTGCAGGCGCTTGACGGTCGTGCCTTCCGGCTCCTGGCTGAACTGCATCGAGCCGCCGGCCATGGACAGGACCAGCCCCCAGCCGCGCGCCAGTTCCCTCGGCGAGAGGTTCAGCAGCACGGCCGCGGCCGCGGCGGCGCCGAAGCCGACGAACAGGCTGGTGGGATGAAAGCCCAGTTCGATGGTCTCGGCGGCGTTGGTGGCCGCGCCCACGCGCCCGACCGCCTCGTAGCCGGCGTAAATCGCGGCGGCCAGCCGTTCGCCGCTCAGACCGTGATGGGCCGCCAGCGCCAGGCTGGAGCCGATGACCGCCGCGCCCGGGTGGCTGACCGATTCGTCGTGCGTGTCGTCAAGTTCAAGGCCATGGGCGGCGGTGGCGTTGACGAACGCCGCCAGCCCCGGCGCCAGGCGCGTTTGCGAGGCCAGCAATGGCGCGTTGCCCGAGCCCGCGTGCGGCGCGGCCCACTCGTGCATGCGCCGGCCCCAGGCCAGCAGCGAACCGGCGTAGCAGCAGCCGAGGTGATCCAGGACCAGGTTCCGGATCTGGTTGAGGTCGCGCTCGGCCGGCGGCGCGTCGCGCACCGCCAGCAGTTCCTCGGCCAGCGCCAGGCTGCGCCCGTTCTCCGCGACGCTCATGATCGTTCGCGGCGCAGGGAATCGGTGGCGGGCAGGTCCGGCGCGCCGGTTTCCGGGTCGATCACGACGCCGTACTGTTCGCGCGCCTGCTCGCTCGAAAGAAGCCCGTCGAGCACGTTGTCGGCCACGCTCCCTGGATCGCGCTCCAGCGGGTCGCCGTAGCCGCCGCCGGACACCAGCGTGATCTCCAGCCGGTCGCCGGCCTCGAAACGGGCGTGCGACACCTTGGCCGGCAACTCCTGCTCGTCGGGAGTGCCCGGATTGACTTTCACCTGGCCGGGCAGTCCGTCGCCGCCGCCGAAAATGCCGCGCGGCGGATCGCCGGAGCGGTTGTCGCCGGTGGAACTGACCGCCGCACCCTCCAGAAAGCGCCAGGTCTTGACCGCGCCCATGCCGCCTCGCCAGCGTCCGGGGGCCGGAGCTTCGTCGCGCAATTCGTAGCGCTCGCACAGCATCGGCGCCGACAGCTCCATTTCCTCCAGCGGGTTGTTGCGGGTATTGGCCATCAGCGTATCCACGGTATCGAGTCCGTCGCGGCCATGACGGCCGCCGTACGAGCCCTCGTTGATCTCCACGTTGATCTGGTACTTGCCGCGGTACGACTCGAACGAATAGACGAAACAGGAGACATTGGCCGAATTGCCCCCGGTGACGCGCTCCGGCAGCGCCTCGCTCAGCGCCGCCAGGACCTGGTCGGGAATGCGGTTGATCTGGGTGAAGCGCGCCTCGCAACCGCGCGGGTAGATCGGGTTGAAGATGCTGCCCTTCGGGGCGTGGGCGAAGACCGGGCGGAAAACGCCGTCGTTTTGCGGCACGCCCGCGCCCTCGGCGGTCTCGTCCAGCAGCAGGGCCCGCACCGCGAAGTTCACCGCCGGCAGCACGCTGCCCTCGAACGGGCAGTTGAAGCCGGTCGCGGTCTGCGGCGTCGAGCCGGTCAGGTCCACGCAGATGTCGCCGCCGCGCACCAGGACCCGTGTCGCGATCTTCAGCGGCTTGCCGAAATGCTTGCCGTCGTCCTCCAGCCAGGCGTCCGGTGCCGGATACTCGCCGTCGGGCAGTTCCTGGATCCGTGCGCGCATCCGCCGCTCGGCGTAGTTCATCCACTGTTCGGCCGCGCTCATCACGCGGTCCAGGCCGTGCTGCGCGATCAGCCCGGCGAAGCGCTCCTCGCCCAGCCGGCAGCAGGCGATCATCGCCTCGAGGTCGCCGGCGTTGGCCTCGGGCGTGCGCACGTTGTCCATGATCAGCGACCAGAGGTCCTCGCGCCGTTCGCCGGCGGCGTGCAGCTTCACCGCGTCCAGGATCTGGCCTTCGGCGAAGAAGTCCGGCACGTCCACGGAGAACCCCGGGTCGGCGGCGCCGATGTCCACCATGTGGCCGGTGCAGCCGGCGAATCCGACGTGCACGTCGCCCACGAACAGCGGCAGCAGCACGCCGTAGTCGGGGCTGTGCGAGGCGCCGTGATACGGATGGTTGTGAAGATAGACATCGCCGGGGCGGTAGCGCCCGCGGTGCTTGCGGTCGATGCCGCGCACGTAGGCCGGCAGGGAGCCGCAGTGCATGGGCGTGGAGTCGCTTTCGCACAACTGCCGCCCGTCGAAGTCCAGCAGCGCCGCGCCGATGTCGCGCGACTCGCGCATTACGCTGGAATAGGCCATGCGCACCAGGAGTTCGGCCATCTCGTGGGCGATGGAGTGCAGCGCGCCGCCGATCACCTGCAGCGAGACGGGGTCGACGTCGACGCGGTTCCAGCGGCGCTCGGCGTGCGCTCCCAGTCCAGTGCTGCGCGCCTGGTCGAGTCCGGGCCAGATTTCGGCGGCGTTCATGTCGCGGGGGTCAGGCGGAGGTTCGAGAAGCGGTCCACTCGCGCCTGCCAACCTGGCGGGATGGCGGTGGTGGTGTCGGGCTGCTCGACGATCGCGGGGCCTTCGATGCGGTGGCCCGGCTTGAGAGCGGAGCGCCGGTAAAACGACGTCGCCGGCGCTTCGGTCGCGCCGGGGAAGCGGCAGGGTGCGGTCAGCAGCGGCTCGGCGTCTTTCGAAGCCGCGTCCGCATCCTGCGCCGAAACGAGCGGCTTGCCGGGCACGTACGCGGACACGCCCAGGTTGATGACCCGCACGGGCATGTCCGGGTAGGCGCGCAGATAGGCGCGCTCGTGCTCCGTGTCGAAGCGCTCGCGCAGCGCCGCGGCCCACTCTGCATCGATGTTGCCGGGCGGCGCGTCCACCGCCAGTTCGTTGCCCTGGCCGGCATAGCGGCACTCGGCCCACAGTTTCAGGCGTACTTCGTCCGCGCCGAACCCGTCGCCGGCCAGCCGTCGGGTGGCTTCTTGCGTCATTTCATCGAAACGGCCGGACACGGCCGCGTAATCCAGGTCTTCCAGATCGCCCCAAAGCGTTGCCTTGAATTCATAGCGCACCTGCGCGCACAAGAGCCCGCCGGCCGCGCCCACGCCGGGGTGCGGCGGGATCAGCACTTCGCCGATGGCCAGCGCTGCGGCCACCGGCGCGGCGAAGGCCCCGCCCGCGCCGCCATAGGCTACCAGCGTGAATTCGCGCGGGTCAAAGCCCTTGGACACGCTGGCCAGGCGCATCGCCTCGACCATGTTGTTGACCGCGATATCGAAGATGCCCCCGGCGGCGTCCTCCAGCGTCAGGCCCAGCGGCTTCGCGACGTGCCGGCGGATGGCGCCGCGGGCACGGTCGGGCGTCAGCGTGGAGACGGCGTCCGCCAGGTGATCGGCGCGGTACCAGCCGCTGACCAGAAGCGCGTCGGTAACGGTCGGGTGTTCGCCGCCCTTGCCGTAGCAGGCCGGGCCGGGATCGGCGCCGGCGCTCTGCGGGCCCACGCGGAACATGCCCTCGGGGTCCAGCCAGGCGATCGAGCCGCCGCCGGCGCCCAGCGTGGCGATATCGACCATCGGCGTCATCACGTCGTAGTCGCCGACGCGGGTATCGAGCAGGCTGCGCATGCGCATTTCGCCTTCCGGGGCCACGCCGATGTCCGCGGACGTGCCGCCCACGTCCAGCGTGATCACGTTCCCGCGGCCGATTTCGGCGCCGGCCTCGATGCCCGCGATCAGCGCGCCGACCGGTCCGGAAAGCAGGAGATTGACCGGACGCCGCCAGGCTTCGGCCGGGGCGACCATGCCGCCGCTGGAAGTCATCAGGCGCAGTTGCGCCGGCACGCCCGCTTCCTCGAGCGCGGCGGCGAACCGGCGCACGTAGCGGCCGGTCACCGGGCCCACGTAGGCGTTCATCGCGGTGGTGGAGAAGCGCTCGTATTCGCGCACCAGCGGCGCGATCTCGTGGCTGGCGGTGACGTAGGCATCGGGGAACTCGCGCCGGGCGATTTCCGCGATGCGCCGCTCGTGTTCCGGGTTGAGGAAGGAGAACAGGCAGCAGACCGCGATGGATTCGACGCCCTGGTCCCTGAGAAGTGCAACGGCTTCGAGCACGTCGTCCTCGTTGAGCGGCACTTCGACCTCGCCGTCGGGCGCACGGACCCGTTCGCGCACAGTCGTCCGCCAGCGGCGCGGCGCCAGGGGACGGCTCTGGCGGGCGATTTCCTGGTAGTGCGAGAAGTTGTACGGGCGGTCCTTGCGCCCGATGTGCAGGACGTCGCGGAAACCGCGGGTGGTGATCAGCCCGGTCCTGGCGCCCTTGCGTTCCAGCAGCGCATTGGTGGCCACGGTGGTGCCGTGACAGCAGAACTCGATGTCGGCGAAATCAAGTCCGGCCTTGCGCAGCAGTTCTTCTGCGCCCTGCATGGCCGCGCGGGCCGGGTCGTCGGGCGTGGAGGCGAGCTTGTGGGTGGCCAGGACCTGTCCGTCGCGGCCGGCGGCGATGAGGTCGGTGAAGGTTCCGCCGATGTCGATGCCGATACGCGCCAAGATGCCCGCGCCCCTTCGCGCGCCGAGAAAGACGGCGAATTTTCGCACACCGCGGGTCGTGTATGGTTCGTGCGGCCATGGGTGCGCTGACCGAATCCGTTCTTGATTTCCTCTGCGGCGACGCTCCGGTGCGCGCGCCGGATAAAGCCCGGCGTATCGCCGTGACCGGGTTCATCGACTGTATCGGCGTGGCCCTGGCGGGAGCGGACCAGCCGGTGGTGCGCAACCTGCTGAAGTCCGACGGCGGGGGCGAGCCGGAGTCGCGGTTGCTGCTGAGCGGCGAACGCCTGCCGGCCTCCGCCGCTGCGCTGATCGGATCCGCCGCCGCCCACGCTCTCGATCTCGACGACTACGCGTTCGCCAACCACACCAGCGCGGTGCTGGTGCCGCCGATCCTTGCGGAAGCCGAGGTGGTGCGGGCTTCCGGCGCCCGCATGATTGAAGCCTATCTGGCGGGTTACGAAGTCTGGAGCGTCCTTGCGCGGCGGGAGCAGACCTACATGCAGGGGGCAGGGTGGCACCCGACGGGCGTTTACGGCCCGGTGGGAGCGGCGGCCGCGCTCAGCCGCTTGCGCGGCATGCCCCGGCGCGAGACAGGCAACGCGCTGGGCCTCGCCGCAGCCGCGGGGGGCGGCGTGATGGACAACTTCGGGACGCAGGCCAAGCCCTACCAGGCCGCGCGCGCAGCGGAAGCCGGCGTGGCGGCGGTGCGCCGCGCGTTGGCGGGCCTGGACGCGGGGCCGCACGCACTGGACGGTCCGGGCGGCTTCCTGCAGACGATTTCTCCCAACGGCCACGTGGACCGCGCCTCGGCCGCCACGGAACTCGGCAAGGATTGGTACATGGCCGAACACGGGCTGAACATCAAGCGCTACCCGGTCGTGGGCGCGGCCCAGCGCTGCGTCGATGCGGCCCTGCAACTGCACGCCGACCACGGCCCGGAAGCCGCGGCGATCGAGCGTGTGACCGCGCGCGTCAGCGAGGCGCACTCGTCGGTCATGCAGTTCCGCCTGCCGGCCGATGCCATGCAGGCCAAGTTCAGCCTCGAGTTCGCGGTGGTCGCGCCGCTGATCTTCGGGCGCCTGGGTTTCGCGGAAATGCGCGACGAGTGCGTGCGCCGCGACGACGTGCAGTCGCTGATGCGGAAGGTGGAGCGGGAAGAAGGCGCGGACGACGATCCTGTATACCCGGTGGGGGCGCGCCATGACTCGGTGCGTGTCGCGCTAGCCGGCGGAACCGCGCTGGAGAGCGAGCCGGTCCATCGCTACCGTGGGCATGGGCAGAACCCGCTTTCCCATGACGAGCTGCGCGCCAAGTTCATGGATTGCGCGACGGTTACCGGCGCAGTGCCCGAGGATGTGGCTGCCGATCTGTTCGAGCGTCTGTCGCGCCTGGAGGAACTGGACGGCGTCGGTGAACTTACTGAATTACTAAATATATCAGTATGATATTAATTATATCTCACTTATATTATAGATTTTAGTTCAAACGCCAACCAGTAATTTTTCCAGCATGGCGCCGGCGGCCAGCACCCTCATGTCGGCGAACCGCGCGCCCACGAACTGCACGCCCACCGGTAGTCCCGCCGGACCCGTAAGGCCCGGGACCGTCACGCAGGGCAGCTGCAGCGCCGTGAACAGCCGGTTGAACGTGGCCTCGCCGTTTCCGTCCCGGCGCGGGATGGCTTCACCCGGCACCGAAGCCGTCAGCCAGGCGTCGTAATCGGCAAGGCGCCGGTCGAACACCGGGCGAAGGCCGCCGATCCCGTCGTAGGCCTCGGCCATCGCCCGCGGCGTGATCCCGCGGTTGACCTCGACCTCCTCGATGATGTCCTCGTGCAGGCCCTGCTTGCCGGCGCCGTGCTCGGCCAGCAGCGAGATCCGCGCCTCGCCGTGCATGATCACGTCCTGCCATTCATTGAGGTTCTCCGCTCCCGGAATTTCCTCCAGGCCCTCGACGCTGTGGCCGGCGGCCGCAAGCCTGTCGGCCGCGGTCTCCACGGCCGAGCGGCTGGCGGGCTCAGCGTCGGGCCAGTAGGGCGTGCGGTAAAGCCCGATCCGCAGGCTCCGGCCTGCTTCGGGCGCCTGCCATTCGCCCAGGTTCAGGACCTCCCCGGTCCGCGCCAGCAGTTCCACGTCCTCGGCCATCCAGCCGACGGTGTCGAGGCTGGGCGCATGCAGCCACAGTCCCTGCACCGGCACCCGCCCGTAAGTGGGCTTGAAGCCCGCCACGCCGCAGAACGAGGACGGCCGGATCACCGAACCGCCGGTCTGCGTGCCCAGCGCCATGGGCGCCATGCCGGTGGCCACGGCGGCGCCGGAACCCGCCGACGAGCCGCCCGGGGTGCGCTTGGGGTCGTGCGGGTTGGCGGTGGGAGGGTCGCGGCCGATGCCGGCGAATTCGACCGTGTCCGCCTTGCCCAGCAGCACGCAACCGGCCTGGCGCAGCAGACGCACGCAGGCGGCGTCCTGCCCGGCGCGCCGTCCCTCGTAGCGGGGCGAACCGCGCTGCGTGGGCAGGTCCACCGTATCGATCACGTCCTTGACCGCGAACGGCAAGCCGTGCAGCGAACTGCGCGGCCCGCGCAGTTCGCGTTCGCGGTCCCGCGCGCGCGCCTCGCCCAGCGCCCGCTCCGCGTCGAAGGCCGCGAACGCCTGCACGTCCTTTTCGCGGGCCTCGTAGCGCGCAATGCAACGCTCGACCGCCTGCTCGCTGGAGATCTCCCCGCGCGCCAGCCTCGCCCACAGACCCTGCGAGGGGAAGCCGGAGTCCGGATTGCGTTTCATGGATGTGGTCCGGCCATAGTCAGGTCCGACGCCTTGCCGCCGACCATTATGGCCGCTCCCCCGGCGGCGGATTGCCGTCAGTGGGCTTCGTCGACGATGTGCAGGTTGACGCCCTGGCTGGCCAGTTGCCGGGCCGTTTCGGGCGGAATGCCCGCGTCCGTTACCAGCGTGTCGATCCGGTCGAACTTGCAGATGATGTGCGAGCAGCGCTTGCCGAATTTCGACGAGTCCGACACCAGGATGATCTCGCTGGCCATGTTGCACATCCGGCGGTTCAGGCTGGCCTCCTGCGCGAAGTGAGTGGTGACGCCAACTCCGGTGTCGATGCCGTCGGCGCCGAGAACCAGCTTGTCGAAATGCATGTGGCGCAGGCCTTCCTCGGCATGCTTGCCGAAGAAACTCAGCGACCTGCTGCGCAGTATTCCGCCCGTTACCAGGATTTCGATGTGCGCGGCGCGGGCCAGCGCCGACGCTACGTTCAGGCCGTTGGTCACGACCGTGAGGTCCCGATGGTCCAGCAGGCAAAGGGCCACCTCCTCGGTCGTCGTGCCGGAGTCCAGGGCGATGGTGTGGACGTCGCTGCCGATCAGTTCGGCAACGGCGCGCCCCAGGCGCCGCTTGACGGACAGGTTGTCCTTGTGCCGCTCCTGCATGGAAAGCTCGCGGGTCAGACGGTTGCTGGCCACGGCGCCGCCGCGGGCGCGCACGACCAGCCCCTTGCTGTTCAGCGCGTTCAGATCATTGCGGATGGTGACTTGCGAAACGTTGAGCATCCGGGCCAGTTCCTCCACCCCTACCTTGCCCTTGGACTCAGTCTGACGCACGATTTCGGAGCGCCTTTCGATCAGGCTCAACATGAATTCCCCCCGGCTCAATGTGAATTCCCCCCGGTTGATGCGAAATCCTAATCACTTGCATTGATTTTCACAACCGGCGCGGGCGCCAAACGCCTGGCCTCAAGGCGCGCGGCGCGCGGGCTGAGCGGGTCGGCGCGCCCACGGCCATGCTTGCGGTTACGATAGCGCCCGAAACCGTTTCCGGTCCGCAGCGATGGAGATCAGGGGAGAACAAAGTCTGGCGCACCCGCGCGAAGACGTGTGGGCGGCGCTGATCGATCCCGATGTGCTGGGCGCCTGCGTGCCCGGCTGCAAGTCCTTCGAGCGGATTTCCGAGGACAACTACCGCGCGTCCATGCAGGCCGATATCGGCCCGGTCAGCGCGGGATTCGCGGTCGAGATACGGATAGCCGATCCGGATCCGCCGCGCTCGTACCGCCTGGAAGGCAACGCCAAGGCGGCGGTCGGCTTCGGCCGAGGCCAGGCCGACGTTCGCCTGGAGGAAGACGGTCGGGGCGGAACGAAGCTCAGCTACGTGGCGAAACTGCAATTGGGGGGGAAACTGGCGCAGGTCGGATCGCGCCTGTTGTCGGGCATTACGCGAAAGATCGCGGCGAACTTCTTCGAGCGCTTCGCGCAGGTGCTGGAGGGCAAGCGGCCGGTCGGCGCGGCGCGGGCGAAACGGCCGGGAGTCTGGTTCCAGGTGGCCCTGGGCCGGGTCTTCCGGAACCGGGTACTGCGCTGGGCCGTTGTGGCCGTGCTGCTCGGCCTGGCGGCGCTTGCCGTTTTCCTGTTGTTGACTTCGTGATTGGCGTTATTATCGGAGGCGGTGTGGTCGGAAGGCACGCCAGGGTCCGGCGATAGCCGGATGAGGGTAATCGCAAGTTAAGGAGGGGCGGGAATGGACGCTACGGTTTCGTTCACGCTGAACGGCAAGAATGTCAGCGCCGAAACGACCGGCGCGACGCTGCTGGTGGATCTGCTTCGCAACCATTTCGGACTGACCGGCGCCCATGTGGGCTGCGACACCAGCCAGTGCGGCGCCTGCGTGATTCACGTCGATGGCGTTTCGGTCAAGAGCTGCACGATGCTGGCGGCGCAGGCCGATGGCTGCACGGTAGAGACGATCGAGGGCCTGGCCGCGAACGGCGAACTGCATCCCGTTCAGCAGGCGTTTCACGAGCATCACGCCCTGCAATGCGGGTTCTGCACGCCCGGCATGATCATGAGCGCGGTCGATCTGCTGCGCCGCAACCCGCGGCCCAGCGAAGTTGAAGTGCGCGACTGGCTGGAAGGCAACATGTGCCGTTGCACCGGCTATCACAACATCGTCAAGGCGGTGCGCGCGGCGGCGGTCGCAATGGGAGAGGAGGCATCATGAGCGGCGACATGGGGATCGGCGTCTCGGCGCCACGCACCGAGGACCGGCGCTTCATCACCGGCAGGGGCCGGTATGTGGACGACATCAACCTGCGCACGCAGCAGTACGCCTGGTTCGTGCGCTCGCCCCACCCGCACGCCGAGGTGCGCGGCTTGGACGCGGCGGACGCCCTCAAGATGCCCGGCGTAACGGCCGTGCTGACGGGAGCGGACATGCAGGCCGACGACATCGGATCGCTGCCCGTGGCCTGGGGCATCACCAGCAGGGACGGCTCGCCCGCTGTCGAACCCGCCTACCCGGCGCTGGCCACCGACCGGGTGCGCTACGTGGGCAACCCCGTGGCGGTGGTCGTGGCCGAAACGCGGACCCAGGCCCGGGATGCCGCCGAGATGGTGAACGTGGACTACGAGGAGCTGGAGTCGGTTTCCAGCGCAACGGCCGCGATGGAGGAAGGCGCGCCGCTGATCCATGAGGGCGCGCCCGGCAACACGTGCTTCGACTGGGAGTGGCTGCCGGCGGCCATGGCGCCGGACGCCAGGAGCAACACGGACAAGGCCTTCGACGAGGCCGCGCACGTCGTGTCGCTGGAACTGGTCAACAACCGCCTGGTCCCGAACGCGATGGAGCCGCGAGCCAGCCTGGCGGACTTCAATCCGGCCACCGGCCAGCTCACGCTTTACACCACCAGCCAGAACCCGCATGTCAACCGCCTGCTGCTGTGCACCGCCACGCTGAAGATGCCCGAACACAAGGTGCGCGTCGTGGCGCCGGACGTCGGCGGAGGTTTCGGTTCGAAGATCTATCACTATGCCGAAGAACTGACCGTTTGCTGGGCGTCGCGGCGGCTGGGGGTCCCGGTGAAGTGGACCGCCGAACGCAGCGAGTCGTTCCTGGCCGACGCACAGGGGCGCGACCACGTGACCCGCGTGGAACTGGCGCTGGACGCCGAGGCGCACTTCACCGGCATGCGCGTGGACACCGTCGCCAACCTGGGCGGCTGGCTGTCGGCTTTCGGGCCGGCCATTCCCACCGTGTTCTATGCGCCCCTGCTGGCGGGGGTCTACAGGACGCCCAATATCTACGTGACCGTCAAGGGCGTGTTCACCAACACCACGCCCACCGACGCCTACCGGGGCGCGGGGCGTCCGGAGGCCTGTTACGCGGTGGAGCGGGCGGTGGACGAGGCCGCGGTGCAGATCGGCATGGATCCGGCCGAGTTGCGCAGGCGCAATTTCATTCAGCCCGACGAGTTTCCCTACCAGTCGCCGGTGGGACAGCTTTACGACTCGGGCGATTTCGAAGGCTGCCTGAACCTGGCCAGGGAGCTGAACGCCTACGAAAGATTCGACGAACGTCGCAGGCAGAGCCAGGCGAGGGGCAAGCTGCGCGGCCGCGGCATGTGCTTCTACATCGAAGCCTGCGGCGCCGCCCCGTCGCAGGCCGCCGGGCAACTGGGCGCGCGCGCCGGGCTCTACGAGGTCGCCACCGTCCGGGTGCATCCTTCCGGCAGCGTGCAGGTCCTGACCGGATCCCACAGCCACGGCCAGAGTCACGAGACCACATTCGCGCAGATCGTCGCCGAGCGGCTGGGCATCGATTTCGGCAACGTGGAGATCGTCCACGGCGATACGGGCGAGATCCCGTTCGGAATGGGCACCTACGGTTCCCGTTCCCTGGCCGTCGGCGGAACCGCGCTGTACAAGGCCCTCGACAAGGTCGAGGAGAAGGGACGCAAGATCGCCGCGCATCTGCTCGAGGCGGAGGCGGCCGACATCGAGTTCACCGACGGCCAGTTCCGGGTGGCCGGAACCGACCGCGCGGTGTCCTTCGGGGACGTCGCGTTGGCGGCCTACGTGCCGCACAACTATCCGTTGCAGGAACTGGAACCGGGACTGGAGGAGACCGCATTCTTCGATCCGGAGAACTTCACATTCCCCTCCGGCTGCTACATCTGCGAGGTCGAAGTGGACCAGAACACGGGCCAGGTGGAGCTGTGCGATTTCGTTGCCGCCGACGATTTCGGCAACATCATCAATCCCATGGTGGTGGAAGGGCAGGTGCACGGCGGGCTGGCGCAGGGCATCGGGCAGGCGCTGCTGGAGCACTGCCTGTACACGCCCGAAGGACAGTTGCTGAGCGGTTCGTACATGGACTACTGCATGCCGCGGGCGGACGATCTGCCGAATTTCGTGGTGGCCACGCGCTGCACGCCCACGCCCTTCAACCCGCTGGGCGTCAAGGGCTGCGGGGAAGCCGGCGCGATCGGCGCGCCGCCGGCGGTCATCAACGCCGTTCTGGGTGCGTTGCGCCCGCTGGGGGTCAGGCATATCGACATGCCGGCCACGCCGCAGGCCGTGTGGCAGGCGATCGAGGCCGCCCGGTCCGGCGAGTAGAGGAGGATAGAGCAATGCGCGAATTCAATTACTACCGCGCCGGGTCGGTGCGCGACGCGGCCAAGCGCCTCGGCGCGGGCGGGAACGCCATGCTGCTGGCCGGCGGCATGACGCTGCTGCCGGCGCTCAAGATGCGCCTGAATGAGCCCGGGGAACTTATCGACCTGGCCGGGATCGATGAACTCAGTGGCATCAAGCTGACCCGCAAAGGGGCCCATATCGGCGCCACGACCACCCATGCCGAAGTGGCCGGCAACGTGGAATTGCGCGCTGCGGTTCCGGTCCTGCCGCATGCCGCGGACGCGATCGGCGATCCGCAGGTGCGCAATCGCGGCACGCTGGGCGGTTCGCTGGCCAACAACGATCCGGCGGCCGACTATCCGGCGGTGGCCCTGGGCCTGGGCGCGACCATTTTCACCAACAAGCGCAAGATTTCCGCGGACGACTTCTTTACAGGGATGTTCGAGACGGCCCTGGGGCGCGGTGAGATCATTACGCAGGTCCTGTTCCCGATACCGCAGCGGGCGGGCTACGCGAAATTCCCCAACCCGGCCACGCGCTACGCGCTGGTGGGCGTTTGCGTGGCGCAGTTCAAGACGGGCGTTCGGGTGGCCGTGACCGGCGCCGGCGCATCGGTGTACCGGCTGACGGATTTCGAAGACGCGCTGGATTCGGAATTCTCCGAAGTTGCGCTGGACGGGTTGACGGCTTCCTCGGCGAACCTGAACGACGACATGCATGCCGGCGCCGAGTACCGCGCGCACCTGGTGGGCGTAATGGCCCGCCGCGCCGTCACGATGGCCCTCGACTGACAGGTTTGACCGCAACACCGGACTCCGTGGAGCAGGTTCGCGGCCTGCTTGAGGGGCAGGACTACATAGCCGGCGACCGCCTGAGCACCGCCGTCTTCCTGGCCCTCAGCCTCAAGCGTCCGCTGTTTCTGGAGGGCGAGGCCGGTGTCGGCAAAACCGAACTGGGCGTCGCGCTGGCCGCGGCGCTGGGGCGCCGGCTCATCCGCCTGCAATGCCACGAGGGCCTGGACCTGGCCGGGGCCGCCTACGAGTGGAACCACGCTCGCCAGATCCTGGCCATTCGCCTGGCGGAGGCCGAGGAGCGCGTGGACGAGTTGGCCGAAGACCTCTATTCCCGCGAATTCCTGATCGAACGCCCGCTGCTCGAGGCGCTTTCGCCCTTTCCCGGGGGACCGCCGGTGCTGCTGGTGGACGAACTGGACCGGGCCGACGAGCCTTTTGAGGCCTATCTCCTTGAGTTTCTCTCCGATTTCCGGATGAGCATTCCGGAACTGGGAGAGGTCCGCGCGCCCGAGGCGCCGCTCGTCGTGCTGACGTCCAACCGCACCCGCGAGGTGCATGACGCGCTCAAGCGCCGCTGCCTCTACTGCTGGGTGGACTACCCGACGCAAGGCGCCGAGGAGCGCATCCTCAAGGCGCGCGTGCCGGGACTGCCCGATGCCCTGCGCGCGAAAGTGGTCGGTTTCGTCCAGGGCCTGCGCAGGGAAGGCCTGTTCAAGTCGCCGGGCGTGTCGGAAACGCTGGACTGGGCGGAATCGCTGATGGCCATGGGCGCCCGCGAAGTGGACACGCAAGCCGTCTCGGAGACGCTCGGCGCACTGCTCAAGTACCAGGAGGACCTGGAGCAGGTCGACGAGTCGGTCGTGGATCGCCTCCTTGCCGCCTCCGCCTGACCCGGGCCTCGCGCAGCGCATCGTCAGCTTCGTGCGCACGCTGCGCGCGGCGGGATTGCCGCTGGGCGTGGGCAGGAGCGCGCTGGCCCTTGAGGCCGCGAAGCGCGTCGATATCGGCAATCGCGCCGAGTTTTCCGCCGCGCTGCGTTCGGTCCTGACCGCCGGTCCCGCCGAGGGCGTGCTGTTCGACTGCGCCTTTGCGATGTTCTTCGGCAACGCCGCGGCCTTCGCGCGGCTCGGGGACCTGCATGAGCTGGGCCTGCGTTCCATGGGTGAGGCCAGGCCTCCGCCCGGCGCCCTGCGGATGCTGCGGGCCATGGACAGCGCATCCAACCTGATCGCCGCGCCCGGCGCCCAGCGGGCCATTGCCGGCGCCGGCTATTCGCCGCAGGAGCGGCTCGCCTCCACGGATTTCGCCCAGATGACGCCGGAGGAACAGGCCCAGGCCCGCGAACTGCTGCGCCGCGGCGTGCTCTGCCCGAAGCGCATCGGCCGGCGTTACAAGTCCGCCGCGCACGGACCGCGGATCGACCTGCAGGCCACGCTGCGGGCGGGCCTTGCATCCGGCGGCGAGCTGGTGCGGCTGAAGCGCAAGGCGCGCCTGGCCGAGCCGATGTCGCTGGTACTGCTGTTCGACGTCTCGGGTTCCATGACGACCTATGCGCGCATGGCGATCCATTTCGCCCACGCGCTGTGCAGCGCCCGCCGCAACGTCGAAGCATTCGTTTTCGCCACCCGCCTGACCCGGGTGACGCGCGAACTGCGGGGGCGGGACGCGGACGTGGCGACCGCCGCGGCGCTCAAGGCCGCTCCCGACTGGGAAGGGGGCACGCGCATCGCCGAGGCCCTGCGCCAGTTCAACCGGCAATGGTCGCGCCGGGTGCTGGCCCGGCCCGGCATGGTGCTGCTATTCAGCGACGGCCTGGAGCGTGCCTACGTGGAAGAACTGCGGTTCGAGGCGGCGCGCCTGCGCCGCTCCTGCAAGCGCCTGGTCTGGCTGAACCCGCTTTTGGGCTACAAGGATTTCGAGCCCCGCGCCCGCGGCGTGCGGGCGCTGCTGCCCGCGGTGCACGAACATCGCCCGGGCCATAACGTCGACAGCCTGCTCGGGCTTGCCGACGCGTTAGAGTAGGGGACGATGACGGACTTCTCGCTCGAATCGTTCATGGCCGGCGTCGTGCGGCGAAACCCGGGCGAGACGGAATTCCACCAGGCCGTGCGGGAAGTCGCCACCGACATCATTCCCTTCGAGGCGGAGAACCCCGTGTTCCGCGAGGCGCGAATATTCGAGCGGCTCGCGGAGCCGGACCGGGTCGTTTCCTTTCGCGTTTGCTGGGAAACGGACCGGCGCCGGATCCATATCAACCGCGGCTACCGCGTCCAGTGGAACAATGCGATCGGGCCCTACAAGGGCGGCCTGCGCTTCCATCCGTCGGTCAACCAGAGCATCCTGAAGTTCCTCGCTTTCGAACAGACCTTCAAGAACAGCCTGACCGGGCTGCCCATCGGCGGCGCCAAGGGCGGCTCCGATTTCGATCCCAAGGGCCGGTCCGATGCCGAGATCATGCGGTTCTGCCAGGCCTTCATGACCGAGCTGCACCGGCACATCGGCCCCAACACCGACGTGCCGGCGGGCGACATCGGGGTCGGCGGGCGGGAAATCGGCTACCTGTTCGGCCAGTACAAGCGCCTCCAGAACGCTTTTGAGGCCGTGCTTACCGGCAAGGCGCTCGAGTTCGGCGGTTCATACCTGCGCCCGGAAGCCACCGGCTACGGCGTGGTCTACATGATGGAAGAGATGCTGGCGCTGAAAGACGAGGACCTGGAGGGCAGGACCTGCGTGGTATCGGGGGCCGGCAACGTGGCCCTGCACTGCTGCGAGCGGCTGATCCACATGGGCGCAAAGGTCGTGACGCTCTCCGACTCGTCCGGGTTCGTGCATGACCCGGACGGCATCGACGCGGACAAGTTCGCGTGGGTGCACGATCTCAAGCTGACCCGGCGCGGCCGAATCGAGGAATACGCTAAGGAATTCGGCTGCGATTTCCATGCCGGGGACCGTCCCTGGGCGGTTCCCTGCGACCTGGCCTTTCCCTGCGCCACGCAGAATGAACTCGATGAGCCGGACGCGCGCGGGCTGGTCGAAGGCGGCTGCCGGGCGATCGCCGAAGGCGCGAACATGCCCAGCACGCCGGCAGCGATGAAATTCCTGGCGGAGGCCCGCGTGCCCCACATGCCGGGAAAGGCCGCGAACGCGGGCGGCGTCGCCGTTTCAGGCCTCGAGATGAGCCAGAACAGCCAGCGGTTCAGCTGGTCCCGCGGAGAGGTGAACATGAGGCTGCACGACATCATCCGGCACATTCACGAACAGTGCGTCGGCCATGGCGAAGAGTCCGGGTTCATCAATTATTGCCGGGGCGCCAATATCGGCGGCTATACGAAGGTCGCCGAAGCCATGCTGGCTTACGGCGTCGTCTGAACGCAACGGAGGATAAGCAATTGGCCACGAATGCTCTCACTTACCTGGATACCAATGTCATGCCCTGGGAGGACAATCCGTGGATTCCCGGCTTCAAACGCCGGCTTCTGGTCCATGACGACTCGAAGGGATCCGAGATTCGAATCGACTACGTGCCGCCCGGCTGCATTCCCGACGTGCTTGAACTACCGCACCGCCATTACCACAACACGGTAACGGAACGGGCCTACACCCTGTACGGCGACTTTCCTCACTGGGAGTTCAGCGAGGCCGAAGACCTTGAAGGCGAGATGATTGTATTTCGCCGCCATCTGTTCATGGACCGGCCGCCGAAGACCATTCACGGGCTGATGCCCGAACCGCTGTCCGAGACCGGGTGCGTGCTGCTTTACTGGAACACGGGGCCGGGCACCGGCGTGGCCGAGCCGGAAGCGCCCGTCGAATCGGTCGATATCCCTTTCGACGATGTTGCCGAATCTGACTTCCCCGAATTCGGCGATGCCCGACTTTACGATACCGGCGAGGTTGCCTGGCAACCGCATCCCGTCGTACCGGGCTGGAAAGTCAAACCATTGGCCGCCGCCCATGAAAACTCCGGGGCGGTCAGACTCGTGCACATCCCCGCCGACTGGACCGCGCCACGGGATGGATTGGCGGTCTCCGGGGACGACCCGGCGCCCTGGCTGTTCGTCATTTCCGGCGACCTTGGAGTTCAGGTTGCAGAGAATGGAGCGCGACGCGACATCGGGTTGCAGGAAGGGGCGTTTCTGATGTGGCGAACCGGAGCTTCACTCCGCATGCCGCGCAAGCCCGCTACCCATGGCGGATGCACGGTGCTCTGCGTTGGCCACGACCTGTCCTGAGCCGAGGCAGGCGGCATTCAGGTCGGCGCGCGTCGGGAGCGTTTCCGCGGGATCGCCGCCGATCGAATCCACGGCCCGCGTGAACAGGTTGGGCAGCACTGCGTCGTCCCACTCGGGACCGTCCTTCCCGGTGCGCAGGATCACCAGTTCCCGAGATGGAATCATGTAGAGCCGCTGGTCGCCGGCGCCGTCCAGGAAGAACACGTCATCGGCCACGAACGGTTCCGAATGTACGTTCCCCATGAACTCGATGCTCGGGTCGTACTTGCGCAGGGACTCATGGGACGTTCCCAGCCATAGCTGCATCCCGTAGTTCTCGTTGGCCGCCGACGGCGTGGTCATTTCGTCCACCCAGCCGGCCGGAATGACCTGGGACCCCGCGTAGCAGCCGTTCTGCATCAGCGCCTGTCCGATGAGGGCCCAGTCCTCGATCGCGGTCCACATGCAGCAGTCGGTGTGCACCATGCCGTCCTCCCGGTCCAGGAGGAGCCAGCCGTCGCGCAGCCCCAGCGGGGCCCAGAGCTTCTCGGAAAGGTAGTCGGCAAAGCGCATACCGATCGCCCGTTCCACCACGATTCCGGCCACCTGGCTGTTGGGATTGGCATGCGAGAACGCCGTTCCCGGGGCCGCGTAGATGCCGACGTCGAGGTTGGCGGTAACGATGTCGGTCCCCATTGTGCGCGCCAGGCGCGCCGAGCCCGGATAGAAGGCAAACGTTTCCTCAAGGCCCCCGGCCATGTTCAGGAGATCGCGAACGGTAATTCCGCGGCGTTCGTCCGTGTCCCATTCCGGGAGGAAATCCGCCGCCGGCTGATCGACCGACTGCATGTGTCCGTCGGCGATGGCGTGACCGACCAGTATGGAGGTCAGGACCTTGGTCAGCGAGTGCGTGCTGAACTCCGACTCGGGGGCCTGCTCGTTGAAATAACTGGAATGCGCCAGCCGCCCCTTGTAGAGCACCACCAGCGAATCGCTTTTCTGCTGCTCGGCCCATGAGGCGGCTTCCTCGTATACGGCCGAATCGATCGGGTTCTCGTCCTCCGGCCAGGCCTCCAGCGGCATGAAGTCGCTGCCGGCCACCAGTTCCTGCGGGTCATACCAGGCGCGCGCGGGACTCATGGGATTGCCGGACAGCGAGATTACGTAGCGCTTGGCGTAGATGCCGTACCAGCCCAGCCGCGAAGGCAGATAGACCAGCACGCCGATGACGGCGATGACGATCAGCGTCCACTTGCCGGTCTTGGCAAGTCCTCTGAGTATGCGCTTGAGCATGTTGTCTCCTTCTTGTTTCGGGGCCGCGCGCTTACTCGGGCGCGGCCGTCTCCACGTCGTCCGTGGGCCGGCCGGGAAGAATTCCGCCGTAGAGCACCGCTCCGCCGTACATCGGCGATTGCCACAACTGCTCGGAAAAGCGCGGTATGGCCATGGCCGCGACCGGGAAGCACTGGACGAAGTAATTTGGCCGTATGGGCAGTCCCTGAAGGGCGTAGCAGAAGAAATCGCGGTCGTCGATGTGCCAGAAGCCGTCCACGCCCTCCATGCTGGAACTCACCGAGCCGTCCTTGTTGTAGTAGGCGTCGAACTCGAATTCCTGCTCGTCGTCCACCCAGCGGTAGTGGGTGGTGTTGTGCATCAGATGGTTCCAGAAGCTCGGAAACCGCTCGGCGGGGGACGCGCCCCTGGGAGTTTCCAGGGCGGCGATGTCGATTTCCGGGCGCGGCCAGTCGGCGCCGCCGGTTTCCATCATCATGAACGAGATCATGGGCAGGCGGTCCCGGTCGGGCACCGGTTCGGGAATCAGCATCGTGTTGCCCGGCAGATAGCTGTCGGGATTGGCGAGCCAGTCGTCCACGCGGTCCGGGGTCCAGGCGAATCCGGCCTCCCTGAGCGTCTCGGAATAGCTGAATTCCTCGCGTGATCCGGCGGTCCGGCCGATGACCTCCCACAAGTTGGGGCCGGCCAGGTGCAGGGCGTCTTCGGCAAGCGTGTGGCAGGCGCTGCAGCGCTGCTGAAAGGCCAGCCGGCCTCTCACGTAGTCGGCCCCGGCCAGCGCCTGGCGGGTCAGGCGCTCCTGCGCGTCCGCCGGCGCGGCCGGCAGGCACCAGGCGATGGCGGCAAGAACGAGGACTGCTGCTGAGCGTTTCAGTTCACGGCGATCCATCTAGAGGATTCCGCGAATGATCAGATTGGGGATGAAAGCTTCGTCGAATCCCTTGTCGCGGGGAGGCGTATAACCCATTCGCAGCACGATCAGGTCCAGCTTCGGGCTGATCCATACGCGGACCTTGCCGCCGCCGTCCAGGTAGAACAGATCGTCTATCTCAAAGGGCTCCGAATGGTAGTTCCCGAACTGCGGGGGCATGCTCGGGAAATACGGCCGCCGTTCCACGTAGACCGTGTCGGTCCAGATCTGGAAGCCGTAATTCGGGTTGGGCTCCGAACCGGTGAGCATCTCGTCCACCCAGCCGTCCGGCAGCAGTTGCGAGCCGTCGGGCAGCCGTCCGTCGTTCATCAGGAGATGAGCGACGCGAATCCAGTCCGAAGGGGCCGCGAGAAAGCAGCAGTACGAGATGACATTGCCGTCGACGCCGTCCAGGCGCATCGCGCCGCGCTGGCCTCCCATGGGCCGCCAGAGCTTCTCGCCCAGGTAGTGCGCGAAATTCCGGCCGGTGGCCCGGTGGAGGATCATGCCGGCGAGCTGCGTATTGGGGTTGTTGTGGGCAAAGGTCGTTCCCGGTTCCTCGGCCAGTCCAAACGACAGCACGGTGCCGTAGATATCGGTCCCCTCCACAAGCTGCATCATTTTCGAATACGGTTGCAGTCCGCCACGGCGATCGCCGAATGGCAGCTCCAGCCCCGTGGTATTGAGGAGAACCTGTCGCACGGTGATCTGCCCGCGCGGATCGCCCTTCCACTCCTCGATGTACTTCTCGACCGGGTCGTCAAGGCTCCCGATATCGCCGTCAGCAACGGCAAACCCGGCGAGTATGCCGTGCAGGGTCTTGACCCAGGAATGGGAGCTGATGGGCGAACTCTCGTGGAATCCCTCCATGTACTCGGCGTGACGGATCTTGCCCCGGTGGTAAATCATGAAGGCCTGGGTGTCCCGCTCCATGGCGTAGGCGGCGGCAGCGGCAACCGCGTCGGGATCGATGGTCGCCGGTTCTCCCGGGTCCGCACTGGGGAAGAACGGTTGCGAGATGCCTCCGTCGACCAGGATCATCGGGTTGTACCAGGTCTGGGGCTGGCGGAAGCCGGACTGTTCCGGCTGGTCGCGCCAGCGCCGCCAGAACTGGAATTCCTGCGCCTCCACATCGTTGACCCAGTCCACCTTCGCCTGGATTTCCTCGGGCGTCATTTGCGTATTCGGCTGCTCCTGGGCAGCCGCCACGCCCAACGCGAGAAGCGTCGCCGCAGCGAGCGTAAGTCTTGTCTTCATTGCCTTGCTCCCTTTCATCTCAGCCCTCCCAGCAATACATTGGGCAGGCGCGCATCGTCCCAATCGGTCGCAAGCGCGCCGGTGCGCACGATAACCATGTCGGCGCTCGGAATGATATATACGCGCTGCCCGCCGAAGCCGTCGAAATAGGCCACGTCATCAGCCGCGAAGGGCTCGGAGTGCCAGGCGCGCAGTGTGGCCTTGGAGTTGTAGCTGCGCTGCTCCACGTACTCGTTTCCCAGCCAGGTCAGGAATCCGTAGTTCGGATTGTTGGGGCCGGGCGTGCGGACAGCCGCGATCCAGTCCTCCGGCACGACCTGGCGGCCGTTCGCGCGGCCGTTTTCGAGGTGCAGCAGGCCGAACCGCAGCCAGCCGCGTGCGGGAATGTCCAGGCAGCAGTAGCTGCGCGCCATGCCGCCTGCGGTATCCATTTGCACCCAGGCGTCGCCGCCCCCCAGCGGCTTCCAGAGTGCTTCTGACAGGTATTCCGCGTAGGGCCGGCCGGTGGCGTTTTCGATGACCAGGCCCAGAATCAGCGGATTGATGCTGTTGTATTCGAAATTCGTGGCCGGCGGCTCGACCGCCTGTTGCTCGAACGTGATCGGGCGCATGTCCTGGCCGATCAGCAAGCCCATCATCGGCCCCAGGCTGCCGAAGGCGAACGTCGGGAAATCGATTCCGCTGCTCTGCCAGAGCGCCTGGCGAATCGTGATTCCGGCGCGCTCGTCGCCGGCCCACTCGGGCAGGTAGAGGCTGATCGGGTCGTCCGCCGAGTCGATGTGCCCGTCGGCGATCGCTACGCCCACGAGCAGGGCGACCACCGACTTGTGCATGGACTGGGTTGACGTGAGCGTGGTTTCGTCGGCGCCTTCGTAGTAGTGCTCGAGCTGAACGCGGCCGCCTCGCCAGACGATCAGCGCGTCGGACCCGGTCTCGGCGCCGTAGTCCAGGGCCGCCTGCAGGCTTTCGATGGACAGGGCGCGTTCGCCGAAGGAGGCCTTGGGAAGCGGCTGCTCCGGGGTTCCCGGCACCAACTGCATGTGCCCGGGGCGCTCGCCGGCGAACTGGCCGATCAATCGAACGGTTTCAGTCGGCTTGGCCACCAGGAAGCCCAGCACGACGAGCAGCACCAGGCCCACGACCCCGCCCACCGCCCAGGCGACGGTCAATCCCAAGATGCGCAGCAATCTCTTCACGAATCCGTTTGCAACCCCTGCCGAGCGCGTAATCATAGCCGGGGATCGCAGGCATCCGGCCGTTGCGCCGTGTCAGGGCCCTCGCGGGCTAGAATTCGGGCTTTACGCGAATCCGCACGAAACGATGATCGCAAGTTCCTACGCCAGCAGCCCCGACGCACTGCGCGCCCTGGTGCGGCCCGACGCCGTGCATCGCGACCTGTACATATCCGAGGAACTCTACGAGCTGGAACTGGAGCGCCTGTGGCGCAACACCTGGATCTACATGGGCCACGACAGCCAGGTTCCGAAGCCGGGCGACTTCTATACCGCGAGCATCGCCGGATCGCCGCTGGCGATGCTGCGGGGACGCGACGACGAGGTGCGGGTTTTCCTCAATCGCTGCGCGCACAAGGGCACACGGGTGGTCAGCGCGGTGCAAGGCAACTGCGGGAGCGCGCTCAGATGTCCGTATCACGGCTGGACCTATCGCCTTGATGGCAGCTTAAGGACGGTTCCGCAGAAGGGCGGCTACCGTGGCACGGAAATTTCCGAATCGGCCCACTTCAAAGGGCTGACGCCAGTGCCCAATCAGGAAATCTACCGGGGCTTCGTGTTCGTGCGCCTCAGCAACGAGGGGCCGGACTTCCATGACTATTTCGGCGATTCCCTGAGTTCGATCGACAACATGGCCGACCGCTCGCCGGAGGGCCGGCTGGAGATCGCCGGTGGCGTGCTGCGCTACTACCACGACTGCAACTGGAAGATGTTCGTGGAGAACCTGAACGACGCCATGCATCCGATGGTGGCGCACCAGTCGTCGGCCGGCGTCGCAAAGCGGCTGTGGGAGGAGGAGGGCGACGGCGGGGAGCCGCCCATGGTGGTGCAGCAGTTCGGGCCCTTCGTCAACGACTACGACTTCTTCGACAACATGGGCGTGAAGATCTACGAGAACGGCCACTCGTATACGGGCGTGAAGTTCTCGATTCACTCGAAGTACTCGGCGGAGCCGGAATACGAGCAGCGGATGGTGGAGGCCTACGGCCAGGAGCGCGCCCACGCGATCCTCGGCGAGAACCGGCACAACACGGTCTATTTTCCGAGCCTGACGGTCAAGGGCGCGATCCAGGCGATACGGGTGGCGCGGCCGCTGGCGGCCAACAGGACGGTGCTGGAAAGCTGGACTTTCCGCCTCGCGGGCGCGCCGGAGGAGCTGCTCAAGCGCACGATGACGTATTCGCGGCTGATCAACGCGCCGACTTCGGTAGTGGGGCACGACGACCTGCACTGCTACAGCGAGATCCAGCGGGGGCTGCATGCCCAGGGCAACGAGTGGGTCAGCCTGCACCGCAACTACGATCCCGCCGAGCGGGACGGCATCGCGGGCGTCTATAACGGGACCAGCGAGGTCTCGATGCGCGGCCAGTTCCGCGCCTGGCTCAAGTACATGCTTCCCCATGACGAGGCCGGCGCTTCGTGATCCCGCCTGTTGTCCTGCCCCGCTCTCGCGGGAGACGCATGAACCCGTCCATGGGGCTCGGCGGCGACTCCTGTCGCCGACGCTCCCTCGAGAGCGGGGCAGGACAACAGGCTCCCGTTCGCGCGGTCCCATGAGTAGGGCGCATCCCAAGACGGGGGAGTTGGCGCGGTTCGTGTACCGGGAGGCGCGGCTGATCGACGAGAAGCGGCTGGACGAGTGGTACGCTCTGTTCGCGGAGGACGCGCTGTACTGGATGCCGCTGGTGCGCGGGCAGACGGACCCGCACAGCCATACTTCGCTGTTCTGCGAGGACCGGTTTCTGCTGAAGGTGCGAATCGAGCGGCTGAAGAACCCGCTGTCGCACTCGCAGCAGCTGCCGAGCTTCTGCCAGCACGTGCTGCAGCGCCCCGAACTCGTCGAGCGGGACGACGACGCGTGGGAGTATTCGATGCGCACGCCGTTCGTCTATCTCGAGACGCGGCTGGACGAGCAGTTCGTGCTGGGCGGCGTGGCGCACCATGATCTGCGCCGGGAGGACGGAGGTCTGAAGATCGCGGTGAAGCGCATCGAATTGCTGAACCGCGACGCGGCGCTGCCGTCCATACAGCTTTTCCTGTGAGCGTCGCGGCTCCGGGCACCGTGGCGCGCGTGCTGGAGGACGCGGCGCACCGGCACGGCGACAAGCCGTTTCTCCGCATTACGCGGGACACGGCCGAGCGGACGGGCATCGAGGCGGGCGACCTGAGTTATGCCGAGGCCTGGGACCGCACGCGGGCGCTGATCGGCGATTTTTCCGCGATCGCCGACGGCGGTCCGCAACGGGTGGCGCTGCTGCTGGAGAACCGCCCGGAGATGTTCCTGCACTGGCTGGCGTTGAACGCGCTGGGCATATCGGCCGCGCCGCTGAACCCGGCCTGGCGGTCGGCCGAGCTTGGTTATGCGCTGGCGCACAGCGAATCGCGGCTCGTGATCGCTCTGCCGACACGGGTGGCCGAGCTGCGGGACGTCGTGAGGCAGGAAGGGTTGGACGTGCCGGTGCGGGCGCTCGGCGAGGACCTTCCGAAACTGCCGTCGCGGCCCGGGGGCGGGCAGCAGCCCGAGGACCCCGCCGACCGCGAGTGCGCCCTGCTGTACACGTCGGGGACCACGGGCAAGCCCAAGGGCTGCATGCTCAGCAACCGCTATTTCACGATGATCGGCCACTGGTACACGGCGCTGGGCGGCTTGTGCGCGCTGGACAGGGACGGAGATTGCGTGATCACACCGCTGCCCATGCACCACATGAACGCGATGGCCTGCTCGACCATGGTCATGCTGGTCAACGGCGGCTGCATCGTGCCGCTGGACCGGTTTCATCCGCGGAGCTGGTGGCGGGAGGTCCGGGAATCCGGCGCGACCATCGTTCATTACCTGGGCGTGATGCCGGCGATCCTGCTCAAGCTGGAGGAGGACCCGGCCGAGCGCCGCCACCGCGTGCGTTTCGGGTTCGGCGCCGGCGTGGGCAGCCGTCAGCATGTGCCGTTCGAGGAGCGCTTCGGGTTCCCGCTGGTAGAGGCCTGGGCGATGACCGAGACCGGCGCCAGCGCCGCGATGATCGCCAACCACGAGCCGCGCAAGCGCGGCACGGCCTGTTTCGGCCGGCCATTGCCGGCGGTGGACGCGCGCATCGTCGATGACCGGGCGAATGAAGTGCCGGTGGATCGGCCGGGCGAGTTGTGGGTGCGCCACGCTGGCGGCGACCCTCGGCTTGGCTTTTTTTCGGGCTATTTCAGGGACGCCGCCGCCACCGAGTCCGCCTGGGAGGGCGGATGGTTCCACACCGGGGACATCGTGGCGCGCGATGCCGACGGCGACATGCACTTCGTCGACCGCAAGAGCAACATGATCCGGCGCAGCGGCGAGAACATCGCCGCCGTGGAGGTCGAAGGGGTGCTGGCCGAGCATGATGCCGTCGCCGAAGCGGGCGTCGTGGCGGCGCCCGACGAGATCCGCGGAGACGAGGTGTTTGCCTGCATCAGGCGGAAGGGCGGCAGCGCGGACTCCGGCGACACGCAATCGCTGGCGGAGGAGCTGGTGCGCTACTGCCTCAAGCGGCTCGCCTACTTCAAGGCGCCCGGCTACGTCGCGTTCGTCGATGCCTTGCCGCACACCACGACGGAAAAGCTCGACCGGGCGGCGCTGAAGGTCCTGGCCGCGGATCTGCTGGACCGCGCCGACTGTCTGGACACGCGCGCGCTCAAGCGTCCCGTCCCGTCGAGGGCGGCATGAGCCGGAAGAGCTATGAAGGCGTTGCGCTGGCCGCGCCGGTGACGGTTCCGTACAGGCGCTATTCCACGCGCGACGCGCACTGGTGGATCGCGCGGGCCCTGGCGGCACTGCTGAAGGACACCGGACTGAAGAAGGACGCCATCGACGGTCTGGGCATATCGAGCTTCACGCTGGGCCCGGACACCGCGGTGGGACTGACGCAGCACCTGGGGATGTCGCTGCGCTGGCTGGACCACGTGCCCATGGGCGGCGCTTCCGGCGTCGTCTGCCTCAGGCGCGCGGCCCGCGCGGTGCAGGCGGGCGATGCCGAAATCGTCGCCTGCATCGCCGGCGACACCAATCACGTGGACACGTTCCGGCGCACGCTTTCCACCTTCAGCCGGTTCGCCCAGGACGCCGTTTACCCGTATGGATCGGGTGGCCCGAACGCCAGCTTCGCGTTCATCACCGACTGGTGGATGCGGCAGTATGGCGTCGCGCGCGAGGATTTCGGCAAGCTGTGCGTGGCCCAGCGGCGCAATGCCATGGACAATCCTCACGCGCTGCTGCGCAAGCCGCTCGATCTCGAGGACTACCTTGGGGCGCGGGTTATCGCAGAGCCGCTGCACCTGTTCGACTGCGTCATGCCCTGTGCCGGGGCGGACGGCTACCTCGTTATGACGGCGGAGCGCGCCGAGGCCCTTGGGCTGGAATCCGTACGAGTGCTGGGCGCGATCGAACGGCACAACGCCTTTCCCGACGACCCGGTGCAGATACGCGGGGGCTGGGCGCTGGACCGCGACGAACTCTGGGCGCAGGCGGGCGTGGGCCCGCGCGACATGGACTTCTTCCAGGCCTACGACGACTATCCGGTGATCACGCTGATGCAGATCGAGGAACTGGGCTTCTGCCCGTCCGGCGAGGGTGCCGCCTTTGTGCGCGAGCATGAATTCGCTTATGACGGCGACTGTCCGCTGAACACCTGCGGCGGCCAGTTGTCGATGGGCCAGGCGGGCGCCGCCGGAGGGTTCCTGGGGCTGGTGGAAGCATTGCGCCAGCTCCTGGGCCGCCCGCTGGGGAAGCAGGTTGCCGGCGCCACGCACGGCGCGGTTTCCGGTTTCGGCATGATCAACTACGACCGCGGCCTGTGCAGCGCCGCCGCCGTCCTTGCCCGCTCCTGAGCCATGCGCGCCAGGCCCCGCCTCAAGAACCCCATCCTGCGCACGCGGCAGCCGCTGACGCCGCCCATGCCGCGCAGCCGCACGGCGCTGGGCCTGACGGCGCAGGCGGCCGAAGGGCGGTTCTCGCTGCAGCGTTGCGAATCCTGCGGCCAGGTGCAATACCCGCCGGCGGACAGCTGCCGGGCATGCCTTTCCGAGGAGTTGCCCTGGACGCCGATGTCGGGCCGCGGCGAGCTGCTGGCGCACACGACGCTGCATCACAGCAACGATCCTTTCTATCGCGAGCGGCTGCCCTGGCGCCTGGGACTGACCCGTCTCGAGGAGGGCCCCGTGGTCGTGGCGCACCTGCACCGCGATTGTCCGCCGCCACCCGCCGCGGTAGGCGTTACGGCTAAACTGGACAAGGCGGGCCGAGGCGTGCTGGTGGCGCTCCCCGCGGACGAACTGGGAGACATGAGCACGGATCCACGCCACGGCGAATTCTCTTGCGACCCCGAACACCGCAAGGTGCTGGTGACCGACGGCAAAAGCCGGGTCGGCCAGGCGCTGGTGCGGGAGCTCGCTGCGGCGGGCGCGGCCGTCATCTGGGTGGGCCAGGCCGAGCCGTGGAAGAAATTCGCGGGCCAGGATGCCGTCGAAAAGCTGCCGCAGGTGACGGTAGTGCCGCTGGACCTGACCGATGAGCGCGGGGTCAAACGCATCGGTGCGGAGATCGGCGGGCGGGTGGACATTCTGATCAACAATGCCGAGGTGCACCGCACCCAGGGCATCGCGGACAGCGGCGGGGCGGAAATGGCCCGGCGGGAAATGGAGGTCAACTACCTGGGTCTGTTGCGCCTGGCCCAGGCTTTCGGCCCGGCAATGCGCGCCCGCGGCGCCGACGGCGGCGCGTCGGCCACGGCCTGGGTGAACGTGCTGAGCGTTTACGCGCTGAGCAACTATCCGCCGCAGGGCACGTATTCGGCCTCGAAGGCCGCGGCGCTGTCGCTGTCGCAATGCCTGCGCGCGGAGATGCAGGATGCGGGCATCCGGGTCGTGAACGTGTTCCCCGGCCCCATCGACGAGGAATGGAACCAGCCCCTGCCGCCGCCCAAACTGGCGCCGGAACGGCTGGCACGGGACATCGTTCGGGGACTGCGCGACGGCGTCGAGGACCTGTTTCCCGGGGACGTGGCCAGGGAATGGCTGGCGCGATGGAAGGACAACCCCAAAGTGCTGGAGCGCGAACTGGCGCTGGAGTCGCGGACCGCATGAGCGGGAACCGGGTGTGGCTGACGGGCGCCAGTTCGGGCATCGGCGCCTGTATGGTGGAAATGCTGGTGGAGCAGGGCAGCGAGGTGATCTGCTTCTCGCGCCGGCCCGCGGCGACCGATTCCGGCGCGGTGAAATCCATTGCTGTCGACCTCTCCGATCCGGAAGCGACCCGGCAGGCGTTCGAGGAAGCGGCGGGAAGCGTTCCGTCGAACCGGCTGGTGCACAACGCGGGCGTGATTCGCGAGCGGCCGCTGCCGGAAGTCACGCAGGACGACATGGACTCGCTGGCGCGCCTGCACATGGGCGCCGCGGTGGCGATGGTGCAGGCCAATCTCGACTGCATGTGCGAGGCCGGCTGGGGACGCATCGTGCTGATGTCCAGCCGCGCGGTCGTGGGACTCGCCAAACGCACCGCTTACGCGTCCACCAAGGCCGGCATGCTCGGCCTGGCGCGCACCTGGGCGCTGGAACTGGCGCCGCTGAAGGTGACCGCCAACGTCATCCTGCCGGGCCCGATCGCCGAGACCGAGATGTTCGACGACGTCGTTCCTCCCGGAAGCGACCGCGCCGGGCAACTGGCTTCCTCGATTCCGATCGGGCGCCTCGGCCGGCCCGATGACGTCGCCCGCGCCGCCCTGTTCTTCCTCGACCGCGGCAACGGCTTCGTGACCGGCCAGGCGCTCTACGTTTGCGGCGGCACCTCGGTCGGTTCGTTGACGCTGTGACCGAACTGCTCCAGGACCTTCTGGCGGGAATCGCCGCGGACAAGCTCAAGGTCGTCGACCTTACGCACACGCTGGGTCCATCCTTTCCCCAGCTCAGCCTGCCGCCGGAAATGGGCCAGGCGCTGCCTTACCGAAGCGAGGAGATTTCCCGCTACGACGGCCGCGGCCCCGCCTGGTACTGGAACAACTTCACGCTCTGCGAGCACACCGGAACGCACTTCGATGCGCCGATTCACTGGGTTTCCGGTCGCGAGCTGCCCAACAACTCGGTCGATACGATTCCACCCGAACACATGATCGCGCCGGCCTGCGTGATCGACTGCACCGCCGACGCCGAGCACGACGCCGACTTCCTGCTGACCCGCGAGCGCCTGGAGGAATGGGAGGCCGAGCATGGCCGGATCCCGGCCGGCTCATGGGTGCTGATGCGCACCGGCTGGGCGCGCCGCGTGAACGATCCGGTGGCGTTTCAGAACTTCGACGAGATCGGCCAGCACACGCCGGGCCCGGACGTGGATTGCGTCCGTTTCCTGGTCGACGAGCGCGACGTGCTGGGCTTCGGCACCGAGACCATAGGCACCGACAGCGGCCAGGCGCAGCGGCTGAATCCGCCGTATCCCTGCCACTACTACATGCACGGCGCGGGCAAGTACGGACTGCAATGCCTGAACAACCTCGACCGGCTTCCGCCCACCGGTGCGGTCCTGTTCACCGCCCCGCTCAAGCTGGAGGAAGGCTCCGGCAGCCCCCTGCGCGTCCTCGCCCTCACTCCCGCCTGAAAGCCCGCCCGCGACGGGACGCGGCATTAGCCGCCCTGCATAACCCTTGGGGCCGGACCGCTCCCGGTCTGAGGCGTCGAGGCCATCATGATCCCTTTCAGTTCCCCGATCGCGAGCGCGTTCGCGTGTCCCTGCTTCTCCAGCCGCTCAAGAATATCGCGGTTGGCGCGCACCTCGGCGATCACTTCGTCCAACCGTTCTTCCGAGAGCGTATGAAGATTGTCAATGGCGGTGGCAATCCGTTTGATGTCCATATATTCCTCCTGTTCACGCCCGCCACTCAGACATAACGCCCACCCTTCAGGCTCATGTCCGTATTGGATTACGCTCACGGAAGGTAGCAGTGCCAGCGCTCATGTAGACTCGCCGTTGACCGGTTCTATGCCGTCGCCGTCTCTTGGGCATTCATTCACTATAATTTGGGAAAGAAACGCAATGAACTTCAAAGTCTACGGTCCATTCAAGCTCAATACAGAGTCTGATACCAGATGGATTGATCAAGCAGAGATCAAAAAATTCTGGGTCGAGGTGGCGAAGCATGAAAACCTGGGAAAAGCCTGCGGCGTGTATTTGTTTTGTGTTGAAGGCAAGCAGAAGGGGGTGAGTAAGACTACAAACCTGCCGTGGTATGTGGGTAAAGCAGAGAGACTGACTTTCAAGCAAGAGTGCTTTAACCACCGAAATCAGCTTTCATACAACAAGGTCATTTCGCAACTGTATAGAGAAGTTACCGCAATCCACTTCTATTTCGTTGCTCGCCATGATGAGGACGGAAAGTTCTCCGCTCCCGCCAAGAAAGATGAAAAAACACCATATGAAGGAGTGCGCTTAGTTGAACGATTATTTATGCGAAAGTCACTGGCGGCGAATAATGACTTATTGAATATGAGGGACTTGACGAACGCAAGACGAACACGCATAAGGAACATATTGAACTGGTCGGTTCCAGGGAGAGACGATAGCAGCGTAAGGGCGCTCAAGGACAGCCTGGGCATCAATGATCATGTATCGCTTTTAGAGGACGAGTCTGATGCGAAGAATTTGTATCAGGTGTATGGTCCGTACCACTTCCCCACTTATAAGACTACTACTAAAGCAGTAGGCAAGGAGTTTATTTCAGCGTTCTGGGATCAATTTGCCAGTAAGCCCAAAAGCATACCCGATTTCCCTAAAGCGACTGGTGTGTATGTGATCGGAGTTCGTTGGAAAGATAGCATCACTCCGCACCACATTGGAACAAGTAAAAGAACCTCGTATCAAGATGCCTGGAAGGGGGAGAGAGGTCGGATTGCCGGCATCGTCCGACAACGAGGCGCGCCAGTTGTTTTCTTTTTGCCAAGAGTTTCCCCTAAGTCACATCACAAAGTCGAGAAAATCAAGAAAACTTCCTCGATATCGAAGAATATGGAATTTGTCGAAAAATGGCTCCTTAGATACGGCATCGCAAAGAACCGAGAGATCACTACTGGTGAGGGCGAAACTGCCAACATAATGAGAAAATTGCATGTTGAAGGATTTATCAAGCCCCAACGCGGAAAGCGGAGCAAGTCAGTCAGTCAGTTAAGGGAATTGTTCGAGAAGAAGAATAAACAGGAGGGTGAACGGCGAACTGCGGATTCTGCCAAGCAGTGAAGTTGAAAACGGAGCTATCGGTGATTTAGCCTGAATCGTCTTGTTCGGAGCGCCTTGAACATTTCGAGGCAGGGCTTTGCATCTTGCGGGCACGAAGGACGACGGGTGTCGGTTGATCTTCCACAACGCGGTAGGCTACGAATACGTGCTCGCGGCCGGCGTTTGGGTTGGGAACTTCTGTAGTCGTCATTTCGTTCGTGCGCAGATCGAAGCTGTAAACCACGACAATCTGATCTACTTCTCGCCGAGTCAACCTGCCAACTTCAACCAGGTCGTCATCGACTGCGTGCTCTTCGGGAAGAAGCAGGGTTCGGTTATGTGCCGTGCCTTTTGCAAGCGCATACGGGGTTGGCGCCACGTACATCTTGCGGTCTCGGACCAGGATGTCGCCGTAGCTGCCGAAACCGCGAAAGCTCTTGTTCTCATGGACATACGTGTTGTCGGCGTTGAGAAAGCTGCCGTGGCAAATTACAAGATCAAGCACGGGATATTGATCACCGTCAGGCTTCCTGGGATAGCGTCCGAATACGTAGTAAACCTGCCGGCCGTTATGTTCGCCGCACGGTGGCTGACTGTTGCAGTCATAGTTGGCCTTGCGGCCCGGATAGGCGAGCCCCTTGAGTTCGAAGCCTTCCGTAAACTTGACAAGCCGGAAATCGGGGTAGGAATTGCGGCCGGGCGAGTCAAAGTTGAGGCCCACGCCTTCGAGTCTTGCCTTGAACCAATTCTGGAAATGGAACTCCTTGTCTCTCCGGCCTTCACGCTTTATGAGGTCTCCGCGATCCATCGCCTGAACGCAGGCCTTGAATAGAGTCGAGGCGTTGGACATGCCTTAACCCGCTTCAACGCACATGCGTGGTTCCTGCTGGAGCGAATGTGCTTGATCGATCATCGCATTCGCCTTGGGCAGTGATTCGTCCAGCAGGCGCAGGGCCAGTTCGGTCGATGGCAGGTGCGAGAGTTCACGCAAAAGTTGGGCCATTACGATAATGCGCGCATCATTGCGGCTAAGGCTGCGTCCAGCTTCAATCAGCCGAATGACCTGCTTCGTTACCCGAGTTTCAATCGGCCGGCAAATATCTCCATTCACCGAAATCGCTTTTAGCTGCGACCGTTTGCGGCACACTACAATGATATCGAGATCAATAGGCTCCTTGGCTTGATGCTTGGGCATCGCAACCGACATTTCAGCCTTGATCGGGTGGGTTGCGGTGACTCCGAACCCTGAGTCCATGAGAGCACGCAGGACACAACGCCAGCCTTCGGGCCGGGAATGGTGATAAGTAAAAGCGAGCACCCCGTCATCCTTCAGAACACGGCAAGCTTCTTGCAATACGCTGCACAGGCGATCGGCGAAGTCGTCCGCTTCCGCGGTCTGCACTTCACGAGCCGAGCGCGTTGTATCCTTCAGCCGGGATCCGTCCGGGTCGAGAATGTGACGCTGCCAAACATGGAAGAAATCGGCAAGCTGCGAGTAATGGACATTGTCGAAAAAAGGTGGGTCAGTCAGGACGGCATCTACGGAAGAATCCGGTAAGTCAGTCGCGCTGGAATCCCCGCAGGATAGATAAACGTGCCGGCCCTCAGAGAATTCGGTGTAGCTGGTTGCCGTATCGAACCCTATGTTTTCGGACAAGCCATATACCTTGTTTGTGGTCCGCTTCTTTGCCCTCGTGACAAGCTGGAGTTCGAAAGGGTTGTCTGCATAGTCGAGCGCACGCCGTATGCGGCCCTCGAACATCGTAGTGAATGATCCTGAACTCTTTGGCGTGCCCCAAAGGTTGGCTTCCAGCGGCGTCCGTTCGGGCTTGAGAATGTGGTGAGCGAACATGTGCCGGACAGCCCCGGTGCCTTCGCCCTTATAGGAGGCAAACATATTGTTGAACTCCAGTGCGCCGGAAAAAAGGCAGGTAAAGAGCTCGCGAATGACAGGGTCGCCGATTAACCTGATCCGATCAGCCAGAATTGATAGACATAGCAATTGGCGAGCGTTGAACATCTCGTGCCAATATCGGTAGTTGTACCCCAAGACCTGATTCGTGTTATAGCCGGGGCAAATCTTCACAACCGGAAACGGGTCATTCCTGGTAGCAAGCAGACGCTTTGCCTCGTCATAGAGTTCGCGGTCTTCGTCTGAAGCGGGAAGATAGGCTTTTGTCCCGTCAGGCATGAGAACGAGCTTGGCATACAGACGGTGATCCGGCGGGATGTCTTCCGCCCGAATCGACTTGACTATTCGGAAGCTGTCGGCGCAGTGGGGACATGTCGCTATCTGTCCATTTGCCGGGCCACGGTTTGGGTCGAAGGACTCCCCACATGAACAACAGCGCTTCTCAGTGTCCTGTATGTGGACTTCATTGATCGCATCGCAAGACGGACAAACAGCCTGTGCTCTCGGGAATTTTTTCGGGTATGCGTGCTGCGCGAAAATCATCGAAGAAAAGAGGTCAACGGATTCTTCGCAAGATGGGCACTCGACCACCTTTACCCAAAAAAAGTAAAGCACGTCCGCGAATTTGCCGTCGGGAAGCTGAGTACTGTAGAAGTTTCTTATTCTGTCGGCGACATCATTTTCAATTGCACGAAACGTACTGAGGATGGCCTTGCGGTCATGGACGGAGAGCGCGCACTTCACCAGGAAATGGGCAACCGGGTTGATATCGCGGCCCACTGCCCGCGCACCCAATTTGGCCGCCTCCAACAGCGTTGTGCCGCTGCCCATGAACGGATCGAAAACAACCCGATCCCGAATGCGCACCGGTTTGTGGAAGAGTTCCAGTTGGTTAATTCCGCTCGGCGCAAACGTACCGATTACCATTGCGCGGAATACGGTCCCAAGTCTCTGTGCCCACCATTTGTGAATATGGGTTGTAGGCCGGTTGATTTCCTTTCTCCAACTTTCCTTCTCGGCAATTTCGCTTAGCGCTTCAAAAGGAAAACTCTCGTCCTCGATCGCACGCGGACCGGAAGTCGGTGTCAGATGGATGACTGCTTCCGAGGCATCTTCGAAAGGAAGCTGGAGAGTGCTGTCCGCATCCGCAAAGGTCTGCCAGCGAGATAGGGAACTCGATGTACTCATGGGAGGCATCCGGGAAACCCATTGAGCCAGAGAGGCATAGATGAGCGCTAATTTACACGATATGGAAGGAGCGCGCGCAATTATCTACTAACGCTAATCTCACGACTGCCTGAGCGATGTCCTGATGGATGGAAGCTTGCATAATATTTACAAGTGCTTGCATTGTCCTGCTGCGCGCATTACCTATCATCAGACTTCAGGAGGAAACCCTGTCCATGCGCATTCAATTCTCAAGCGGACTCGTTTTCATTGCACTTCTTGCGGCGCCCGTTTACGCAACGGCCCAGGTGGAAATCATCGAGCCCCAAGACCGCTCGCCGGGTATCGTCAAGATCGCCCGGGGCACCACCGAATGCCGGGAGCCGTCCAGGGACAACGCCCGCTGCGCCACCGAATACTGGACCCTGTATTTCCATGCGGACGGCAGCCGCTATATGCACGTGGTCTCCGACAACATGCGCTTCGGCCAGGCGCGCCACGCCATGGTCTGGATCGATCCGAAGGGCGACACGCGGGAGGCTTATCTCAACACCTGGACCCAGGACGGCGTGATCGGTTCGGCCTATGTGGTGAAGCGGGAAGACAGCGTGGACGTGGCGGCCTCAGACCTCCAGTTCGAGCGGGCCGGCGAAGGCATGATCCGCGAAGAAGTGAATGCGCTCGCCCGGCTGGACTCCATCGGCGTCGGGCCGGCCTCGGCCGACGGGCTTCATTTCCTCCACTACGACTTCGACGCGCCCGGCAAGCAGCCTCACGGCATCTACTGGATGGGCGGCACTCTGCACGGGACGATGGTCGGCGTGATCGCCCTGTCCCAATACACATATCTCGGCGAAGAGGAGATCACGATCGCCGACGGCAAGACCTTTCCGGCCGACAAGTTCGAGATGGTCAGCGGCACGAAGGTGTGGCTGACCAAAGAGGACCGAATCCTGCTGCGCATGGATCTCGTTTTCGGCGCGGCCTACGGCTCGATTTTCGAAACGGTCAGCCTGGACATCACCGAGGTGGGGTCCTGAACCATGGTTTCACGACGGGATGCGACGGCGTTGATCGCCACCATGGGGTTGGCGCCCGCGGCTCTGCACTGGAGGGAGGCCAGTGCCGGCGAACATGCGCCGGAGTTACCGACGGACCCGGTCGAACAGAACGCCGCCAGGGTGCGCATCGTGGGACGCCTCGATGAAGGGGAGAGTTTCTGGCAGGGGGCCAGCCGTATATTCGCCCTGACCGCGGACGGCGTGACGCCGCTGCTCGAAAACCGCGGCGGCGAGAGGTCCTGGTGGCGGCCCGACGGGCAGGGGACCTGGCGGCGCTACCCGTCGTCGATCAATTTCTTCATCGACCCGGACACCGGCGCATTCATCGACTCGTTCGA
Organism: Gammaproteobacteria bacterium; assembly: GCA_026707445.1. Taxonomy (GTDB): domain Bacteria; phylum Pseudomonadota; class Gammaproteobacteria; order Steroidobacterales; family Foliamicaceae; genus Foliamicus. The sequence goes on from JAPOWV010000011.1 coordinate 57,054, forward strand.
AAATCCGCTCACAGGCCGGACGGTCCGCCTTGAGCCGGCCCTGCAGCGGCGCCAGGACGGCGAGGTGTTTACCCCCAGGGGCAGCTACTTTCAGAACAGCAGGGCGCGATTTCCCGAAATGTACGACGACAAGCCGCTGGACCTGGACTGGCGGGTGGACAACGGTTCGATCCGTCTGTTCGAAATCGAGAAGTTCGCGCCGGTTGCGCCACAGCCCATTTACGAAACCCACACCTACTTCGCTCCGGCCGAGGTGGCGCTGGACGACGGCGCCGTCCAGTCCCCGGCCGTGCGCGCCGGCTGGTTCGTCGGCAGCTTCAGCCACTGGCTCGACATGGCCGACGTGGAGGGCTACATGGTCTGGCACTTCGAGAGCACCAAGGTGTTCTCACTGGAAGAACTGGGCGAGGATTACATCGCCCATGCCCGGGCAAGAAACGCCCTTTTCGACGTCTCGCCCGAGTTCGACGAAGGGCCGGACTATCTCGAAACGGTGGAAAGGCGCCGCAGAACGGAAGACTGACCCGGGCCTGTTTCAACGTGATCGCAACCGTCTTGCGGTTTGCGGCATCCATAAGAGCGAAAGAGGCCGTTACGGCCATGACCTGAAGAAGGGAGACCGACCGATGAGGAAGATTCTGATCACGTCCACCGCAGTGTTCCTGGCGCTCGGCGCCAGCGCCGCCCAGGCCCACGATCCCGCTGCGCAGCGGACGGACTGGCTCGGCGAGAGGCTGGAACTGAATGACGAGCAGAAGGCGCAGGTGAACGAGATTTTTGCCGAAGCGCAGGATCAGCGCGAGGCTATCCGGGAGCAGGCCAGGGAAGAGCGCAAGGCCGCCGTTGAGCAACGGCGGGCCCGGTGGCAGCAGGTCAGGGCGCTCAACGAGTCGACGCGCGAGCGGCTGTCCGCCGTGCTGACCGAAGAACAGAACGCTCAGCTTTCCGACATGCGCGAAGGAATGAAAGAGCGCGCGATCATGCGGCGCGGCGCTCAGCGAAGAGGCTGGGGGCGCGGCATGGAGCGCAGAAGGGACATGGCCCGGCGCATGATGCGGCATCGCTACAAACAGGAACAATCCGAAAACCCCGCCGCCGACGAATAGATAGACCCCTCCCTCCCCCCTGAAGCGGCGGGGGATCCCGGGGCCCCATGACGCAGGGGCCCGAGCGAGCGCCGGCGCAGCCAAAGGAACGAGCTGCGCCGGCGCATCTCTGTACGGTTGCTTCGCGGGCCGACGATCACCTGACAAGCGCGCACCGGCGTACAATCGCCGGATGCCCGAAATAACGCTTCCCGACGGCAGCCGCCGCTCCTACGACGAGCCTCCCAGCGTGGCCGACGTGGCCGCCGATATCGGCCCCGGCCTGGCGCGCGCGGCGCTGGCCGGAAGGGTGGGCGGGGAGCTCGTGGACACCGATTTTCGCATCGAAAACGACGCCGATGTTGCGATCGTGACCGCCCGGGACGCCGACGGACTGGAAGTGCTGCGCCACTCCACCGCGCACCTGCTGGCGCAGGCCGTCCAGGAGCTTTTCCCCGGCGCCCAGGTCACGATCGGCCCGGTGATCGAAGACGGCTTCTACTACGATTTTTCCTACGAGCGCGGCTTCACCCCCGAAGACCTCGAGCGCATCGAAAAGCGAATGAAGGAGCTGGCGAAGGCCGACCTGCCCGTGGCCCGGGAGACCCTGGCCCGCGACGACGCCGTGGAATTCTTCAAGTCCATCGGCGAGCATTACAAGGCCGAGATCATTGCCGGCATTCCCGCGGACGAAGCCATCACGCTGTACGGCCAGGGCGAATGGAAGGACCTCTGCCGCGGTCCGCATGTGCCCTCCACCGGACATCTCAAGGCCTTCAAGCTGACCCGCACCGCCGGCGCCTACTGGCGCGGCGATTCGTCCAACGAGCAGTTGCGGCGCATCTACGGCACCGCCTGGGCCGATTCGAAGTCGCTCAAGGCCTACCTCAAGCGCCTGGAGGAAGCGGCCAAGCGCGACCATCGGCGCATCGGCACCGATCTCGACCTGTTCAGCATCCAGGAGGACGCCGGCGGCGGCCTGGTCTTCTGGCATCCGAAGGGCGCCCGCATCCGCCGGGTGATCGAGGACTTCTGGCGCGAACGTCACGAGCAGGCCGGCTACGAGCTGCTGTACACGCCCCATATCGCGCTGGAGGACCTCTGGGACCGCTCCGGACATACCGACTTCTACCGCGAGTCGATGTATTCGCCGGTGGAGGAGGAGGGAAGGGGCTACCAGTTGCGGCCCATGAACTGCCCGTTTCACATCCTCATCTACCGCAACCGGCTGCGCTCGCACCGCGAGTTGCCGATGCGCTGGGCGGAGCTGGGGACCGTTTACCGGCGCGAGATGTCCGGCGCGCTGCACGGACTCATGCGGGTGCGCGGCTTCACCCAGGACGACGCCCACGTTTTCTGCACCGAGGACCAGATCACCGAAGAGATTCTGCGCATCCTGGACCTGGCGCTGGAACTATTCGGGGCCTTCGGTTTCGAGGAACTGAACACCGTGCTGGCGACACGGCCCGAAAAGGCCGTCGGAACGCCGGAAATCTGGGACCGGGCGACCGCTGCACTGGAATCGGCGCTTAACGAGAGGCAGATGAGCTACGAGGTCGATCCGGGCGGGGGCGCCTTCTACGGACCCAAGATCGATATCAAGATCCGCGACGCCATCGGGCGCGAGTGGCAGTGCTCGACGGTGCAACTCGACTTCAATCTGCCGGAACGATTCGAGCTGGAGTATGTCGCCGCCGACGGAGCGCGGCGCAGGCCGATCATGATTCACCGGGCCCTGCTGGGGTCGCTGGAGCGCTTCTTCGGCATCCTGATCGAGCATTACGCGGGCAAGTTTCCGTTCTGGCTGGCGCCGGTGCAGACGGTCGTGCTGGCCATTACCGAGCGCCAGGAGGCCTATGCCCGACAGGTGCTGAATGCCTTGCAGGACGCGGGATTGCGCGCCGATGCTGACTTGAGAAGCGAAACGATAGGCTATAAAATCCGCGACCACACTTTGCAGGGTGTTCCCTACCTCCTGGTGATCGGTGATCGTGAGGCCAAGGAGGGCACCGTAGCCGTGCGGTCCCGCGAGGACGGCGATCTCGGCGCCATGTCTCTCGATGATTTCATGGCCAGGACAACGGCTTGAGGATCGGGCGCTCCGCAAGGCATTGATGAGAACTTAGCTGCCCGGAGGATATCAATATCGCTCAAAAGAAGCGGATTCTTCGCAACGAGGAGATCGAAGCCTACGAGCTTCGCGTAATCGGCGAGGATTCCAAGCAGATCGGCGTCATGAATCGCGAGGATGCGCTTCGTACCGCCCAGGAGCGAGGTCTCGACCTCGTTGAAGTGGACCCCAACGCCACCCCTCCCGTTTGCAAGATACTCGACTACGGACGCTACGTATTCGAGCAGAACAAGCGGGCGCACGCGGCAAGGAAGCGGCAGAAGCAGATTCAGGTCAAGGAGATCAAGCTGCGGCCCGGCACGGACAAGAGTGATTACGACGTCAAGTTGCGCAACGTGTTGCGGTTTCTGGAGCACGGCGACAAGACCAAGATCACCTTGCGCTTTCGCGGACGGGAAATGGTGCACCAGGACCTGGGCGCGAAGTTGCTGGACCGGGTGCGCGAGGACCTGAGCGAAGTCGCGCTGGTGGAGCAGGAGCCGAAACTGGAAGGGCGGCAGCTCACGATGGTGATGGCGCCGCGCAAGAAGAATTGAGCCGATAGAGAGCCTGAGAGACGATATGCCAAAGCAGAAAACCAATCGCGGCGCGGCCAAGCGCCTGAGGCGCACCGGGGGCGGCTCGTTCAAGCGCGCCCGCTCGCATCTCAACCACATCCTCACCAAGAAGAGCAGCAAGCGCAAGCGCAAGCTGGGCTCTCCCGCCACGGTAGCGAAAGCGGACGTGGAGAACGCCAAACGGCTTCTCCCCTACGCATAAGCCGGAGAAATTCACTATGGCCAGGGTCAAACGTGGCGTCACGACGCATGCAAGGCACAAGAAAGTCCTGAAGAAGGCCAAGGGCTACCAGGGTGCGCGCAGCCGCTCGTACCGGGTGGCGCGCCAGGCCGTCACCAAGGCCGGCCAGTACGCCTACCGGGACCGGCGTCAGCGCAAGCGCAATTTCCGCGCGCTGTGGATCATGCGCATCAACGCCGCGGCGCGGCAGCACGGCATGTCGTACAGCCGCTTCATGAGCGGATTGCGCAAGGCGGAAATCGAACTGGACCGGAAGGTCCTGGCCCATATCGCGGTGCACTACCGGGAGGCGTTTGCCGAATTGGCGAAGCGCGCGGCGGCGGCCTGATCCGCTGCTGATGTCCGGATAGCCGTTGGGTACGGCCGTCATGGAGGATCTTCAAGACAGGGTGCGCGACGCGCTGGCGGAAATTGAATCCGCCCAGAGGCTTTATCAGTTAGAAGCACTCCGGGTCCGCCTGCTGGGGCGCAAGGGCGAGATCACCGCGCAACTGAAGGCGCTGGGTTCGCTGCCGGCCGACGAGCGTCCCGCTGCGGGCAAGGCGGTCAACGAAGCCAAGAACGCGATAAGCGCCGCGATCGCGGCGCGCAAGCAGGCTCTGAGCGACCGCCGGCTTGACGAGGAACTGAGCGGCGGCGGCATCGACGTGACGCTGCCGGGCCGCGGCATTCCCCCGGGTGCCCGGCATCCGGTCACGCGCACGATACGGAGGATGCGCGACATCCTCATCGGCGCCGGGTTCTCGGCCCGGTCGGGGCCGGAGGTGGAAGACGAGTTCCACAATTTCACGGCCCTGAACATGCCCGAGAACCATCCGGCCCGGGCCATGCACGACACCTTCTACCTGCCGTCCGGCATGCTGCTCAGGACGCACACCTCGCCGGTGCAGATACGGTCGATGCTGGCCGAGGGCGCGCCGCTGAAGATCATTTCCCTGGGGCGCGTGTTCCGGCGCGACTCGGACCAGACGCATACGCCGGTTTTCCACCAGGTCGAGGGTCTCGCGGTCGATGAGAACGTGAGCCTGGCGAACCTGAAGTCGCTGCTGCACGAATTCGCCGAACGCTTCTTCGAGCGCAAGGTCGAGGTGCGGTTCCGCGCGTCGTACTTTCCATTCACCGAGCCGTCCGCGGAAATGGACGTGCGCTGGGGCGACGCCGGCTGGCTGGAGATCCTGGGCTGCGGAATGGTGCACCCGGAAGTGTTGCGGCACGGCGGCGTGGACCCCGAGCGCTATACGGGTTACGCGTTCGGCATGGGCGTGGAGCGCATGGCCATGCTGCGCTACGGCGTCGGCGACATCCGCCGCCTGTTCGAGAACGATATCCGGTTCCTGGGACAGTTCGCGCCATGAAGATCGATACGGCATGGCTGCGCGAGTGGTGCGATCCCGGGGTCGGCGACGAGGCCCTGGCGCACCAGCTCACGATGGCCGGCGTGGAAGTCGACGACCTGGTTTCCGGTCCCGACGGTTCCGCCGTGTTGGAACTGGCGCTGACGCCCAACCGGGCCGACTGCTTCTCGGTCCGCGGGGTCGCGCGCGAAGTTTCGGCCCTGTTTTCCGCGCCGCTGGCGGCGCGGGACCTGGCGGAGACGCCGGCGGCCATCGATGCGCGCAGAGAACTGGGGCTGGTCGCGCCGGAGGCCTGCCCGCGTTTCGCCGGCCGCGTGATCGAGGGCCTCGATCCCGCGGCGGAGACGCCCGAATTCATCAAAAAACGGCTTGCCGCCGCCGGCGAACGGCCGCAGCACCTGCTCGTGGACGTGACCAACTACGTGATGCTCGAGATGGGCCAGCCGATGCATGCCTACGACCTGGAACGGTTGAACGGCGGCCTGTGCGCCCGCTGGGCGGAGCCCGGCGAATCGCTGACCCTGCTGGACGGGACCGAACTGAAGCTGGATTCCGAGGTGCTGGTGATCGCCGACGAGAAACACGCGGTCGCCGCCGCCGGGATCATGGGCGGGCTCGCCAGCGCAGTGGGCGAGAAGACCTCCGGCGTCCTGCTGGAGTCGGCGTTCTTCGCCCCCGGCGCGGTCGCCGGCAGGGCCCGCAGGCTGGGGCTGCAGACCGAAGCTTCGCTGCGGTTCGAACGCGGCGTGGACCCGTCGGGCCAGGTCGAGGCCGTCGAGAGGGCGACCGAACTGATCATCGCGGCTGGCGGCGGAAAGCCGGGGCCGGTGATCGATTCGGTATCGGAGAAAAACCTGCCGCGGCGCGGGGCAATCGGCCTGAGACGCGGGCGGCTGGCCGCGCTGCTGGGAGTCGCGTTGCCGGACGGGGACGTGACCGCCATGCTGCGGCGGCTCACAATGACTGTGGACGAAAGCGAAGCGGGCTGGCGGGTCACTCCGCCGTCATTCCGGTTCGACCTGGCCGAGGAGGCGGACCTGGTGGAGGAAATCGCGCGCGTTCACGGCTACGAGAACATTCCCGAAACGCCGGCGAACTGGAGCGCGCACCCCTCCGCCTCCACCGAGCGGCAGGTCGATCCGGACCGGGTGCGGGCGCTGCTGGTCGATCGCGGTTACTACGAGTGCCTGAACTACAGCTTCCTCGACGAGGAATCGCACAAACCGTTTCATTCCGGCGAACAGGAACTTGAGCTGGCCAATCCGCTGTCCGGAGAACTCTCGGTGTTGCGCCGGTCGCTGTGGCCGGGGCTGCTGCGCAACTACCGGACCAATCGCGACCGCGGGACGCCGGACGCCCGCCTGTTTGAAATCGGCGTCTGCTTTTCCGGTGCGCCCGACGACATCCGCGAGGAAACCTGGCTGGCCGGTTTGCTGGCCGGGAGCGCGATGCCGGAGCAGTGGGGGGCGCGCCGGCGCGACGCGGACTTTTTCGATGCCCGCGGCGACGTCGAGGCCATCCTCGCCCTGGACGGTTCGCGGCGCGAGTTTGATTTCCGGGCCGGCGGGCATCCCGCCCTTCGCCCCGGACGTTCGGTCAGGATCTTACGCGGCAAGGACGAAGCGGGCTGGGTGGGCGAGTTGCATCCGGAGCTTGCCGACGGGAGTCCGGCGCCGCAGCTGTTTGCGCTGCGCCTGGACGCGGTGCTCGAATCGCGCGCGGCCCGGGTGACCGAGGTTTCCCGCTTCCCCGCCGTGCGCCGCGACCTTTCCCTGGTTGCGCCGCCGTCGGTGCAGGTCGGCGACCTGCTCGGCGCCGTCCGCTCCCAGGTCGGCGAATTGCTGCGCGAAGTGATCGTTTTTGACGTTTACGAGGACCGCAAGAGTTTGAACTCTGATGCAAGAAGCGTGGGTTTAGGCTTGATTTTTCAGTCAATTTCGCGCACACTTACGGACGCGGAAGTGGATCGGGCCGTTGCGGAAGCCGTTTCGCTTCTGGTGGAGAAGTTTGGGGTCAGCGTTCGGCAATGAAACGAAACATGCTTACCCGGGCCGGGATCGTCAGCTCCCTGCACGCCAATATCGGCATGAGCAAGCAGGAAAGCGCGATGGTCGTCAACGCGGTGTTCGAGAGCATCAGCGATGCGCTGGTCGAAGGCAACCGCGTGAAGATCTCGGGTTTCGGCAACTTCGACCTGCGCGACAAGGGCGAGCGGCCGGGGCGCAATCCGCGCACCGGAGAGAGCATTCCGATCAGCGTGCGCAGGGTAGTGACCTTTTCCGCGGGCCAGAAACTGAGGCAACTGGTGGAAGCGGGTGCTGGACCAGATTGACCGGGATCTGAAGCTACCGCCGATTCCGGCGAAACGCCTCTTCACCATCGGCGAGGCCAGCGCGCTTTGCCAGGTGGAACAGCATGTGCTGCGTTACTGGGAAAAGGAATTTCCGCAACTCAATCCCACCAAGCGCCGCGGCGGGCGCCGCTACTACCAGCCGCAGGACATCATGCTGATCCGCCAGATCCGGCATCTGCTGCAGGTTGAAGGCTATACGCTGGCCGGCGCCCGGCAGCGCCTGGAAGGCGAGGATTCGCGCCAGGACCAGAGCCACATGAAGCAATTCGTTCGCCAGATGCGGGTCGAACTGGAGGAATTGCACCGTTTGCTGCGGTAGCGCGGCCGCCACGCAATTGAACCTGCACCCGGTCCGGGACATGACCGGGGAGCAACGGATGATTACCGCGCCCGGCTGAGCGCCGGCAGGATGTCTGTCGTCATTCCCATACTGCTCGTGCTTGCCCTGCTGTGGGTGCTGCTGGCGGTGGTGGCGGTTCAGCCCGAACCGTCCGTCCCCAACTCGTTGCCGCACCCCGACATTGACGGAATGATGGCGGGAAGCGACGGGCTGGCGCGCCTGGCGGAGATCGGCTTGCCGGCTTTTTCACTGCAGGCGGCAACGCTGATCCTGGTTGTGCTGATGATCGCCCTCGGCGTTTCCAGGCGCTATAGGACTTTGCCATTCTGGCTGGGGCTGGCCGCCACGGCCATCCTGTTCCTGTTCGTGTGGTCGCGCATTTTTCTCGGACATCAGCACTTTCTGAGTACGGGGGAGGTTCACTACGTGCTGGGATTCCCGGCGCCCACGGCGTGGGTGGGCTACGGCATCTGGGCTTCCGGTCTGGCGCTCCTGCTGCTGTACGTCCTGGGCTTCCGGAAGTTCATCTACACGCACGAAGACGAGGCCGAGTTTGAGCGCCTCGTGCAGGAACTCCCGGACGGCGAGTGATGGAAGCGCTTCGTTCCGAGATCATCCTCGGCTTCGTTGCCGCCTACCTGGTGTTCTGTGTCGCCGTGGGGCTATGGGCCATGCGGCGTACGCATTCCGCCGGCGATTTCTTCGTGGCCGGCCGCAGCCTGGGGCCGTTCGTGGTCGCGATGGCGATTTTTTCCAGCACCCTGAGCGGCTTCGGATTCGTGGGCGGGCCCGGGCTGGTGTACGCGACCGGCGTCAGTTCGCTGTGGATGGTGGCGGTGTCGGCGATCGGCTACGGGGTCGGCTTCTGGCTGGTGGCCAAGCGCATCCGCATGGTGACCGAGGTTCGCCGCTGCCTGTCGCTGCCCGACGTCGTCGCGGCCCGCTACAACAGCGAGGGCGCGCGTTTTCTGACCGCGCTGACCATCCTCCTCGGCGTAATGGGTTACCTGGCTACGCAGATCCTTGCCCTGGCGCTGGTCATGCAATCGATCCTGCAGGGGACCGAGGCCTTCGCCGGCGTCAGCCTGGTCAGCTGCGTCCTGTTCGCCACCGCCATCCTGGTCTTCTACAGCGTCACCGGCGGCATCATCGCCTCGGTCTATACGGACCTCGTGCAGGGTGCGGTCATGATCGTGGCCGGCCTGCTGATCGTCATCGTCGCCGCCAACGTTTTCGACGGCGGCATCGAGCAGGCATCGGCGATTGTCCTGGCGGACAATTCCGAAGCGATGATGCCCTTCGGCACGGCAGGGATCATTGCCTGTTTGAGCTGGTTCTTCATTTTCGGGTTCGGACTGGCGGGCCAGCCGCACCTCATTACCAAGATGATGATGAACAAGCGGATTTCGGATAACCGCACGATCTACCCGATGTCGGTCTTCGGCTACATCATGGCCGCGCTGTTGTGGGTCTCGGTGGGCATCGTAATGCGCGCCGTGGTGCTGGACGGCGGCCACGATCCGCTGGGGGCGCCGGACGCCGCTGCGCCCGCATTCCTGTCGGCCTTCGCTCACCCCCTGCTGGCGGGCGTGGTGTTTGCCGCCTTGCTCGCGGCCATCATGTCCACGTCGGACGCGTTTCTGAATATCGGCACCGCGGCGGTCATTCATGACATTCCGATCGCAATCCGGGGCCGGTCGCTGGATCGCGAGCTTCTCTGGGCGCGCGTATTCACGATCGTGATCGCAGCGGTCGCGGCCGGCTTCGCGCTGTTTTCCTTCTACCAGAACGAGCGTCTCGTTGCGATATTGGGGGCCTTCGGCTGGAGCACCTTCGCCGCCGCCATCGTTCCGGTCGTCGTCATCGGACTGAACTGGAAGCGGGGCACGGCCCGGGGTGCGGTCGTTGCGGTGCTTGCCAGCCTCCTGATCAATTTCGGCATCGAGATACTCCCGATCTCGCTGCCGAAGGACATCAACGGCGGCTTTCTCGCCATGCTGACGTCCATCACCCTGTTCATCTGCGTATCGCTGCTCGACAAGCGCCCGAAGCACGCTCCGGAGATGGCCAGGATCATGAAGATCTGAAGCGATTCGTGCGCCGGCGCAGCCGCCACGCGATAGAATCTGCACCCGGTCCGGGGCGTGGCGCAGTCTGGTAGCGCACCTGCATGGGGTGCAGGTGGTCGGAGGTTCAAATCCTCTCGCCCCGACCATTTTCGTTTTGCCGACCCGAATCAATCATGGGCCAGACCCTTCAGCGTAGTTCCCTGTTAGTGCTGGTCGCCGCGGTCACCGCGGCGTTCATCCTGCTGCTGGCCGACCTCCTGTTGGCGGTGTTCTGGGCCGTAGTGCTGGCGATTCTCTTTCACGGCCTGTACCGGCGCCTGGTCCCGCGGCTTTGGAACAGGCAGTCGCTGGCGGCTGCCGCCGTCCTCCTCGTCGTGCTGGCCGGCGTGGTGGCGCCGGTGCTGCTGCTGGGATGGGCGGTGGTGGGCGACGCCAGCGAGTTCTATGCCGCCGTCGAAAGGGGCGCGCTGGATCCCGGGAGGGCGCTGGATGCGCTTGGCGCCTGGCTGCCCTGGGTGCGGGAAATCCTGGACAACTTCGGACTGGATTTCGAGCAGATGCGTTCCGGGCTGACTTCGATGGTCGGCAACGCCGCGCGCTTCGCTGCGACCGGGCTGGTCGCCGCCGGGCAGGGTGCGCTGAGGCTGATGCTGCAGTTGGTGGTGATGCTGTATCTGCTGTTCTTCTTTCTGCGCGACGGCGACAAGCTCGTCGATACGCTCGTTCGCATCCTGCCGTTGGGCGACGAGCGCGAATACGAACTGCTGGGCCAGTTCGCCACCGTGTCCCGGGTGAGCGTGACTTCCCTGGTCGTTATAGGCGCGGTGCAGGGCGGACTTGGCGGCGTCACCCTGGCGCTGCTGGGAATCGGCAGCCCGGTCCTGCTCGGTGTTCTCATGGGCGTGCTGTCGGTCATTCCCGCCGTGGGCCCGGGACTGGTGTGGGCGCCGATTGCAATCTGGCTGTTCGCGTCCGGCATGTGGGTGCAGGGTCTGATCCTGGTCATCGTCGGCGTGCTGATCGTGGGGCTGGCCGACAATCTCTTGCGGCCGATGCTGGTGGGCCGGACCGCGCGGCTGCCGGACTACGTCGTGCTGCTGGCCACCCTCGGCGGGCTCTCGGTATTCGGGTTCTCCGGGCTGGTGATAGGGCCGGTCCTTGCGGCGCTGTTCTTTGTTTCCTGGCGATTGTTCGAAGAGGAATTTTCGCCGGCGGAAACCCGGGATGAGCCATGAACACGCGCTCCGTCCACCGCGAGCTTGCCTCGATCGTCGGCGAGCGGCATTGCGTTGCCGACGCTGCGCTGCTTGAGCCCTGGCTCGAGGAGCCCCGCGGGCGCTACCACGGCGAGTCGCGGCTGCTGGTGGCTCCTGCCAGCGCGAAGGAAACCGCCGCCGTCCTGGCCTGCTGCAACACGCGGGGGGTCGGAGTGGTGCCGGTGGGCGGCCGCACCGGACTGTGCGGCGGCACGCATTCGCAAGCCAACGAGATACTGCTGAGCCTGCATCGCCAGAGGCGGGTGCGCGATCTTGACGCCGGCTGCCTGACCGCCGAGGCCGGCTGCGTGCTGGCCACGCTGCAGGAACGCGCCGACGAGGCGGGCTGTCTGTTTCCGCTGAGCCTGGGTTCGGAGGGCAGTTGCCAGCTGGGCGGGGTGCTGTCCACCAATGCCGGCGGCATTCACGTGCTGCGCTACGGCATGGCGCGCGAGATGGTGCTGGGGCTGGAGGTCGCCTTGCCCGACGGGCGGGTGCTGTCGGACCTGAAGCCGCTGGCCAAGGACAACACCGGCTATGACATCAAGCAGCTCTTCATCGGCTCGGAAGGGACCCTGGGCGTCATCACCGCGGCCGCGCTGCGCCTGTACCCGCGACCGCAGGCATGGATTACCGCGCTGCTGGGCGTGGCCGGACCCGATCAGGCGGTTTCGCTTTTCCGCGGCGCGCAGGCGGCGCTGGGCGAGGAGCTCAACGCCTTTGAACTGATTTCGCGCGGGGCGGCGCAATTGTGCGGGGAGCAACTGGAGGGGGTTCCGATTCCCGGGGACATCGATGCGCCCTGGCTGTTGTGCGTGGAACTGGCCGGCGCCGGCTCGGAGTCCGCGTTGGCCGAGCGCCTCACCGGTTTTCTGGAAGACGCCCGCGAGCGGGGCGAGTTGCTCGACGCCGTATGCGCGGTCAGCGAGGCGCAGCGCGAGGCGATCTGGCGCCTGCGCCATGGCGTGCCCGAGGCAATGCGCCTGTCCGGACCGGCCCTGCGCCACGACCTGGCCGTGCCGCCGGAACGCATTGCCGGGTTCCTCGATTCGGCGCTGGAGATGTGCCGCGAACACTTTCCGGGCGCCCAGCCCCTGCCGTTCGGACACGTGGGCGACGGCAATCTGCATTACTCCGTTCCCTGTCCGCCCGAAGTCGATCCGGACCGGTTCTCCGAGCAGGGCCGGCTGCTCAGCGCCGAATTGCGCGAACTGGCATGGTCGATGGACGGCAGCTTCAGCGCCGAGCACGGCGTGGGCCTGCTGCTCAAGGACGAGCTGGAACGGCTTGGCGATCCCGTCAAGCTTCAGTTGATGCGTGCGCTCAAGCGCGCCCTGGATCCGCGCGGGATCATGAATCCCGGCAAGGTATTGAGCGCATGAACGCGCCATGGGCAGTGCTCAAGTTCGGCGGCGCCAGCGTGGCCACGGCTGCCGGCTGGGACACGGTCGCGCACCTGGTGCGGCGCCGCCGCGAGCAGGGCGTGCGGCCCATCGTCGTGCACTCGGCCCTGGCCGGCGTCACCGACCGGCTCGAGACCCTGATCGAGCTGGCGCGCCGCGACGAGCACGCCGGCCTCGAGCGGGAGCTGGGCGATAGCCACCGCGAACTGGCCCGGGAAATGAACATCGACGATCCGGAAGGCTGCCTCGGAGCGGAACTCGAGAACCTGGCGCAATTGCTTCGCGGCATAGCCCTGACCGGCGAGGCGGGCTACCGGGCCCGCGTCAAAGTGCTGGCGCTGGGCGAGCGGCTTGCCGGGCGGCTGGGAGCGGCCGCGCTGGAACTCAGCGGCATAGCGATCTCGCCGGTGAACCCTGCGAAGTTGCTGCGGGCGACGGCGCGGGACTGGGCCAGCGAACGCGATTCCATGCTGCACGCCGTGTGCGCGCACGATCCCGATCCCGAAGCGGTCGCACTGCTCGAAAGTCTTCCGGGCGTGCCGTTGACGCAGGGTTACATCGCCCGCAATGCCCAGGGCGAGGAAGTGCTGCTCGGCCGGGGCGGTTCCGACGTTTCCGCCGCGGCGCTGGCCGCTGCCATCGGCGCCCGGCGGCTGGAAATCTGGACCGACGTGCCCGGCATATTCAGCGCCGATCCAAGGGAGATCAGCGGCGCGAGGCTGCTGCGCAGGCTCAGTTACGCCGAAGCGCAGGAGATCGCCACTTCAGGCGGCGGCGTGCTGCATCCGCTGTCGATCGCCCCGCTGCGCGACGGCCGGATCGGGATGACCGTGCGTTCGACGCTGAATCCCGAACTGCCCGGCACAGCCGTGGGACCGGCCGAGGAATCCGACAGTGCGCAGGTCAAGGCGGTCATGCTGCGCAGCGGAGTGCCGCTTGTCTCGCTGGAGACGCTGGGGATGTGGCGCCGGGTCGGTTTTCTCAAGGAGGTATTCACCTGCTTCGGCGACCTCGGGCTATCGGTGGACCTGGTTTCAACCTCGGAGAGCAACGTCACCGTTACGCTGGATACCGATCCCGAAGTGCTGACCCCGGAGCTGATGGGCCGTCTGCGCTCGCAACTGGAGCGCATAGGGCAGGTGACCATCACGACCAATACCAGCGTCGTGACCCTGGTGGGACGGCGCATCAGAGCGGTGCTGCACGAGGTCGGACCGGCGCTGGAAGCGTTTCGCGAGCAGCCCATCCATCTTCTCAGCCAGGCGGCCAGCGACCTGAACATCAGCTTCGTGGTGGAGCCGGCGCAGGCCCGCCGGCTGGCGCAGAGCCTGCATGGGCGGCTGATCGTGCCGGATGACGGCGACGAGTTGTTCGGTCCCGCCTGGGAGGAACTGACGCAAGCGGCGCCGGTTGCGCCAACCGGCGCCGACGCGCCCTGGTGGGCCGAACGGCGCGTCGAGTTGCTGAAGCTGGCCGAAGAGCGCGGGGCGACTTACGCCTACTGTCTCGACCGCGTGGCGGCGCAGGCGGAGCGGCTCAAGAGGCTGGAGTCGATAGACCGCGTCTATTACGCGATCAAGGCCAACTCGAACCCCGGCGTGCTGCGGCGCGTTCGCGACAGCGGCCTGGAGTTCGAGTGCGTATCGCCCGGCGAGGTCCGGCTGCTGCGCGAGCTGTTTCCGGAGCACGAACCCGGACGCATCCTGTTCACCCCGAATTTCGCGGCCCGGTCCGAATACGGCGAAGCGCTGGAGGCCGGCGTTCAGTTGACCGTGGACAACCTCGGCGTGCTGCGCGACTGGCCGGAACTGTTTGCCGGAAAGGACCTGTTCCTTCGACTGGATCCCGGGGTAGGGCGCGGACTCCACCGGCATGTACGCACTGCCGGCGTGCATTCCAAGTTCGGCGTGCCGCTGTTCGAGGTGCGGCGGGCCGCCGAGGCCGCCGCCGCGGCGGGCGCGCGGGTTGCCGGGCTGCACGCCCACATGGGAAGCGGCGTTATGGATCCCGGCGCATGGGCCCCGATCGCCGAGACGCTGATCGAATGCCTGGAGCACTTCCCGGATGCCCGCGTGGTCAATCTCGGCGGCGGCTTGGGCGTTCCCCAGCACGGCGGCGAGCAGGGCCTGGACCTTGCGGAGCTGGACGCCAACCTGGCGCGCTGCCGCGAGAACGCGCCCCGCGAACTGGAATTCTGGCTCGAGCCCGGCCGCTACGTCGTGGCCGAAGCCGGCGTGCTGCTGGCGCGGGTCACCCAGGTCAAGGGCAAGAGCGGCGCCCGCTACGTAGGCGTGGAGACCGGGATGAACTCGCTGATACGCCCGGCGCTTTATGGTTCCTACCATGAGGTGCACAACCTCACCCGGCTGGACGAGCCGGCGACGCGGCTTGTGAACGTGGTGGGTCCGATCTGCGAGAGCGGCGACGTGCTGGCCCGCGACCGCATGCTGCCCGAATGCCGGGAGGGCGACGTGCTGCTGTTCGCCAACGCCGGGGCCTACGGTCGCGTGATGGCCTCGAATTACAACCTGAGGGAACCCGCCGCGGAGGAGGTGATCGAGTGAGCAATGAAGGCAACGGCGCTTCGGCGGATTTCCTGCTGGAGCTTGAGGCCGTAATCCGGTCTCGCGCGGAAGCCGCGCCGCAGGAAAGCTACACCGCAAGGCTGCTGGGCGAAGGCATTCAGCGGGTGGCGCAAAAGTTCGGCGAGGAATCGGTGGAACTGGCGCTGGCGGCGGCCGCCGGCGACCCGCGGGCGGTGCGCGCCGAGGCGGCCGACGTGCTCTATCACCTGCTGGTCCTGCTGGAAGGAGCCGGCGTGTCGCTGGCCGAAGTCCTGGAGGAACTGCGCTCCCGCCGCTGATCCCTGGCTCCAGCGCGCTTTTGGTCAGTCGCGCACGGATACGTTGCGGGCGGCCAGGTATTCCTTTAGGTCGGGGATCGCGATCTGGCCCGAGTGAAACACGGTCGCGGCCAGCGCGCCGTCCACCCGCGCCCGGCGAAAGACATCGACGAAGTGTTCCGGCGCGCCCGCGCCGCCGGAGGCGATCAGCGGAACGCGGCAGCAGTCGCGCACCGCGCAAAGCTGTTCGATGTCATACCCCTGGCGCACGCCGTCCATGTTCATGCAGTTGAGCACGATTTCGCCCGCGCCGCGCTCCTGCACTTCACGGACCCAGTCCAGCGTGTCGCGCCCCGCTTCGCGGCTCAGCGAGGGGTCGCCGGTCAGCTCGTGCACGCGCCAGCGGCCATCGCCGCCGCTGCTGTCGATTCCCACCACCACGCACTGCGAGCCGAACCGCCGGGCCAGTTCGCCGATCAGGTCGGGGTCGGCCAGCGCCGGGCTGTTCACGGAAATCTTGTCGGCGCCGTTCATCAGCACTTCCTCGGCCCCGGCGACATCGCGAATGCCGCCGGCCACGCAGAAGGGTATGTCCAGGACGTCGGCCACGCGCAGGATCCAGCTCCGGTCCACGGAACGGCCGTGCGGACTCGCGGTGATGTCGTAGAACACGACTTCGTCGGCGTGTTCCTCGCGGTAACGGCGCGCCAGGTCCAATATCTCGCCCATCACGCGGTGCTCGCGAAAACGCACGCCCTTGACCACCTGGCCGTCGCGCACGTCGAGGCAGGGGATTATCCGCCGCGCCAGCACCGTTCCGCTTCCTCGGCGCTGATGCGCCCTTCGAGCAAGGCCTTGCCGGAGACCGCCGCGGCCACCCCGGTGTCGGCCAGCGCCTGGAGGTCGTCCGCCCGCGATACGCCGCCGGAGGCGATAAACGAGGCCTGGGGCGCCCTTCGGACGCATTCGGCGTACAGGTCCGTGTTCGGGCCGCTCAGCATGCCGTCCCGATCGACGTCGGTGCACAGAAACCACCGGTAACCCTGGTCCAGGAGCAGATCCAGCAGGACCCACAGCGAGCGGCCGCTCTCCCGCGCCCAGCCCCGCGTCAGCACCTCGGGATCGCTGCCGGAGCGCACGTCGAGCGCCGCCACCAGCCGGTCGGGCCCGTACCGCTCCACCCAGAGGCCGGCCCGCGCCGGATCTTCCGCCAGCGCACTGCCGCACACGGCCCGCTGAACCCCGCTCTCGTAGATTGCGCGAAGCGATTCGTCGTCGCGTATGCCGCCGCCGACCTGTACGGAAAGCGATGTCGCCTCCACGACGCCGGCAATCATGTCCGCGTTTTCGCGCCGGCCGGAGCGGGCGCCGTCCAGATCGACGACGTGCAGGCTGCGCGCGCCCAGGCCGGACCAGGTTCGGGCCAGCTCAAGCGCGTCCCTGGAATAGAACACCGCATCATCGAAGCGGCCGCGATGCAGGCGCACCACCTGGCCGCCCATCAGGTCGATGGAAGGAATCAGTTCCACGGAAGTTCAAGAAAATTCTTCAGCAGGCGCTGGCCGTGTTGCCCGGACCGCTCCGGGTGGAACTGCACGCCGAAGAAATTGTCCTTGTTGACGACCGAGGCGAAGCGGCGGCCGTGTTCGGTGTCGCCGACGCAGTGCTTTCCGGGCGGGGCGGCGTAGCTGTGCACGAAGTAGAACCAGGACCCGTCCGGGATTCCGTCGAACAGGCGCGATTCCGCGCGCCGTTCCACCTGGTTCCATCCCATGTGCGGGATCGTGTGCTCGGGGGAGGCTTCCAGCAGGTCCACCTGCCCGGGAATGACGCCGAGGCAGGGCGTATCGTCCTCGCTGGATACCTCGTAAAGCAACTGCATACCCAGGCAGATGCCGAGCACGGGTTGCGTCAGGCGGGGTATGAGCTCAAGGAGGTGCGCGTCGGTCAGCCTTCCCATTCCGGCCCCGGCGGCGCCCACGCCCGGCAGGAGGACGCGTTCCGCGGCTTCGATCCGGCCGGCGTCCCGCGTGAAGTGCCCTTCCACGCCCAGTCGTTCGAGGGCGAATCGCAACGATGCGATATTGGCCCCGCCGCAATCCACCAGGGCCACGTCCCGGTTCACAGGACGCCCTTGGTGCTGGGTATGTCGCCTCCCTCGCGAGCAACCGCCTGGCGCAGGGCCCTCCCTACGCCCTTGAAGCAGGATTCGATCATGTGGTGGGTGTTCTCGCCGCGCACCCGGATATGCAGCGTGGCGCCGCTGGCTTCCGCCAGCGAACGGAAGAAATGCTCGACCAGCTCGGTGGGCAGCCCGCCCACGCGCTCGCGCTCGAACCTGCCCTTGAACTTGAGCCACGGTCGCCCGGACAGATCCAGCAGGACCTTGACGTCGGCCTCGTCCATGGGCAGCTCGAATGCGAAGCGGCCGATCCCGCGGCGGTCGCCGAGCGCTTCCTTCAGCGCCGCGCCCAGCGCCAGGGCGCAGTCCTCGACGGTGTGGTGCTCGTCCACCTCCAGATCGCCTTCGCAGCTGAGCTTCAGCCCGAAGCCGCCGTGCTTGGCGAGCTGTTCCAGCATGTGGTCGAAGAAGCCGATACCGGTGGCCACTTCGGCGCCGGCCGGCGCGTCGAGATCGACCTCCACGCTCAGGTCGGTTTCGCGGGTCTTGCGCCGTGCGCGGCCGATCCGCGGCGCATCGACGATCTCCCGAACGATCCGCTCCCAACTACCGGGCTGCGCGGCATCGACGCGGAAGCCGCGCACGCCCAGGTTTTCGGCGAACTTGAGGTCGGTCTCGCGGTCGCCGATCATGACGCTCGCCGCCCGATCCACGGGCCGCTCGCGCATGAACGCGTTGACCAGACCGGTCAGGGGCTTGCGGCAATCGCAACCGTCCTCGTCCCGGTGCGGGCACACGAACACTTCGGCGAACGCGATGCCCTGCGAGGCCAGCAGCGCCATCAGGAATTCGTGCGGTCCGTCGAAGTCCTTCCGCGGAAAGCTGTCGGTTCCGAGACCGTCCTGATTGCTGACCATGACCAGCTCGAAGCCGGAGTCCTGCAGCCGCCGCAGCGCCGGCACGACGCCCTGCGCCAGCCTGAGCTTCGCCAGGCTGTCCACCTGGAAGTCGGACGGCTCCTCGATAAGGGTTCCGTCGCGGTCGAGAAAGGCGATGCGCGCGCTCATGCCGCCGCCCTCAATGTCGCCAGCAGCCCGTCGTTCTGCTCCGGCGTGCCCAGCGTTATGCGCACGCAGGACTCAAGCCCCGGCTCGTCGGGAATTCTGCGCAACAGGTAGCCGCCGTCGCGGGCCGCGGCGGTAAAGCCATCGGCGTCGGCGACTTTCAGCAACACGAAGTTGGTGCGGCTGGGATACACGGTCGCTACCTGAGGGAGTTTCGCCAGGAGTGCGCTGACGCGTTCGCGCTCCTCAATGACAAGTGCTATGCGGCCTTGCATCCTGGCCAGGCTTTCCGGTTTCATGGCCTCGAGCACGGTGTGTTCGCACAGTGCGGAAAAGCTGTACGGAGATTGTACGCGGCGCATCAGCCCGATGATCTCTTCGCAGGCAATCAGGGCGCCGCAGCGTACCCCCGCCAGCCCCAGCGCCTTGGATACGGTGCGCAGGACCACGACGTGCGGGTGTGCCGTGATCCATTCGGCGCCGGGGTTCAGGCCCGCGAACTCGGCGTATGCGGCATCGAGTACCACAACGGTTCTCTCGCGGGCGTATTCCACCAGTTCCAGGACATCGTCCGGGGCCATCAGGTTGCCCGTGGGATTGTTCGGGGAACACAGGATCAGCAGCTTCACATCATCGGACCAGGCGGCCTTGATGGCCGGCACGTCGAGCGAGAAGCCGTCTTCGGCCCGCAACGGAACTTCCAGGACCCGCGCGCCCTGCAAACGGCCGTACCAGCGGAACATCTCGAATGACGGGGGGCAGAAGATCGCGCCGTCGCGCCTCGATTCGCAGAACGCCCGGTACAGGCAGTCGATGCCCTCGCTGCTGCCGCGCGTGACGGAAATCTCCTCCGGGCGCACGCCGTAGTGTTCGGCCATGCGCTCGGTCAGCTTCGCGGGGAAAAGCAGCGGGTAAAAGTTGAGCCTGCCCGGCGCCGGGTCGTAGTCGGGCGCCCAGGGCAACTCATTGGCGTGCAGACGGGCCAGCGTCGGCGTTGTCGGCGCCCGGTAGGCCCGGCCCTTCTGCACGGCTTCCCGCGCCAATGACGTGATCCAGCTCATGGCTCAGTCCCTGCGGATGATGCGCCCGCCCAGCATCACGAATTCGACGTTCTCCAGGATCGAGATGTCTTCCACGGGATCGCCGGGCACGGCGATGATGTCGGCCTGTTTGCCGGCCGCGATGCTGCCGATTTCGCCCTCGAGGTCCATCAGCGCGGCGCCGTTGAGCGTACCCATGACGATGGCGTCCATCGGCGTTACGCCCTGCCGAACCAGCGCGGCAAACTCCCGGGCGGAGTGGCGGTGAGGGAATACCTGGTCGGAGCCTACCGCCATTCTCACGCCCGCCTTGTACGCTTTTCTGAAACTCTCGTCCCTGATTTTCGCGACTTCGCGGGCCTTGGCCATGATTTCCGGCGTCATCCGGCGGGATTGCGTGCTCCCCAGGATGTAATCGAGGACGTACACGGTCGGCACCAGCCAGGTTTCCGACTCGACCATCATTTCGATGGCCTCGTCGTCCATCAGCGTGCCGTGCTCAATGCTGTCGAAGCCGGCCCGAACCGCGGACTTGACGGCGCTCGCGCCATGTATGTGCGCGGTGATCTTCTTGCCGTGGCGATGAGTTTCGTCGGAGAAGGCTGCGAGCTCCGCGTCGGTAAACGCCTGCACCCACGGGTCGTCGCCCACGGACATGATGCCGCCTGTGGCATGTACCTTGATCCAGTCCGCGCCGTACTTGAGTTCGCGGCGTACCGCCTCGCGGGCCGCATCCTCGCCGGCCGCGATGACATACGGCGCGGTGGGCACGCCGCTGTCGGCAGCGATGGCGTTTCTGTCGCAATGCCCGCCAAGCGGACAAAGAAAGTGCGGGGCCACCTGCATTCGAGGGCCCGTGAACAGCCCCCCGGCGATCGCGTCGCGCAGGGCGATGGACCCGAAACCGACGTCGCCGTCGCCCGGTATGCGCAGCGTCGTATAGCCGTGCTGCAGCATTGTCTGCGCGTTCCTGAGGGCGACCAGCGTTTTCTCCGCGCTGGAGGAGTTCAGGCCCGGCCCGCCGACCATCAGGTGTGTGTGCGCGTCGATCAGGCCGGGCAGGCAGTAATGCCCGGTCAGATCGACGACGCTGGCGCCGTCCGGCGCGGCGACCCCGGAGCCCACGGCCGCTATGACGCCGTCGGAAACGAGAATGTCCTGCCGCTGAATGAGTCGTTCGCGCTCGACATCAACCAGGACGCCGCACCGCAGCAAAGTGGAGTCGGCCGACGTCGTGCCGGCGAGCAAAGCGAGCAGCAGGGCAACCGGCCATCGGCGCATCGGCCTGCGGTCGCCGCCGGGCAAGTCTCTGGCGTTCATCGCTCGGGTCTCCGGCGCACTTCCGCGGCGCGCGCGTGGGCCTCCAGCCCCTCGGTGCGGGCTAGCACGGCAATGGAGCCCGCAATGCTTTCCAGCCCTTCCCGGGAAAGTTCCTGAACGCTGATCCGCTTGTAGAAGTCGATCAGCCCAAGGCCGCTGGCCCAGCGGGCGCTGCCGTAGGTGGGCAGCACGTGATTGGCGCCGTTGCAGTAATCGCCGCTGGATTCCGGCGACCACGGACCGAGGAAAACGGCGCCCGCGTTGCGGATTTCCGCCGCCAGCGCGCGCGGGTTCGCAACCTGCAGCAGCAGGTGTTCGGGGGCGTAGCGGTTGGCCACTTCGACGGCGTCCTCCAGCGAGTCCACGACCAGCAGGGCGCCGGCCGACAGCGATTTCTCCAGCACGTCCGTTCGGGGCAGCGTGCGCAACTGCCCGGCGATCGCTTCCTGGACGGCCGTCGCCAGCCGTTCGTCCAGGCACAGCAGCAGTACGTGCGCGTCCTCGCCGTGTTCGGCCTGGCTGAGCAGGTCCAGGGCGACGAATTCGGGATCCGCGCTCCGGTCGGCGATCACCATGGCCTCGGTCGGCCCCGCGGGGAGGTCCTGCGCCGGTCCGCCCGGCTGCATGGCCGCCAACTGCTTGGCGGCGGCGACCCAGCGGCTGCCGGGTCCGAAAATCTTGTCGACCCGGGGCACGCTTTCGGTGCCGTAGGCCATTGCGGCGACCGCCTGGGCCCCGCCCAG
The DNA here is from genome assembly GCA_026707445.1 of Gammaproteobacteria bacterium. Taxonomy (GTDB): domain Bacteria; phylum Pseudomonadota; class Gammaproteobacteria; order Steroidobacterales; family Foliamicaceae; genus Foliamicus. Next base: position 78,975 of record JAPOWV010000011.1, read on the forward strand.
CTTGAATATGCGGTGCACCTCGCACAGGCCCGCCACATAGAGAATGGCCGGGTTGATGCTGCCGTCGGCGGCAGGCGGCGCGCAGAGGATGCGCTGAGGGCAGCCGGCCAGTTGCGCGGGCGCCGCCAGCATCATTGCCGTGGAGGGCAGGGGGGCGGCCCCGGAAGGCACATACAGCCCGACCGCCTCGAGGGGGCGGTACCGCTGCTCGCAGACCACGCCGGGGACCGGCTCGGTGCGGGAGTCCGTTGGCCTTTGGGCCTCGTGGCAGCTGCGAATGTTGTCCAGCGCCGCGTGAATCGCCTCGCGCTGTTGCCCGCTCAGCAGAGCGGCGGCGTCCGCGATTTCGCTCTCGCCGGCTTCGATTTCGCCGAGTTCCACGCCGTCCAGTTCGGCTTCCAGCTCCCTGAGCGCCCTGTCCCCGCCGGCGCGCACCCGGTCCATGATGTCCTTCACGCGCGCTTCCAGCGCAGGGTCGGCGGGAGCGGCAAGCCGCTCGAGGACCGACGCGCGCTGGCTTTCGTCCAGCGCGTTCCAGCGGTAGACGGGCGGGATCGCAGTCATTCCAGCATCTTCTCCACCGGCAGCACCAGCACGGAACTGGCGCCCGCATCCTTCAGGGCCTCCAGCGTCTCCCAGAATACGCTTTCCCGGCAAACCGCATGCACGGCCACCCGATCATCGCGCCCGTCCAGCGGCATGATGGTGGGGGCCTCGGAGCCGGGCAGCAGCTCCGCGATGACGGGCAGGGCGGAGCGCGGCGCGTGCAGCATGATGTACTTGGTTTCGCGGGCCTGCATTACGCCGTCCATGCGGCGTTTGAGCAGATCCACCCAGTCTTTTCTTGCGGCCGGCAATTCGGCCGGGCTCAGGAGCAGCGCGGCCCGGCTTTCCAGCACCGTTTCGCCTTCCCTGAGCTGGTTGGCCGCCAGGGTCTTGCCGCTGGAGACCAGGTCGCAGATGGCCTCCGCGCGGCCCAGTCGCGGCGCAAGTTCCACCGCGCCGGAGAACGGAACGACTTCGGCGGTCACGCCCGATTCGGCCAGAAAGCGTCCGGTCAGTCGCGGATAGCTGGTCGCGACGCGGAGTCCCTCCAGGTCGGCGGCCCTGCGCGCCTCGCCGTCTTTGGGGTAGGCCATCGCCAGGCGGCAATCGCCGAACGCCAGGCTGCGGATGCTTTCGGGGGCGGGCTGGCCGCTCTCCAGCCCCAGGCGCTGCTCCTCGGCAACGTTCAGGCCGACGATCCCCAGGTCGCAAGCCCCTTCGCGCACCAGGCCCGGGATTTCGTCGTCGCGCACCAGCAGCACGTCCACGGGCATGTTTTCGGCCACGGCCAGCAGTTCGTCGGCGCCCTGGGTGAGCCGCAGGCCGCAGCGCTTCAGTAGAGCCAGCGAGTGGTCGGTGAGACGCCCGGACTTCTGTACTGCGATCTGTACGCGTTCGCTGCGCTTCCATTTTGATGTCATGGAGTGCTCCTGCCGAGACGGGCGAGGATGGCCTCGGTCAACTGCTCGGTCGTTGCGCTTCCCGCGATGTCGGCCGTGCGCACGCCATCGGCAATCGAGGCGGCGACCGCCGCTTCGACGTCGCGGGCGGCTTCGGGGCTGTTCAGGCTCAGTTCCAGCATCATCGCCACGGACAGAATCATGCCGCATGGGTTCGCCAGGTTGCGGCCCTCGATGTCCGGCGCGGTCCCGTGAATGGGTTCGTAGAGGGCGCGCCGGCCTTCTCCAACGGAGGCCGAGGGCGCCATTCCCAGCGAACCGGTCAGCACCGAAGCCTCGTCGGTGAGGATGTCGCCGAACATGTTTTCGGTCACGAGGACGTCGAACTGCGCGGCGTGCGTGAGCAGGCGCATCGCCGCGGCGTCCACCAGGAGGTGATCGAGCTCGAGTTCCGGGAACTCTTCGGCGATCACGCGCCCGGTCACCGTCCGCCAAAGGCGCGACGTGGCCAGGACGTTGGCCTTGTCGATGGAAGTCAGGCGGCCACGGCGGCTGCGCGCGAGTCCCGCCGCGTAGCGCACGACGCGTTCGACTTCTTCGCTGCTGTACGTGCACAGGTCGCTGGCCGCATCGTCGCCTTCCTGCTTTTCGCCGAAATAGACGCCGCCGGTGAGTTCCCGCACGACGATCAGGTCCACGCCGGCCAGCTTGTCCGCGCGCAGCGGCGAGGCGTCCGAGGCGCCTGGCAACGGCCGGATCGGGCGAAGGTTTGCGTACACGCCGAGCAGCGCGCGCAGGTTCAGCAGGCCCTGTTCCGGCCGTAGTGCCGGATCCGCCGGCGGCGGTCCCGGCAGGCCGACCGCGCCCAGCAATACGGCGTCCGCCTCAAGGCAGAGGTCGCGCGTCGAGGAGGGGAAGGGGGCACCCGTTTCGGCCAGCGCGCGGCCGCCGAACGACGCCTCCCGCGTCTCAATATCCAGCGAGTGCCGGTCGGCCGCGGCCCTCAGCACGCGCAGGCCCGCGCGCATGACCTCCGGCCCGATTCCGTCGCCGGGCAGAACGGCAATGAGGGACGTCAATGGCTAGCCTCCCGCACGCTGTTCCCAGGCGCTGATCCGGTCGCTCTGCCGGAGCAGGTAACCGAGTTGATCCACGCCGTTCATCAGGCAGTAGCGCGCAAAACGATCCAGTTCGAAGGGCGCAGGCGGCCCCTCGGGAAGTTCGACCCGGGTTTTCTCCAGGTCGATCGCGATTTCCGCTCCCGGATTGGCCTTGAGCCAGCGGTGCGGCTCGTCGTCGATTACCACGGGGACGAAGCCGTTCTTGAGCGAGTTGTTGCGAAAAATGTCGGCGATGCTGGTGCTGATAACGGCGCGCAGGCCGGCCTCCAGCAGGGCCCAGGGCGCGTGCTCGCGGGACGAACCGCAACCGAAGTTGTCGCCCGCGACCAGGATGCTGCGGTCCCGGTTCTCGGGGCGGTTGAGCACGAAGTCGGGGTTGAGTTCGCCGTCGCCGGCGTAGCGCCAGTCGTGGAAGGCCGCGTCGCCCAGGCCCTTGCGCACGGTGGTCGTGAGGAAGCGCGCGGGAATGATCTGGTCGGTATCGACATTGTCGATGTCGAGCACAACGGTGCGCGATTCGATGCGAACGATCTTATCCATGACGGCGCCCCGGTTCAGCGGTCCATCAGCTCGCGCGGGTCCGCCACCCGGCCCCGTATCGCGCTGGCCGCGGCCGTCAGCGGGCTGGCCAGGACGGTGCGCGCGCCCGGTCCCTGGCGGCCCTCGAAATTGCGGTTGCTGGTGCTTACGCAGAGCTTGCCGGCGCCGACCGTGTCGCCGTTCATGCCGATGCACATCGAGCAGCCCGCTTCGCGCCATTCGGCGCCGGCCGAAAGGAAGATCTCATGCAGGCCCTCGGCTTCGGCCTCGCGCTTCACGATCTGCGAGCCCGGCACGACCAGCATGCGGACGTTGTCCGCGACCCGGTTTCCGCGCATCAACTCCGCCGCCGAACGCAGGTCGCTCAGCCGGGAATTGGTGCAACTGCCGAGGAAAACGATGTCCACGTCGCGCCCCTGCAGCGGCTTGCCCGGCTCCACGCCCATGTAGGCCAGCGCCTTGTCGATGGCGGGATCGCCGCTGCCGGGCACCGGTTCGTCGATCTGCGCCGACATTCCGGGATTGGTGCCGTAGGTCACCATCGGGCGAAGCCGCCCCGCATCCAGGCTCACTTCGCGTTCGAACTGCGCGTCGCCGCGGTCCTCGAGTTCGCGCCAGCGCTCGAGCGCGGCGTCCCAATCGGCGCCCGCCGGCGCCATCGGGCGGCCATGCAGCCACTCGTAGGTCGTGTCGTCCGGCGCGATCATGCCGGCGCGGGCGCCGGCCTCGATGCTCATGTTGCACATGGTCATCCGCTGTTCCATGGTCAGCTCCCGGACGGTTTCGCCGCGATACTGGAGGACGCGGCCCGTACCGCCGCCCACGCCCAGTTTGCGGATGATCGCCAGGATCAGGTCCTTGGAAGTCACGCCGGGACCCAGGCGGCCGCTCACGTTGACCGCCAGCGCGCCCGGGCGGCGCTGCAGCAGGCACTGCGTAGCCAGCACGTGGCCCACTTCGGTGGTGCCGATGCCGAAGGCCAGGGCGCCGAACGCACCGTGGGTACTGGTGTGGCTGTCTCCGCAGACCACCGTGTGGCCCGGCCAGGTCGCGCCCTGTTCCGGACCCACGACATGCACGATTCCGCGTTCCGGACTGTCCAGACCGCGCAGCTCCACGCCGAACTCCGCGCAGTTCTCGATCATCGCGCGAACCTGGGCCGCCGCCGCGGGCAGCGCGACCCTATCCAGTTCTTCGAGCGTCGAAGCCGGCTCGGTCGGCGTCGAGTGGTCCATCGTCGCCAGCGTGCGGTCCGGCCGGCGCACCGGCAGGCCGTTCGCGCGCAGCACGTCGAACGCCTGCGGCGTCGTCACCTCGTGCACCAGGTGCAGGTCGATGTAGAGCACCGCCGGCGTGTCCGGCGTTTCCGGGACGACTTCGTGCGCGTCCCAGATCTTGGCGAGCAGGGTCTTTCCGGACATCGGCGTTCAGCCCTCCTTTTCGATTCCTTCCACCGGTTCCAGCCAGCCGCGCGGATCCTCAGTGCGTCCGTCGAACAGCCCGAAGAAGGCGTCTTGCAGGGCCCGGGTCAGCTCTCCGGGCTTGCCGTTGCCGATCGTCAGCCGGTCCAGGCTGCGCACCGGCGTGATTTCCGCCGCCGTGCCCGCCAGGAAGACTTCGTCGGCGATGTACAACACCTCCCGCGGCAGCGCCTCCTGTATGACCGGGATGCCCAGCCGCGTGGCGAGCTTGATCACCGTGTCGCGGGTGATTCCGGGAAGAATCGATGCGGAATAGGGCGGCGTGTAGAGCTTGCCGGCCACCGCCACGAAGACGTTCTCGCCGGCGCCTTCGCTGACCAGTCCGTCATGGGTCATGGCGAGCCCCTCGACGTAGCCGTTCTCCTGGGCCTCCAGCGTGACCAGAACGCTCGACAGGTAGTTGCCGCCGGCCTTGGCCAGCGCCGGCACCGTGTTCGGCGCCACCCGCTGCCAGGAGGTGCAGCAGATGTCCACGCCCTCGTCCGTTCCTCCGAGATACGATCCCCATTTCCACGCGGCCACGGCCACGTGGACCGGTACGTTCTCAGACGGCAGGATCCTCAGGTCGCCGGCGCCCCTGAACGCGATCGGCCGTATGTAGGCGCCGTCGAAAAGCCGGTTTCGGGCGATGACCGCGTGACATGCGCCGTTCACTTCCTCCGGCGTGTACGGAATCTTCAGCCGGTAAATCTTGGCCGAGTTGTACATGCGCCGGGTGTGCGCGCGCAGCCGGAAGATCACCGGCCCCAGGTGACTTGCGTAGCAGCGAATGCCCTCGAACACCGAAGTGCCGTAGTGCAGCGCGTGCGTCATCACGTGAGTCTGGGCCTCCATGTACGGCTTGATCTCGCCGTCGTGCCAGATCCATTCGTCTTGTGCGGTCATGGCGTGAGGGTCTCCAGTACGTTCAGGGACAGCCGAAAACTGCGGCTCGCCGCGATTTTACGGCCCAAGGCGCCGTCGCGGGCCTCTTTTCGCCGCTTTTCCGGAATCCAGACGCGCCTTGGCCCGCAGCGCCCGGTTCAGCACTTCCAGCAGGGCCTTGGCGCCGGCCTCCACGATGTCGGTGCTGACCGCGCGACCGCGGTAGGAGGAGTCGCCCCAGCGCGCCGTCACCGTGGCCTCGCCCTGCGCGTCCTCGCCCGTGGTGACGCTTCGCACGTCGAAGTGGATCAACTCGACGCTCATTTCGGTTGCGCGCTCCAGCGCCTTGAAGGTCGCGTCGATCGGTCCGTCGCCCACGGCCGCCTCGTCGCGCTGCTCGCCGCTGTCGTGCTCCAGGCGCACCGCCGCCACCGCCAGCGTGCTGCCCCCGGTGTTGATGCGCAACTCGCGCAGGCGCCAGGGGCCCATCGCGGCCGTGTCCTTGTGCACGATCAACGCCTCGATGTCGGCGTCGAACAGCTCCTTCTTCCGGTCGGCCAGCTTCTTGAACTCGATGAATGCCCGGTTGAGCTGGTCCTCGCTCAGTTCGAAGCCGAGTTGGCGGGTCCGGTCGCGGAAGGCGTGCCTTCCGGAGTGCTTGCCGAGCACCAGGTTGGAGCGGTGCATGCCGACCGACTCGGGACGCATGATTTCGTAGGTTTCCGCGTGCTTGAGCATGCCGTGCTGGTGAATACCGGCCTCGTGCGCGAAGGCGTTCTGGCCCACGATGGCCTTGTTGCGCGGTGTGTGCATGCCGGTGACGCTGGAGACCAGGCGGCTGGCCGGATAGAGCCCGGTGGTTTCGATGCCGGTGTCCAGGCCGAAGTAATCGGCGCGCACCTTGAGCGCCATGACCACCTCTTCCAGCGAGCAGTTGCCGGCGCGCTCGCCGATCCCGTTGACGGTGCACTCGATCTGCCGGGCGCCGCCCACGACGGCCGCCAGGCTGTTGGCGACCGAAAGCCCGAGGTCGTCGTGGCAGTGCGCGCTCAAGACGACGTTCTCGACGCCGGGAACGGTGTCGCGAAGATGCTCGAACAGCGCCTGGAACTGCTCCGGCATCGCGTAACCGACGGTGTCCGGAATGTTGACCGTGGTCGCGCCCGCTTCCACCACCGCGGTGACGATTTCCGTCAGGTACTCGGGCTCCGTGCGCGAGGCGTCCTCCGGGGAAAACTCCACGTCGTCGCAGGCCTGCCGGGCCAGGCGCACCGCCTCGACCGCCCGCCGCACGATCTCGTCGCGAGCCATCTCCAGTTTGAACTTGCGGTGAATCTCGCTGGTCGCGACGAACACGTGGATGCGCTTGCGGGCCGCCGGCTCCAGGGCCCGGGCGGACTTCTCGATGTCACCTTCATGGCAGCGCGCCAGCGAACAGATGGTGACGCCCTTGATCGAGTTGGCCACTTCCCGCACCGACTCGAAGTCGCCGGGCGAGGCCGCGGCAAAGCCCGCCTCGATGATGTCCACCCGCATGTCGCGCAGCGCGCGTGCGACCTTGAGCTTCTCGCGCAGCGTCATGCTGCACCCCGGCGCCTGTTCGCCGTCGCGCAAGGTGGTGTCGAAGATGCGAACGCGATCCTGTTTGGCTTGCTCGTTCATTGTGACGTTCTCATGAGGTAGTGGTTATGCCCATAGAAAAAACCCCGCATCCGGTGTTCGGTAAGCGGGGTTTGAAAAGAGGCTTTGGGAGTTGTCCGGGCCTATTCCTTACCCCGCTTTCGGTGCCCCGCAAGCAGTGCGAGCGCAGCCGGACGCAGACCGATCGCGGCTGCGTGGAGGCTAAGGGATGAGCGCCGGGCGTTCATGTGGGCGGATTATGCGCCAAGCGGCCCGCATGTCAAGGCCGCTGTGCTAATATCGCCTGCCTTGCATCAGGCCGGTCTCTTGGAACCCGCCTGGTGTTTATGTACCCGCTTTGATGTACAGGGGGAGTTGTTGATGAAGCCAATTCTTAGGGGTTCGTTGTGCGCAGGGGCGCTGCTGACTGCAGCCGCGCTGGCGGGAGCGACCACGCTGGAGGAGATCGAGTCCGTCCAGGCCGATCGTGCGGAGGCCGGCAGGCAGTCGCAGAATCGGATCGACGACATCGTCAAGGAGACCGATTCGCTGGAGACCGAGTACAAGCGGGTGCTGAAGGAACTCGAAGGCCTCAAGGTTTTCAATACGCTGATGCAGCGGCAGATCGACCGGCAGGAAAGCGATATCGGCAAGCTCAACGAGGCCATCGACGAAGTCGAGGCGACCGGGCGCCAGATGCTGCCGCTGATGGTGCGCATGATCGAGTCGCTGGAATTGTTCGTCGAGGCCGATGCGCCTTTCCTGCTGGATGAGCGTCGCAGTCGGGTAGGCGAACTCTACGACCTGATGGAGCGCGAGGACGTCACGGTTGCCGAGAAGTTCCGCAAGGTGCTCGAGGCCTACCAGATCGAGAACGACTACGGCCGCACGATCGAAGCCTACAAGGCCTCGGTGGAGCATGAGGGCGCCACGCTGGAAGTGGACGTGCTGCGGGTCGGCCGCGTTTCGCTGGTTTACCAGACCGCGGACCAGAGCGCGACGCGCAGGTGGGACGACGATGCGAAGGCCTGGGTCGACCTTGAAGGCAGTTACCGCAATCAGGTGCGCATGGGCCTGCGGGTGGCGCAACAGCAGGTGGCGCCGGATTTATTGATGCTGCCGGTTTCGGCGCCGGAGGCCGGATAAATGATGATCACAAGAACAATTGCCGGCTCCGCGCTGGGCCTGCTGCTGGCCATGCCGCTGCAGGCGCAGGACGCGCTGACGCTGGATGAACTGCTGAGCCTGGTCGAACAGGGCGCCGTTCGCGATAACGAGGAAATGCGCTCGCGTGAGGAGCAGTTCCGCCAGGCTCGCGGAGAGCAGCAAAGACTGCTGGACCAGGCGAACGCCGAGAAGGCGGCCGAAGAACGCCGCAGTCAGCGCCTGGAGAACGCCTATGGCGAGAACGAGCGCCGCATCGCGGCGCTGATGCAGACCCGCGACGAGCGGCTGGGCGCGCTGAAGGAGCTGTTCGGCGTCACCCAGCAGGTAGCGGGCGATGCGCGTTCCAACTTTGAGAACTCGCTCACGAATGTGCAATACCCGGAAAGAACGGAATTTCTCACCTCGCTGGTCGAGAAGCTGGGGTCCGGTATCGAACTGCCTTCCGTAGAAGAGATGGAACGGCTGTGGTGGGAACTGCAGCGCGAAATGACCGAATCGGCCAAGGTCGTCCGTTTCAGCACGGACGTGATCTCGCTGGACGGCCAACGCGAGCTGACTGACGTGGTGCGGGTCGGCCTGTTCAATATCGTTTCCGACGGCAAGTACCTGACCTATCGGCAGGAAACCGGCAATGTGACCGAGCTCGGCCGCCAGCCGGAGGCCGGGCGCTTCACGGGCAGCACGGAAGACCTGCTGGAAGCGGATTCGGGTGACGTGGTGCGGTTCGGACTGGATCCGACGCTGGGCGGCGTGCTCAATTCCCTGGTCGGTCGTCCGAACCTGGTGGAGCGGATCCAGCAGGGCGCGCTGGTGGGCTATCTCATCCTCGCGCTGGGCGTCATCGGCCTGTTGATTTCGCTGGAACGCCTGGTGACGCTGTCGCTTGCCAGCCGCAAGGTAACGGCGCAGCTTCGCAGTTCCACGCCCTCCGACGACAATGCGCTCGGACGGGTACTCGCGGTGTACCACGACAACAAGGACGTGGACACGGAGACTCTGGAACTCAAGCTGGGCGAAGCCATCTTCAGGGAAACGCCCAAGCTGAACCGGGCCTTGCTGTTCATACAGATCATCTCGGTGGTGGCGCCGCTGATGGGTCTGCTGGGAACCGTTACCGGAATGATCAAGACCTTCCAGGCGATCACGCTGTACGGCACCGGCGATCCCAAGCTCATGGCGGGCGGCATCTCCCAGGCGCTGGTCACGACGGTGCTGGGCCTGAGCGTCGCGATACCGATGGTGCTGCTGCATACCGTGGTGAGCGGGCGAAGCCGCCGCATAGTGCAGATCCTGCAGGAGCAGAGCACCGGCATCGTGGCGGAGCATTCCGAAGCCCAGAACAAGGCCCCGGCATAGGTTCGACGAAGCGGAGGAGCGACTGATCGGTTTCGTTGACCATGTTTAGCTGGTTCTACGACGCCTTCGAGGCGATCCGTGACTTCATGGAACTCGGCGGAGATGTCCTGTTCCTGATCGCGCTGACTATCTTCCTGATGTGGATGCTGGTGTTCGAGCGGCTGGTGTTCTACCGGGTCGAGCTCGGCAAACGGCGCGCCGCGATCTACGAGGACTGGGAAGCGCGCCACGAACGCCAGTCTTGGGAGGCCCACCAGATCCGCGAGCGGATGATCTCGGAGTTCAACATGGCCGTGCGCCGCTCGCTGCCGATCGTGCAGACGCTGGTGGCGCTCTGTCCGCTTCTGGGACTGTTGGGCACCGTGACCGGAATGATCGAAGTGTTCGACGTCATGGCGGTTGCGGGCAGCGGCAATCCGCGGTCCATGGCCTCGGGCGTGTCCAAGGCCACCATCCCCACCATGGCGGGCATGGTGGGCGCACTGTCGGGAGTTTTCTGGACGACCTACCTCACCCGGCGCGCCGATCGTGAGGTGGAGGACCTGGAAGAGCACCTGACGATGGATCACTGAACCCTGATCCGGACGCAGGAAATCAACGGGAGTAAGCACTAATGCGCAGATCCATCATTCAGGCCGCCGGCGACGAAGCCAAGGCCGAGATCAACCTCACGCCCATGCTGGACGTGGTGTTCATCATGCTGATCTTCTTCATCGTCACGGCCTCCTTCATCAAGGAGGCGGGCATCGACGTGAACCGACCCGACGCGCCCACGGCCGTGCGGCAGGAGAAGGCCAACATCCTGGTGGCCATCAGCGCGGCGAACGAGATCTGGATCGACCGGCGGCGCGTGGATCCAAGGGCGGTGCGGGCCAACATAGAACGCCTGCACGCGGAGAACCCGGAGGGTTCGGTTATTATTCAGGCAGACAAGCGGGCGTACACGGAAACGCTGGTCGGCGTCATGGATTCCGCTCGTCAGGCCGGTGTATTCAACGTGTCCATTGCGGCCAGCGATGACTGACGCAGCCCCCGCTATCGGCAAACAGCAGTGGAGGTGACAGCATGACAGACCAGAAGACAGTCAAACGGAGAGTAGGGCGCTATTTCGTGGCCCTGGCCATAGGCGGTTTCGCCGCACTGTCGCTGCTTTGGGTCATGCAGTTCCTGATCGCCACCGGTCAGGCGGCGATCACCGAAGCGCTCGATGCGCGTTTTGTCGACTTCGTGCGCGTCAAACGGGAGGAGACGGTCGAGCGCAAGCAGGAAAAACCCGAGCGCCCGCCCGAGGTGGATGACGAGCCCCCCGACCTTCCCCAGCAGGACATGGACAACTCGGACTTCGACTCTTCCGTGGCCGTCTCGGCGCCGAACCCGGACATGAACGTGGGCCTCGACGGCGAGTTGGGAGACTTCAGCTTGGCGGAGGGCGACTACCTGCCGATCGTCAAGGTAGCGCCGATGTATCCGCGCCGCGCGCAGTCGCGCGGACTGGAAGGCCACTGCGACCTGCAGTTCACCGTTACGCCGCTGGGCACCACGGCGGACGTGAGCGTCATCGAGTGCACCAGTTCCCTGTTCGAGCGGGCGTCGGTGCAGGCGTTGCTCAAATTCAAGTACAAGCCGCGGGTGGTGAACGGCACGGCCATCGCCGTCCCCGGGCTGCGGCACAGGATTACGTTCCAGATCGAAGATTGACGCGGTGAAGGCAAGGTTGAACATCATCTTCGCGGGGCTTTTGGGCCTCGCCCTGCTTGCTCCCGCCGGTTTCGCGCAGGCCCAGGAAGGCGAGGAGGAGGAGCAGCAGACGCGGCGCACCGAGGCCATGAGCGAACGGGTGCACCGGCGTTTTTCCAGGGCGCAGGAAGCCTTGGAGCTTGAGGACTATGCCACCGCGGAGGCGTTGCTGCAGGAGATTACCGAACTGCGCGGCCTGACGCCGTACGAACGCGCCCAGACCAATAACTTCTACGGCTTCATTCACATCGAGAAGGAAGACTATCAAAGCGCGATCCGGTCCTTCCTCGGCGTAATCGAGATCGGCGGCCCCGGGGAAATCCCCGAGGGCCTCTACAACCAGACCATCAGGACGCTTTCGCAGCTCTACATGCAGGTGGAGAACTATCCTCAAGCGGTGGTATTCGCGCGCCGATGGATCGAGTCCCAGGTAAGCCCGGTCCCCAAGGACTACATGCTCCTGGCCATGGCCTACTTCCAGATGGAGGATTGGCGCAATGCGCTGGAGAACGTCCAGATAGCAATAGAGCGGGCCCAGCAGACAGGCATGGAGGTCGAAGAGAACTGGTGGCGCTACCTGCTGGCCGCGCATTGGGAACTCGAGGAGTTTCCCCAGGCCCTGGAGGTCAGCAAGACTCTCCTGACGAACTGGCCCAAGAAGCAGTACTGGATGCAGTTGCAGGGCCTTTATTCCATTGTCGAAGACGAGGCCAATCAGTTCGCGGCGTTCTGGAGCTGCTACGACCAGGGGCTTCTGGACCGGAGCAACGAACTCGTTACCATGGCCCAGCTCTTCATGCTGGCGGAAGTCCCGTACAAGGCCGCCGTCGTGCTGCAGGAGGGCCTTGACAGCGGTGAAATCGAGGAGACCGCGGTGAATTACCGCTACCTGGCTCAGGCCTGGCAGTTGGCGCGGGAGGACCGCAAGGCTCTCGACCCGTTGCGCAAGGCAGCCGAGAGCGAGGAGGACGTGGAGGACAAGGGCGAGCTCTACATGCGGCTGGCGGAAACGTACAACGCCCTGGGCGACTATGAGGACTGCTCTTCGACGGCCCGCCAGGCCATTCGGGCCGGCGAGCTGAAGAGCGAAGGCAGAACCTACATGCTGCTCGGCCAGTGCCTGTTCGAACAGGATGAATTCGACGAGGCGGGCGACGCCTTCACGCGGGCGGCGCGCGACAGCGATACCCGCAGAACCGCCACGCAGTGGCAGAACTACCTGAGGAGAGAGGTCAAGCGGCGTAGCGACCTCGAGGCCCGGCTGGCCCAGTACGGCGCCTGACCCGCCACCAGTGTTTGAGGAAGGGGTATTTCAATGCCCACGGTGCATTTCGTTGATTGCAAGGGGAACCCTCGCGATATCGAGGTCCCGGAAGGCTGCACACTCATGGAGATCGCGCTGGAAAACGATGTCGAAGGGATCGTGGCGGAATGCGGCGGCTGCTGCGCCTGCGCGACCTGCCACAGCTATATCGACGAGGAGTGGGTCGACAAACTGCCTCCGATCGACGACATGGAGGACGCCATGCTGGATTGCGCCCTCGAGCGCAAGCCCAACAGCAGGCTGACCTGCCAGATCCAGATGACGGCCGAACTGGCCGGCCTCAAACTGCGCGCCGCCGATAACGAAGCCTGACCCGCTCCCGGGTGCGCCATTCGCCGGGTTTCTCGCCCGGTTCTTCCGGGAGTGTGTGAGCCACTGGCGGCACTGCCGTCAGAGCGGAACCAAGCTCCATGGATGGATGCTTGCCCTGGCGGGTCAAGCTGCAAGCAGTCATGCGTCTCCCGGAAGAACCGGGCGAGAAACCCGGCGAGCTCACGAAATTCCGGGAGTGCTAACTAGAGTTTGCCTTCCTCGAACTGGCTGTGTACTTGCGCCACCGGCGGCATGGCGGCCACCGGGGTCTTTTCTTCCTTCTCGTTCTGGATCACCCGCATCACGCGTGCGATGTAGCGCTTGCGCGTTTCCTCCCGCTGGGCTTCGGCCTCCGCATCGGGCAGGAACTGATCGATGTCCTCGCGCTTGAACAGGCCGCCCGCCTCGATGAGGCGCTCAACGCTGTCCAGCCGGTCGCGCAGCACCGACACCTCGCCGATCAGCGACATCAGGATCCCCAGCAGCCGGTCGGTCGCCGGGTCGGAAAAGTAGCGCGGCCGTTTTCCCTTGGCCGTGCGGCGCAGGCGGGGCGCTTCCTCGCCTGCACTCATGCGCGAATTCCTGCCAGCGACTTGAAGCTCATTTCGTCCCGGGAGTAGTTGCGCTGGGTAACGTCCAGGTTGGACTTCATGAGTTCCAGCCCCACCTCGTCCGCCGGCCAGCCGCCCTTGACCGCCTCGGCGACCAGGTCGATGTCGGTCATGCAGCGGGCGAAGGACTCGTTGTTGTTGTAACTCTCCCAATCGTGCATGAACTGGTCGAACAGGGTGTCGCCGCGGGGGATGTCGAAGTGCAGCATGCGGCCGCCGCTGCGAAGCAGCCGGCGGGTCTCGGCGAAGATGCGCGGCAGGGCCTTCTTGGAAGTCTCGTGCAGCATGATGTGCGAAACGACCAGGTCGAAGCTGCCGTCCTCGTAGTCGGTGCATTCGGCGTTCTGCTGGCTGAAATGCACCGCAACGCCCAGCGACTCCGCCCGCGTGTGGGCGTATCTCAGCATGGGCGCGCCGACGTCGATGGCATGGACCTCCGCATCGGGGAACGCCTTGCCCCAGGGCAGGGTGCTATTGCCGGCGCCGCAGCCCATGTCCAGGATGCGCTTCGGCTGGAAGTCCGGCCAGATGCTGTGCATGCCGTTGCACAGCATGTGACCGAGGAAATCCCCTTCCGGTCCCCAGGCTCCGGCCATGTACATCTGCAGGCCGGTCTCGTACAGGGCGCCGGCCGTGATGTCGTCGGGAACCTGGTCGGTGTGGTAGCCGCCCGGCTGGATGTGAATGTCGTGCACCGTGTGATAGCGAGGGATCTCGAGGTCCGGGTTCAGTTCGAGGCTGCCGCCGGCGCCGCCGCTGGTGGCCCGAAAGGCCTCGATCATGTCCGGCAGCTGCCGCTCGACCGTGTCCACCGTGGCGTCCCACATCATTTCCTGGCTGCGGCGGGTCATCGCGCTCCACAACTGGTAATACGGTTCCACCATCATCTTCTTGCGGATCTCGTCGCGGTGCTGCGGCGGACGCCCCGTCTCGTTTTCGATGGCCGGCTTGATCTTTTCCTCGTAGAGGGAGAAATTGCCGGGCATGATCGTGCCGGAAAGGTGGGCCCGGAACGCGCGAACGAAGTCCATTCGGGCCGCTTCGTCGTGATTGGCGTCCGGGGTCAGGGCGTGAACATTGCGAAACATCTGAAATGCCTCCCTCTCAAGGCGCTTGAATGGAGAATAGCACGAGTGCCCGGCTTGACTAAGCGGGTGCGATGAGCTCCACCCACTCGCCCACCGGACCGCGCCAGATGCCGGCCTCGCGGCCGTAGTAGGGCGCGCCCGTCTGGTCCTTGAGCCGGTGTTCTCCCAGCGAATCGGAAATGAAACTGACCATGCTGATCGACGGCGGCAGCCAGCCGTCCCGCTGCGGTCGCGGCTCGGCGTTCTCCGGCATGCTGTCCAGTTCGATCAGGTTGCTTCCGGAAAGCGACATCGTGCTCAGCATGAAGCGGTGATCGTGGGGCAGGCCGTAGACCTGTCCCATTACCGTGATTCGCACCGGACGGGGTTCGCCGTAGGTCAGTCCGAAGCGTTCGCCCCAGGCGTCGCCGAGCATTTCAACCGAAGGCCCTCCGAGGATCACGATGAAGGTGCGGTCGACGAAATCCACCGCCTCGGGCACGTCGAATTCCGTTCTCCGCTTGAACATGGTGAGATAAAGGAATTCCTTCGCCGGCCCCTGCACCTGCATGGCTCGGATGGCGTCCGTGATGGACAGGTCAGCGGGCGGCCCCAGGATATGGAAGGGCGTGCCCATCAGTTGCTTCTCCAGCGCGTCGGTGTCCTGGACCATCAGCTCGGCCGCGTTCCAGCCCCAGCATCGGTAGGCCGCATAGCCTTCCGTTTCCGGCTGTTCTACGAACCGGAAATGGAATCCGGTAGTGGTTGCCGGCGCCATGAGCAGGAACTGCGCGCCTTCCACCGCCTCGGCGCCCCAGAACTTCGCCAGTTCTCCGGAAATCCGTCCGCCGCCGGTCGGCCGGTAGCCCAGAAGTTCGTAGGCCTCTTCCATCGCGCCCAGGTCGGGCGCGGCAATGGTCACGCAACTGATCGGGCCAATCATAGCGATGCCAGGTATCGGCGGGCGTCATCGATGCCGATGACCTCGCCGAATTTCTTGCTGATGTCGAACAGGTTCGCCTCGTGCGGCCGCTCGTCGCGGTCGCCGGTGGCCTCGCGCACGACGATCGGGATGTAGCCGTACTGCAGCGCGTCCACGGCCGAGGCGCGCACGCAGCCGCTGGTGGTGAGCCCGCAGATCAGCAGCGTGTCGACTCCCAGTGACGAGAGGGTGGCCGCCAGGTGGGTGCCGAAGAACGCGCTGGGGTATTTCTTGACGATCACCACCTCGCCTTCGGCCGGCTCCAGCCCTTCGCCGAATGCGCAATAGGGCGACCCCTTGACGAGGTTGGCCAGCGCCGGCACCTTGCGGTAGAACACGCCGCCCTCGACGCCGGCGGCGTCATATTCCACGCAGGTATGAAAAACCGGTATTCCGGCCTCGCGGCACTCGCCCAGCAGGTTCACCGCCTGGGCCAGCTCTTCCTCCACGCCCGCGTAGAGCGAGCATTCGGGGTCCAGATAGGCCCGAACGAAGTCGATGATCAGCAGCGCGGGCCTGGCCCCGGGCTGGATCGAGCCGCCGAATCCGGCTTGGCTGTAGTCCTGGTCTAGTTCCACCATAACGCTTAAATGATTCCTCGTTCTTTCAGTCCCGCGAGCCTGTCGTCATCGTAATCGAGCAGGCCCCGGTAGATTTCGTCGTTGTGCTGTCCGATCTGCGGCGCCGGGGTCCGTATCTTCCCGGGCGTGAGCGACAGCTTGGGCGCCACGTTCTGCATCTTCAGATCGCCGAACTTCGGATGCATGGTCGAAACAATTGCCTCGCGGGCCTTGAAATGCGCGTCTTCGAGCATTTCCGGCGCGCGGTAGATCTTGCCCGACGGCACGCCGCTCTCGTCCATGATCGCCTCCAGCTCGGCGGCGTCCTTGGTCGCGGTCCATTCCGCGATGAGTTCGTCGAGCTCCGTCTGCGTCTCGCCGCGCGCGGCGTGGCTCGAGTAGCGCGGGTCGTCGGCCAGTTCCGGCCGCCCCATGGCCGCGCTCAAGCGCCGGAACACGCTGTCCTGGTTGGCGGCAATCAGGATGTACGTTCCGTCGCGCGTGGGATAGACGTTCGAAGGCGCCACCCGCGGCAGAATGGAGCCGGTTCGCTCGCGGATATAGCCTGCCTGCTGGTATTCGGTGACGAGCGATTCCATCATGTTGAGCACCGCCTCGTAGATTGCGGAATCCACGATCTGCCCTTCGCCCGTGCGCTCGCGGTGATGCAGCGCGGACAGGGCGCCGATGCAGGCAAAGGTGGCCGCAAGCTGGTCGCCTATGCTGATGCCCACGCGGCTCGGCGGGGTGGAGGGATCGCCGGCCACGTAGCGGAGTCCGCCCATGGCCTCTCCGATCGCGCCGTAACCGGCGCGCGAGGAGTAGGGGCCGGTCTGCCCGTAGCCGGACACGCGGATCAGGATCAGCGCGGGATTGATGTCGTGCAGTTCCTCCCATGACAGGTTCCAGCGCTCCAGCGTGCCCGGCCGGAAGTTTTCCAGCAGGAAATCGGCCTTGGCGATCAGTTCCTTGAGGACGTCCTGACCCTCTTTCTCCCGCAGGTTCAGCGTGATCGCCTTCTTGTTCCGGGAAATCACCGGCCACCACAGCGACATTCCGTGGGCTTTCTCCTGGCCCCAGTCGCGCATCGGGTCCGGCCGGTCCGGCGCCTCCACCTTGATCACCTCGGCGCCGAAATCCGCCATCAGTTGTCCGCAGAACGGGCCTGCCAGCAGCGCCCCGAGTTCAATCAGCCTCAGATCGGCCAGCGGGCCGGTCTTGTCCGTCATGTCCTTGATTCCCCTTATCGTGCGAAAAGCCCGACCCTGCTTGTTTCCAGGGCCGGGCCATGATGAAGTTTGAGCATACATTGTATAGAATACGCTGCCTTGGTTTGAGGGGGACGGCATTTCGATGACTGCCAGCGCACGCCGCGTTTCGATTGTGGAAGTGGGTCCGCGGGACGGCCTGCAATCCGAGGAAGTGTTGCCGACCGAGGTCAAGCTGGAGTTCATTCGCCGCGCGGTGGACGCGGGGATACGCAAGGTGGAGGCGGTCAGTTTCGTCCACCCGAAGCGGGTTCCGCAGATGGCCGATGCCGAAGACGTGGTTCGCGGCGTGCCGAAGCGCGACGACCTGATCCTCATCGGCCTGATCCTGAACCAGCGCGGCTTCGAACGCGCCCGGGATTGCGGCATCGACGAAGTGGGCATGGTCGTGGTGTCCAGCGACACCTATAACCGGCGCAACCAGGGCGTCTCCAGCCTCGAATCCATCGAGGCCTGGCTCAAGATTGCGAAGGAAGCGAAGAAGGAAGGGATACGGGCCAATTGCATGGTTTCGTCGGCCTTCGGTTGCCCGTTCGAAGGTGAAGTGCCCCCGGAACGGGTAGTGGAATACGCCGAACGGGTCGCGGAGGGCGATCCGGTGGAACTGGGAATCGCCGATTCCATCGGAGTGGCCGTGCCCGCGCAGATCACGGACGTTCTCGGGCGTATTTCCGAACGTCTGCCCGGCGTGCCGATCCGGGTGCACCTGCACAATACGCGCAATACCGGGCTGGCCAATGCCCAGGCGGCGCTGGACGCCGGCGTGGCTTCCATCGACGCCAGCATCGGCGGAATAGGCGGCTGTCCCTTTGCGCCGCTCGCGACCGGCAACATTCCGACCGACGACCTGCTCTACCTTCTGTCGAGGTCGGGAGTGGAGACTGGCGTGTCGCTCAAGAAGATCATCGAAACCAGTGGCTGGCTGCGCGAGCAACTCGGCCACGGCGATTTGCCTGCGATGCTGCCGCGCGCGGGAATTTTCCCCGACGTGGCGATGGGCGCGCAGGCCTGAACTGAAATACACACGGGAGAAATAGCATGAGCTTTCGCTTGGGCGTGGATGTGGGCGGTACTTTTACCGACCTGCTCTTGGTTAACGAGCAGTCGGGGGAGATGTACACCGCAAAAGTCCCCAGCACGCCGGAGGATTCGTCGATCGGCGTGTCCAACGGCATCGACCGGGTCTGTGGCGACGCGGACGTGGATCCCGGGGACATCACCCATGTCATGCACGGGACCACGGTGGCCACCAATACCATCCTTACGGGGACGGGCGCCAAGGTAGGGCTGGTGACCACCAAGGGCTACCGGCAGGTGCTGCAGATTGCCCGTTCCTTCGTGCCGGGCGGCCTTGGGGGATGGGTGATCTACAACAAGAGCCTGCCGATCGCGCCGCTGGCGCTGACCATCGAAGCGGACGAGCGCGTCGGCGCCGACGGATCGGTCGTGCACGAACTCAACGTCGAGTCCCTGGAGGCGGAACTGCAGAAGCTTGCGGGGAAAGGCGTCGAAGCGCTGACCGTGTCGCTGATCAACTCCTTCGCCAACCCGGCGCACGAGCAGCAGGTTCGTGAGGTTGCCGAGGGCGTTCTTCCCGGCGTTCCGGTGTCGCTGTCATCGGAGGTCGTGCCGGAGATGCAGGAATACGAGCGCACGATAACCACGGTCGCCAATTCCTATGTACGCCCGAAGGTGGCCACTTACGTCCGCAATCTCGAGCAGCAGCTCAACGACACGATGAGCGGCGTGCAGCTCCACGTTCTGCGCTCCGACGGCGGCCTGGCCTCCGCGGACGCGGCCGAGGCCGTACCGGTCAACCTGCTGATGAGCGGCCCGGCAGGCGGCGTTTCCGGCGCCATCTGGATTGCCTCTCAGGCCGATCACAACAACCTGCTGACGTTCGACATGGGCGGCACGTCCACGGACGTGGCGCTGGTGCAGGACGGTCAGGCGCAATTGAGGCGCGAGACCACGGTGGGGGACGTGACCGTGCGCGCTTCCTCGGTGGACGTGCGCACCGTGGGCGCCGGCGGCGGTTCCATCGCCCACGTTCCGGAGCTCACCGGCGCGCTGCGCGTCGGCCCGCAAAGCGCCGGCGCCGATCCGGGACCGGCGGCCTACGCCAAGGGCGGCGAGGAGCCCACGGTTACGGACGCCAACGTGGTGCTCGGCTACCTGCCCGCGGAGGTGCGCCTGGGCGGCGACATGAAGCTGGACCGCGGCGCGGCCGAAGCCGCCGTACAGAAGATCGCCGATGCCCTGGGCCTTTCGCTGATGGAGGCGGCATCCGGCATCGTAAGCCTGGTCAACGAGAACATGTATGGCGCCTTGCGCCTGGTATCGGTGGAGCAGGGCCACGACCCGCGCGAGTTCGCGCTGATCGCCTTCGGGGGCGCCGGGCCGCTGCACGCCAACGCGCTGGGCAGGCTCATGAGTTCCTGGCCGGTCATCATTCCGCCCGGTCCCGGCGTGTTGTGCGCCTACGGCGATGCGACCACGCGGGTGCGCAACGAAGCCTCGCGAACCTTCATCCGGCGTTTCGGGCGCACCAACGCCGAAGAGGCGGCGGACATTTTCGCGGACCTTGCAGAGCAGGCCTCACAGGCACTGGACGAGGAGGGCATTCCGCGCAGTGACCAGACCCTGAGCTACCAGGCGGACATCCGCTACCACGGACAGGGTTTGCTGCTGACCGTCGATTTCGAACTGGATGATTTGAGGCAGCAGGGCCTGGATGTGATCGGAGACAGATTCGATCAGATGCATGAGCAACTTTTCACCTTCGCGCTTCCCGAAGACAAGGAACTCGTCAACCTGCGCGCCGTATCCGAGGGCAAGCCCACGGTGGTGCGCGCATTGCGGGTCGCGGAAGGAGACGCAAGCCCGGCGGCCGCCGAAATGGTTTCGCACGAAATCTACGTCGATGGCGGCATGCAGCAGGCGATGCTGTATGACCGCTCCAAGCTCAAGGCCGGCAACGTAATAACCGGCCCGGCAATCGTGCTGGAGATGGACTCGACCACGCTGATTCTCCCTGCTCATGAGGGGCAGGTGGACGAATACGGCAACATCCTGATTACGCCTTCAAATTCCTGAACGGGAGTTAGACAATGCCTGCACAAATCATAGAAAGCCGCCCACGCCCTTATAACCGCGTGGAGCTGGACCCCATTACGCTGGACATCATCGAAAACGCGATGCTGAACGCCCGCTGGGAGATGGACGCGGTGCTGTTCCGCACCGCCATGTCGCCCGGCATCCGCGAGCAGCACGACGAGTTCCCCATGATCGCCAACCTGGAAGGCAAGATGGTCGTGGGACAGTTCGGCAGTTTCATTCACGGCTTCAAGGAGGCCTACGACGGGACGATAGAGGAAGGCGACATGTTCCTCACCACCGACCCCTATGCCTGTAACGGGGCCGTGAGCCACGCCAACGACTGGCTGCTGCTGCGGCCGATCTACAAGGACGGGCGGCTGATCGCCTATGCGTCGATGTTCGGACACATGACCGACATTGGCGGCAAGGTGCCCGGCAGCCTGCCCACCGACGCCCGGCAGATCTTCGAGGAGGGCATTCGCGTGCCTCCGGTCAAGATCTACAAGAACGACGAACTGCAGGAAGATGTCCTGCGGCTGATTCTTCACAACTGCCGGCTGCCGCACTGGAACCGCAGCGACTTCAACGCCATCGTTGCCGCCATCCGCACCGCGGAGAAGCGCGTGCTGGAGATGGCGGAGCGTTTCGGCGACGACGTCTACTACTCCGCGCTGGAGGAACTGCTGGACCGCAACAAGCGCGCCATGGGCACGCTGATCAACATGACGATACCGGAGACGAAGCAGTATTTCGAGGACTACATCTGCGACGACGGACTGGGCATGGGGCCGTACAGGATCAAGTGCGCAATGTGGCGCGAGGGCGAGAAGGTGATCTTCGACTTTGAGGGCACCGATCCCCAATCCATCAGTTCGGTGAACTTCTACCTGAACGAGGAAATGTTCAAGATGTTCGCCGGGGTGTACATGATCATGGTGTTCGATCCGCAGATCATGTTCAACGACGGGTTCTATGACCTGATGGAGGTGCGCATCCCCGAGGGCACCTTGCTCAAGCCCAGGTTCCCAGCGGCGCTGTCCTGCCGCACCCACGCGCTGGGACGCATTTTCGACATCCTGGGTGGGCTGCTGGGGCAGGGCAACCCGGATTTCCTTTGTGCGGCCGGCTTCTCCGACAGCCCGCACTTCATGTATTCGGGTTACCGGCGCGCCGACGGCGAGTGGTACCAGCTTTACCAGATCGGTTTCGGCGGGATTCCCGGCAAGCCCTTCGGCGACGGCCCCGACGGCCATTCGCTGTGGCCGAGCTTCACCAACGTGCCCAACGAGTTCCTGGAGAGCTACTTCCCGTTGCGCATCGACGTGTACGAAACATTGACGGACAGCGGCGGTCCCGGCCAGCACCGCGGCGGCAACGCTTTACGGGTGGGCTATCGGTTCCTGGAGCCGGGCGAGATCTCGATCCACGACGACCGCTGGCTCACCTATCCCTGGGGTGTGAATGGCGGTCTGCCCGGGCAGCGCAGCCGCAAGATCCTGCACCGCACTGACGGCAGCGAGGAATTGCTGCAGTCGAAGTGCGACCGGATCAAGGTGGAGCCGGGCGACCTGCTGTACTTCGACACCTGGGGGGGCGGCGGCTGGGGCGATCCGCTCAAGCGTCCCGCCGAGCAGGTAGGCTTTGATGTGGCCGCCGGCCTGGTCAGTGTGAATGGCGCGCGCCGCTACGGTGTGGTCTGCAACGAGGACGGCGAGGTGGACGAAAGCGCGACTGAGAAATTGCGTGCGGACATGGCCACCGAACGAGGCGATACTCTGCTGTTCGATTTCGGCGGAACGACGGAGGAACTGAAGGCCCGCTGCGAGGAGGAGACCGGCCTTCCGGCCCCCGCCGCGCCCGAATTCCAGAACTGGTTCGGTTCCGCCGCCTGACCCGACGTCAATCCAGGAGCAGGTCTCGGAGCTGCTCCTGCAGGTCGACGGTTGCGCCGGCGTCGCCGTTACGGGCGACGAAGGTTTTCCCCATGGCGGCTTCGTTGTTCAAGACGGCGACCGTCACGGTTGCGAGGTCTTCGCGTTCCAGCAGGCGTCGGCCTGAACCGCCCTGTTCGAGGACGATGGGCTTTTCCCCGCCGGGATTGTCACGGAGGCCCGGCCCGCGCACGATCGTATAAGTGAGCCCGGAGTCGCGCAGGTAGTCCTCGGCGCGTCCTTTCCATACCAGGACATTGCCGAACCTCTCGTTCAGCGGCGAATCCGGGTTGCCTGCGCTCGCCGCCGAGATCATCACGTAGTGCTTCACGCCGATTTTCCCGGCGACATCGATGAGATGCCTGGTCCCGATCCAATCCACCTGCTCCGGGTCGTTCGATCCCTGCGCTTCCGTTGCCCCGTGCGCCGTTACCACAAAATCCACATCCCTTACCGCCGCATCAACGCTTTCCCTTGAGGTCAGGTCCATCTGCCGCCAGGAGAAGTCGCCTCCCACCGTTTCCGCCGCCCTCTCGGGATTCCGGCTGGTCGGCACGACCTCGTAGCCCTGCTCCTGGAGCATGCCGATGATGAAGCGGCCGGTGCCGCCCGAGGCGCCCACCACAAGCACCGTATGTTTATCCTGCGCAAGCACAGGGGTCGCCAGGATCAGGCCAAGGGCCATCGACAGGATTTGCCGCCTTGCTACGTTGCTGTTCATTGGAGGTTCCATTGCGTGCCACCTGCGTCATTCTGCCATCAGCAGGCGCGGACTTCCGGAAGTATGATGGGCGCCCGGATTTCTCGAAAGGGTGAGGGATGAACGAACGGCATAACGAGCCCTGGTGGGCGGTGATCGAACCGGGGGAGGGCGAGTCCCTTTGGCAGCCGCTGCCTTCGCGGGGCTACGTGGACCTCAAGCTTACGCCCGAGAATACGCCCTATGACGGCTTTACCTCGGGCACCCAATTGCTGCCGCCGGGCTGTCATATCCGCGAGCATGGCCACCGGCGCAACCACGAGCTGATCTTCGTCCACAAGGGCAGCGGGCGGGTCGCGATCGAGGGAAACGAGTATCCGATCACGGAAGGATCGACCGTGCTGTTCGGGCGGTATGCGCGCCACATCCTCGAAAACACGGGCGACACCGATATGGAGTTGTTCTGGGTGTTTCTGCCGCCCGGGCTGGAGCACTGGTTTCGCGGAATCGGCCGCAAGCGCCGGCCTGGCGAGCCGATGCCCGAGGCGTTCCCGCGCCCCGAGGGCGTGGAGGAATTGATGGAATGGATGCGCTTCGTTCCTCCCGCCAGCCGAAACACGGATGGGGAGAAATAATAGTGATGAAGCTTTTCGGGGGTCTCGCGGCCATCCTGCCGCTGGCAATGCTGGTCGCGGCCTGCGCCGGACCACCTTCGAGCAACGTGGAATACGATCGGGCGGCCGCCACGGATGAGATCTGGTCCAGGGAGCAGGCGATTTTCCAGGGCAGGAGCCGCGGCGACCTGGGGGTCTACGTAGGCTTTACGGCCGGGGATTACATGGGCTGGCCGCCCGGATCACCGAATCCGCTGGGGGTGCAGCAGTTGCGCGAGGGCGCGGAGCAGATGCGCGGGAAGGACCGGGAAGAAATCGCCATGGAGTTCGGCGACATCACATTTTCCGGCAATACCGCGGTGATTTACTACAGCACGCACAAGACGCGCCTGCCCGACGGCACGCCCGTGGATCAGACGGCCGATATCGCCCATGTATGGATACGGGAGCACGGCGAATGGCGATTACTCGGCGCGCTGGGGCGCTACACCTCGCCCGGATACGACCTGGCGCAGGCCACGGAGGAAATCTGGGCGAAGGAGCAGGCCATCTATGCGGCCCGCGGCAACGGTGATCTGCAGTACTACGTGGATAACGCCTCCGAGCACTATATGGGCTGGCCGCCCGGCTGGCCGAAGCCATCCGGACTCGATCAGTTGCGTGCCGGCGTGGAACTGATGCGCGGCCTGGACCAGGAGGAGCTTGCCATGGAGTTCGGGGACATCACGTTCTCCGGTAGCGCCGCCGTGATCTACTACAGCACGCACCGCACCCGAATGCCGACCGGCGAGGCGGTCGATCAACGTTTCGATATCGCCCACGTCTGGGCACGGGAAGGAGACGAGTGGAGATTGTTGGGCGCGCTGGGTCGAAACAGGGCGCCGACCTCCAACTTCGCTGCCGATTCGGAGAACTGACATGATCATGTCCGCCGCAAGAAAATGCCTTTTTCCTTTGGCCGTGGCCGTTGCGCTCGGCGCTTGCACGGGTGAAACCCCGCCGGCCGATGCGGCCAGCGGGAAGGAGGCCGCAAGGGAGGCGATCTGGGCGAAGGAGCAGGCGGTCTACGCCGCCCGCAGGCGGGCCGATCCGCAGTTCTATATCGATAACGCCTCGGAGCAATACGTGGGCTGGTCGCCGAACTGGGATGCCCCCGAGGGACTGGACCTGTTGCGGGCGGGCGTTTCCCGGGTGCAGGGACAGGTCCACGAAGAACTGTCCCTGAAATTCGAGGATATTGCCGTTTCCGGCGACGCGGCCGTGATCTACTACAGCACGCACCGGACCCGGTTGCCCACCGGCGAGGATGTGAATCAACGGTTCCAGGTCGCCCATAGTTGGGTCAGGGAAGGCGACGAGTGGAAACTGCTGGGGGCGCTCGGCCGGGCCGCATCACCCCCTTACGACCAGGAGCAGGCCAGGGCGGAGATCTGGGCGAAGGAGCAGGCCATCTTTGCCGGCCGGGCCGAGGGCGACATACAGTACTACGTGGACAACGCCTCGGAGCAGTACCTGGGCTGGCCGCCCGGCTGGACAACGCCATCGGGGATTGATCAGCTACGCTCCGGCGCAGCGCAGATGCGCGGCATGGACCAGGAGGAACTGACGCTGGAATTGGACGGCATCAGTTTTGACGGAAACACCGCGATCAGTTTCTTCAGCACGCACCGAACCCGCATGCCCGATGGCGAGGCCGTGGACCAGCGGTACGAGAACATCCACGTTTGGGTTTACGGGAACGGGCAGTGGCGATTGCTCAGCTCTATGGGGCGTCCCGTGACGTAATTCAGTTCCGTGCGGGCAAGGGCTGCGGGCGCAGTTCCGCCCGGATGTCCTCGTCCAGCCCGCGCAGCAGCGTGTTGATCAGGTAAGCGTTGTCCCACTCGGCTTCGCGGGGCGGCCAGTTGCCCAGCCGAGCAACGATCAGGCGTGCTGAGGGGACGATGTAGATGACCTGGTTCGAGTTTCCGTCGAACAGGAACAGGTCGTGGGCGAGGTACGGCTCGCTGTGCAGGGTCTCGCCGACGTTCCTGTCCGGATTGGCTGCGCCGCGTCGCTGAATGTAATCGCCCGCCACGTATACGCCCAGGCCCGCATGCGGGTTTTGCGGCGTTGCGGTGATCATTGCGCGCACAAAGCCTTCGGGGAGCAGGCGCCGACCTTGCATCTCGCCGTCATTGATAAGGAGGATCGCCAGCCTGAGCCAGGTTTCCGCCGGTAACAGCCAGCAGCATCCTGCATGCGCCGTGCCGCCCTCGCGGTTCATCCAGACCTGTCCGCCTGTGGCCCCGAGTGGAGCCAGGATTTCCTGCGACACCCAGTCTTCATATTCGATGCCGGTGGCGCGCTCGATCAACGGCGCGACCAGTTCGGAATTGGCGTTGGAGTACTCGTAGCGGCTGCCGGGTTCGTCGGTCAGAGGGTAGTCGTTGACGAGGACTTTGTCGTGACGCGGATGCAGGTAGGCGCGATTGAGGACATCGTCCATATCCGGCGCCGGCGCCTGGGGTTTGAGGCCCGAGCGCATGCCCAGGAGATGGCGGATGGTGATCGCGGCCCTGGGTGTCCCGCGCCACTCGTCAAAATAGTTGGCAGCGGGCTCGTCCAGGGAGACGATGTGGCCCTCCGCCATTGCCCTCCCGACGGCTATGACCGACAAAGGCTTTGCCAGCGACTTGGAAACCAGCGGCGTCCGGGCGTCGATATCGCCGAAATACATCTCGGCTTCAAGTGCCTCATCGCTCCAGATCAGCAACGCGGTGGAATTCATGGCGCCGGCGTATTCCGCGGCGGCTTGAAGGGCCGAGTCCGAAATACCGGGCATCATCGCCATCTCAAGCGGCATCGGATCCGCCGCGCCCGCCACGTCCTTGAGCGGGTCATAGGCGGCAAGTCCGCTACGACCGGTGCGATCGGTCATCGCTTCGAAGCGTTTGCGGTACAGCGCCTCGTCCTCCTCGCCGTAGCTCCGCGAGACCTGGCGTTCCGGGTCGTCCCGAGCGACTGCTGACGGCGGATACGGCGCCAGCAGGACAACTGCAATGGTCAGCGCGGCGGGAAACGGACAGCGTAATGGAAGTCGCACGAGTCGGGAGTATATGCGCCGCATGCGCACGCATAAAATGTCTGGCCGGTCAAAAGGGAACCCGCTGATGCTGGTCCGGAGAACAGCCGCTTATGTCGTATGACAGCGTGCGCGAGCGATGGTTGAGCGATCCCGAGGCTTTCTGGGCCAAGGCGGCGGGCGGCATCGATTGGATCCAGCCCTTTTCCCGGGTCCTCGACGCCGAGGCCCCTTCGGGCCGCTGGTTCACGGGCGGCGTCCTGAATACCTGCCATAACGCGCTGGACCGGCATGCCGATTCCGGGGCAGCCGACCGAATGGCGCTGGTCTACGACAGCGCGATGACCGGACAGGTCCGCCGGTTCACCTACGCCGAACTTCGCGATCGCGTGGCGGAGCTGGCCGGCGCAATGCAGGCGGCGGGACTCAAGCGCGGCGACCGGGCGCTGATCTACATGCCCATGATCCCGGAGTCGGTGATGGCCATGCTGGCCTGCGCCCGGATCGGAGTGATCCATTCGGTGGTCTTCGGCGGTTTCGCCGCCCGTGAGCTGGCAACCCGCATTTCCCAGGCCCGGCCGAAACTGATACTGACCGCGAGTTGCGGGCTGGAACCGAACCGTGTGGTGGCCTACAAGCCCTTGCTGGATGACGCGCTGACCCAGACCGATCATTCGCCGGAACTGGTCGTTCTTCTGCAGAGGCCGGAATTGCACGCTGAATTGAAGCCGGCCGGCGAAGTGGATTGGGCGGATTTCCTGCGTGATGCGAAGCCCGCCGGATGCGTTCCCGTGAAGGCGACCGACCCCCTCTACATCCTCTATACCTCCGGGACGACCGGCCAGCCGAAGGGTATCGTGCGCGACAACGGCGGGCACGCCGTGGCGCTCCATTGGTCGATGAAGGCGCTGTACGGGATTTCGGCCGGCGATGTGTTCTGGGCGGCCTCGGACATTGGCTGGGTGGTGGGGCATTCCTACATTGTTTACGGCCCCTTGCTGGCCGGCGCCACTTCCATTCTTTATGAAGGCAAGCCGGTGGGAACGCCCGATGCAGGGGCCTTCTGGCGCGTCATCAGCCAGCACGGCGTCAACGCCCTGTTCGCCGCGCCCACCGCGATACGCGCAATCAGGCGCGACGACCCGACCCTTGAGCAGGCGTCGCGGTATGACCTGGGAACGCTTCGGGCGCTGTTCGTTGCCGGTGAGCGCTGCGACCCGGATACGCTCCACTGGTCGGGCAAGGTCCTCGGGGTGCCGGTCATAGATCACTGGTGGCAGACCGAGACTGGATGGGCGGTGGCCGGCAACCTGCTGGGCGAGGGCCTGTTTCCGGTGCGGGCGGGCTCGGCCGGCAAAGCGCTGCCGGGCTGGGACGTGCGGGTGGTCGATGATTCGGGCGCCGAAGTTGCCGCGGGCAAAACCGGCGCCATCGTGTGCCGGCTTCCCTTGCCGCCCGGAGCGCTGCCGACGCTCTGGCAGGCCGACCAACGGTTCCGAGAAACCTACCTGAGCGATTTCGTTGGCTGCTATACGACCGGCGACGCCGGCTACATGGACGCCGACGGCTATCTCTACGTCATGACTCGGACCGACGACGTCATCAACGTCGCCGGCCACCGCCTTTCGACCGGCGCGCTGGAGGAAGTGCTGGCGATGCACCCGGACGTGGCCGAATGCGCCGTGACCGGCATTGCAGACGAGCTGAAAGGGCAGGTGCCGCTGGGATTCCTGTGCCTGAAGTCCGGAATCGACCGGGCGGAAGAAGAGGTCGTGAGTGAGTGCGTCGCGCTCATCCGCGAGCACATCGGACCGGTGGCCGCCTTCCGCAAGGCCCTGGTCGTGGACCGGTTGCCCAAGACCCGCTCGGGCAAGGTTCTGCGCCGGGTGCTGGCCAGGATCGCTGACGGCGTGGAGTATGCGTTCCCGGCCACCATTGACGACCCCGCCATCCTGGGAGAAATCGAATCCAGCCTGCTGAGCGCCGGAATCCGCGCCGAATGAATTCCGGCCAGGGCAGACTCTCCGGAGAAGGCTACGGCTGGTACGTGGTCTTCGTGCTGTGCGTGTGCGGCGTGGTGGCGTTCATCGACCGGCAGATCATCAACCTGCTGGTGGAGGACATCAAGGCCGACCTGCTGGTCAGCGACACGCAGATCAGCCTCCTGCAGGGTTTTGCGTTCGCGGTCTTCTACGCGCTCGTGGCCATTCCGCTGGGACGAATCGCCGACAGCACCAATCGGCGCCTGCTGATCACCGCCGGAATCTGCGCCTGGACGGTCGCGGCCATCTGCTGCGGCCTGGCGCAGACCTATGCCCAGCTTTTCTTCGCCCGGATGATGGTGGGTGTGGGCGAGGCGGTGCTGACGCCCGCGGGCTTCTCTCTGCTGGCCGACTTCTTCAGGCCCAGGCGGCTGGCGCGGCCCGTCAGCGTCTTTACCGCGTCCAGTTTCTTCGGTTCGGGCATCGCGCTGATGGTGGGCGGATACATCGTCAACGCGATCCAGGCCGCCGACGGAATCTCGCTGCCGCTTTTCGGGCCGCTGCGCCTCTGGCAGGCCGTGTTCATCCTCGGCGCCCTGCCCGGCATTCCGGCCGCCATCTGGTTCTTCCTTTCGGTGCGGGAGCCGCGCCGGCGAGGCGCGCCTTCCAGCCTGCAAAGTTCCCGGGAATACCGGCGCGGCTTCCTGGAGGCCATGCGCTATGTGGGCAACAACCGCCGCCTGTTCCTGTCGATCTACGCGGGCATTTCGTTCCTGGCCGCGGCCCAGTTCGCGCTGGGCGCCTGGATCCCCGCATACTTCATTCGCACCCATGGCTGGTCGGCCGGCGACATCGGCTACGCCCAGGGCTTCGTGTTCCTCGTATGCGCCACGATAGGCGTGGTGGGCGGCGGTTGGCTTACGGACGCCATGCAGGCGCGCGGCCATCGCGACGCCAATCTCAAGACCTCCACGTTCGGCGGGCTGCTGGCAATGCCCTTTGCCGTGGCCATCCCCCTGGCGACCGATCCAATGGTTGCCGTCGCATTGCTCGCGCCGGCCGTGCTGTTCGGCGCCATACCCTTCGGCGGCGGAGTCGCGGCGCTGCCGATGGTCTCGCCGCCGCAGTTCCGCGCCCAGCTCGTCGCGTTCTACCTCCTGGTCGCGAACATTCTGGGCCAGGCCGGCGGGCCCTGGCTGGTCGCCCAGTTTACCGACCGGGTATTCGCCGACGACGCCGCCGTGGGATGGTCGCTGATGATCGCGGTGCCTCTGCTCCTGGCGATCGGCAGCCTGCTCACGCTGTCCGGATGGCGGCCCTTGCGCGCGCAACTGGCCGAACCGTCGGCCTGACCAGGGGCGACCGCGGTCTCAGGAACTGATGTCCCGCAGCAGGCGGGACAGTTCGTCGTTGTACCGGTCCGCCACGGTCACCGTGCAGAAATGCCCGCCTTCCGGCAGCATCACCCGGCGCGCGCCGGGAATCCGCTCGGCCAGTTCCCGCGCCATGCCGGGGGGCGTGAGCACATCGTCTTTCGCCGAAATGATGCCGGTCGGTACGCGGATTCCGTGGACTTTTCCCCTCAGGTCATGCGTCATTACGGCATTCAGCCGGCCCAATTCCGTCTCTACCCCCGGAAACACCTTCAGGCGCTCCGCGACGATCCTGTCCCTGCCCGGATATGAGTCCTCGATGGCCCACGCCGGTGTGACCAGCAGGGTCCCGGAGAACAGGTAACTCTCGGCGCCGGCGTCCAGCAGGATTTTCCGCCTGAGCTGAAACAGCTCGACGAACAGCGGCGTCGGGCCGGCCCAGCTTGAGCTCAGGACCAGCGAACGTATCCGGTCAGGGGCCCGCAGCGCCAGGTGCTGCCCGATCGCGCCTCCGGTCGAGTGTCCCACGACGTGCGCCGATTCGATTTCAAGCGCGTCCATCAAGGCCAGCGCGTCATCCGCCATCTCGCCCACACTGCCATGCAGCGGCGCCTCCGGACTGCGCCCCACGCCCCGATGATCGTAAGTCACGACGCGGTAGCGCGACGAGAAATACTCGACCTGGTTGCGCCAGAAGGTCCCCGATCCGCCCAGCCCCGGGACCAGCAGCAGGACCTCCCCCTCGCCGCGCTCCTCGACGTAAAGCTCAGCGTCGCCTGCGGAAATCAGGGGCACGGAGGTTCTCAGGAACGCAATGCGTTAGCCTTTCTTCGCCTCCTTCTTTCCGGAGTGTTGGAGCCAGGGATGGCGGAACCAAGCCATGGAAGGCGTCTCCGGACAGAAGGAGGCGAAGAAAGGCGGGTGACTAGGACCAGGACAGCGTGACCGCCT
Organism: Gammaproteobacteria bacterium; assembly: GCA_026707445.1. Taxonomy (GTDB): domain Bacteria; phylum Pseudomonadota; class Gammaproteobacteria; order Steroidobacterales; family Foliamicaceae; genus Foliamicus. Next base: position 110,144 of record JAPOWV010000011.1, read on the forward strand.
TGGTCTTCGTGTAGAGGTCCAGGGCCGCTTCGCCGAACTCGCGGCCCCAGCCGGACTGCTTATTGCCCCCGAACGGCATCGTGGGATCCATCGCCGCATGGCAATTCACGCCCACCTGGCCGGCGTCGATCAGCCGGGTCATGCGCATCGCGGTTTCAAGGTCGCGCGTCCAGACGCTGCCGGACAGCCCGTAGGTCGTGTCGTTGCCGCGCGCCGCCAGCGACTCGAAGTCCTCGTCGTCGGAAAAGGTCTGCATTGAGATCACCGGACCGAAGACCTCCTCGCGAACGATCTGCATGTCCGGCTCGCACTCGGTAAACAGCGTCGGCTCAATGAACCAGCCGTCACGGTCCACGCGATTGCCCCCGGAAACCCGCCGCGCGCCTTCCTTTTCCGCGCGGGCAATCATTCCCTCGACCCGCTCGCACTGACGCTCCGTAATCAACGGGCCGATCATGTTGGCCGGGTCCGACCCGGGGCCGATCTGCATGCCACTGGCAAACTCGGCGATCCCAGCCGCCAGGTCGTCGGCGATCTTCTCGTGCACGAACAGGCGGCTGCCGCACACGCAATTCTGGCCGGAAAGGAGAAAACCGGCCATGGCGACGCCGGGCACCGTAGTCGCCAGGTCCGCATCAGGAAATACGAACACCGGGGACTTGCCGCCCAGTTCCAGCGAGACTTTCTTCAGATTGCCCGCCGCGGCCTTGACGATGATCCGTCCAACCTCGGTCGATCCGGTAAAGGCGATCTTGTCGACGTCGTCGTGTGCGGTCAGCGCTGCGCCGGCTTCTTCACCGAGCCCATTGACTACGTTGAACACACCGTCCGGAAAGCCTGCTTCCTGCGCAATCTCCGCCATCAGCAAACCCGCGATGGGAGCGTCTTCCGCGGGCTTGAGCACCAGCGTGCAGCCGGCCGCCAGCACCGGCGCGATCTTGAGCATTTCCATGCCGTAGGGATAGTTCCAGGGCGTGATCGCGCCCACCACGCCGATCGGTTCCCGCAAGGTGTAGGCAAGCAGGTCGCTCGGAGACTTGCCCATGGCCGAAGACGGCATGGTCTTGCCGGTGATCTTGTTCGTCCACCCGGCGTAGTAGCGCAGGAACAGGGACGCGAAGGGCGCCGACCCCTGCGCGATCATGCGCGGCAGTCCACCGTCCAGGATCGACAGTTCGGTAATGTCTTCCGCGTTTGCCTCCATCAGCTCCGCGAACCTGAGAATGAGCCTGGCGCGCTCGTCCGGCGCTACCGCGGCCCAGGCCGGCAGCGCCGCCCGGGCGGCCGCTACCGCCGCATCGATTTCACTCTGTCCGCCCAGATGCAATTGCGAGATCGCCTTACCGGTGGCCGGGTCCAGAACGTCCCGCAAGCTTCCGCTTGCGACGCGTTCTCCGTTGATGAAGTGCGGTTGCGGGCGGCTTAGCCGCGCGGTCGGATTGGTTGAGATTCCCATGGCGGCATCCCCGATGCAAAGGAGTGCTGATTCTATGCAGCGCGGCTGAGAGCGTAAAGTCGCCATACGCCGCATTTATGGGAGGGCAACGCGTTTTCTATTGGCGGTATGGAACAAGTCTCGTGTACATTTGACGGATTACCGCTGTGCCGGCCTGATTGACCATGACCACACTCCCCGAACCGTGCCGTCCCATTACCGATGTGGAAATTGCAACCTACGAGCGCGACGGTGTCGTGTGCCTGCGAGGCATCCTGGACCGCCGCTGGATCGACTCGCTGATTCCGGCCGCCCGGCGGATTGCCATAGACAATGAGGACGTCGGCCTGCTGCCCACCTATCCCGGCCGCTACATGTCGCGCAAGGTGGCGGAATTCCGGAAGTTCGTGTTCGAGTCGCCTGCGGCCGAAGCGGCCGCCCGGGTGATGAGATCGAGCATGGTGCGCTTTTTCTTTGACGAGTTCTTCGTCAAGCCTCCTCGCTCCAGCAAGACCACGATATGGCACTGCGACCGGATGGGCTGGCCCACGGTCGGCAAGATGGTGCCCTCGATATGGGTGCCGCTGACGCCCATCGCCGAAGAGAATTCCCTGGAGTGCATTGCGGGTTCGCAGAGCCAGGACGTGCGCTACTGGCTGTTCTCGCCCAACGCGCGGCAGATGGACAGACCGGCCGACCGGGTGCCTCATCCGGATGGAGAAAAACTCCGCGCCGATCCCGCCAACCGTTTTCTGAAATGGGCGATGGACCCCGGCGACATCCTGATCGTGCATCCATGGACGCTGCATTACTCGCACGGCAATACGGCCGACGACTGGCGGATCGCACTTTCGATACGGGTGTTCGGTGACGACATTCGCTGGCACCCGAGACCGGACTGCGTGAACCTGGCCGGCGTCAGCTTCGATGAGATGATCGAAGGCGAGCCGCCGGGGGGACCGCTTTTCCCGGTCCTCTGGTCGCAGGAAGGGTATCGGGACGGCGATGCCGATTTTCCCACCGGCTTTGCCACCAGCTGGAGCCGGGAGCGGCGCACCGACATCAACGAATACGAAGCGTTCAAGCGCGCGATGGCGGCGCAGAAGGCGGGCTGACCGGGTCCTTCGGCAGGCGCGGCAGGGGAGATCGAAAATGAATTCGAAACATGACGAACTGTCCCGGGCGCAGGTGGACCGCGCCGGTCTGCCGGGCCCCGGCGAGGAGCCGCATTTTCTTCCCCATCCCGTGATGGATCGCCTGCTGGAAGCGGTGATCGTCCTGGGTGGCGAGTTGTGGATCGAGCGCGACCGGCGCCGGGCGCTGGAGTCCTTGCTGCATTCCAAGGGCCTGGTCACACCCGAGGAAATCGAGACCCATTCCGAGACCGACGCGCAGGACCGGCAGCAGGAGCTGACTGCCCTGGTGACTCGTTTGCTCGACCCCCTCCGCACGATGCGCGCCGACGGCTAGCGCCGTCCCCCGGCCGACGTGCGTTAATCTTTGGGCGCACCCGGCATCCCTGAAATACAGGAAAGCAGATATGGAACAACGAAATCCCGGCAAGCACCCCCAGCCCCCGAGAAGGGAGGACGCCAGCCACATGGATTACATGACCGAGGTTCGCAACTTCGCCATACGGTCATGGTTTCCCGAAATCGCCGGCGAGGTGGGCGGAATTGCCGCGCAAGCCGGCATGCCCGCGGGCATCAGCGCAGACGAGTACGCACAACTTGCGCCGGAAATCGATCGAAGCCCAGCCGTGGCGGGGTGGAAGCGCCTGATGCGCAGCCAGCAGCAGCTTGCCTGGCAGAAGCTGCAGGACTCCTACGCCGCCGATCGCGAGTTCTGGGAAGGCCAGCTGACGGAGGCCGAAGAACGCAACCCGGGACGCCTGCATTACGATCCGGATTTCCAAGTGCCGGAATCGGCCTGCGAGGACATTCACCTGCAGCCCGGCGGCTATTGCGGCGACAATCTGGCGGGCTTTGTCTTCTATCACGGCACCCGGGTCTTCTATCAGGGCGACAACGACAGGGATGAAATTCACGAAGCCTGCGTGGACGACATGCGGCTGCCGGCGGACGGCCAGGTCCGGCGAATCCTGGACCTCGGTTGCTCGATCGGGCAATGCACGACGGTCTTGAAGGATCGGCACCCGCAGGCGGAAGTCTGGGGACTTGACGTTGCGCTGCCCATGTTGCGTTATGCGCACATGCGCGCAACCGATATGGGCGTGGACGTGCACTTTCAGCAAGCCCTGGCGGAGAACATGCAACATGCGGATGATTCGTTCGACGCGGTGCTGGCCTACATCCTGTTTCACGAGGTCCCCGAACACACCTTCGAACCCATCGTCCGCGAAATGCTGAGAGTGCTGCGCCCGGGCGGCACGCTCACGGTGATCGATACGCCCAATTCCACCGTGTTTCCCACCCCGAACTGGATGTGGAAGGTGTTCGACGCGCGCTACAACTGCGAGCCTTATTCCCAGGCATTCGGAGCGTTGGATTTCGCGGCCCTGCTTGATAAGGTGGGCTTCGAGGACGTCCGGAAGGAAACCACCAACACGTTTCTTCTCAATACGCTGGCCACCAAGCCCGGCTGAGAAATGCGCCGCAAGAGCCCGGCCGCGGACGGCGCGGCGCTGATCGATGCGCTGATCGAGGCGGTCGGGCCGGAACACGCGGTCACGTCCAGGGAAGCGAGGGAGCTCGCTTCGCAGGACGTTTACCGCAGCGTCGAGACGCCGCTTGCCGTGGTCAGCCCCGCTACGACGCAGGAGGTGCAGGCCGTGCTGCGCGCTTGCCATGCGCACGAAACGGCGACGTTCGTGCGGGGTGGCGGCATGTCCTACACGGACGCCTTTCTGCCCGATCGCGAGCGCTCGATCGTCCTGGATACCGGCCGGCTCAATGCCGTTCGCGAGATCAATGCGCATGATCTGTACGCGACGGTGGAAGCCGGATGCACCTGGTCCGCCGTGGATGCCGAGCTCGCCGAACACGGGCTGAGATCGATATTCTGGGGGCCGATGTCCGGCCGTCTTTCGACCGTCGGCGGCGCCATGTCGCAGGGGGCGGTCACTTTCGGCTCAGGAAGGCACGGTCCTTCGGTGTCCGCCGCCTTGGGGCTGGAGGTCGTGCTGGGGGACGGCAGCGTGCTGGTGACCGGTTCCGGAGGTCAGCCGGAGCACAGCTCCTTTTTCCGGGAATACGGCCCGGATCTGACCGGGCTTTTCTGCGGCGACGCGGGCGCCCTTGGAGTGAAGACGGCAGTGACGCTCAAGCTGGAGCCGCGTCCCGCCGCCGGTCAGGGCTTGAGTTTCTCGTTCGATGATTTCTCCCAGCTCGTGGAGGCGATTCGGCGCGTTTCCCGCAGCGGTCTCGCCACCGAGGTGTTCGGCGCGGAGACGGAATTGGTCCGGCAGGCTGCGGGGCGGGCCGAGCTGAAGCAGGATGCACGAAACCTCTTCACCATCATGCGCGCCGCTTCAGGACCCCTACAGGCCCTGGGCAAGGGACTGCGGGTGGTCATGGGCGGCCGCCGGTTCCTGAACGCCTCGAAATACCTGTTGAACTTCCTCACCGAAGGGGCGGATGTGGCGGAATTGCGTATGAATCTGCGACGGATACGCAGGGCGGTCGGCGAACGGGGCATCGAAGTGGCCAATACCATGGCGGAGTACGCTCGTGCGGTCCCGTTTCCGGCCCCGATGATCGTCAGCCCCAGCGGTCGCCGGCTGTTGCCCCTGCATGCGATCGTTCCGTTTTCGAGCGCAGTGGGCCTGCATGAAGAGTACCTGCAATACCTGGAGGGCATTCGGGGGGAGTGCGAAGAGAAGAGCGTGCAGGCATTCGTCGTCTATAGCACCAGCGCCAGGGCCGGGTTCCTCTGGGAGGTGGTGATTTACTGGGATGACGAGTGGCTTTCCTACCATCGCCGGTATCTTCCGGAAGAAATGCAAGGCGTCGCGAGCGAGGGCCGGGCGAACCCCGAGGGCCGGGAGCTGGTGGAGCGGATGCGCGTGGATCTGATCGAGCTCATGTACCGGCATGGCGCGGTGCACCTTCAGATCGGCCGCGCCTACCCGTATGCGAGAGACCGTGACCCCGGCGCCCTGGATTTGCTGCGCTCCGTCAAGCAGCAGGTGGACCCCTCGGGGCTGATCAACCCCGGCGCCCTCGGCATCTAGCAACCCGTGGCGGAAGAAATTGCGATTGTCGGCGCCGGCATCGGCGGCCTCGCGCTGGCGCTGGGTCTGGCCCGCGCGGGCAAGCGTCTGCGCGTCTATGAGCAGGCGCCCGAGCTCCGGGAGATCGGCGCCGGCATTTCGCTTTCTCCGAACGCCGTCAAGGGATTGCGTTATCTGGGTGTGGGCGGGCAACTGGAGGCCCTGGCCGACGAGCCGCCGACCCAGGTCACGCGGCACTATGCCCACGGCAAGATACTGGTGAATTTCAGGCGCCACAACACGCGCGAGCAACTGGGCGCGCCGTACCTGCAGGCCCATCGCGCCGATCTGCATGATCTTCTGCGCGAAAGGCTAGCCGCGCTGCAGCCGGATGCGCTGGTGCTGGACAGGGAACTGACTGCTGTTTCTAAGGATTCAGAGGGTGCTTATGCGCTGGGTTTTGCAGACGGTTCGCAGGCTAACGCCGACTTGCTGATCGGCGCCGACGGGCTCAAGTCCATAGTGCGCCGCGAGGTCTTTTCCGAACCGGAGCCGGAATTCTCCGGCTTCGTGGCCTGGAGGGGCCTGGTCACCCGGGACGAGCTGGGCGTCGAACAGTCCCGCCCCGGTTCCATGGTGTTCGTGGCGCCGGGGCGCATGTTCGTTCGGTACCCGGTGCGCCGCGGACGGCTGCAGAATTTCGTGGCCTTTTCGCGGATCGACGATGGCTGGTCCGCTGAAGGCTGGTCGCAAACCGGCGACATCGATACGGTGCGGGAAGTGTTTTACGACTTCCACGACGACGCGCGCGTCGTGCTGAGGGCTTTCTCGGGCAGGCGCTGCCACAAATGGGGACTTTTTTCACGCCGACCCCTGCCTCGCTGGATTAAGGGCCGGGCTGCCGTGCTGGGCGACGCCGCTCACCCGATGCTGCCCTGGCTGGGTCAGGGCGCCGCGATGGCGATCGAGGACGCGGTGGTTCTCTGCCGCGCGCTGATCGAGTTCGAAGAGGCCGAGGAGGCGTTGCGTCGCTACGAGAACGCCCGCCTGGAGCGCGTAACCGTCATCCATCGTGAGTCCCTTCACGGGGGCGAGCGCCTGATGCAGCAGGACCCCGATGAATTGGCCCGCAGGCCCGTAGTTACCGAGGAGACTCTCGGGCTATCGCACTACGACCCCGCAACCGAACCGCTCTAGAGAGGGAGGCGGTCAGGGCAGCGGGTCGGGTTTTCCGGCCAGGGCGTTGGTGACGCGGGCCACGAGAGCCCGGCCGCGTTCATTCAGCCGCTCCTGCTGTTCCGCATCGGGCTTGAATCCTTCGATTTCCTTGCTGACGTCGAGACCGTGGCGCTCGAGCACTGCCTCCAGCGCGGCGATGCGGTCGATCAGGACGTAGAGCTCATGCGTGAGCGTCATGACCGCCTGGCCCACGCCCGGCATGTCGTCCGCCGTGAGCGTCGGACGGTCGGGATTGTTGAAAGACCGAGGGTCGTCGTTCATTCGGGCTTGCGCGCGGTTACGACGTAGGGGTAGGGGTAACCCTGGTTGCCTATGGCGCGCCCGTCCACCTCTTCGAAACCGACGTCCTGCAGGGTGGCGACCAGGTCCAGGCTGGCGGACTCGCGCCAGAAGGGCTCGCCTCCGAAACGGGCGAGCTGGTCGGCCTGCCATTCCTGGACCTTGTTGAGGTGCGCGTAGCGCGCGACGTCGCTCATCAGCAGGTCGCCGCCGGGCTTCAGTACCCGGTAGGCCTCGGCGAAGGACGCCCGGATGGCGTCGGCGGGCATTTCGTGCAGCAGGATGTAGGACGTGACCAGGTCGAAGTGTTCGTCGTCGAAACCGGTGTCCTCGGCGGCGCGCAAATACAGTTGCCAGCTGTAGCCGCAGGAGTTGCCGGTGCGAAGCGCGTGCTCCAGCGTCCGGATCGAGACGTCCACGCCGGTGATTTCCGCATCCGGGTAGGTATGGGCCAGCGCCCGGGTGAAGTGCCCGGTTGAACAGCCCATTTCAAGGATCCGATCGTAGCTTTCCCCTGGCGCAAGACCCGCCACCATGCGCCGTTGCCTGAAGATGCCTCCGGGATAGGTGGCCTCCACGATCAGCCTGTGGACGATTTCGCCGTGAACGAAACCCATGTAGGGATGCCCGTCCCATCCGCCGCGGGTGCGGTGAATCTCCACGCCGTCGAAATAGTCCGGGACCTTGAAGTCCTCATCGGCAATCAGGCGCGACGGTCCTTCGTCGTGGCGGGCCAGCAGTTCGGTCACGTCCGGCTTCAGTTCCTCGAACGCGTTCATCGCGATCAGGCCGTGCTGGCGGGAATGCCATTCGCCGATCGTTTGCTGGACCCGGTAGCCGGACTCCCCGGACAGGACGCCGGTGACGGCTTCGTGGCGCTCATCGAGATCGTCGGGCAGGGATGCCCCGTCGCCGAAACGGGCATTCAGTTCCTCCTGGACGCCCTGGCGCACCCCGGTCGTGCCGTAAAAGACGTGGGCCAGGAAGTCGACGGAGGCGCGTCCACGCTGGCGGAGATTCGGTTGCAGGGTGTCGTTCATGATGACGCGATCCTCAGTTTCATCAGATCCTTGTCGGTCAGACGATAGCGGGTCAGCAGCAGGATCGCCACGCAGCCCACGAAGGTGGGCATGTAGGACATGCCGAGCAGCAGGGCCCGGCCCACTTCCGGGGTTTGCAGGGCTTCGTCCGACAGGCTGCGGTCAAAACCGGCAATCTGCATGGCCCAACCCACGATCAGCGGTCCCATGGCGAACGTGAACTTCTCCACAAAGCTGTACACGGCAGTGTAAACCCCTTCGCGCCGGACTCCGGTCCTGCGGGCGTCGTATTCGATCGTGTCGGTGAGCATGGACATGGCCATGACGATGTTGCCGCTGGCCGCAATCGCGATAATCGCGCCCCGCGCGAGGATATAGGGCAGCGGTTCGCCCGGACCGGCCAGCATCCAGCTCGACACCCCGGCCAGGTAGCAGAAGGCCGCCAGAAGATAGGTCTCGCGCTTGCCGATGCGCTTGGATAACGCCACCAGCAGCGGCGTGCCCAGCGTCGAGACGATCGTGACCACGACGCCGTAGAAGAACAGAACCGTCAGCGGCAGCCTCAGGTAATGCACGACGAAGAAAACGATGGTCGCCTGGGACGCGGCGATGCCCAGGAGCTGTGCGGCCTTGACCGCAATCAGCCGCAGGAAATGCGGGTTGGCGAGGATGGGACTGAATTGCCGGAAGACGTTGATGCGCTCGACGCCGGCGTCGGTGAAGCGGGCGCGGGCCGTGCCGAAATAAGTGGTCAGCATGGATATCAGGATCACGGCGCCGCCCCCCGCTCCTATGACCGCGTAGGCGTTCCAGTTCTCGCGCCCGAGCCGGTCGAGAATCAGCGGCGAAATGGAGGTCGCCAGGAACACGCCGGTGGCGATGAACACCATGCGGTAGCCGTGAATCGCCGAGCGCTCGTGATAGCTGTCGGTCATTTCGGCGGGCATGGCCATGTACGGAACGTTGAAGAGGGTGTAGCCGACGGTATAGGTCGCCAGCGCCAGGAAGACGTAAGCCGCGGTCAGCCATTGCGTCTCGAAGACCGGCGTGGTGAAGATCAGCGCGAATGCGCAGGCCGACACGAAGGCGCCGGCCAGCAGAAACGGCCTCCGCCGGCCGGCCGGCGACTTGATGCGGTCGCTCCAGCCTCCGACAATCGGGTCGCTGACCACGTCCAGCAGCTTGGTCAGGAACACCAGCGTGCCGGCAAGGCCCGGTTCGATTCCGAGCACGCTGACCATGTAGAAGAGCGCCAGAACGCCGATCGCGTTCATCAGCAGGGCCACGCCCAGCGCGCCGGTTCCCCAGCAAACGCGTATGCGCTGCGAAATCACCGTGTAGGCAGTGCTCTGACGGTGCGGGCGCTCAGTCCGTGTCCCAGGGAACGAGGCGGTCGACCAGCGCCGAGCCGTGAACCATGGTCCGCAACGGCGGCATCGCCAGCAGCGATTCCGGGAAGGTCGGCGCGGGCGGCGAGAGCGCGTCCAGTTCGGCCAGCGTGTCCGCGTCCAGCTCCAGCCCCACGCAGGCCAGGTTCTGTTCCATCTGCTTGAGGTTGCGGGCGCCGACGATCGGGATGACCGGCGCCGGTCGGTGCAGCAGCCAGGCCAGCGCGACGGTTGCGGGTGCGGCCCCCAGGCGGTCCGCCACCTTCTGCAGGCCTTGCGCGACCTTCAAATTGTGCGGGGTCAGCATGCGACCGCCCATGGGCCCGCCCAGGCGTCCTTCGCCTTCGACCGAGCCGTCCTTCGCGACGGTGTACTTGCCCGTGAGCGCACCGAACAGCAGCGGGCTCCAGGCCGTAATCGCCATGTCCTGAAACTTCGCCAGCGGGAAGAACGCGTTCTCGATCGTGCGTTCGGCCAGGTTGTACTGAAGCTGGAAAGCGGTGAATTGCGTCCAGCCGCGCTCCGCGGCCGCCGCGTTCATCGCCGCGACCCACCAGACCGGCGCGTTCGAAATGCCGACGTGCAGGATCTTGCCGAGCCGCACCTGGTCGTCCAGCGCCCGCATGACCTCGATTGGCGGGGTCAGCCCGTCGGCGGCATGCACCCAGTAGAGGTCCAGGTAATCGGTCTTGAGCCGCTTGAGGCTGCCTTCCAGCGAGCGGACCAGGTTGGCGCGGTGGTTGCCGCCGGCGTTGGGGTCGTCGGGGTCGGTGTTCATCGAATACTTGCTGGCCAGGATGATCCGCCCGCGGTCCTCGCCCATGAAGCGGCCCAGCATGCTCTCGCTGGCCCCCATGCCGTACATGTCGGCCGTGTCGATGAAGTTTCCGCCGGCGGAGAGGTAGGCGTCGTATACCGCGCGGCAATCCTCTTCCTCGGCGTACAGGTGGGCCGTCCCGCCGAAGGTCATGGCGCCAAGGCACAGTTCGGAAACGCGCAGGCTGCTTGAGCCCAGCAATCTCAGTTTCATGGGTGGAATCCTCCCGGCGGCTACTGCCCGCCCTCTGCGGGTTCGCGCGCCATGTTGTGATATTCGGGGTTGGGGGTCATGCCGGTGGCCATCGCCACCCGGTTGCTGAAATTGAAAAAGCCGGTGACATTGGCGATGTCCCAGATGTCTTGTTCGCTGAAACCGGCCTCACGCAGCCGCGCCCGGTCCTCCGCGCCGGTTTCCTTCGGGCTGGCCGTGGCCTTCCAGGCGAAGTCCAGCATGGCTCTCTGGCGCGGCGTGATCTCCGCCTCGCGGTAGTTCATCACCAGCACTTCGCCCAGCAGCGGGTCGCCGGAAAGCTTGCGCACCGCGGCGCCGTGGGCGACCAGGCAATACAGGCAATGATTGGCCGAGGACACGACCACGGCGATCATCTCGCGCTCCAGTTTGCTGAGGCCGGAGTCGGCCAGCATCAGTTCGTCGTAGAACTCGCGAAAGACGCGGAGCTTCTCGCTGCTGAAGGAGTGGGCGGTCAGCACGTTGGGCACGAATCCCAGCTTTTCCTCGCACAGCGCGAAATAATCGCGCAGGTCGTCGGCCAGATCCTCGCGCGCAAGCGGCGGAATGTCGAGGGCCATCACCTCATCACTAATGCTCATGCCGTATCCTCGTCGCGGGCCGCAAAATCCGCCTTGCCGACCAGAATCAGGTCGTAAATCTCCTGCGCGCGGCCACCGATGCGCCGGATCAGCCTCTGGTGCGATCCTTCCGCCGCTTCCCGCCACCGGGTTCTTTGTTCGTCGCTCAACTCATAAAACGTCACCCGGCCGGCTTCCTGCCATTCGCGCTCCTGGCCCGCGATGACCTCGCGCACAATGTCACGATTCTCCTGTTGCCCGTCCAGGGCATTCAGCAGCACCTGGCGCACTTCTTCCGGCAACGATTCCCACCATTGCGAGTTGGCGAACTGCACGCCGGAGTCGTAGGCGTGGAAGGTCCGGGTGTAATGCGGAGCTTCCTCGGCGATTCCCGAAAGCAGGTACTGGCCAGCGCCACTCTGGCCGCACTCGATCAGGCCGGTCTGCAGGGCGGGCAGGGTCTCGTCGAACGGCAGGGGGATGTTGTCGGCATCGATCGCGCCGGTGAACACCTGTGGCGCGATGGCCGTGGACGCGCGCATCTTGACTCCCCGGAATTCGTCGGGTTCGACCCGGGGCTCGCGGCAGTAGATGTGGTTCCATCCCACCTCGCTCCACTGAATGAAGGTGATCCCGCGTTCGGCCAGCATTTCGGTGAATACGGGCGTCAGGTATTTGTCCGTAACGAAATCCACCTCTTCATAGCTCTCGAAGAGGTACGGCGAGAGAATCACGCTGAGTTCGGGAATGACGCTGGACATCCCGTGCAGCGACGTTCCCGCATATTGAATCCGTCCGCGCCGCGCCTGCGCCAGAATGGTCTCCTCCGTTCCGAGTTGCCCATTGACGGACATCTGCAACTCCAGTCCCGGGTACGCAGCCTCGTAGACGCGGCGCTCAAAACGCCGCCAGCCGTCATGCCAGGGCGTGTCGATGGCGCCGGAAGCACCGATCACCACCACCAGCCTGCCGTCGTCCTCCAGACGGTCGGCCTCGCCTCCGCAGGCCGCCGCAAGGAGCGCGGCCAACAGAGTGGCAGTAACTCGGCGGGCGAGTATCAGACGTCCTCTCCGCCCACCTCGATCAGGGTGCGGCCGAACAGTTCGCGGTTCTCGAAGGCCGCGTGCATGGCGGGCGTTTCGTCCAGGCTGGCGACCCGCTCAATCGGAATGCGCCATTGGCCGGAGGCCAGCTTTTCCTCGATCTCGGCGTCTTCCGCCTGGCGGGTGCGGGCCTGGTGGAAGAACTGCACGAAGCCGGTAACGCTGATGCTCTTGCCGATGATCAGGGAAATATCGGCCGGCGGAGCCATGCCGCCCATCGCGCCGATGTAGATCACGTTGCCCAGGGGCGCGCAGGCGTCGTAGTTGAGCGGCGCATTGGGCCCCTGAACGCCGTCGACAATCACGTCTGCGCCGCGTCCGCCGGTCAGTTCCTTGACCTGCGCCGGCCATTCCTCGGAGCGGTAGTCGAGCATGTGGTCGGCGCCGAACTGGCTGGCCCATTCGGCCTTCTTCTCGCCGCCGACCAGTCCGATCACCGTGGCCCCGGCGTCCTTGGCGATCTGGGTCGTCATGATGCCGACCGCGCCGGCCGCGGAATGCAGGACCACCGTCTGGCCCGGCTGGACCCTTCCGGCGGAGTGCACGAGGTGCCACGACGTGGGCGCGCAGGTCGAGAAGGTCGATCCCAACTGGTAGTCGAAGCGGTCCGGAATGGGCACCAGGCCGGCCGCGCGGGCAATGGCGAATTCGCCGTTGCCGTTCCATTGTCCATTGGCGGCCACGCGCTTGCCGTTGAGCGCCGAGTCCACTCCATCGCCGGTCTCGACCACTCTTCCCGAGTATTCGTACCCGGGCACGAACGGAAAGCCGGGATGCATCCACTTGATGCGGTCGGCCCGCGCGTGCGTGTCCAGCGGGTTGAGCGGGGCGTAGGCGACCTGGATCCGCACCTGGCCCTCGCCCGGAGAGGGAATGGGCAGTTCCTGCATTTGCAGGGATTCGGGGCCGCCGGGCGCTTCGGCAACGATGGCGCGCATGGTGTTTGACATCAGGAAATCTCCCTCGCAGGAAAAAGAGGGCATTGTACCCATCCGGCGCCGCCCGCCTGGTTTCGCAGGGGTTAAGATGGCGCACCTTCGAGACCGGTCCGCACGGGCCGGGAATCGAATCGGAGACTGGATTGGATTGCGCGAGGTTCGTAATGAAGAAGCTGACTCTCCCCGCTGCCCTGATTGCGCTGATGGCAGCCGCTACTCCCACTCAAGCCGAGACCATTGCCGTTATCGGCACCGGCATGATGGGCGGATCAATCGGGCCACGGATGGCGGAGCTGGGCCACACCATCGTTTACGGTTCGCGCGCTCCCGGGGAGGAACGCATCCGGAAACTGCTGGATCGCACGTCGGGGCAGGCCAGCGCGGCGACTCAGGAGGAAGCTGCCGCGCAAGGCGAGATCGTATTCCTGGCGGTTCCCCATACCGCCGCCCTGGACGTGGTTGAACGGCTGCGTCCTCATCTGGCCGGAAAGCTCGTGATCGATGCGGGCAATGCCGTGCAGGAAGGGCCGGAAGGATTACCGCAGTACGTCGGCGGCGAGTCTTCGGGTGAGATGGTGCAGGCCGCGGCGCCGGATGCGCGGGTAGTCAAGGCGTTCAATACCGTTGGGTTTCACATCGTTCTCGACCCGGCGCGCGCGATGGGCCCCGTCACCGTGCTGGTGGCGGGCAACGATGAAGCGTCCAAGCACTGGGTGATGGGCCTGGCCGAGGACCTGGGGTTCCAGACCATGGACGTGGGGCCGATACGGATTTCCCGCATACTGGAAGGCATGTCCGCCCTGTACCGCGTGCCCCATTTCGCCGGGCGCAAGGAAGACACATTCGAGTTTCACCTGCGCCGGGTAGCGGAGCCGGAACGCGAGGAGACCCGAGCCATTCGCGGTCGCTGACTACTCTTTCCGGTTTGGGTCTGAAACTCGCACCGATTGTGCTGGCGGTCGTGGTGGTCGCGCTTCCCGCCGCGCATGCCCGGTCCGACCAATACACGCCCGGTGCGGTATTCCGGGATTGCCCCGTTTGCCCGCAAATGGTCGTTATTCCGCCCGGCCGATATGTCAAGGGATCGCCGCCGGGCGAGGCCATCGCGGAAGGGACGCCCGAGCGCGATGCGCGTAACGAGACGCCGCAGGAGCCGGTGAGCGTCGATAAAGTCTTTGCGGTTTCGGTGACCGAGGTAACGCGCGCCCAGTTTGCAGATTTTGTCGCCGAAGAGGGGTATTACCCGGAGTGGCAATGCATCACCTGGGACTTCGCGGCGAATCAGTGGGGCGCCCGCGATATGGTTTGGACCTGGTCGGATCCGGGCTTCAAGCAAGGTCCGGATCATCCCGTCGTATGTATAAGTTTTACCGACGCCCAGGCCTATGCAGAGTGGCTCAGCGCCAGGACTGGTGAGCGCTATCGATTGCTGCGCGACGACGAATGGGAATACGTTGCCCGTGATCGCTCGCAAGGCGCCCGGCCCTGGGAACGCGCAAACGGGCCGGAACGGGAAGACGCCTGTGTCCATGCCAACGTCATGGATCTGGATGCCGCCGACTTTCTGAGAGTCGATGCCACCCCACCGGATAGCCATTTCTTTCCCTGCCGGGACGGGTACCCGCTCACCGCGCCTGTCGGGAGGTTTCCGGCCAACAGCTATGGGGCTCACGACATGCTCGGAAATGTCTGGGAATGGGTGGATGGCTGCATGTACGCGGCCCCGGTCGCAGGGGAATCCGTGACTGAGGATTGCAGCGAACGGCTGATACGCGGGGGCGCCTGGCAGGCCAAGGCCTGGTACGTCAGATCCGCGAAGCGCGACTGGGCGCCCTTTTTTCTTCGCAGCGCACGGGTGGGACTGCGGATCGCCCGGGACCTGAATCAGTGATCTGCGTGTCAATGGTGAGCGGGAGGGATCGGCGGTGAAGGACAAGGCACGGCGCATGCTGTCCGTCCTGTACGAGGTGGAGCGGGCCATTGCGATCACCGCTTTCGCGCTGCTCGTGGTGGTGATCTTCAGCGACGTGGTGATCCGCATGATCAGCGGATCCGGCTTGTACTGGGCGCGGCAGATCGGCGTCTACGCCAACATCATCAAGGTGATGTTCGGCATCGGGCTGGCCTCCGCCGCCAACTCGCATTTGAGGCCCCGGTTCGCCGACGGTTGGCTTCCGAAGTCCTGGGGGCCGTTTCTCGATCACTTCAGCGAAGTCCTGATGACGCTTTTCTGCCTGGTGTTCGCCGTGGTCGCGTTCGACCTCGTGCGGGAGACCTACCTGCTGGATGTGCGTTCGGTTGTCCTGCGCATCATCGTTTGGCCGATTCAGGGCGTGATTCCGCTGGTCTTCGTGCTCGCGACGTTGCGCCACGCGCTGTACGCAACATGGCCGGACCTCAAGCCGCCTGAGCGCGGCGCGCTGGCCGACTCGCAAACGGAGCTGAAAACGTGATCGGCGCGCTGAGCATCGCCGCCGCGGCGCTGGCGCTGCTGGCGCTCAGGCAGAATCTGCTCGTCGTGCTGGGAGTCGCCGCCGGGCTGGCCTACTGGTTCTGGGGCGACGGGCAGATCCAGAACATCATCAACGACGGCTGGGACGGTCTCAACCGCGATGTGCTGCTGTCGATCCCGATGTACCTGCTGGCGGGCGCGGTCATGGCCCGGGGCGCCATCGCAAGCCGATTGATCCGCCTGGCGCGGGCGCTTTCGGCGCCGATACCCGGCGGCCTTGCGATCGCCACGGTCCTGTCATGCGCCATGTTTGCCGCCGTGACCGGTTCGGGGACCGTGGCCCTGCTGGCCATAGGCGCGGTGATGTATCCGGCTTTGCTGGAAGCCGGCTACAGCAAACGCTTTGCCCTGGGCGCCCTGTGCGCCGCCGGCACACTCGGCATCGTCGTGCCGCCCAGCATTCCGCTCATTCTGTACGGCGTCATGACACAGACTTCGATTTCCGAGTTGTTCATTGCCGGCATCGGGCCCGCCCTGTTATTGACCGGCTTCATGAGCGCCTACGCAGTTGCCCGCAACTGGAGCTTCCGGCTGGGCGGATGGCGCTTTCCCGAAATCGCGGCTGCGCTCAAGGAGGGGATCTGGTCACTGCTGATGCCAGTGATCATTCTGGGGGGCATCTACAGCGGCTTTTTTACTGCGACGGAGTCCGCTTCCATCGCCGTGGTTTACGGCTTCTTCGTGGAAATCGTGATTCACCGCGAGATGCGTTTCAAGGAAGTCGTCGACGTCTTTACCACCACCACGCGCCTTATGGGTTCGCTGTTTCCGGTCCTGATGATGGCGCTGGCGCTCAACGTCTTCCTGACTTACGAGCAGGTTCCGGACATGGCTGTGGAATGGCTCACGACGCGTATTGAATCGCTTCCCGGTTTCATCCTCCTGATGAACGCCTTCCTGCTTCTGGTCGGATGCTTCATGGACATCGGATCGGCCATCCTTATACTCTCGCCGCTGCTGCAGCCCATTGCCGTCGCCCAGGGCATGGACGCGGTGCATTTCGGCGTGGTCATGGTCGTGAACCTGGAGATGGGCTACCTGACCCCGCCCATGGGCCTGAACATCATTGTTGCCATGACCGCGTTCAACGAGTCGTTCGGCGAGATATGCCGGGCGGTGCTGCCGTTCCTTGCATTGATGCTGATTGCACTGGTCACGGTCTCGTTCTGGCCTGGCCTGTCGCTGTTTCTACTGCAATAATTGCCCGCTTGACCGCAATCGTGCGCTCGGGGGAAGCGCATTTCCTTATCCATACCCATGACCTGGACAGTACATAAATTCGGCGGCAGCAGCCTGGCTGACGCACGCGGTTTCGAGCGCGCGGCGGGAATCGTGTTGGGCGATTCCTCGCCGCGGGTGGCCGTCGTGGTGTCGGCCATGCAGGGCGTGACCAACGCGCTGTTCGCGCTGCTGGATCGCGCGGTTTCGGGCGACGATAAGTGGCAGGACGACCTCGATGCCCTGCAGGAACGGTATTCCGCGGTCTCGGAAGAACTGATTTCGGACCCGGAACGCCGCGCCGCGCTGCTGGATGCGCAGGCCGGAGAGTGCCGCGATGTGGCGGATATTCTTCATTCCGCCGTGCTGATCCGGTCGGCGGGACCGCGAATGGAAGCCCTGGTGTCCGGATGCGGCGAGCTCTGGTCGGCACGCCTGCTGGCGGCCCTGATCAGCGAGCGCGGGGCCGGCGACGGCCGCAAGGCCGGGTGGCTGGATGCCCGCGATGTCCTGCGCGTCGAGCCGGGCGAACTGGGAGTGGTGGTGGACTGGGAAGCTTCGGGCAAGCACCTGAAGCGTCTGCTTGAAAACGATCCCACGCCGGTGCGCGTGATCACCGGCTATATCGCCCGCGACGGGCGCGGATTGCAGATGACGCTGGGCCGCAACGGAAGCGATTTCTCGGCGTCGATATTCAGCGCGCTGCTGGACGCGGAGTCGCTCACCATCTGGACCGACGTGGAGGGCGTGATGAGCGCCGATCCCGCGCGCGTTCCCGAGGCGCACGTGATCCGCGAACTGTCCTACAACGAGGCGATGGAGCTGGCCTATTTCGGCGCGCGGGTGATTCATCCGCAAACGATGGGCCCGGTAATCAGCAAGAAGATTCCGGTGTGGATTCGCTCGAGCTTTAAGCCGGAGCTGCGAGGGTCCCTGATTTCCGCCGAAGGCGACCGGAACGAGCCCGTAAAGGGCATCACGATGATCGAGAACGTCACGATGCTGAGCCTGGAAGGCTCGGGGATGATCGGCGTGCCCGGGACCGCCGACCGGTTGTTCAATTGGCTGAGCAAGGCGCAGGTTTCGGTGCTGCTGATTACCCAGGCCAGTTCGGAGCATTCGATAACCTTCGCGGTTCCGGAGGCGCATGCGGAACGGGCCGAAAGAGTGACGCGCGACGCCTTCGCCCAGGAAATGGGCCTGGGGCAGGTCAGCCGGGTGACGCGGGACGATGGAGTGAACGTGCTGGCGCTGGTGGGCGACGGCATGGTGGGCATCCCCGGGGTGGCCGGCCGGTTCTTCAGCGTGCTGGGACGCGCCGGAGTCAACGTCATCGCGATTTCCCAGGGATCGTCGGAACGCAATATTTCCGCAGTGGTGACCGGCGACAGCGCGACCAGGGCGTTGCGCGCCGCGCATGGCGGTTTCTACCTTTCGCATACCACGCTTTCGCTGGGCGTGATCGGCGTGGGCAACGTCGGCGCCGAACTGCTGGACCAGATGGCCCGGGCCGCGGACTCGCTCCGCGAAAACTTCAACCTGGATTTCCGGGTGCGGGCGATCGCCAATTCGCGCCGCATGCACCTGGCCTCGCGCAGCCTCGATCTCGGCAACTGGCGCGGGGTGCTGGAAGATGAAGGCGAAGCCATGGACCTTGAGCGTTTCAGCGCGCATGTGAACCCCGACCACCTGCCGCACGCGGCGATCGTGGACTGCACGGCCAGCGAAACGATCAGCGACGGCTACGCCGATTTCTTCCGCGCCGGGATCCACGTCGTGACGCCCAACAAGCGGGCGCAGAGCGCGCCGCACGAGGCCTACGAGCGCCTGCACGAACTGCGCCGGGCCAACGGCGTGCACCTGTTGTACGAGACCAACGTGGGCGCCGGGCTGCCGGTCATCGAGACCCTGCGCGACCTGATCGCCACCGGCGACGAGGTGCTCAGCGTGGAGGGCATTTTTTCCGGCACTTTGGCCTATCTGTTCAACGCGCTGGACGCGGACTCCGATTTCTCGAAGGTCGTGCGCCAGGCCCGCGACGCCGGCTATACCGAGCCGGACCCGAGAGAGGACCTGAGCGGCATGGACGTGGCCCGCAAGTTGCTGATCCTGGCGCGCGAGCTGAAGCTGCGCATGGACCTGGCCGATGTCGAAGTGGAGAGCCTGGCACCCGAGGAGCTGTCGGAAGCCACGGTGGAGGAGTTTCTCGACGGCCTGGGGCGCTACGACGGCGACATGCGCCGGCGTCTGGAGAAGGCTGAAGAGGAAGGCTGCGTTCTTCGTTACGTCGGCAGACTGAACAGCGAAGGCCGGGCCTCCGTGCGGCTGGAGTCGCTGCCCGAGGACCATCTCTTTGCCCGGCTGGATCTCACCAGCAACATGTTCCTGTTCCGCACCGCCCGCTACAGCGACAGCCCGCTTGTTGTCCAGGGTCCGGGAGCGGGGCCGGAGGTGACCGCCGGGGGCATTTTTGCGGACCTGCTGCGCCTGGCGCGGATGCTGGGCGCGCCACGTTAGCGGGACTTACGATGGTTGCGTTTCACAGCACCCGTGGCGGTGGTCCCGCCGGGCTGGAAGCGGTGCTGCAGACCGGCACCGCGCCGGATGGCGGCCTGTACGTTCCCGAGCGCCTGGCGGCGTTCGAGCGTGAGGAGCTGGCGGACTCCGCCACGCCGGCGGAATTGGCCGAACGCATGCTGGCCCCATACTTCGCGGGTTCGTCCCTGGCCGGCGCCCTGCCTGACATCTGCCGCAACGCGTTCGACTATCCGCTGCCCCTGGCCGATTTGTCGCCCGCCGGGAACGGCGCGTGCCTGCGATTGCTGGAGCTGTTTCACGGCCCCACCGCGGCGTTCAAGGACTACGGCGCGCGGTTCCTGGCGGCCTGCCTGGAGCGCATCCTGGCCGAAGAGCCCGCGTCCTCGCCGGTGCTTACCATCCTCGTCGCCACATCGGGCGATACCGGCGCGGCCGTCGCTTCGGCGTTCTCGGGCCGCGAGAAGATTCGCGTGGTCGTGCTGTTTCCCAAGGGCCGGATATCACCCCGCCAGGAGCACCACCTCGGCTGCTGGGACGACAACGTGCAAGCGCTCGCCGTGCACGGGGTGTTCGACGATTGCCAGCGCCTGGCGAAGCAGGCTTTCGCCGACGCCCGGCTGCGAAAAAGGGTGCGGCTGGGCTCGGCGAACAGCATCAACCTCGGCAGGCTGCTGCCGCAAAGCGCCTACCACGCCTGGGCCGCGCTCAAGTCGCCTGAAGGGACCCATTTCGTTGTTCCCACCGGCAACCTCGGCAACGGGGTGGCCTGCTTGTGGGCGCGCGAGATGGGCGCGGGTATCGGACGCATCCTGCTGACGACCAACGCCAACCGCACGATAGGAGACTATCTTTCCAGCGGCGAATACCGCGGCCGCGAAAGTATCGGCACGCTGGCCAACGCAATGGACGTGGGCGATCCCAGCAACATGGAACGGCTGCGCCACCAGTTCGATGGCGACGTCGACCGGATCCGGGCCGCCGTCAGCGCCGCGAGCGTCGACGATGGGCGGATTCGCCGCCGGATCCGCCGGGAATACTCGGATTCCGACGCGGTGCTATGCCCTCACACCGCCGCCGGCGTGGACGCCTGCCGCGGGCTGCTCGCCGATGCGGGCGCGTCCGCCGGCGACTGGGTCATCGCCGCCACCGCCCACCCCGCCAAGTTCGAAACCGTGGTCGAACCACTGATCGGGACTACGGTGGCGCCGCCCCCGCAACTCGAGGAACTGCTCTCGCGGCATTCCAGCCACGAGGAAATCCCTCCCGACCTTGCCGCGCTTACTCCGTTCCTGGGCTAGTCTTCGGCATCAGCGCTTCGTCGAGTGACGCGGCGCGCAGCCGGGCCGGGCGATTCTCCAGGCGCGACCAGTAGTCCACGAAGGCCGGTCGCATCTCGATTGACTTGAATTGGAGGCCCCAGAAAATGTGCGAGCCTACGTAGACGTCGGCCGCGCTGAAGTTCGGGCCTGCAACGAATTCGCCTGCGCTGACGGCGGCTTCGAGCGTATTCAGGACCGCCTCGAGGGTTCCGTAACCGATCATGGACTCGCGTTCCGGAGGGACTTCGAATTTGAGCGCGCGGTTGATGGTTGCCGCTTCAAGCGGCCCGGCGGCGAAGAACATCCACCGGTAGTAGGCCCCGCGCTCCCCGGGCGGGGGCGCCAGCCCGGCTTCGGGAAACGCGTCGGCCAGGTAGGCGCAGATCGCGGCGGCCTCCGTAACCACGACGCCGCCATGCCGGATCGTCGGCACCTTGCCCATCGGATTGACGGCCAGAAAGTCCTCCGATTTCATTTCGGGGCCGTACTGCAGCACCTCGGTGCGGTATTCGGCGCCGACTTCCTCCAGCATCCAGCGCGCGATCTGTCCGCGCGACATGGGGTTCGTGTAAAAGACCAGTTCTTCACTCATGAGAAATCCTATTGCAGAGCTGTGCTGATTCTAGTCCTGAATTGCATACGCGCCACTAGCTCCATCGCGGCCGCAGGTGGTTAGCAGATTCTCAATGCTATTCAAGTCCAATCAGATTCAGCAGTTGTGAAACTTGGTCATCTTTCTGAGCAACGCGCTTGAGATCATTCAGCGCAAACCTGTCCTCCAGTTCCATAGCGGTCGCCGGCTTCTCGTATTCGGGCCATAGCTTTCTCAATTCGCCATGCGCGATGCTCGCAGGCACTTTTCGAGTTTCCTGATTCACATGCAGCCGCAGCAGCAAGCCTTCTAGATTTGGACGAATAAATACTGTGTGAACTTGGTGCCTCTGTGCTTCTGCAATTGCATCTCTGCCCACCCTCCTGTCTGCGTGCAGGCGATCATAGTCCAGCAAAGCAATGCAATTCTTGGGAGGTTTGCGTGTTCTAGCCTGTCTGTGCTTTGTTCGAACGCAAGCTCGAATCACTACAAGGCTGTCACCGCCGCCAGAGCTAACGAATTGCAGATGGATATCTCTATTTCCTTGATCACACAGCTTTTGAAGTAACGCTACCAGCGCTTGCTCCCCTTGTCCTTCACCAGCAATCAGGATTCGTCGTCTTTTGCGTATTACCTTCCCTGGCATTGGTTCCGTCTCAGCCGATTACCGGCACGCCTCCGAGGTCTCCACTGCGATACTCCCGGTAGAGATTTGCGCTTCGCCGCAAGCCCTTCACCTGCCAAAGCCCGTAGGCAGTGGTTACACCGTCACGGTCCTTTTCGACGATTACCACTTCTTCTTTCTCAAGATTCTCCAGCACCGCCAAGTTGTGTAATGTGCATATCAATTGCGCTCCATGCGGGTTCGTTTCTTGCGACTGGAACCAGTGGATCACTTCAGCCGCCAGATCAGCGTGGAACTCGGTATCGAGTGCGTCCAGGAGAAATACCTGCCCTTCGTCCAGTGCATTACTGAGGAAGGGAAAGTGGCTGAGGAAGTTGCGTGTGCCGGCGGATTCTTGAGCCATGACCAGCGGCACATCGAGTCCGCGATGCACAAATGCCAACTCCCGTCTGTTTCCCGGTAATTCTGCGACCTCTATTGATTCAATGCCGAGGTCTATTCGTTGAAGCTGTCTTGAAGCCGCCGAGACTAGCGTAGCGTTCCCGGTGTAGTTGTTGGCTGTCATCTCTTCATCGGGCCGCCAGGATTCAGGGGGAGAATAGATTCTCGAGAGGTTGTTGCGGATGGCAACGAACATCGGGACAAAAGAGGCCGCTAGGGTTGCAATCAGCGATACTTCGGGGCGAGTTGCCTGTACCGCCCGATCACGACTATTAATTCCTGCCTCACGCACAATATGGATCGGTTCATTACTCTTCCTTTCAAAGATGCGTCTCTGCCGTCCGTTGGGAAAGTCCAGTAGCGCTTCGTAGTCAACATAGGTTGACAACGGATTGGCTGGATCTCTGGCCAATTCCAATTCGTAGCGATACAGTGCGGCCCGGTCATCGTCATCGTCCAGGAAGTATGCGGCGGCAAAACTGACTTCAATACGGGTGGGACGCATGAAGCCCGATTTGGAAAAAAACGGATGAAGGACCGCCGATGCAGCATGATTATGCGAATGTAGGACAAAGCGGAGCGTGTGGTTAATTGCATTCAGGACAGTGGTTTTCCCCGCTCCATTTGCCCCTAATATCGCAATCACCGCAGGTATTCGTAGTCCTGGGATGTCGGATCTCCCACGAAAATTCGGAAGATGGGGAGTGGTTCCCGGGACTCTAAAATCCAGTTCTACCGTATCCCGGATGGAACCAAAATTAGAAATCGTGATTTTGTAAATCATGTAAGCATATTAACAGAAATATGCTTACATAGCCGCTATATATCTCTAAAAATACTCTTTATATCTATAGTCGGCAGAATAATGTTACCTCGGAAGTTGAATCCTGAATCTACTCCAGTACCGGGTTGCGTTCTCCTTGTTCATCGATTGTGGCTGGCTTTGGCCAGTGGAACAGGCGTTGGGTGTTGCGGAGCGCGGCCGCCGCGAGTTCGTCCGGGTCCACGCCTATATGCCGCGCGAGAGTGCGCGCGACGACTGGGAGGAACTCGGGTTCGTTTCGGCGCTTCTTTGCCGGCTTTGCATCAGGATGGCGGGGCAGTAGGTAAGGGCTGTCGGTTTCCAGCATTACGCGGTCGAGTGGCAGCCTGGGAACTGCACTCAGGAGGTCCTGGTTGCGCCGTTCATCACAGATCCAACCTGTAATGCCGATGTGCAAGCCTAAATCCAGGTAACTCTCGAGTTCCTTTGGACCGCCGGTAAAGCAGTGCGCCACACCACCTAAATCCCCGGTCCGGTGATCCTTGAGAATCGCCAGGAAGTCCTTGTGAGCCTCGCGCTGATGGAGAAACAGGGGCTTTCCGTGCTCCTCTGCCAACTTGAGCTGACCCGCGAACGCTGCGCGCTGCGCCTCCGGCGGCGACAGGTTTCGGAAGTAGTCCAGTCCGCACTCGCCGGCCGCCACCGCCAGATCGCTTTCCAGCACATGGCCGAGCCGTTCGCGCGCTTCTTGCGGCGCATCCGTCCATTGCGTGGCCAGGTGCGGGTGTATGCCTGCCGTGCAGCGGAAGGTCTTCGGTCTCCCGCTCGCGAGCTCCAACGCCTGTTCGGATTCGCTGAGCCCGGCGCCAGTGATGATCATGTGCCGAACGCCTGCGGCCTCGGCGCGTTTGATCACTTCATCCCGATCCGGATCGAACGACGCGTCGGCGAGGTTCGCACCGATATCGATCAACCCATTCACGCTCCGCGCCAGCGGAACAGGGCCGCGCCCACCGTAAGGAAGGCCGCCGTTATGCCCGCCAGGATCAGCAGTTGCGGCAGCACATCGGCAAATCCCGCGCCGTAGAGCATGATGTCGCGCGCAGCCGTGAGCGCGTGAGTCAGCGGGAAAATGTTCGATAGTTGCTGCACCCACTGCGGCGCGCCCGCCAGCGAGAACCAGACGCCGGAAAGCAGCATCATCGGCCAGGTCACCAGGTTCAGCAGCCCGCCCGCCAGTTCCTCGCTGGTCACGCGCGCCGCCATGGCCAGGCCGATCGCGACCAGGCTGATCGATGCGAGCACCGCGACCAGGAACAGCGCCAGCCCGCTGCCCTCCATGCGGATGTCCAGCAGCAGCCGGGTCGCGCCGTAGAGCAGCAGCGTGACGAAGATTGCCAACAGCAGGCGCGAAAGGATCTGCGCGGACATGAACTCCACCGGCCGCAGCGGGGTGGCCTTCAGGCGCTTCAGGAAGCCGTTCTTGCGATACCGCACGACCACGTAGCCGACTCCGAACAGGCAGCTGAACATGATGTTCATGCCGAGGATGCCCGGAATCAGCCAGTCCACGTATGTGATGGGATCACCGCTGGCCGGCTGCCGCCGCCACGCGCCTTCCTCCGACGAGGCCTCAAGCAGGCGCTCGGCGAAGTATCCGCCCGGCGATTCCGGGTTGATCCAGTAGGTTCCGGCATTCAGGTCCAGGGCCAGGTCGAGCTGATGGTTGGCGACCCGTTCGATCGCTTCCTCCTGATCCATGGCGATGAAGTCGAAATAGCGGGTCTCGAGGTAGGGGTGCGCGGCCGTATTGATCTCCTGTTCGGCCTGCACCAGCGCCACCTTGTACGAGGCGCGGTCGCCGCCGGAGAAGATCGCGGCCATGCCCGCCACGAGCAGCAGCGGCATCGCCACGTTCCAGCCGAGCGTGGCCTTGTCGCGCAGGAACTCCAGGTTGCGCGCGTGCAGTATTGCGAGTATTCGTTGGATCATGATCTGAGCTCCTTGCCCGTGAGGTCCAGGAACAGATCCTCCAGGCGGAAGGGACGGATATTCAGGCGGCCGAGCGGCGCTCCGGCGCGGCTCAGGCGGGTGATGGCCTCGTTGGCGTCATCGGTGTGTATTTCCACCAGCCCGTTGCGCCGGTAGGTGTGAAAGGGAAACTCCGCCGGCAGTTCCTCAAGGTCGGCTTCGGGCAGCTCCAGGATGATTTCCTTGTAGTGCGCCTTCAGGAGCGTGTCGGGCGCGCCCTGCGTGACGATCACGCCCTCGTTCATGATCACGATCTCGTCGCACAGCGCCTGGGCCTCTTCCATGTAGTGCGTGGTCAGCACGATGGTCTTTTTGCGGGCGCGGATCCGCTCGACCAGCTCCCAGAAATTGCGCCGGGCCTGCGGGTCCATGCCGGTGGTCGGCTCGTCCAGGAAGAGAATCTTCGGATCGTTCACCAGCGCGATCGCCAGTAGCAGGCGCTGGCGCTGTCCGCCCGACAGCTTGCGGTTGTCGCGCTTCTGGAGCTTTTCCAACGCGCAGTCGGCGATCACCTGGTCGATGTCGGCCCGGCGCCGGTACAGGCGGTGGAACATTTCCAGCGTCTCGCGCACCGTGATGAAGTCCTGAAGTGCGGCCGTCTGGAACTGCACTCCGGAATCCTGCCGAAATGCAGCTCCGGCTTTCTCGCCCTCGTACAGCACCTCGCCGGATGTGGCGGGCGTTACGCCTTCGATGATCTCCACGGTGGTGGTCTTGCCGGCGCCGTTCGGCCCGAGAAGGCCGAAACAGCAGTTACGCGGCACGTCGAAGGAAATGCCGCGAACCGCCCGTACCTGGCCATAGTTCTTGACCAGTTCCCTCACCGCAAGAATGGGTGGGCCCGTCATGCGTGGGGCTCAGGCCGCCAGGCGGCGCAACACGTAGGGAAGGATGCCTCCATGCCGGAAATATTCGTGCTCCTTGGGCGTATCGATTCGCGAGCGCGCCGCGAATTCGACCGTGGAGCCGTCGGCGCGGGTGGCGCGCACCGTCACGTTCGAACCGTTCGGCGCCGAGATGTCATAGGTTTCGCTGCCGTCCAGCTCCAGGCTTGCGGCATCCGTTCCTTCGGGAAATTCCAGCGGATGCACGCCCATGCCCACCAGGTTGGAGCGATGGATGCGCTCAAAGCTGGTCGCGATCACCGCGCGCACGCCCAGCAGCGCCGTGCCCTTCGCCGCCCAGTCGCGCGAGGAGCCCGCACCGTATTCCTTGCCGGCCAGCACCACCAGCGGCGTTTCCTGCTCGCGGTAGCGCATGGCGGCGTCGTAGATGCTCATCACCTCGCCGTCGGGCTGTAGCCGCGTCCATCCGCCATCCACGCCGCCCGCCAGGCGATTGCGCAGCCGGATGTTCGCGAAGGTGCCGCGCAGCATGACCTCGTGGTTGCCGCGCCGCGAGCCGTACGAGTTGAATTCGCGGGGCGCCACGCCCTGATCGCTCAGCCACTGACCGGCAGGAGAACGGGCCGGGATCGCCCCGGCAGGCGAGATATGGTCGGTGGTAACCGAGTCGCCGAGCAGCGCCAGAACACGGGCGGTGGTCACGCCCCGCGGTTCTTCGGGCTCGGTCGACATGCCGTCGAAGAACGGCGGGCGGCGAACGTAGGTCGAGTCCTCGTCCCAGGGATACCGGCTGCTGGCCGGACTGTCCAGCGCGTTCCAGCGTTCGTCGCCGTCGAAAACTCCGGCATAACCCTCCTCGAACTGCGCCGCGCGCACGTGCCGCGCCACTTCCGCCTGCACGTCGGCGGCGTCCGGCCAGATATCGCGCAGATAGACGGAATTACCGTCCGAATCCTCGCCCAGCGGGTCGTTCTCGATGTCCACGTCCATGCGTCCGGCGAGCGCCCATGCCACCACCAGGGGAGGGGAAGCCAGGTAGTTGAAATACACCTGAGGATGAATTCGACCCTCGAAGTTGCGGTTGCCCGACAGCACGCCGCAGCCGCCCAGTCCGGACTCCTCGACATGGCGGGCGATGTCCTCGCGCAAGGGGCCCGAATTGCCGATGCAGGTCGTGCATCCATAGCCCACGATCTCGAAGCCGAGCGCCGACAGGTCGTCCAGAAGGCCGGCCGACTCCAGGTAACGCGTGACTACCCTGGAACCGGGGGCCAGGCTGGTCTTGACCCAGTCGGGCGGACGCAGCCCGCACTCGCGAGCGGCCCGCGCCAGCATTCCCGCGGCCATCATCACCGTGGGGTTCGAAGTGTTGGTGCAGCTGGTAATCGCTGCGATCAGCACCGCGCCGTCTCCGGGCTTGTCGCCCGAGAACGGAACGGCAGCTGCGCCGCGCTCCTTCAGCGCCGAAGCGAAAGCCCGCTTGCTCTGCGTGATCGGAATCCGGTCCTGTGGACGCCGGGGGCCGGCGATGGATGGAACGACGGCATCCAGGTCGATATCCAGCGTGCCGTCGAACTCCGGTTCGGGGCTGCCGCTGTCGCGCCACAGGCCCTGCGCCCGGGCGTAGGATTCCACCAAAGCGACCTGCTGCCGGTCGCGTCCGGTCAGCTCAAGATAGCGTATTGTCTCGCCATCTACAGGAAAAATGGCACAAGTGCTTCCGAATTCCGGGGACATATTGGCCAAAGTCGCCCGATCCGCCAGGGGAAGACCGTTCAGGCCTTCACCGAAGAATTCCACGAACCAACCCACGACGCCTTTCTCGCGAAGCGCCTCGGTTACGGTCAGAACCAGGTCCGTGGCCGTGGCGGCGGGGCGCAGGCTGCCGTGCAGGCGCACGCCCAATACCGGCGGGGGCAGCATGGTGATGGGCTGGCCGAGCAGAGCCGCCTCGGCCTCGATACCGCCCACGCCCCAGCCGAGCACGCCGAGTCCGTTGACCATGGTCGTGTGCGAGTCCGTGCCGACGAGCGTGTCCGGAAAAACCTGCGTTTCTCCGTCCTGTTCGGCCCTGAATACCACCCGCGCCAGCCGTTCCAGGTTGACCTGGTGGACGATGCCGGTGTTGGGCGGAACGACCTTCAGTTCGCGGAATGCCTGCTGTCCCCAGTGCAGAAACGAATAGCGCTCGCGGTTGCGTTCGAACTCCAGTTCGTTGTTGCGGGCCAGCGCATCGGGGCTGGCGTAGTGATCGACCTGGACCGAGTGGTCCACGACCAGCTCAGCCGGGGCCAGGGGATTGATCGCCTCCGGATCTCCTCCCAGCGCCCGCATGGCGTCGCGCATCGCGGCCAGGTCCACCACCGCCGGTACGCCGGTAAAGTCCTGCAGGATCACGCGGGCAGGACGGAACTCCAGTTCGCTGTCGCCGCGCAGGGCCGCGAGCAGGCCGGCCCCGGCAGCGTCCGGATTCGCATTGCGAAGCAGGTTCTCCAGCAGAATCTTGCGGCAGTAGGGGAGCTTCGCCACTTCGTCCGCACCCAGCGCGGAAATATCGTGATAGCGGTAACGGCGACCGTTGACTTCAAGATTTGCGGGATTCAGGCCAGTCATTTATATCCTTGAAATTCCTTTGATGGTTTCAGGCAATCTGTAGAGCCAGACGAACAGCATCATGCACACTTGCGCCAGCGCCGGAATCGCTACCATGCAGAACAGGATAGCCGCCGCCGCGCTGGCCGGCTGTTCTTCCGGCGCGACCTGGGAGTCGAAACCGGAGGCCTTGAGAATGAGGCCCAGCAGCAGCGGCCCGGTCGAATAGCCGAGCCTCTCGACGAACACATAGACCGACGTATAGAGGCCTTCCCGGCGCAGCCCGGTGCGCTGCTGGTCGTAGTCGATGGTGTCCAGCCACATGGCTTGCGAATACAGAAGGATTGCCCCGGCAAAGAAGCCCGAGAAGATGCCGCGGGCCACGAGGAACAGGATCATGGCCTCCCGGCTCCAGTCTTCGTTGACCAGGAGCCAGCTGAAGCTTACGAACACTTCCGCGCCGGCGCCGATCAGCACGCCGCGGCGCTTGGTGATGTGTTCGCCGCACTTCTTCCAGAACGGAATTGCCACGACGAGGGTGAGGCTGGTGGAAATGGCGAGGTAGGGCAGCAGCGTCAGGGGCTGCTTGAGCACCACGGTGAACAGGAAGACTACGGTCCCGCCGGTGACGGCCAGGGCTACGAACTGCGTGCACTTGGCCCCGATGAGAAGCAGGAAGGGCCGGTTCTGAAGCAGCGTGTCGGCCTGTTTCCATATGGACAGCTTGGGCTGCTCGGTAACGGGGGCGGACCAGGCGCGGTGGGTGCCGAAAAACGCGGTGAGCATCGCAGCAAGCACCACGGCGCCGATGATGAGCCCCATGGTCTGATAGGCCGCGGCGTCGGTGTCGCCGCCCAGGAACTCGAGCATGGCCGGGGCGATGGAGGCGCCCAGCGCCGCGCCGATCATCATGCACACGGAGCGATAGCTCATCAGGCTCAGGCGCTGCATCCGGTCGGTGGTCATCTCCACGGGAATCGTGAGATACGGCACGTTGAAGATCGTGAATCCGAGCGAATAGGCGATCAGCACCGCCATGACCAGAACGGAAGAGGGCGGTACCGCGTCGGACATGCCGTGAATGGAAAACACTGCCGGCAGCGACGCGGCGCAGATCACGGCGCCCAGGAGCAGGTACGGGCGGCGCCGGCCCCAGCGGCTGCGGGTGTGGTCCGTCACCCAGCCCATGAGCGGGTCGCTGAAGGCGTCCACCAGGCGCGCGGCGGTGATCATGGTGCCGGCCAGCGCCGGGTCCACCTTCAGGACCAGGGTCAGGTAATACATGGCCAGCGCCGTGAACACGTTCAGGTAGGTGATCGTGCCCAGCGAACCCATGCCCCAGGTCAGCCGTTGTTGGAACGGCACGGAAGGCGCGGCGGAAACGGCGGTTTGATTCAAGGTGGGGTGGGTCTGGATAAGGGCGGGGCGTGAGGGCGCTATTCTACGGGCGACCGGGCCGGCGGCATTCGCCTTCGCTTGCTTTTCGTGATGGGAAGCGCGTATGTTGCGTCAATGAATTCGGTCAGTCCCTGGGATGAGTTCCGCGTAGGCTGGAAGCCGCTGGCATCCGCCGTAATAGGAAAGGCGTTCAGCTTCGGCACCATTCCGATCTACGTGGTGGGCGTATTCACGGTTCCGCTGGGCGAGGCCTTCGGCTGGTCGCGCGCCGAGGTTACTTTCAGTTTCACGGTCGCCACCTTCACTTCGGCCAGCCTGTCGCCGCTTGTCGGCTGGCTCTGCGATCGCTTCGGTTCCCGCCCGCTGGTGATCGCGGGCACGGTGGGCTACGGGCTCGGCATGGCGATCATCGCAACCAGCAGCGACTGGCTGCTGCGCTATTACGCCTCCTGGTCGCTGGCCACCATGCTGGGGGTAGGGGCATCGGCGATCGCGCTCACCCGGTTCGTGGCGGGCTGGTTCGAGCGCAAGCGGGGTCTTGCTCTCGGTATCATGCTGATGGGCAGCGGCCTTACCGCATTCGCGGCGCCACCGTTCGTGGCCTCCCTGATCGAGAACTTCGACTGGCGGGCGGGCTACCTGGGATTGTCGGCGGCGATCCTGCTGATCGGCGTTCCGGTGGTGGTGGCGGGAATGAAGGACGCCCCGAAAAAGACGGCGCCCGCCAACGCTTCCGGGGCTGACGACGCCTCCGGCGGAGGCGCGCCCGTCCAGCGACCCCGCGGCTTTCGCCTGGCCTTCGAGAGCCGGGCCTTCTGGCTGATGTCGATCGCATTCTGCGCCGCCACTTTCGGCATTGCCGGACTGATTTCCAGCTTCAATCCGATCCTCCGGGACGTCGGCTACGGTGCCGCACAGGCCGGCGCGCTGACCGGCCTGATCGGTCTGTTCGTGATGGTGGGAAGGCTGGGCGTAGGCTATCTGCTGGACAAGATGTGGGCCCCCGGGCTGACCTTCGTGGCGCTGGCCTTCGGCGCGATCACCTGCGGCCTGCTGATTCTGCCGGCGCTTCCGGTGTGGCTTGTGGTTGTCGCCGCCTTCTGCCTGGGCCTGGCGGCCGGCGCGGAGTGGGACGCCCTTTCCTACCTGGCTGCCCGGGAGTTCGGTCTCGAGTCCTACGGCCGCGTGTATTCACTGCTGGTCGTGGGCGTGGCGGTCATCACCGCCATCAGCCCCCCGATCTTCGGCTACGCCTTCGATCAGACCGGCAGCTACCGCTCGCTGTTGCTGCTGTCCATGGTTCTGCTGGTGCTGGGCCCCGCATTGCTTCTTTTCCTGAAGAAAGGCCGCGGTCCCGGCGCGGGGCACTAGCACAGGCCAGGACCCTGCACGGCGAAGACTCCCGACCGCTTATGTCGTGACGATGAGCTCTGACAGTACCTGGAGCGAGTTTCGCCGCGGCTGGCGGCCGCTGGGCGCGGCCCTGGTCGGCAAGGTGTTCAGTTTCGGCACCGTGCCGGTTTACCTGGTGGGTGTTCTTACCATCCCCCTGGGGGAAGCCTTCGGCTGGTCGCGCGCCGAGGTGGCCCTGAGCTTTACGGTTTCCACGATGACAGCTGCGAGCCTGGCGCCGCTCGTCGGCTGGCTTTGCGATCGCTACGGCGCCCGGCCGCTGGTGATCTGGGGCACGGTGGGCTACGGCCTGGGCATGGCGCTCATCGGCACGAGCAGCGACTGGCTGCCGCGCTTCTACGCCTCCTGGTCGATCGCAACCGTCCTCGGCATGGGCGCCTCCTCCATCGCGCTGACGCGGTACGTGGCCGGATGGTTCGAGCGCAAGAGGGGCATGGCCTTCGGCATACTGCTTTCGGGAAGCGGACTGGCGGCCCTGTTCCTGCCGCCGTATGTCGCCACCCTCATGGAGTACTTCAACTGGCGCGCCGGCTTTTACGGAGTCTCTGCGCTCATTCTCGTGGTGGGGGTTCCTGTCCTGATCCTCGGTTTGAAGGATGCTCCGCACAAACCGGCTGAGCGCCCGTCGGAGGAGAACGAGGCGCCGGCCGCGCCGGGTCAGGCCAGGCCCGACTCGGGATTCCGGCTGGCGGTTCGGTCCCGTACGTTCTGGATCATGGCAATCGCTTTCTGCAGCGCGACGTTTGGCCTCTCGGGAATGATTGCCAGTTTTGCCCCCATCCTCGAGGACGCCGGTTATGCGAGGCCGCAGGCGGCGGCGCTGTTCGGCCTGATCGGTCTGTTCCTCATGGTGGGAAGAGTGGGCGGCGGATATCTGATCGATTACGTGTGGGCGCCGGGCCTCGCTTTTGTTGCCCTGGCCATTGGGGCGGCTGCCTGTGGATTGCTCACCCTGCCGGAGCTTCCCGTGTGGACGGTGGTGTGCGCGGCGGCCTGCCTGGGCCTGTCCGCGGGCGCGAAATTCGCCGCCTTGCCGTACATGATTGCGCGCGAATTCGACCTTGCATCCTATGGGCGCGTGTACTCGCTGATCATGATCTGTCAGGCTTTCATAACCGCGTCCAGCCCCGTGATATTCGGGCTCACCTTCGACCGTCAGGGTTCGTATATCCTGGTGCTGTTGCCGGCGATGGCCCTGCTTGTGCTCGGACCCGCGCTGCTGTTGCTGCTGGGGCGCGGCAGGGCGCAACCCCAGGGGCACTGATTCGCGCCAAAACGCGTTGCACCTCAAGGGTTTCGCCGCGCAATCGTATAATCGGCGTACGGATGAAGACCCATCGACGCATATTGCTTGCCCTGACCGGCGCCCTTATGGTGGTGCGGCCGGCGCTGGCCTGCCATTGCCTGGAGGACCTGCTGGCCCATGCAAGGGGAACGGTTGCCGGGGATCCCTTATGTTCCGAATCCCCTGAGAACAGGCATGGCGAATCGCAGCACGGCGAATTCCCGCAGTGCGCCGATTGCGACGACTACGAGCCGGCACCGGCGTCCCCGGCCTTCAAGGCCATTGCATCCAGTCATCCGCCGGAATTCGATCCGGCGTCGGCGATTGCGGGCCACGCGCCCGTCTCCGTTCGCCCGCAAACGGTTCGAAATATCGGACCGCCTCCCGCGGCCCCACGGGTTGCTCAAACACCCGTACTTCTGAAGCAACGCCTGCTGATCTAGCCATCGAGCGCAATGCTCGCACCGGGCGGATGCCCGGTGCGCTTCCGTACCCGCTCATTTCCCTCAAGGGGAGATCAAGATGGCTGAAAAAAGTCAAAATCCGTTTTCGTTGCTTGCGTGCTCGCTCGGTCTCGTGCTGGGCGCCCCGCCCGTTCTCGGGCAGAGTTTCCCCGAGCTTGAGGCGCGCCTGAAGGAACACCCCGCGCTTGAGGCCCTGCGCCTGGAGTCCAGCGCCTATCGCGAGGACGCGCTTGCTGCCGTGGCCTGGCCCGATCCCGTAGTGTCGGTGGGAATCAACAACTTTCCCCTGTTGGATCCCTCGTTTCGCACCTACCTGCCCACCAACAAGGCGCTGGGCGTAAGCCAGCAGATACCCAATCGCAGTGCGCGCGCAGCCCGTTCGGCACAGGCGAGGCGAGGCGCCGTACGCAACGAGGCCCTGGAGGCCATGCAGTTTGCGCACATGCGTTCGGAGTTGCTGGTCGCCCTTCTCGACAGGCGACGGATCGCAGAAGAGCTGGCGCTGCTGCACCGCCAGGATTCGCTGTACACAGAACTGGAACAGATTGTTCAGGGTGAGATTGCCGCGGGCCGTCCCGTGCTTTTCCGACTGGCCGAGATCGACCTGCAGCGGGCGGAAGTCGCCCGTTCGCTGGCCGATCTTCAGGCGGAGGATGCTGATGTCGACGCGCGTCTTGCGGACCTGGTCGGCGGGGTCGGCGCTGTCCCCCTGCCGCCGATTGAACCGACGATCTGGTCGGGAAATTCTGATGCCTTTCATGCGGTTCGGCTGGCCGGGGCCGAAGTTGCCGTAGCCGAAGCCGGCGTCGAGCGGGCGCAGGCGGCCTGGAAGCCCGACTGGGGCGTGCAGCTGACCTGGCAGCAACGCGATTCCGGCGGCACGGACGTGCGCTTCCCCGGCGACGACTGGGTATCGGCGGCCGTGACCTTCAGCGTTCCGATTTGGGGCAACCGCTCGCAGGCGCCCGCCCTGCGCGCGGCCAGGGCGCAGCGGGAGAGCGCCGTAAGCCGCCGAACGGCCGCCGCGAGAGGGGCCGCCGCACGGTATTCGGCCCTGGATGCGACACGCCGCGCCGCCGAGGCTGCCATGGGCGCACTGAATGCCAAGGTCCCGGCCATTCGCGAACAGGTGGCGGCGCAGCGCACGAGGTACGAATCGGGAACAGGCGACTATTCCCCGATCATCGACGGCGAACTGGCCGAGCTGGTCCTGCTGGCCCGGATCGCCCGTGAACAGGCCCGGCGGGACAGCGCCGTGGCCCGACTCAATTCCCTGATGGTGACACCATGAACAAATCCACAGTCTTGTGCGGCGCTCTTGCGCTTTTGACGCTGCTGGCAATCAACGCCTGCGGAGGAAACGGGCCCGGCGCCGAAGCGCACCAGGGCGCGTCTCCGGAGTCGGCCGCGTCTCCGATGCCAGCCGCATCTCCGATGCCGGCCGCAACGGAGCCGATATACGCCTGCCCGATGCACCCGCACGTCGTTTCCGGCGATCCCGATCACACCTGTCCCATTTGCGGCATGGACCTGGTCGCGGTGTCGATAGAGCCGCAATCCGGTTCGGGCCCTGGACCGATAGTTCAGGTGTCCCCGGAGATGATCCAGACCATGGGGGTGCGCACGGCCCCGGTAGAGACTGCCTACTTCGATCAGTCGGTGCGGGCCTTCGGCAATGTGGTCAGCAACGAACGGCTGGAGTCGGTTTCGGTTGCCCGGCTGGAAGGCTGGATCGAGGACCTTGCCGTGCGCGCCGAGGGTGACGACGTCGAGCGCGGCGAGCTCCTGTACCGCGTTTACAGTCCCGCCTTGATCGCCGCGCAGAAGGACTTTCTCGCAGCCCTTGAAGCGGGCCGCGGAACGCGCATCGATTCCGGACGGCAGCGGCTGATTTCCGACGGCATGCAGGCTGCCGCAATCGATCAACTGGTCGAGAGCCGCGAGGTGATCGAGCGCCTGCCCGTCTACGCGGAAGCCGCCGGGACAGTTGCCGACCTTGCGGTGCGGGAC
Source organism: Gammaproteobacteria bacterium (assembly GCA_026707445.1). GTDB lineage: Bacteria > Pseudomonadota > Gammaproteobacteria > Steroidobacterales > Foliamicaceae > Foliamicus. Next base: position 145,412 of record JAPOWV010000011.1, read on the forward strand.
GGCGACTACGTCAAGCCGGGAACTCCGATCATGCGGCTGCAGTCGTACGCCGGAGTCTGGGTCATCGCCTCCATTCCGGAAGCCGACCTGGCCCTGGTTACGGCCGGCCAGACCGTCTCGCTTGATTTTCCCAGCGCGCCGGAAGCGGCGGAGCAGGGGACCGTGGATTACATCTATCCCACGATCGACCCCAGGACGCGAACCGCCGACGTTCGCATCGAGGTGGACAACCTATCCGGAGCATTGCGCCCCGGCGCTTATGCGGACATTCAATTCAGCCTGGGCGCCGGAGTATCTCGTCTTTCCGTGCCGACCGAGGCTCTGCTTCGCGACAGCCGGGGCGAACACGTGATCGTCGCACTGGGCGCAGGCCGGTTTGCCGGCCGGCGGGTGCGAACCGGCGCGGCGGGGGGCGGACGCACTGAAATCCTCGCGGGCCTGAACGCGGGTGAAAGGGTGGTCGTGAGCGGGCAGTTCATGCTGGATTCCGAGGCCAATCTGCGCGAGGGACTGGCGAAGCTCGATTCACAGCCGGACGACGCTCGCGGCGGGCACCGCCACTAGCGGCATGGCGGATCTCCACGTAAACGAACTGGCCGGCCGGGACCCGTCGGACTCGGCCATTGCCCGGCTGATCGCCTGGTCGGCGGGCAATCCCGTCATCGTGCTGACACTGGCCGCGGGCCTTGCGCTGGCGGGCTGGCTTTCTCTTGAGAGGACGCCGCTGGACGCCATACCGGACCTCACCGACACCCAGGTCATCATTCGAACGGAGTTCCCGGGCCAGTCCCCGCAGATCGTGGAGGACCTGGTGACCTACCCGCTTTCGGCGAACATGCTGGGCTTGCCCAGGACCAAGGACGTGCGGGGCTCGTCCATGTTCGGCACCAGCTTCGTCTACGTGATTTTCGAAGACGACGTGGACCTGTACTGGGCGCGCTCGCGCGTCGTCGAGGCGCTGACGCGCCTCAGCACGGAACTGCCGCCGGGCGCCCGGCCGCAGATAGGACCGGACGCCACGGGCGTGGGCTGGATTTACCAGTATGCGCTTGTGGACGAGACCGGCCGCAGGGATCTGGCCCAGTTGCGCTCGCTGCAGGACTGGTTCCTCAAGCTCGAACTGGCGGGCGTCGACGGAGTGGCGGAAGTGGCCTCTGTGGGCGGATTCGTGCGCGAATACCAGGTGCTGATCGATCCCAACAAACTGCGCGCGTACGACGTTTCCATCCGGCGCATCTCCGAGGCCGTGCAGGCGGCGTCCAGCGAAGTCGGCGGCCGGGTTCTGGAGCAGGGCGAACGCGAGTTCGTCATCCGTTCCTCCGGCTACGTGGAGGACCGCCTGGACCTGGAACAGGTGGTGGTGTACGCGCAGGACGGCACGCCGGTCACGCTGGCCGACGTTTCCCGCATCGTGGAAGGGCCTGCCCTGCGCCGCGGGATCGTGGAGCTGAACGGCGCCGGTGAAACGATCGCCGGCATCGTGGTCATGCGCGACGGCGAGAATGCGCTGGAAGTCATCGGCCGGGTAAAGGCGAAGCTGACCGAACTGGAACGCGGTTTGCCGGACGGCGTCCGCATCGTTACGACCTACGACCGCGCGCCACTCATCGAGGGGGCGGTGTCCTACCTGGCGCGCAAGCTGATCGAGGAGGGCATCGCGGTCGCGCTGGTGATCGTCGTCTTTCTGCTGCACATCCGCTCGGCATTCGTGGCGTTGATCACGCTGCCACTCGGAGTGCTGGGCGCGTTCGTGATCATGTCCACCCAGGGCATCACCGCCAACATCATGTCGCTGGGAGGCATTGCGATCGCCATCGGGACCATGGTCGACGCCTCCATCGTCATGGTGGAGAACGCCAATCGCAGGATCTCGGAGATCCGCCCCGGTTCGGGGCGCGGCGCACGGCGGCGTGCCGTGATCCGGGCAGCACAGGAGGTGGGGCCGGGGATTTTCTTCTCCCTGCTCATCATTACCGTTTCCTTTCTTCCGGTGTTTGCCCTGACCGGCGAGAGCTACCGCCTGTTCGCGCCGCTGGCCTTCACCAAGACCTACGCGATGGCGTTCGCCGCAGCGCTGTCGGTAACGCTGGTGCCGGTGCTTATCGTTCTCCTGCTGCGCGGGCGAATACGAGCCCGCAACCCCGTCAGCGAATTCGCGGCCCGGCTGTACGCGCCCTGCCTGCGCATGGCCCTGCGCTTCAAATGGATCACCGCGGCCGCTGCGGCCGTTCTGATTGCCAGTTCCGTTGTGCCGCTGTCGCGCCTGGGATCGGAGTTCATGCCGCCCCTGTACGAAGGCGAGCTGCTCTACATGCCCACCACGCTGCCGGGCGTGTCGTCAACGAAGATCCGCGAAGTGCTGGGTCAGACCAACCGGGTGATCGCCGCGGCGCCGGAGGTAGCGAGCGTGTTCGGCAAGGCCGGCAGGGCGGACACGGCAACCGACCCGGCGCCGCTGACGATGATCGAGTCCTGGATACGCCTGAAACCGCAGTCCGAATGGCGGGAAGGAATGACTCCCGAGGGTCTCGTCGAAGACCTGAACAGCCGCCTGCAGATGCCGGGCCTGGTCAATTCCTGGGGCTACCCGATCAATATTCGCATGGACATGGTCTCCACCGGCGTGCGCACGCCGGTGGGCGTGAAGATCACCGGAGACGACCTGGGCGAACTCGAGCGTCTCGCCCGCGAAGTGGAATCGGTGGTCGGCACGGTACCCGGCACGCGCACGGCGCTGGCCGACCGCGTTCTGGGCGGCAACTACCTCGAAATCCTGCCGGACCGCTCCGAACTCGCGCGGCGCAATATCGACATGGGCGTTTTCCAGTCGGTGATCCAGACCGCGCTCGGGGGCATGAAACTGGCGGAGAGCGTCGAAGGACGAGAACGCTACGACATCATGCTGCGCTACGACCGGCCGTTTCGCGAGACCAGCGCCGATCTCGAGAACATCCTGGTTCCGACGCCCACCGGGGCGCACATACCGCTCGCCGAACTGGCCCGTGTGACCTTCACCGAAGGGCCGCCGATGATCCGTTCGGAGAACGCGCGCCTCACCGGCTGGGTGTTCGTGGACATTGAGGGACGCGACCTGGGCGGCTACGTGGCCGAGGCCCGGAGCCTTGTGGATCGCTCGGTGAGCCTGCCGCCGGGCTACGCGATCGAGTGGTCGGGGCAGTACGAGCAGATCCAGGCGGCGGGCGAGCGGCTCAATATCGCCATCCCCTCGGCGATCGGGCTGATCTTCCTGCTGCTCATGCTGCACTTCGGTCGCCTCGATCGCACCGCCATGATCATGCTGTCGCTCCCGTTCGCACTTATCGGCGGCCTGTGGGCCGTATGGATGGCCGGCTACAACCTGTCCGTGGCGGTGGCGGTCGGATTTATCGCGCTTGGAGGAGTGGCGGCCGAGACCGCGGTCGTCATGGTGATGTACATCGACAACCACGTGCGCGAAGACAGGCCCGCAAACCTTGAGGAACTGGCGCTTTCGATCAGCGTCGGCTCCGCGTTGCGCCTGCGGCCGATCCTGATGACCGTGATCACGGTGCTGGCGGGGCTTTCGCCGATCTTTCTGACCAGCGGTCTGGGTGCGGACGTGATGCGCCGCATCGCGCTGCCCATGCTGGGCGGGATGGTCTCGACGACGGTGCTTACACTGCTGGTGATTCCGGCCGTGTATTTCGCCTGGGTCGGACGAAAACTACCGCCCGCCGCGCTCGACGAGTGACTGCCAGGTGAATTCCTCGGTCCAGGGCGCGCCGGCCACGCGCCGCACCAGCCGGTCGCGCTCGTCCTGCAGGACTTCGCCGAACTCCGGTGAAGGCGCGTAGTCGTCTATCGCCCTGGCATCCAGCAGTCCCTTCTCCTCGAGGATTTGCTCAAGGACCATCACCCGGTCGCGCAGGATCCAGAGCTCCGAGAGGAGCTCCGTGTTCATGCGCAGCAGGCGATCCAGACTCTCGTCGCCGGTAAGCGGGCGTGTCGGCGGTTTAGTCACCTCTCAAGGCTTGGTCGCGACGTTGACCCAGGGGTAGCCTCGCGAATCCAGGGCGCGCGCCTCGAGCACCTTGAAGCCGACCTCTTCGAGCACCGTTGACCAGTCCATCGAGCAGGCGGCGCTGAAGAAGGGTTCCCCGCGATACTCGCTTTCCCAGTCCAGGATCGCGGCCTGAAACGCGTCCACGCGGCTGAACGGCGGCGGGTCGTTGATCACGATGTCGCCGCCGGGCTTGAGGATCCTGAAGGCTTCCCGGATGGTGTCGATACTCACCTTCACCGGCATTTCGTGCAGGAGGGCGTACATCAGCACGGCGTCGTAGGACTCGTCCGGCTCGCCCGTATCCCGCGCGTCGCGCTGCTTCAGGTGGATCGGTATGCCCATGCTGCGCGCAGCCTTGTGCCCGCCCTTGAGCAGCGCAATCGAGATGTCGCTGCCGGTCAGTTCGGCGTCGGGGTACACCTTGCTGCAGGCCGCCAGCGCTCCCAGGCCCCCGCATCCAGGCTCGTAGATGCGATCGTAACGGTCTTTCGGCAGCAGGCTCACCACGTCCACGCGCTGCCGGCGGATGTCCTGGTCCACCTCCACGGCCGCATAGCCGCCGCGAGAAAACACGTACGGGGCCACGCCGGCCATGAACATCGGGGTGGCCAGGTCGTAGCCGTCCCAGCCGCCGGGTTCGAGGTGCCACTCCACACCTTCGTAGTACTTCGGAATCGGAACGCTGTCGTCGAGTTCCAGCGAACCGCCCCGGTATTCGGGCTCGCGGCTCAGGACTGCAATGCACTCTTCGCGCTTTTCCTCCACGGCCGGAATCGCCCGCACGAAATTCTCTTCGGCCACGTAGCGCTGGTAAAGCCTCTCGTGCTGATAGGCCGGACATTCCAGCGCCGCCTTGCGGGCTTGCCGCGCGCGTTTCAACTGGGCGCGCGGCTCCGGCGCGACCTCGGCCTCCAGAAGTTCCTGCCCCTTCTCGCTGGCGGCGAACTGCTCCCGCGCAAGGTCGCGAATGTGGCTGGACGAATAGTGCTGCAGCGACCCCAGAAACTGAAGGCCGGCGCGGTGTCTCTGACTGATCGGGATCATTTTCGCCCCTCGATTGGCAATGCGATTAGTTTAGCGCGGAATTTTTGGAGAGGTACACGCGCCGGAGCAGCCCGCCTATACTGTCGCCGATACCAAGACAGGGAGCACACCCATGCGCAGATTTCTTGTATTGCTTGCCGGCGTTCTGGTGTTCGCCGGCGCCAGGGCGGACAGCCACGAACCCGAGCCGGGCTACGCCACCTTCATACGCACCGCGGTGCTTGCCCGCCTGGCCGACCTTGAGCCGTCCATCACGTTCTGGAGGGACGTAATGGGCTTCGATTACGCCGGCGATCCGGAACCGCGCACGGGCTTCGCCCATCCGCTGGGTTGGAACGAAGATTCGACCACCTACTTCACCATCTTCACGTCCAAGGAAGGGGCCATGATTGGCCTGTTGATGGTGGAGGACACCCCGGATTTTCCCAAGCTTGATCTTCCCGATTCAGGGACGGCCTACGGCGGCGTAGTGCTGGTGCACATGGGCAAGAATATTCGCGACGTTTACGACCGCGCCGTGGAGCATGGCGTCGACATCGTCAAGCCCTACGGACCTTCCCGCACGGGCCGCTCGATGACTATCCTGCTGCGCGCTCCCACGGGCCACATGGTCGAAATCTACGAAATGATCGAAGCGGGGTAGTCACCGCGCATCAGGTCTCTTGATCTCCGGGAAATAGGAGGAGAAGAATCCCCGATCCCGCGTAAGAAAAACGTCGGCTTCCGCAGTGGCGTGGGCGCCGATCAGAAAGTCCGTGATGATCCGCCCGCGCGGCCCGCCTCTGCGTCGGTACTGCTTCCAGCGCAGCCCCGCCTCATAGGCAATCAAGGAGTTGATGGGAGACAGGCGGACTCCGATCTGTTGCAATGCGCCGTCCAGTGAGGGCCGATCAGGGAATGCCGGAACCATTTCCGCATATACGACATCGCACACGATGACAGCTCCGGCGTCATAGGCATGGGCCAGCCATTTCCTCGACTCTCGGCCGTGCCGCTCGCTGGGGACAAAAACATCCAGCAAGACGTTGGTGTCAACGGCCGTTATCACCTCCCGCGAATCTCGTCAACGTACTCGTCCACGTCAACTCCCTCGCCGAGAGCGTCCTTGCCCAGAATGCCATAGACACGATCCACGGGGTGCCGGGCCGTTGTCCGCTTCCTGATGAGCAGCCCCTGGCGGGTGGGGCTGATCTCCACCTCCACGTTCCGGTGCATCCCGAATCGGTCCCGCAGGGGCTTGGGTATGGTGATTTGACCGCGCTCGGATATTCGCATGTTATCTCCGATATGAAATTCTTAATCAAAGAATCATACTTTCTTCTACGCGTTCGTGGCAACCTGCGGCGTTCTTTGTGAATTGAAAGCCGCTTGGCCGAATAAACCGGAGCGGTGCTTCCCTTGGTTTCGACCACAAAGTAAAGCCGTTCGCCATCTCTTTCTTGCTGTCCCTTTCGATTCAAGAATTGTGTTTATGAATCTGCAATTCGGTATGGCGCGCCAGAATATCGAAATCGGAGTCCTGATGCAGAACCGGCGCGCTGGCGCGGATTGCGATGGATGCGATGAGGCAATCAATGAGCCTGCGAACCGTAGCGCCCTGCTGTCGGCAGCGGCGGTAGAGCGCGGCTGCGTCATCGTAGGCGCCTGGCCGGGTCGCCAGTGTTACCGCTCGCGCCAAAAGCCGGCGGAGTTGCCGCAGGTGAAATTCATCCCGCGCCCCGGCCAGCAACTCCATGCGCACCGCGTCACAGGTTGCGATGTCCTTCGTGAGCAACTCGTCAACCCGATTGCAGACCGGGGATCCCGTATCCCGGAGGAACTCTATCCAGGCAGACGTATCAATCAGGATCAAGAGGAGCGCTTGGACCGCATCGCTTCCAGGTCGCCTTCCCAACCGCTTCCCCGTAAAGCGCGAGCTTCCTTCGCCGGCATCGGTTCGGCGGCAAGAGTTCGCAACGCAAAGTTCACGGCCTCCCGCTTGGTGGCCAGCCCGTAACGCCGCATGACTTGGGCGCACGCCTTGTCGTCAATATTTACGTTTGTGCGTGACATACACCGACTATACACCAGCGGAGCTGCGGCAGAGAAATTTGTGCCGGGACAAGGTATGCACGTTCACGGCGGACGGACATCGGAAGGGGCAAGAGGCGCCGCTCAGCCTTCCGTGCGGCCTTTGCAGTATATTGTGCCGCCTTGAGGACAAGTGGCCTGGGAAGTGAGAGAGGACATCAACCTTCAGTGGCGAATTGCCGCGCGCCCGCAGGGTAACGTGCGGCCGAGCGATTTCGAGTTGGCGGAGCGTCCGATTCCGGCGCCAGGGCCCGGCGAAATGCTGGTGAAGACGCGCTACCTGGGTCTGGCGCCGGTGATGCGGATGTACATGCAGGGACTTAACCCCTCGGGAGAGACGCCGCTGGACATAGGCGACGTGATCCACGGGCGGGGCGTCGGCGAAGTGGTGGAGTCCAAGCACCCGGACTATCGGCCCGGGGACATCGTTCAGGGTCAGCTTGGCTGGCAGACGTGGAAGGTGACGGCCGCGACGCCGCGCGAGCGGTTCTTCAAGTGCGGGGACTACGGTCTGCCGTTTTCACTGGGAGCCGGCGTGCTCGGGATGACCGGGGTCAGCGCCTACTGGGGGCTGATGGACTGCGGGCGGCCCAAGTCCGGCGACCTCGCCGTGGTTTCGGGCGCCGCGGGCGGGGTAGGGTCGATCGTAGTGCAGATGCTGAAGATCCACGGCTGCCGCGTCATCGGCATTGCCGGCGGAGCGGAGAAATGCCGCTTCATCCGGGAGCTGGGCTGCGAGCAGGCCATCGACTACAAGAACGAGGACGCCTGCGCGCGCGTCGCGGAACTTTGCCCCGACGGGATGGACCTCTACTTCGACAACGTGGGCGGCGATTTGTTGGCAGCCTGCCTCGACAACCTGGCGCTCGGTGCGCGCATTGTGCTGTGCGGCTCGATCTCGGAGTATTTGCGAGAGGAACGCTTCGCGCTGTCGAACTACCTCAACCTGCGCTCGGTGAACGGCAGCATGACCGGCTTTTTCGTCTACAACTACCAGGATCGTTTCCAGGACGCCTTCGATGGACTGGCGGCCTGGATCAAGGCGGGTAAGCTCAAACCCGTCCAGGACATCGTGGAGGGCTTCGAGAATATGCCCGATGCCCTGGCCAGGCTGTACGATGGGCGCAACGTAGGCGTGCAATGCTGCAGCGTGCGGGGAGAACCGGAGAAAAAACACTGATGAATACCGCAATCACCGCTCCCTATCCGCGACCCGGGGTCGCCTGGTACATGGTGGTGCTGCTTACGCTGTCCTACTTCATTTCCTATATCGACCGAACAGTGATCGGTTTGCTGGTCGAACCGATGAAGGCAGACCTGGGATTGAGCGATGGCCAGATGGGTCTGTTGATGGGTCTGGCTTTCGGCATTTTTTATGCCACGATGGGGCTGCCTCTGGGGTGGCTGGCGGACCGTACGCGGCGCACGAGCATCGTCAGTTGCGCGATCGCGCTGTGGTCGGCCGCGACCGCTTTTTGCGGGCTGGCGAGCAACTACCTGCAGTTGTTCCTGCTGCGTATGAGCGTCGGCGTGGGCGAGGCGGCCTTAAGTCCCTGCGCCATGTCGATGATCGCCGACAGCTTCCCCAAGGAGAAGCGCGGCAAGGCGATCGCGGTCTATTCCATGGCTCTTTCGCTCGGCACCGCTACTGCCTATTTCGGGATCGGCGCGTTGCTGGCTGCATTGCGTGGCGTGGAGATTCTGAACTGGCCGCTGGTTGGCGCCATCAGGCCCTGGCAGGCGGTGTTCATCATCGTGGGGCTTCCCGGCCTGCTGCTGTCGCTGGCCATGCTGACCGTGAAAGAGCCCGTGCGCCGGGACCTGAAGCAGGGAACCTCCAGCGCGCCGTGGCATATGTTCCGCCATCTTTTCTCGAACTGGAAAACGTACCTGACCTTCGTGCTGCCGTTTTGCCTGATGACCACGATTGCCTACACGCATTTCTGGCTGCCTTCGATGTTCTTGCGCACCTGGGGAATGGAAATACCGGAATTCGCGCAGATCAAGGCCGTCGTCACTCTCCTTTGCGCACCCGCCACCGTTTTTGCGGCCGGGGCCCTGTCGGATTACCTGGTGCGCCGGGGCAGGGACAACGCCCCTTTGCTGATCGCTGTTGCGGGCATGTTCCTGTTCGCGCCGACGACCATCTTCATCGGGCTGATGCCCGGCGCGGTATCGGCGTTCGTCGCCTTGGGCATTAGCCTGGTTGGCATCGCCACGACCACGTCCACCGGGTTGACGGCGCTGTTGATGATCACGCCGCCGCAATTTCGGGGGCAGATCAGCGCCGTCTATTACATGGCGATCAGCATTACCGGGCTGACGCTTGGGCCGTCCACCGTGGGCTGGCTGTCCGATTGGTTCAATGGCGGGACCGGCTTTGAGGCCCTCGATGGGGTACTCGAATCCATCCTGCCCGGCGTGACGGGCGCCAACAGCCTGGCACTCGCGTTTTCTGCGGTGCCGGTCATTTATGGCTCGGTAGTGCTGTCGCTTGCGCCCGCCACGTTGCGCTGCTTCCGTCGCGAACTCGACCGCATTAAGGCTCAGACCGCCTGATGGCGGCGGGGCAGGGCGCGGACCGGCTAGGGCCGCATGCCGTGCGTGCCGGAGAACGAATCCGGCTTCAGGCTATCCGGTGCTACGGTCGTCACTGCGTCGAACAGGCGGTCCTCGGCGGCCACGGTTTCGGTGTTGGCATCGGCGATATCCTCCCAGTCCGCGAACGTGAATAACTTGTCGGTGTAGGGGCTGAAAGGGTTCTTGCGCGGCGTCATCAATTCCGAAACGATTCCGTGGTAACGCCTTAACGCCTGGTCAAATGCGGCGAAGTCGGCGCGGCCGCCCTGGCGGTAGTCCTTGAGCGCCTCTGCAAGGACGGCGGTCTCCGCCCGCGCCGTTGCCTGCCGGCTTGAGAGCGTTTCCAGTGCCTCATGCACTTCGGCGTTGTCTTGCGGGACGCGCTCCTTCAGCAGGTCGTGGATGTTCATGTCGGTGAGGTCGAGCCGGCCCATGGAATTGACCAGGTAGTCGGCGCAGGCTTCCAGCATTGCAGCAAGGCTGTCGTCTCCCGATTCGGTCTGCTTCAGTGCGCCTTTCAACGCCTGGCGAACCTGCACCTGCCGTCGGCGTTCCCGGCCCAGTTCGGCCAGGGGGTTGAAATCCGCGTTCACGATTGCCTCCTCGTTTGCCGCGGCCCCAGCGGGTGAAAGCACGAAACTGCACGCAATCAATACGCCGAAGAGTGCCTTCACGGGATGTCGTTGCGGCCCCTGACCCCACATGTGGCCAATGCTACCAGCGACGGCCTGGGAGGGGGGCGTCCCGCCCTCCGCGAAGGCGAGACGCCTTCGCCCCCAGGTTGCGGAGGGCGTGGGTGCTCATGCCTAGGCTTCGGCGCGTTCGATTACGCCGCCGCCCAGGCATTCCTCGCCGTCGTAGAACACCAGGTACTGTCCCGGCGTTACCGCCCACTGGGGTTGTTCGAAGCGCACCAGGCAACGGTCGGGGCCGAGCAGTCGCGCCTCGCAATTCGCGTCGTCCTGGCGGTAGCGTGTCTTGGCGCTCAAGCGCATGCCTCCTGGGAGATCATCAGGCGCGCCGCGCACCCACCTCAGCTTTCGCACCGTCGCCAGGCGGCTGAACAGCAGCGGATGATCATGCCCCTGCGCAACGACCAGCGAGTTGGCGCTCAGGTCCTTGCGCACCACGTGCCAGGGTTCCGGCCCGCAGCCGCGCATGCCTCCCAGTCCCAGGCCGCGCCGCTGGCCGATCGTATAGGCCGCCAACCCCTGGTGTTCGCCCACCTGCTTGCCGGAGAGCGTCACTATAGCCCCCGGCTGCATCGCAAGGTGCCGCGAAATGAAATCCGGGAATGACCGCTCTCCCACAAAGCAAATGCCGGTGCTGTCCGGGCGCGCGTAGTTCGGCAGCCCGCGCCGATGCGCAATGTCGCGCACCTCCTCCTTGTTCAGTTCGCCCACCGGGAAAAGACAGCCGCCGAGCGCGCTTCCGTGAACCGCGTGCAGGAAATACGTCTGGTCCTTGTTGCGGTCTCGTCCGCGCAACAGCCGAGTGCCGGGTGCCGAATGCTCCAGGCGCGCGTGATGGCCCGTCGCCAGCCGTTCGGCGCCCAGCCTGCGCGCCTGTTTCAGACACGCGCCGAACTTGATGTGCCTGTTGCAGCCAACGTCGGGGTTGGGCGTACGGCCCGCCCGGCACTCCAGCAGCATCTCATCGAAGACTTCCCGCCGGTACTCGTCGGAGAAATTCAGGTGGTGAAGCGGGATGCCCAGTTCGCCGGCCACGCCGGCGGCGGCCTCAAGGTCCTCGGCGGCAGGGCAGGAGCCGTCGGGCTCGTCCCAGTTGGTCATGTGCAGGGCCTCGACCTGGTGGCCCGCATCGATCAGGCGCAACGCGGCAACCGCGGAATCCACGCCACCGGAAATCGCCACCATGACGGTGCCCGCCACGGGAGAACCTCACTCGGCCAGTTTCTCCGCGATGCCGGTGTAAGTCGCGGGAGTCAGGGCGAGCAGCGCTTCGCGCGCTGCGTCGGGCAGCTCTGCTTTTTTTAAGAAAGTATGTAAGGATTCTCTTGTAACTACCTGATTACGGGAAATATACTTAACTTGATCGTAGGCGTTCTCACAGCCATGGGCGCGCATCACCGTCTGCACCGCCTCGGCCAGCGTTTCCCAGGCGGAGTCGAGGTCCTCAGTCATTCTGGACTCGTCGGGCGAGAGTTTGTCCAGACCTTTCTGCACTTCCGTCCAGGCCACCAGCGCATGCCCCAATGCGACGCCCAGGTTGCGAAGGACCGTGGAATCGCTGAGGTCCCGCTGCAGGCGCGACACGGGGAGCTTTTCAGAAAAGTGACCCAGCAGTGCGTTCGAAAGCCCCAGGTTGCCTTCGGCGTTTTCGAGGTTGATGGGGTTGACCTTGTGCGGCATCGTGGACGACCCCGTCTCGCCTCGCACTGCCTTCTGGCGGAAATAGCCCATCGAAATATAGGTCCACGTGTCCCGGCTGAGGTCGATCAGGATACGGTTGATGCGCGCGAGGGCGTCGCAATACTCCGCCATCCAGTCGTATGGCTCGATCTGGGTCGTGACCGGGTTTTGCTCCAGGCCCAGCCCGGAAAGAAAGCGGCGGCTGAAATCCGGCCAGTCCACTTCGGGACAGGCGGCGTAATGGGCGTTGTAGTTGCCGGTGGCGCCGCTGCACTTGGCCATCGCCGGGACGTTGCCGAAAACCGCGAGCTGGCGCTCAAGCCGATGTGCGAACACCGCCAGTTCCTTGCCCAGCGTCGTGGGGCTGGCCGGCTGGCCGTGAGTGCGGGCCAGCATGGCCAGGCCGGCGTGCTCGCGGGCCATGCATCGAAGCTGCCCGATCAGCGCTTCCAGCACGGGCGTCAGGACTTCGGAACGGGCCGTGGCCAGCATGATGCCGTAGGCACTGCTGTTGATGTCCCAACTCGTGCAGGCGAAGTGCAGCAGAGGTATGCGGGCGGCAAGCGAATCGTGCTCGCGCAGCCGTTCGGCCAGGTAGAGTTCGACCGCCTTGACGTCGTGCCGGGTCTGCTGCTCCAGTTCCTTGACGCGTTCCGCCGCCGCCGGCCCCAGGTTCTGCTCCAGCGCGTCCAGAAACGCCGCTTCCCCGGCGTTGAGAGGAGGGGCGGGCCCGAATGCTTCTTCGGCGCAAAGCGCCCGCAGCCAGGCGATTTCCACCTTCAGACGTTGCCGAATCAGCCCCTGCTCGGAGAACAGTTCGGCCAGCGGCCGGACGGCTTCCGCGTAGCGCCCGTCCAGCGGCCCCAGCGCGCTTAACGGATTCACTGGGCTAGTGTGCTGACTCATAAATGCGTTGCCTTTCAGCGTGTCCCCCATGGCGTGTGGCAAGGCGCGTCCCGCCGGGAATGGTGTCTCCCATTGCCAAGGGGC
>JAPOWV010000019.1 GCA_026707445.1 Gammaproteobacteria bacterium
TCCCTGTAGCTTGCTCCGCCATCCCTGGCTCCAATACTCCCAGCAGGCAGGGGCATGGGTAAGCGCTCCGCTCTCGAGCATGAAAGCGCAAAGCCTTGTCCCTTCCCTGCCGGGAGTTTGTGAGCCAGGGATGGCGGAACAAAGCCCCATGGATGGGTTAATGCGTCTCCCGGCAGGGAAGGGACAAGGCTTTGCGCTCCCAGGGACCGGCGGCAACTGGATCAGGCGGTCAGGCGCGGGAAAGGCGCTGGAGGAGGCTGGAGGTGGAGAGGCCTTCGTGGTACGGGAGGACGACTACGCGGCCGCCGAGGCGCTCGACGGCAGCGCCGCCGGCGATTTCTTCCGGCTGGTAATCGCCTCCCTTGGCCAGCACGAGAGGGCCGACCTGCTCGATCAGCGCGGCAGGCGTGTCTTCGCCGAAGGGCACGACCCAGTCCACGCTGCCCAGCGCGGCCAGCACCGCCATGCGCTGATCGAGCGGCACGACCGGGCGCGAATCCCCTTTAAGCCTGCGCACCGACTCGTCGTCGTTGACCGCGACCATCAGGCGGTCGCCCAGCGCCCGCGCCTCGGCCAGGCAGGCGGTATGTCCGGCGTGCAGCAGGTCGAAGCAGCCGTTGGTCATGACCAGGGTCCTGCCCGCGTCGCGCAATCGCCGGCCGATGGCCGCGGCCTCCGCGGCATCGACGATCGCGGAATCGGCCGCGCCGGGCTCACGAAGTTCTTCGGCGAGGTCGCGCAGATGGATCGGCGCCACGCCCACGCGGCGCACCACGACGCCCGCCGCGACATTGGCCAGGTGCGCCGAATCCTGCAGTTCCGCGCCGACCGCAAGACCGGCGGCCAGCACCGCCGTCACGGTGTCGCCGGCGCCGGTGACGTCGTAGACCTCCCTGGTGCGGGCGGGGATATGACGGGAAGGACCGGCGGCAGGCGCTACCAGCAAACCCTGTTCGCCGAGCGTAACGACCATGCTGCCGATCTCGAGGAGCGAGCACACGCGCTGCGCCCGCGAAGCCATCTCCTCCGGCGATTCCCCGGACCCCCCCAGGGCCGCCTCGAACTCGGCGCGGTTCGGCGTCAGCAGGCCCGCGCCCCGGTAGGTTCCGAAATCGGCGGACTTGGGATCCACCAGGACCGGCGTTCCGGCGGCGCGCGCGGCCTCGATCAGCGTGCCGGGGTCGGCCAGGCTGCCCTTGGCATAGTCCGACAGCAACACCGCCGAACAGCCGTCCAGCAGTTCGGCATAGCGCACCATCAGGCGGGAGGCGTCGTCGGAGCTGAAGGGTGTTTCGCGATCCAGCCGGATGACCTGCTGATTGCGGCTCAGGACCCGCAGCTTGCGGACCGTGGGGCGGGTCTCCGAACGCAGCCATTCGCTGGTCACGCCGACGCCGCGCATCGCGGCGTCGAGCGCCTCCGCCTCTTCATCCTTGCCGACAATCCCCAGCAGCGTGACCCGCGCTCCCAGCCCGGCCAGGTTGCAGGCCACGTTGGCCGCGCCGCCCGGACGGTAATCGCGGCTTTCGACCCGGACGACCGGTGCGGGCGCTTCGGGGGATATGCGAGTGGCCGTTCCAAGCCAGTACTCGTCGAGCATGACGTCGCCCGCCACCAGGATGTGCGCTTTCGAGTAATCGGGAATCACGGCAACACCGGCCGGTGTGCGGTCAGGGCGTGCTGACGCCCTAATTACACTTCGAATCGCCGCAGTTCAGACAGGTCAGGCAGCCGTCCATCATCACGACGGCGGCGGTGTGGCAGCGCCCGCAAAGTTGCGCGCCGGCCGGAAATGAATTCCTGGCGAAGGCGTCTTCCTGGCGCTGGGCGTCCTGGAAATCCTGCCGCTTGGCTTCCAGCGCCCGGCGCTGGGCCGGGTCCAGCGAGTGTTCGCCGAGGAATCCGATCCGCTCCAGGTGCTCGCCCACCACGCAGCCCAGCTCGGCGATGATCGACGGCATGTAGACGCCGCCGGGTTGCCAGTAGCCGCCGCGCGGGTCGAACACGGCCTTGAGCTCGTCCACCAGGAAGGCCACGTCGCCGCCCTTGCGGAACACGGCCGACATGACCCGGGTCAGCGCCACGATCCACTGATAGTGATCGAGGTTCTTGGAATTGATGAAGATCTCGAACGGCCGCCGCCGTTCGTCGGCCGTGCCCTCGTTCAATATGATGTCGTTGATGGTCACGTACATGGCGTGATCGGACACCGGGGTCTTGACCTTGTAGGTGGTGCCTTCCAGGCGCTCCGGGCGCTCCAGGCCCTCGTGCATGCGCACGACCTTGCCGTCCTCGCTTGCGGTGAGCGCCGGACGCGCGGCGGGCGCCCTGGGCGGCTCGGGCTGCGCGGGCGCTTCGGGAGCGGCGGCGGGTTGTTCGGCGGCGGAAGCCTCCGGAGCTTCGGGTTGCTCCACGCGGTAGCCGACAATCTTGCCGGCGATTTTCCTGGCGGTTTCAGTCATGGTTCAGAATTTGCCGTAGTAGCCTTCCTTGAGTGCGTCGAAAAGGTTGGCGGCGGTATGCACCTGGCCGTCGTACTCGACTTCCTCGTCGCCGGCGAACCGGACCTCGCTGCCGTCTTCGAGCTGGAAGACGTAGAAGGTGCTCTTCAGGTCCTTTTCCTTGACCAGCACGCCCTGGAAGGCGGTGGGGTTGAAGCGGAAGGTGGTGCAACCCTTCAGACCGCTCTTCCAGGCCTCGATGTAGATGTCCTTGAACCGGTCGTAGGGGTAGTCGGACGGCACGTTGGCGGTCTTGGAAATGGACGAATCGACCCATTTCTGCGCAGCGCCCTGGATCGCGACGTGTTCCGACGGCGATACGTCGTCGGCGGTAACGAAGTAATCGGGCAGGACCTGCTCGCCCTCGCCTTCGGGATTGGCCTCGGGATTGATCCGCTCGCGGTAGGCCAGCAGCTCGTACGAGTAAACGGGCACCTTCTCCTTGGTCTTGCGCCCCTCCCGGATCACGTTGCGGAAATAGTGGTGGGCGAAGCTGGGCTCGATGCCGTTGCTGGCGTTATTGCCCAGCGACAGCGAGATGGTGCCGGTGGGCGCGATCGACGAATGATGGGTAAAGCGCGCGCCGTTCTCGGCGATGGCCGCGACCAGTTCGGGGTCCTCGCCGGCCACGCGCTGCATGTAGCGGCTGTAACGCGCCATCAGCACCTTGCCGGGCAGCCTGTCGCCGGCCCTGACGCCGTCTTCGGCCATCTCGGGACGGCGGCGCAGCATCTGCGGCGTCACCTCGAACTGCTCGTCCATGATCGGCGCCGGACCCTTCTCGCGCGCCAGCTCCAGGCCCACGCGCCATCCGGTCACGGCCAGTTCGCGCGCCACCCGCTCGGTGAATTCGGTGGAATCTTCGCTGCCGTAGCGGATGCGCAGCATGGTCAGCGTCGATCCCAGTCCGAGAAAGCCCATGCCGTGGCGCCGCTTGCGCAGGATTTCGCTGACCTGGGTGTCGAGCGGCAGGCCATTGATCTCCACTACGTTGTCGAGCATGCGGGTGAAGATCGCCACCACCGCGTTGAACTCGTCCCAGTCGAACCAGGCCCTCTTCGTGAACGGTTCGCGCACGAAGCGGGTCAGGTTCACGGAACCCAGAAGGCAGGCCCCGTACGGCGGCAGCGGCTGCTCGCCGCAGGGGTTGGTGGCGCGGATGTTCTCCACGTACCAGTTGTTGTTCATCTCGTTGACGCGGTCGATCAGGATGAAGCCGGGCTCGGCGAAGTCGTAGGTGGACTGCATGATGAGATCGAACAGTTCCCGGGCCGGCAGGGTTCCATAGACCTTGCAGGCCACCCGCCCTTCCCTGTCCGTGATATAGCCTTCCGTTACCGGCCAGTCGCGCCAGACGACGGTTTCGCCGTCGGCCAGATCGACTTCGTCCTCCTCGGCCTCCAGCGGATCCAGCGGGAAGGCCAATATCCATTCGCCCTCGGCCTCGACGGCCTGCATGAACTCGTCGGTGATCATCAGCGACAGGTTGAACTGCCTCAGGCGCCCGTCCTCGCGCTTGGCGGTGATGAACTCCTTGACGTCGGGATGGCCGACGTCGAAGGTGCCCATCTGCGCGCCGCGGCGGCCTCCCGCCGACGACACCGTAAAGCAGACCTTGTCGTAGATGTCCATGAACGACAGCGGCCCCGAGGTGTAGGCGCCGGCGCCGGCCACGTAGGCCCCGCGCGGACGCAGGGTGGAGAACTCGTAGCCGATGCCGCAGCCGGCCTTGAGCGTCAGCCCGGCTTCGTGCGCCATCTCCAGGATGCCGTTCATCGAGTCGCGCACGGTGCCCGACACCGTGCAGTTGATCGTGGACGTGGCCGGCTTGTGCTCCTGGGCGCCGGCGTTGGAGACGATCCTGCCGGCGGGGACCGCGCCGTGGCTGAGCGCCCAGAGGAAGGACTCGAACCACTTCTCGCGGATGTCCTCGGGCTCGACTTCGGCCAGGGTGCGGGCCACCCGTGCGTGGGTGGCGTGAACGTCCTCGTCGAGGACTTCGCCTTTCTTGGTCTTTAACCGGTATTTGGAATCCCAGATGTCGAGGGAGGCTGGCTGTAAGGAGATCTCCTCTCTGTCTTCGCTGATATCTGCCAGCTTGACCGGTTGGCCCATACGCTCCCCCAATTTACCGCTCTCCGTTCCCTGTTGACGGAAACCGGAAAGTCGCGTGCGCTATCCCCTTGATTCAGCGTTATCCAAGCGCTGACCTGGGCGAATTCTTAACCGTGGCGAATCGCATTTGCAACAGTACAATGAATTGGCCGTTTTCCGACGAGCGGGCCGCCGACGCGGCGCGACTGTTTGCGGCATATGCGCATCAATTGGGATACTTCGCCAATGCAATTCATTGATATACGGAACAGGAAGATGAGACGCACGATCGTGATCGGACTATCGGCGCTGGCGCTGGTCCTTGCCGGCGCGGGCGCATTGCTGTCGGGCGGCGCGCCGACGCCCTCGTACGCCCAGGAACGGACGGCCCGGGCCTCGTTGCCGCTGGAGCTGGACGGGCAGCCCTTTCCCAGCCTGGCGCCGCTGGTCCAGGCCACCACGCCGGCGGTCGTGAGCATCGCAATAGCCCGGCCGGCCAGGAGTTTCCGCAGCCCCTTCCAGGGCGACCCCTTCTTCGAGCGCTTCTTCGGCAACCCCCGGCGGCGGCAGCCTCAGCAGCAGCAGCAGGACCCGCAGCCGCAGCCCACGGGTTCCGGCGTCATCGTGGACGCCGGGCGCGGTCTGGTGCTCACCAACCATCACGTGATCCAGAACGCGTCCGAGATCGAAGTGACCCTGAGCGACGGGCGGACCATCGCCGCCTCGGTGGTCGGATCGGACGCCGGCACCGACGTGGCCGTGCTCGAACTGGACCAGGCGGACGACCTGACCGAGATGCCGCTGGGCGACTCCGAAGCGGTGCAGGTGGGCGACTTCGTCGTGGCCATCGGCAACCCCTTCGGCCTGACCCATACCGTGACCTCCGGCATCGTCAGCGCCGTGGGCAGGTCCATCCCGCGGGCCCGCGCAGCGGGAGCGCCCAGCCCCATCGAGGACTTCATCCAGACCGACGCGTCGATCAATCCGGGCAATTCCGGCGGCGCGCTGGTGAACATGCGCGGCGAGCTGGTGGGCATCCCTTCCAACATCCTGTCGCGCTCCGGCGGCAACATCGGCATCGGCTTCGCCATTCCCACCTCCATCGCGCGCGAGATCATGCGCCAACTGGTGGAATTCGGTGAAATTCGGCGCGGCCGCCTGGGCGTGTTCGTGCAGGACGTGAGCGAGGACGTGGCCCAGGCGCTGGACCTGGCGTCCTCGGCCGGCGCCTTCGTCAGCGAGGTCATTCCGGACTCCGCCGCGGAGGAAGCCGGAGTCGAACCGGGCGACGTGATCGTCAAGGTGGACGACAAGGACATCGAGGGCAGCAGCGACCTGGTCAACACCGTGGGCCTGCGGTCCGTGGGCGAAGAGGTCTCGCTGCAGATCGTCGGCAAGGACGGCCAGCTCAAGCTGGTCGAGGTCGTTCTGGGCGGCATGGTGACTTCCAGCGGCGACGAGGTCCATGCGTCCCTGGCCGGCGCCACGCTGGTCAACGGCCAGGAGGGCGGCTACCAGGGAGTCCTGGTGGAGTCCATCGCGCCCGGCAGCGCCGCCGAGAACAGCGGCCTGCAGGCCGAGGACGTGATCTTCCGGGTCAACCGCACCGACGTGCGCAACGTGGAGCAGATGAAGGCGGCGGCCGAAAACCGGTCGTTGCTGGTGCTCCATCTCGCGCGCGGCAACCGCAGGGTCGTCATCACGGTGCGGGGCTAGCCGACCACGACCCCGCCGGCGGGCGAACCGATGAAGTCATACCTCGTAGGGGGCGCGGTCCGGGACCGGCTCCTCGGCCTTGAGGTGCGCGAACGCGACTGGGTGGTGGTGGGGACCACCGCCGAACAGCTCCTCAAGGAGGGTTACAAGGAGATCGGGCGATCGTTTCCCGTGTTCCTGCATCCCGAGACGCAGGAGGAATACGCGCTGGCGCGGCGCGAAACCAAGACCGCGCCAGGCTACCGGGGTTTCGAGGTCGAATTCGGCCCCGAGGTCACGCTGGAGGAAGACCTGATGCGGCGCGACCTGACCATCAACGCGATGGCCGAGGACGACGCCGGCCGCCTGGTGGACCCCCACGGCGGCGAGCGGGACCTGGCGGAGAAGGTGCTGCGGCACGTATCGCCCGCGTTCCGCGAAGACCCGGTGCGGATCCTGCGCGTCGCCCGCTTTGCGGCGCGATTCAACGGACTGGGTTTCGCGATCGCCCCGGAGACGATGGCGCTGATGCGCGAAATGGTCGAGCGGGGCGAGGCGGCGGCGTTGGTGCCCGAGCGGGTCTGGCAGGAGACCGCCCGGGCGTTGGGCGAGGACGCGCCGCAGCGCTTTTTCGAAGTGTTGCGCGAATGCGGGGCCCTGAAGGTGATCTTTCCCGAGATCGACCGCCTCTGGGGTGTGCCGCAACCGAAACGCTGGCACCCGGAGATCGACACCGGCGTGCACGTGATGATGGTGCTCGAGCAGGCGGCCCGGTTCTCGGACAAGGTCGAAGTGCGGTTTGCGGCGCTGACCCACGATCTCGGCAAGGGGGTCACGCCCGAGCAGTACTGGCCGCGGCACAGCGGCCACGAGGCGGCCAGCGTTCGGCTGGTCGGCGAAATGTGCGAACGGCTGGGCGCGCCCAGGCGGTTTCGGACGCTGGCGGAAAAGGTCGCGCGCTACCACGGCGTCTGCCACCGCGCCGACGAACTGCGCCCCGACACCAAGCTCAAGGCGCTGGAATCGCTGGGCGCATTCCGGGCCGACAGCCTGCTGGAGGACTTCCTGGTGGCCTGCGAAGCGGACTACCGCGGCCGCCTGGGCATGACCGAGGACGCCTATCCCGCCGCGGACGTGTTCCGGCGCGCCTTTGCCGCGGCGAGCACCGTTTCGGGCGCGGACTTGGCCGACGAGGGCTACGAAGGCGCCCGGCTCGGCGACGAGTTACGCCGCCGCCGCATCGCCGCCATCGCAGAAACCTGACCCTGAGAAGCAGGAGGGAACACCATGATCCGAAGAATCACCCGCAGAGAAGCGCTCATAGGCGCAGGCGCAGCCGGCCTCGCGCTCAGCCTGCCGCCGGCCGGCGCCGCCGACGTCCGCATGCACCACATCCCCTCCAGCGGCGAGGCCCTGCCGCCCGTGGGGCTGGGCACTTCGCGCGTTTTCAACAGCGTCAGCGGCGAGAACCAGCGCGCCGCGCTCGTGGAAGTGCTGGAAGCGCTGTTCGCCGGCGGCACGCTGGTGGACACCTCGCCGATGTATGGCAACTCGGAAGCGCACCTGGGCGAGTTGCTGCCGTTGGCGGCCGGCAACGAAACGATGTTCTGCGCCACCAAGGTCTGGACCGAGGGACGCGAGTCCGGCGTCAGGCAGATGCGGGAATCGATGGAAAAGATGGGTCTGGACCGGATCGACCTGATGCAGGTCCACAACCTGGTGGACTGGGAGGCCCATCTCGAAACCATGCGCGAGATGCAGGCCGACGGCACCTTCCGCTACCTCGGCATCACCACCTCGAACCCGCGGCAGTTCGCCGACTTCGAGCGCGTGATGCAGGCCGCCGAATGGGACTTCGTGCAGCTCAACTACAGCCTGGGCGAGCGCGAAGCCGAGCAGCGCCTGCTGCCGCTGGCGCAGGAGAGGGGAATGGCGGTCATGGTGAACCGGCCGTTCGTGCGCGGCGACCTGTTCCGCCGCGTGGGCCGCAAGAAACTCCCGGACGTTGCCGCGGAACTGGGTTGCGACAGCCCGGGGCAACTGTTCCTCAAGTGGATCCTGGCGCACCCGGCGGTGACCTGCGTGATCCCGGCCACGACCAAGGTCAAGCACATGGTGGACAACCTCGGCGCGGCCCTGGGCCCACTGCCGGACGCGGAGCAGCGCGAACGCATCGCCGCCTGGATCTAGCCGGAGAAGACGCGCCAGAGTTCGGCGATCGTCACGCCGGAGACGGGATGAAGGAGGTCGGGCGCGAGGTCTGCGAGCGGCTTGAGGACGAAGGCGTAGCGTTCGATATCGGGGTGCGGCAGCTTCAGCGTCGCATCGACGCGGTCGCCGTACAGCAGCAGGTCCAGGTCCAGCGTGCGCGAGGAGAACTTGCCGCCTGAACGGTCGCGGCCCGCCCGGGTTTCCAGCTCCGACAACCGCTTGTGAAGCTCGCCGGGCGATTCCGTCGTTTCGAAGCTCACTACCCGGTTGAGAAAGTCCGGGCCGCTGAAGCCCTCGGCCGGGCTTTGGTAGAGCGGCGAAAGTTCAAGCTCGCCGTAGTGTTGCTTCAGCGCCTCGCAGGCGGTCTCAAGGTTCGCGCGCGGATCGATGTTGCTGCCCGCGCTGACGTATACGCGCACCGGAGCGTTCACGCGCTCTTGCGTTCGATCACCACGCCCACGTCGCGCGCCTTGCGCAACGCGAAGGGCTTGCGCGCCGTCACCCGGACCCACTGCGCGCCATGCTGCTCCAGGACCAGCGACGCAATGGCTTCAGCCAGGGTCTCGATCAGTTCGTAGCTGCGGCTTTCGGCCAGCACCGCAATGTCCCGCGACACGCGCTTGTAGTCCACCGTCGCGGCAATCTCGTCGACTGCGGCCGCCTTCGCCGCGTCGACTGCAATCTCCAGGTCCACGCCTACCACCTGCGGCGCGGCCTTCTCCCAGCGATTGACGCCGACGGTCGCACTCACGCGCAAATCCCGAATGATGATTCTGTCGGTCATTTACGGCGAAGAATAAAATTCCTGCGATGCGTGTTCTGGGAATCGAAACGAGTTGCGATGAAACCGGCGTGGCGGTCTACGAGGCCCGCCGGGGTCTTTTGGCGCACCGATTGTATAGCCAGGCGCAGCAGCATGCGGAATTCGGCGGCGTGGTGCCGGAACTGGCCTCGCGGGACCATATCAAGCGCCTCGCCGTGCTTGTGAACGGGACCCTCGACGATGCCGGATTGGGGAAATCGGACCTGAGCGGCGTCGCCTGCACCGCCGGGCCCGGCCTGATCGGCGCCCTGCTGGCCGGACTGGTTTTCAGCGGCGGACTGGCGCGCGCGCTGGGCGTGCCGCTGATCGGCGTGCATCACATGGAAGCGCATCTTCTCGCGCCGTTGCTGGAGGGCGATTCGCCCGAATTTCCGTACCTGGCTCTGCTGGTCTCCGGCGGCCACAGCCTGCTGGTGGACGTGCGCGGATCCGGCGACTACGCGATCTTGGGGGAGTCGCTTGACGACGCCGCCGGCGAAGCCTTCGACAAGGGCGCCAAGCTGCTCGGCCTCGGCTATCCGGGCGGTCCCGAAATCGCCCGGCTGGCGGATGAGGGCGAACCGGGCCGCTTCACCCTGCCGACGCCGATGCGGGGACGCAGGGACCTCAACTTCAGCTTCTCCGGGCTCAAGACCGCGCTTCTGTACAAGGTGCGCGACCTGACCGCCGACAGGACGCTCGACGAAACCGACCGGGCCTCGCTGGCGCTGGCGCTGGAAACGGCCATCGTCGAATCGCTGCTCGACCGCACGGCGCGGGCGCTGGACGAGTCCGGGCACGGCAGCCTGGTCGTGGCGGGCGGCGTGGGCGCCAACCGCCGGCTGCGGTCGAGGTTGAAGGAAATGTGCGGCGAGTCGGGAGTAAGCCTGTACTACCCGCGAGCCGAGTATTGCACCGACAACGGCGCGATGATCGCGCTCACCGGCTGCCTGCGCCTGGCCGGCGGCGCTCCCGGGCCGGCCCGGCCCGACGCTCGCCCCCGCTGGAACATAAGCGAAGTAACGCCCTTCTAGCCCGGGCTACCAGCCGATGCTGCGGCCGCCGTCCACGGCGATGATCTGGCCGGTCACGAAGGGTGCGTCGCAGACCACGAAACGCACCAGCCGGGCCACATCGTCCGGAGCGCCGGCCCGCCCGAGCGGCGTCTTCGAGAGAATCGCCTTCTTCACGTTCTCCGGCGGCGGCGGATCGGCCCACATCACCATGCCGGGCGCGATGCCGTTGACCCGCACTTCCGGCGCGAGTTCGCCGGCCAGGCTGAGCGTCAGGGCCGCGAGTCCCGCCTTGGCGGCGCTGTATACCGGGTAGCCCCGAAGCGGGATGCGGGCATGTATGTCCACCATGTTGATGATGACGCCGCGCGAGGCCTTCAACGCCGGCGCCAGCGCCTGCGACAGGAACACCGGGGCCTTTAGATTGCTGCCCACCAGGCTCTGCCAGTCGTCCTCGGTGATCTCGCCCACCGCCGTGGGATAGAAAGTCGAAGCATTGTTCACCAGGCAGTCGAGGCGCCCGGCACGCTCCAGCGTTTCCGCGGCGAGGCGCTCGCAGGCGCCCTCCTCGAGCAGATCGCCCTGCAGCGCGAACGCGGAATCGGAGCGAATTCCGTTGAGACGCGCCACCAGTTCGTCGGCGTCCGCGAGCGAGCGATTGCAGTGCACCGCCAGCGTGAATCCGGCGGCATGCAATTCTCCGGCGGTCGCCGCGCCCACGCGCTTGGCGCCGCCGGTCACCAGTGCGACTTTCGCCGTCGTCATTGCCGTTGCGCCGCCCTTTGCTGCCCGGAGGCGGCATTATATGTAGCCGCGCGTGAGCACGAACGATCACAAGCCCTCCATGCCGCCCCGGCACATCAGCGCCGCCATCGCCGAATCCGGTGGCTGGCTGGCGTTCGACCGCTACATGGAACTCGCGCTGTACCACCCCGAAGAGAGCTATTACGGCGCCGGACGGGCGCGGTTCGGCGAGGGGGGAGACTTCGACACCGCGCCGGAAACCTCGGCGCTGTTCGGGCGAGCTCTGGCGGGCCAGTGCGCCGAAGTCCTTGCCGCCTGCCCGGACGGCGAAATCGTCGAATTGGGCCCGGGAAGCGGCCGACTTGCCGAGGTTGTACTGGGCGAACTCAAGGAAGCGGGCAAGTTGCCGCGGCGCTACCTTCTGGTCGAGCCAGCGCCCGGCCTGCGTGTCGTGCAGCAGGAGCGCCTGGGAAGCACGCACCCGGACCTTGTCGAACGACTTGAGTGGGTGGACCGGCTCACGCACGAACGCATACGGGGCATGATCATCGCCAACGAAGTGCTCGACGCCCTGCCCTGCAAGTGTTTCCGGCGCGCACAGGGCGCCTGGCTGGAGCGCGGCGTGAGCCTGGGCGGGGACGAGGGGCTGCGTTGGGAAGACCGGCGCGCCGACCCCGCTCTGGAGCAGGCGCTTGACGACTTGCAGGCGGAACTGCCCCTGACGCTGCCGGACGGCTATTGCTCGGAGATCCGGCTGAACCTGCCTGAGTTCATCGCCGAGTTGGGCCAATCGCTGGAAACCGGCCTGGCGCTGATCGCCGATTACGGCCTGCCGCGCCATGAACTGTATCTGGCCGAACGTAGCGAAGGCACACTGGGCTGCCACTCCGGACAGCACTGGCACGACGATCCGTTCCGCCGGCCGGGGCGCGAGGACATCACCGCCTGGGTGGACTTCACCGCCGTTGCGCGCGCCGCGGAGGCGGCGGGACTGACGACGGTGGGTTATACCAGCCAGGCCCAGTTCCTGCTGTCGGCGGGCATCCTGGAATTGGCCGGATCGCCCCCGTCGGCGGAGGACGCGGCCGCGCTGCGCCGGCTGATGCTGCCCGGCGGAATGGGCGAGGCCTTCAAGTTCCTGGGGCTGGCCACGGAAGGGGTCGGGGCGCCGAGCGGCTTCGGCGGGCGCGACCTCAGTGCGTCGCTGGGTCCAGAGCACGTTCCGGAACTTGCGGCGGAAGCGGCCGGCGCATGAGCTTCTGGCAGATCATCGTGCTGGCGCTGCTGCAGGGCGTCACCGAGTTCCTGCCGATATCGAGTTCGGCGCACCTGATCCTGGTGCCGGCCTGGCTGGGCTGGGAAGACCAGGGCATCGCCTTCGATATCGCCGTGCACTTCGGCAGCCTCATCGCCGTGATCGCGTTCTCGCGCCGCGAAATCGCCGCGATCCTGGGCGAATGGCGCGCCTGGCTCCTGTATCGCGCCGCCCTCGGGCCGGCGGCGCGTCTGGGCCTGATGATCGTCCTGGCGACGCTGCCGATCGGCGCGCTCGGACTGCTGCTGCACGACACCGTGGAGGCGTCGTTCCGCGAACCGCGGCTGATCGCGGTGGCCGGCGCGCTGTTCGCGGTCCTGATGGTGTGGGCGGACCGGCGCCCGCAATACCTGACGCGGGTGCGGGAAATCGGCTGGAAGCAGGCGCTGTGGATCGGCTGCGGCCAGGCATTGGCCCTGATTCCCGGTGCGTCGCGCTCCGGCGTGACCATCACCGCCGCCAGGGTCCTGGGCATGGCGCGTCCGGCCGCGGCCCGCCTGTCCTTCCTGCTGGCGATACCGGTCATCCTGGCGGCGGCCGCCCTGGAGACGATCAACCTGAGTGCGGCCCCGGCTGCCGCCGACTGGGGCGCGCTGGCGCTGGGCATGGTGGTGGCCGGCGTGGCCGCCTTCCTGTGCATGGGCCTGCTGCTGCGCCTGGTGGCACGCTGGGGCCTTTGGCCGTTCGCGCTCTACCGCCTGGCGCTCTCCGCCGTGATCCTGCTGTAATCCTGCGTGACGAACCGCTCCGCTACCGGGCGCATCCGCATGTTGGCCAGGAGAGCGATGGCCAGCAGCACTCCCATGACGTACATCGTGAGGTTATAAATGCCCGGCGTGGGGTCGGCAGTGCCGGCCGGCGCGATTTCCATAAGCCTGCTGATGGTTACGGTGTTGGCCGCCACCAGCTCGTTGAGATTGTTCATGGGTGCTCCGAAGTGCGCCTCGAACGCCGCCGGATCGATCCTGTCCGCCAGCGTGCGGATCGCCCGTTCCAGCGAGAACTCGCGAAGCTGGGTGATGAGCAGCGGCCCGAGTGCGCCCGCGACGCTCCAGGCGGTGAGCAACCGGCCATGTATCGCACCCACATGCCGTGTCCCGAACACATCGGCGAGATAGGCGGGAAGCGTGGCGAACCCGCCGCCGTACATCGTGAAGGCCACCATCGTTACGGCGTAAAACGCCACCAGCCAGCCCGCGTTCGCGCTGACGCTTCCGGCGTTGGCGATAAGCGGTACCGAACAGTACAGCGCCGCACCGAGCGCGAAGAAGCAGTGATAGGTGTTCCGTCGCCCGATGTAGTCGGAAGCGGTCGCCCAGGCGAGCCGGCCGCCCATGTTGAAGATACTGATCATCAACACGTATGTCACCGCGAAGGCCGGAGTAACCACATGCGGCAGCGGCGGGCCGAAGATATCGACCATCATCGTCTCCGCCACGCCAATTACGCCGATCCCGGCCGTGACGTT
This sequence comes from Gammaproteobacteria bacterium, assembly GCA_026707445.1. Classification (GTDB taxonomy): domain Bacteria; phylum Pseudomonadota; class Gammaproteobacteria; order Steroidobacterales; family Foliamicaceae; genus Foliamicus. The sequence continues at coordinate 13,844 of JAPOWV010000019.1, forward strand.
GAAGCACAGCATGATCCAGAGCAGATAGAACTGCGGCGTTCGGTGCGCCCGTTGGACGGGCACGTACCTGGTACTGGGCATGCCTCGCCAGCCGCTGCCCGGCTTGCCCGCGGCCCTCGCCGCGTCTTCATCCCACCCGGCCGGCTTCCATCCCTCCCGGGGAAGGCGAAACGAGAAGGAAGCGGCCAGCATGACGCAGAAGTAGAGCAGCCCCAGCGTGAAGAAAGTCAAGGCCGCCCCCGTACTCCCCGTACCGACGACATAAACGCCTTCCGGACCGGGAACGATCATCCTCGACACGTCGGCCGGCGCCGCCACCACCACTTCGAGCCATTCGCCGGCCACCTCGGCGAATTGTCTGCCTCGTTCGGTGACCAGGTCCACCGCCTCCGTCGCGCCGAGATACCGCGGAGCTTCGTGGAAGGTCTGAAGGAGGAACTTCTTGAGCGGTGCGGCGATGATCGCCCCGCCGCCGAAACCCATGATCGCCAGTCCGGTCGACAATCCGCGCCGGTCCGGAAACCAGCGAATCAGCGTCGAGACGGGAGAGATGTAGCCCAACCCCAGGCCGGCGCCGCCGAGCACCCCGTACCCCAGATACAGCAGCCAGAGTTCGTGCAGTTCAATGCCGACGCCGCCGATCACGAATCCCATGCCCCACAGGCCGGCAGCACACACGCCGGCGCAGCGCGGACCTACGTCCTCGAGCCACTTGCCGGCCACCGCCGTGCTCAGACCCAGGAAGACGATGGCCGTGGAGAACACACCCACGATCACGGTGATGCTCCAGTCGTCGGCACTGCTTGCCGCGACGCCGAGTTCCCTGGTCAGCGCCGGGTTGAAGATACTCCACGAGTAGACCGACCCGATGCAGAGATGCAGAGCGACGGAAATCAGCGGAATCCACCAACGATTGAATCCTGCCGAGGCAGTGATGCGGTCCTTGAGCAGGAACGCGACGGCGCGGCGGCTCATGGGGATGCCATGCTCATCCGCTACAGTGTCGCCTTCCCGGGAGTGTGTGTCCAGCGGATTGCTTATACTCGGCGGCATGAAGAAATTCCTCATCGCGATAGGCGCCATCCTCGGACTCCTGCTGCTGGCCGGCGTGAGTTCCATGGCGCGTATGAACGCCTTCACCAGCGTGGACGACGAGCTTCCCTGGGACTGCGAGGCGATTTCCCTGCCGGGCAGCGCCGAGGACATCGTGATCGATCGCATGCGCGGCGTCGCCTACCTGTCGGTGCTCGACCGGCGCGCGCTGCTGTCCAACCGCAGCATCCGCGGCGTCATCATGGCGCTGGACCTGAACGTCGATCCAATCGGCCAGTTCCTGCCCCTGGCGGAATTGCCCTCCCACCTGCACCCGCACGGCTTGAGCCTGCATCAGGACGCAGCCGGGAACACGCGCCTGTTCGTGATCAACCACCCGCGCGAGCGCGGCGAAGGCCCGGAAGCGGTGGAAATCTTCGATCTGCGCAACGACGGGCTCCTGCACCACGTGCGCACCGTACGCAGCCCGCTCATGAACAGCCCCAACGACATCCAGGCCGTGGGCGCGGAGCAGTTCATAGCGGTCAACGACACCGGCGCGGTCAATAACTTCCAGCGCATACAGGAGTTCCTGTTCGGGGCCGGACTGGCCAGGGCCGTCTACTACGATGGCCAGGTCATGCGCGTGGCCGCCGACAAGCTTTCCGGCGGCGCCGGGATCGGCTACGCCGATGGCCGCTTCATCATTTCCGAAACCCAGGGCAAGCGGCTGAAGATCATGACCGCGGACACCGAAGGAAGGCTGACCGAACAGTCGAGCGTGGCCATGCCCGGATTCCCGGACAACATCGACGTGGACGCCGACGGCAAGCTGTGGGTCGCGGAGCACCCCAACGGCATGGCGCTGGGACGGCACTTCGGCGACAAGGACTACCCTGCGCCGAGCCGCTTCTATCGTCTGAACGCCGACGGCAGCGGTCTGGAACTTGTCGCGTCCGACTCCGGCCGGACCCATTCCGCCGGCAGTGTCGCCGCCCGCTACGGCGACAAGCTGCTGCTGGGATCGATCACCGCCACCCGCGTGCAGGTCTGCACGATTCCCGAAGGAGGCAAAAACCCATGATCACTGATGCACACGAGCGCGTGCGCCAGGAGCGCATGCGCATGTCCATGGTCCGCCGCACGCTGGGCGCGGCGCTCGACGGCGACGCGGCCGCGGACAACCCGGTACCCGTGTACCTGGCCTGCTCGGACTATCTCAAGCACGCGCTGGACCGCCTGCACGCCCAGGACCACCGGCTGTGGGAACGCCTGGATCCGCACGCCGGTCCCGATGAAGCCGTGTTCCGCGACAAGCTGGACAGGCTGAAGGAGCGGCTGGCCGCCAGCGAGCAGGCCCTGGCCGGCCTGGTGAGCGCGCGCGACGCGCTCAGGGCCGACGGCGCGCCGGTGCGCGGGGACTTCGAGGACGAGGCGCGGCGTTTTCTGGACGTGTTTCTCAACATCCTCTCGGCCAGCCGGCACTCCACGCTGGCCGAGGAGGAGGCGAAGTTCGCCGACTCCGACTGGGACTACGTGGCCGACCACACGGCCGATGCCGCGGCCGAGGAAGTCCGGCTGTTCGGCGAGGTCGAGAATGCCGCCCCAGGCTTCATGGAATCGCTGCCCCCGATCGCGCCCCCGCCCGGCCACTAGCCGCCCGGAACCAGGCACCGCCAAAGCCCGCGGGAGCGTTACAATGCGGGCATGTTGATAGGCGTACCCAAAGAGATAAAGCCCGACGAACACCGGGTAGGATTGAGTTTAAGCAGCGCTCGCGAATTAATCGAAAACGGCCACGAATTACTGGTGCAAGCCGGCGCCGGCGCGGGATTGCGCCGCGCCGACGACGACTACCGGGCCCTGGGCGCGAAGATCGCCTCCGGCGCGGCGGAGATCTTCGAAAAGTCCGAGATGATCGTGAAGGTCAAGGAACCGCAGCCCGACGAATGCAGGATGCTCGGCGAGGGCCAGGTCCTGTTCACTTACCTGCACCTGGCCCCCGATCCGGACCAGGCGCGGAGGCTGATGGAGTCCGGCGTCACGGCGATCGCCTACGAAACGGTCACCGACGCCCGCGGCCACCTGCCGCTGCTGGCGCCGATGAGCGAGGTCGCCGGCCGCATGGCCGTGCAGGCCGGAGCGCGCTGCCTGGAAACGGAAATGGGCGGCAGCGGCATGCTCCTGGGCGGCGTGCCGGGGGTGCTGGCGGCCAACGTCGTGGTGCTCGGCGGCGGCGTGGTCGGCACCAATGCGCTGCGCATCGCCGTCGGCATGGAGGCGCGCGTCGTAGTGTTGGACAAGTCGCTGCCGCGCCTGAGGGAGCTGGACCTGCAGTTCGGCCCACGCCTGAACACCATGTACTCCACCCGCGCGGCCATTGAGGAATACGTCGAGCAGGCGGACCTGGTGATCGGCGCGGTGCTGGTGCCGGGCGCATCGACGCCGCAACTGGTGTCGCGCGAAATGGTGCAGCGCATGGCGTCCGGCTCGGTGCTGGTGGACGTCGCCATCGACCAGGGCGGCACCTTCGAGACCAGCCACCCCACGACCCATTCCGATCCCACCTATATCGAAGAGAACGTCGTGCACTACTGCGTGGCCAACATGCCGGGCGTCGTGCCCCGCACCTCCACCCAGGCGCTGAACAACGCCACGCTGCCGTTCACGCTGGCGCTGGCGAACAAGGGCTGGCGGCAGGCCATGCGCGACGACACCGGCCTGATGGCGGGGCTCAACGTCCACGCCGGGCGCGTAACCAACCAGGCCGTGGCCGAGGCGCTGGACCACTCGTTTACTCCGCCGCAAGACGCGCTTAAGATTCATTGATTACACTGCGGTAACGGGAGCAGGACTGCTTATGCCCACCAATACACAGCCCGAGGCACGCCCGAGGCGGGCGCTGGGCAAGCGACCGGCGTTCTACGGCGACGAGCGCCTGGACATGCTGTTCGCGATGCTGACCACCCTGCTGGGCGAGGTGAGCGTGATCCGCGAGCGCATCGACACGCACGAGCGGTTGCTGGAAAAGGCCGGGCTGTTCGGCAAGGACACGGTGGACGCCTGGCTGCCGGACGCCAAGGCCGAGGCCGAGCGGGCGCCGATCCGGCAGCAAATGATGGGACGCGTGCTCCGCTACCTCGAAGAAGACATGGAACCCGCAGCGGCCGGCGGTGAACTCGACCGCATTTCAAAGGAGGTTCAACATGGTGATGTTTGAAGCCGAAGGCGTACGCCAGGAAACCATGCGCAGCGACGTGTATCCGCGTCACGGCATGATGGCCGGCGCCACCCACGACGAACTGGCGGCGCAGAAGTACTTTCTGGGCCTGCGCGCCTATGCCAACGGGCGACTGATGGCGCAGGCCATCGACGCCTGCAACGAGCAGATCATGCCGGAAATGGGCGAGCGCGACCCCGAGGACGAGGACGACCGCGCGGCCGTGCTGCGCAAGTCCGAGGAACTGCCCATCTTCCAGCACTGGGGCGCGCTGCTGCGCACTTCCCAGGAATTGATGTGGGACTACGTGGCCGACACCGTCGACCGGCAGCTGGACGATCTGGAAGACAAGTTCCGCTCGATCGACGAACCGCTGGGCAGCCTGACACTGCACCCGGACGTGCCGAACCCGGAATACCTGACCCTGGTCGATCAGCACATTCAGCCGGGCGGCTACCTGCATGACGCCGGCGGCGACGACGTGCGCGCCGGGGCGATCTACGACCGCGGCGCCGTGCTCTACGGCCTGGGCCGCGCGGGCGGCCTCAACGACGTTCGCGGCCACACGCTCTGCGCCTTCATCCAGGACGCCTTCCCTAGCGAGCAGCCGAAGCGGATCCTGGACTTGGGCTGCGGCGTGGGCCACGGCACGCTGGCGCTCGTCGACCTGTATCCGGACGCCGAACTGCACGCCATCGATATCGGCGGCGCGCTGTTGCGCTACGCCCACGCCCGCGCCGAATCGCTGGGCAAGCGTGTGCATTTCCACCAGCAGGACGCCTGCAACCTGAAGTTCGAGGACGAGAGCTTCGACATGGTCACGTCGGAAATCCTGTTCCACGAAACTTCGCGCAGAGGAATGCCGGCCATCCTGAAAGAGGCCTACCGGGTGCTCAAGCCCGGCGGCGCGATGTGCAACCTGGAAGTGCCGCTGCGCTACAAGGGCATGGACATGGGCGGCGTGGTCGTGCGCGACTGGCAGAACTACTACAACGCCGAGCCCTTCTGGGGCTCATTGGGCTGCGTGGACTTCGAGCAGGCGATGAAGGACGCCGGCTTCACCCGCATCGTGCAGGGATTCCAGCCGCGCACCCTGAACTTCGCCGGCGAAAGGGGAACGATGGACAAGGAAGACCCCAGCATGGGAGCGCTCTCCCACTGGGTGGTCTTCGGCGGCTACAAGGACTAGCCGCCCTCGTTCCCGGGTCAGAAGTTGTAGGTCACCCTTAAGCCCACTTCCCGCTTGCGCGGCAGGGGCGCAAAGTTCTTGCGGTTGAGCGAGCCGGTGATGCTCGTGGTGCCGCCCGCGGTCGTATGGCTGAGATCGTTGGTCAGGTTGGTGGCGTACGCCTCGGCCGACCAGTTCTCGCCGAGATCGGCATGCAGCCTGGCGTTGAGCTTCCAGTGGCCCTCAACGGAGTTCCATTCGAAGTTGTCGATATAGAACTGCCCCATGTAGATCCCATCCAGGCGCAGCCAGACATCGTTGGCGAGACCTGCCATCTGGCCGACCTGGACCGTTGCCGACAGGCTGCCGGTCCATTCCGGCATGTAGCGGGGCCGGTAGCCGACTGACGAGATCTGCTGACCCAGCGACAGCGTGGGCGCGAGAACGGCCGAAGCCACCGAGCCGGCGCCGGCGAAGTCAACAAACTCCACGCTGTTGTAGGCGAACCCGCCGGAGAAGTTGAACCACTCGTTGGGCGACACGTCGAACTCGATTTCCATGCCCCTGATCTCCGCGTCGCCGAACAGGTTGGCGGCGGTAAAGAACGGCGCCGGGCTCAGCTCGAAGAAGGTCTGGTTGTCCCAGTCCATGGCGAAGACGGCCACGGCATAGTTCAGCCAGCCGCCCACCTGCTGTTTCAGGCCCACTTCAAACGCGGAAAGCGTCTGCTTCGGCGTGAAGAAGCCGAGGCCCAGGGGGATGCCGGTCCTTTCCGTGTAGTCGCCGGCGTTCGTGTCGATGCCCTGCAGATTGCTCTTCGAGAAGTGCGCGTAAAGGTTGGTGTTTTCCGAGGGCTGCCAGGAAATGATCAGACGCGGCATGAACGCGCTGTACTTCTGTTCTGCATCCACGATCGCGCCGGGATCGTTCGGGTTCTGGAGAACGGAAACGCCGTCATAGACGATCGTCTGCGTATCGGTGTTCCAGCGTCCCTCCAGCGACAGCGTCCACTGCTCGTTCAACGCATAATCGACGGATCCGAATATCCCGAAATTCTCGCCGTCCTGGAAGTTCAGGTTGTGGGTGGGACCAAAGGCCTGGAAGGCGGACCGCTGGTTGTCCTGCGAATAGTAGCTGGTTCCGATCGTCCAGTTCATGCGCTCGGCTGCCGGAGGCGTGTAGCGGGCCTCGAGGTAGGTATCGCGCACCCAACTCGCGATCGAGGCCAGCCACGGACCGCTCGTGTTTGTGGGGAAAAACGGCGGCAGCGCGGCCGGCCGTACCGTCGGCGTGCCGAAGTTGTTGTCATTGATGACCCAGCTTGCCGATTCACCCCGGGCGACCTGGGCGGTGATTACGCCCTCGTTGGCCAGTTGGTATTCTCCGGAAAGATCAACCCTCCAGAGTTCGTAGACGTTCTCCAGGCCTTCCGGAGGCGACACCATGCTTGTGCCCTCCATTTCCGGCGGCAACGTCGTTACGAAGGACCACGGATTCGAGGCCACGGGAAAAGGAAACCCGAACCAGAAGAAAGTCGAGAAAAGCGGCGTGCTGGCGTTGATGCTGCCGGTATCGGAAAAGTTGATCGGCGTCGCGTCCCAATCCGGCATGTTCCCGCAGAAGGTGGCCCTGGGCGACTGCGAAAGATCGGTGGTGAAGCTGCCGTCGTTCATGCCGGTGCCCACCGATCGGAAATTGCCCGTGTAGGTCCGGTTGCAGGAGCCTGCCGCTACATGAGCTTCCTGGGACTGAAGTATCCGCGTGTCATCGGAGTCGACGTAGAAGCCGGTGACCTGAAAACTCAGCGAGTCGGAAACCTCGAATGTGGCCGTGCCGGTCACTGCCGTCGTATTTTCCTCGTTCAGCGGTTCGCCGTTGTCGAACGCCCAGTCGGCGCCCACCCGTTCCTGGCTCAGGGCAATTCGCACGCCCACCTTGTCGCTGATCGGCCCGCCGACGGAACCGGTGAAGTTGTGGCTGCTCTCGTCCGAAGCGGAATACGACAGCGACACCTTGCCGCTGAACTCGTCGCCCGGCGTGGCCGGGATGTAGTTGACGGCCCCGGCGAAAGTGTTGCGGCCGAAGAACGCCGTTTGCGGACCCTTCAGGATCTCGACCCGTTCCAGGTCCATCAGCGGCAGGATGCCGGCGCCATCGGAAACATAGGCGCCGTTCCAGAACACCGCGCCGGCGCGGGAAGCCGGGGTAGCCTGCTGCACGCCCAGGCCGCGAAAGCGAATAGAGGGGTTGTAGCGGCCGCCGAACCCGCCGGCGCCGATGGTCTGGAAAACAAAGCCCGGCGTGACCGAGGCGAGCTGCTCCAGCGTGTTCATTCCAAGGGCGTCGAGGTCCTCCTGGCTGTAGGCCGATACGGCCACCGGAATCTCCAGCACCGACTCGTCGCGTTTACGCGCCGTTACCACGATTTCCTCGAACTGCTGCGCAGCCAGATCCTGAATGCCCATCAGGGCTGCGGCGCACACAGCAGCAACGCCGGCGAGCCGGCGCAAGCAGACACGAATTGTCATGTTCTATCCCCCTGGAAGTTGACAAATGCAGTGAATCCCCAGAGAAAAAGGGGAATTCACAGTCCCCACGCCGGCTCAGTATATGTACATTGACCAATGACACAAAATTTCGGGCGGCGAAAGATAGAATCTGCTGCCTTGCATAGCGACCGATCCGCGCCGGGGCCCATGCCCAGAATTGATTCCTCCGACCACAGCGAAAACGCAGCCGCCGAACAAGTGCTCGGCGCCTGGGAACTGCGCCCTGAATCGCTGGAGTACATGGACCACGGGCTGATCAACCGCACCTGGCGGGTGCGCGGCGAGAACGGCGCAAGTTATGCGCTGCAGCGCCTGAGCCCCATTCTGGGCCCGGAAATCCACGAGGACATCGAGGCCGTGACGGCCCATATCGCCGCCCGGGGCATGGCCACGCCGCGGCTGGTGGGCGCTTCGGGCGGCGGTCTCTGCGTGAAGCGGAAAGACGGCGTCTGGCGGCTGCTGACCTGGCTCGACGGAGAATTCCACAACCGGCTCGATAACACCGGCCAGGCCGAGCAGGCCGGCGCCCTTCTTGCCCGCTTTCACATGGCGCTGGTGGATTTCGATCGGCCCTTCGCCAGCAGGCGCCGTCCGATTCATGAACCGGACCGGCGTATCGCGGAGCTGGAGCAGGCGCTTGCCGCGCATTCCGGTCACCCGCTGCATGCGGAAGCCGAACGCCTCCAGCACCGGACGCTGGAGCTGCTGGCGCAACTGCCGCCCATGCCCGGGACGCCGCCGCGCGTGGTCCACGGCGACCCCAAGATCAACAACATGCTGTTCTCGCCCGAAGGCGAGGGCCTGGCGATGGTGGACCTGGACTCGCTGGGACGCCTGAGCCTGCCCTACGAACTGGGCGACGCGTTTCGCTCGTGGTGCAATCCGATCGGCGAGGACAGCGAGGAAACGGAGTTTTCCGTCGAACTGTTCGAGGCGGCCCGGTCCGGCTACCTGGACGTGGCCACCTTCATCACCGAGGAGGAGCGGTCCAGCCTGGTGGACGCCACGCTCTGGATCACGCTGGAACTGACCACCCGCTTCACCGCCGACATCCTCAACGACCGCTACTTCGGCTGGGACCCCGAGCGCTTCGCCTCACGGGCCGGACACAACCTCGTGCGCGCCCGCGGCCAGCTCCGCCTCGCCGAATCCCTCCTCTCCGTCCGCCCCTCCCTGAGTTAGCCATGGCGCTCAAGCACCTGATCGAAACATTCGCCGCCTGGAAGGAGGCCGGCGACCGCCTGGTCCTCGGCACCGTGTACGAAACCGCCGGATCGACCTACTCCAAGTCCGGTTCGCGGGTGCTGATCGACGGTGAGGGCAACTACCAGGGGCTGGTGAGCGGCGGTTGCCTGGAGGGCGACCTGGCCGAGCACGCCGCTTCCGTGCTGGAGTCGGGCAAGGCGCGGTCGGTCTGCTACGACATGCGCGGCGAGCACGACATCCTGTTCGGGACCGGCGTGGGCTGCGACGGCATGCTAAAGGTGCTGCTGCAGCCGCTTTCGCCCGGCGGCGACGACCCCTGGGCGCCGCTGGCGCGGATGGCGGAGCTGGCGATGCGCTCCGAGGCATCGCGCTGCGCGGTCGTGGTGGAGGGCGCCGAGGCGCCGGTCGGCGCCACCTTCCTGGACGATGAGGTGCCGGCCGAGCATCCCAACGGCCTCCACACGCTCGAAAACCCGGCGCGCAAGGTGCTGGTGTATCCGCTTGCGCCGATTCCAAGGCTGTTGGTGCTGGGCGCCGGCGTGGACGCCGTTCCGCTGGTGGAGTTCGCCGAGCGCCTGGGTTGGCGGGTCACCGTCTGCGACCACCGCCGCTCGTATCTTCAACGCGGCGACCTGGGCGCGGCCGAGTCGGTACAGGAACTAAGGCCCGAGAATGTTGCTCAACATCTGGACCTCGACCCCTGGGACGCCTGCGTGGTGATGAGCCACCACCTGGCGTCGGACCGCGCCTACCTGGCCGCGCTGGCCGACCGGCCGATTCCCTGGGTGGGCGTGCTGGGCCCGAAAGCACGGCGCGAGCGTCTGCTGCGCGAACTCGGCGACGGCGCCGGCGACCTCAACGACAAGCTGCGCGGACCCGTAGGCCTGGACATCGGCGCCGACGACCCGGCCTCAATCGCCCTCTCCATCATGGCCGAACTCACCGCCCAGCACGCCGGAGGGCGCGTTGGGTGACGAAGAGGCAGGCCGCCCAGACGACGATCATCGAGTTGAACACCACCATCATCAAGAATGGCGCTGTCCTGCCGACGGCATCGAAAATCTCGCCGCCGACAAAAGTGACAACGGCTATCCCGATCGCGCCCAGCACGCCGAACACACCCAGCACCGCCCCGCGCGATACGTCGGGCGCCTCCTCGCCCACCAGCGCATTGCCGGCAACGGTAATCGTCACTTCTCCCAGCGCCAGGATGACGATCGCGCCGACGATCGCAATGCCGAAGGGATCGGCGATCAGCCAGATGCCGAAGTAACCGATTGCCGCCATGGCGAAGGACACGCCAAGCACCCTTACCTTGTCGAATCGGTCAATGAAATGACCGGAGACATAGGCGGCAAGCGTGATCGTGATCTGGTGCACGAACAACAGAATCCCTGCCCGCCCAAGAGCCTCGCCCGTGCTGAGTCCCGCCTGCAGGCCGAGTTGTGTGGCCCACAGCGGGATGAAGGCGCCGAAGATGACCAGGTCGCCCCGGCCGACGAAGGCGGTACCGCAGGCAAACGCCAGTTTGCGGTTCCCCGCGACCGCCTTGAGGCCCGCAAGGACCGTGGAGAACGGGTTGGGTTTGGTCTCGCCGGTGTCGAACCGCCTGCCCTTCAATCCCACCAGAAGGATCGTTGCCGCCAGAAAACACAGGCCGGAAGCGACCCAGAATGTGTATCGGCCCGCGAGTTCGCCCGCCAGCCCCCTGCCTTCCAGCCAGGACGGCACGCGCACCATGACCAGAGTCATGAACATGATTCCGATACTGCCGACCGTATTGGAAATCCCTATCCACTTGCCGCGCGAGGCCGGCTGGCTGTAATCGATGAGGATGGCCGAAAGCATGACCGGAATGCATGCGGCGCCCACGGCAAACGCCATTCGGAAGATGGTGAGCTGGGCGATCGTATCCGCGAGCGGATAGAGAAAATATCCGGCGCCGATAAAGACAAAGCCCGCCACATAGACGAGACGCCGTCCCCACTGGTCGGACAGCGCGCCGACGAAGCACATGAACACGATCACGATCACTTCCTGCAGGGAAGCGAGACGGCCCGTGACCGATCCCTGGTTCTCCAGCGGAATCCGGAGAACTTCCGTCAGGATATAGGGCTGAACGAAACCCAGGTAGATGAGCAGGCTGACCGACGTCAGGCTCGCATAGATGCTCGCGGCGGCATTGCCGTAGCCGATGCCCGGCGACAGCAGGACCGGGCCGAGTTTTCTGGCGGCGGGCGCTATCTCCGGAACCACAGGTAGGCGACGGACACTTCCGGCCCCACGCCCCGGCAATACTGGCCATTGTTGTCGCAGGTCTTGCCGGCGCAGTTGCGGCAGAAACGCACTTCCTTGCGGTCGAAGCGATCCACCGGCGACATTTCCGGCGCCATGAAATCGATCAGCTGCTGCTTGCTGGAGCGCCTGGGCCCGCCGAAGAGCCGGTCGTGATCGCCGCGGCTTTCCCAGTGGGCCAGAATGAAGTCGCCGTCCTCCTTAAGCCAGCGGAGGATGCGGCCCTTGTAGTCCTGAAGCCTGTCCCTGGGCATGTTGTGCATGAGGCCGGAATCGACCAGGAGGTCGAACTGTTCGCTGGATTCCCACTCCAGTACGTCCGTCAGGATGTACTCCACTTCCACGCCTTCCTGTTCGGCCAGCTCCGTGGACATGCCGATGGCCTGCTCCATGAAGTCGACGCCCTTGACCGTCCAGCCCAGCTTGGCCAGCGCGACGGTATCGACGCCCGCTCCGCAGCCCAGATCCAGCGCGGTGCCGGGCTGCGCGCGCGACTCGTGCACGAATGGAATGAAGCGCGTGGGCTCGGCATGATGCCAGGCCAGGTTCTCCCTGCTCTTGGCGTCCTTGTAGTAGCCCTCGAATTTGGCTTTCTCGTTCATGGCGGGTCCCCTCCCGATTTTGCTCCATGCCTTCAGTTCAGTGTCGGACGCTCCGTGCCTTCGACGCGTACCGTCTGCATCACGCGCCGGCCCGGCAATTCATCATCGACCAGTTGATGCAGCGTGCAACGATTGTCCCAGATGGCGAGCGAGCCCTGCTCCCAGTGAAACCGGCACTGGAATTCCGGCCTGGCGCAGTGATTGGCCAGAAAGCCGATCAGGGCGCTGCCCTCTTCGGGCTCCAGTTCCCGGATCGACCACATGCGAAGGAAGTCAACGAACAGGGCCTTCCTTCCGGTCTCCGGATGAACGTGAACCAGCGGATGCTCCGCTGCCGGGTCCCGAATGAACATCGGCCGCGCGTTGTCGGGCCCCTTCGTGACCATCTCGTGAACCCGGTCGCGGTCCATCGGCGGGAAGTAGCCGGTCAAACCCTCCAGGAACGCCTGCATGGACGCGGACAGCGCCTCATAAGCCGCATAGCAGCTCACCCAGATCGTGTCCCCGCCCGACTCGGGGCAGATATTGGCCTGAAGAAGCGTCGCCTTGCTGGGAATCTCGGCGTAGGAGTGGTCGATATGCAGGAGTTCCGTTCGCGGCGCAAAGGGCGTCTTGCCGGTTTCGGGAGTCAGCACGTACGGATCGATGTCCTTCGGCGCGGCGCCGAAGAGCATGAATTCATTCTTGAGTTCGCCGAAATACTCGCCGAATCGCTTTTGTGCGTCCGGCTCAAGGTTCTGGTCCCTGAAGAACAGGACGAGATGGTCGAGCCAGGCGCGTTTGATTTCTTCGAACGTCTCGGCGTCGAGCGGCGCCGAAAGATCGACCCCGGACACTTCGGCGCCGAGTGCGCTGGCGATCGGCGTCACCCGAATCTGCTTGTAGTCCGTCATTGTCCCTCCCCAACTATACGGGCTTGAAGGTGGTCGCGGTGCTCGCGGGCGCGGAGTACGTAGACTTCGGAGCCTTCCGCCACCCGGGCGCGTTCGTCTTCGGTCAGTTCGCGCACGGCGCGGGCGGGGACGCCCATGATCAGGCTGTCGGCGGGATATTCGCGGCCTTCGGGCAACAGGGCGCCGGCGGCGACCAGGCTGTTGGCGCCGACCCGCGAGCCGTTCAGCAGGATTGCGCCCATGCCGATGGTGCAGCCGTCCTCCACGGTACAGCCGTGCAGGATCACGTTGTGCCCCACGGTCACCTCGTCGCCGATTGTGGTCGGGTAGCCTTCGTCGGTATGGACCACCGTGCCGTCCTGGATGTTGCTGCGCGTCCCGATGCGGATGGGCTCGGTGTCGCCGCGCAACACGGCGCCGTACCAGACGCTCGAGTCCTCGCCGAGTTCCACCTCGCCGATCACGGCCGCGTCCGGGGCCACGAACAGCGCCTTCGAGCGCGGCTTGCGGTCACCCAGGTCGTAGATCACTGCCCTTCTCCCACGTAGCGGCGCGGCCGCGCCGTGAAGCCGGGGCCGAACTCGTACAGGAGCGGCGCTCCGGTGGGAATCTCCAGCCTGACGATGTCGTCATCGGAAATATTCTCCAGCAGCTTCACCAGCGCCCGCAGGCTGTTGCCGTGCGCGGACACCAGCGTACAGCGCCCGGCCCGGACGTCCGGCGCGATGCGGCTTTCCCAATACGGCTGCACGCGGACCAGCGTGTCCCTGAGCGACTCGGCGGCCGGCGGCGCCTCCAGGCCGGCGTAGCGCGGGTCGTGGCGCGGGTGGCGCGGGTCGTCCGGCGCCAGCACCGGCGGCGGCGTGGCATAGGAACGCCGCCAGATCTTCACCTGCGCTTCGCCGTGCTTTTCCATGGTCTCGGCCTTGTTCAGGCCCTGCAGGGCGCCGTAATGGCGTTCGTTCAGACGCCAGCTTTGATGGACCTTGATGCCGCTCGCTTCCAGCTCGGCCAGCATCAGCGACAGCGTGCGCACGGCGCGGGTCAGGACCGAAGTGTGGGCCACGTCGGGGGTCAGGCCCTCCTGGCGAAGCAGCCGTCCAGCGCGGCAGGCCTCCTCCTCGCCCGCGGGACTCAAGTCAACGTCGGTCCAGCCGGTAAAGCGGTTTTCGCGGTTCCAGACGCTCTCGCCGTGCCGGCAAAGGATCAGCCGGCCAAACGAGGGCTTCACGAGGCCAGCTTCAGGTCCGCCACCACCGCGCCCAGGAACCGCGACGCATCGGCCCCGGCCACGCAGCGGTGATCGAAGGTGAGCGACAGCGGCAGCATGCGGCGGATCGCGATCTCGCCGTTCACGGCCACGACTTCCTCCCGGGCCGCTCCGCTTCCCAGGATGCCCACGGTGGGCGGAACCATCAGCGGCGTGGCGTAGCGCGACGACCCGCCGGCGATGTTCGACAGCGTGATGGTGTAGCCGCGCACCTCCTCGGGTTTGAGCGTGCGGTCGGCGCCAGCCTTCTTCAGCCGCGCCACTTCCTCGCGCACTTCATCGAGGCTGAGATTGCCGGCCTTGAAGATGGTGGCCACGATCAATCCGTGCGGCGTGTGCATGGCCAGGCCCATGTGCACGTCTTCGGACATGGAAAGCACGCCGGTCTCGGCGCTGAACGTGCCGTTGAGCCGCGGTTCGGCGCGGGCCCCGGCCACCATCGCGCGGATCAGCCGCGGGGTGAAGTCGCGCGGCGACTCCCAGTCGTGGATGTCGGCGTCGTCCATCACCGTGCACAGCGCCACTTCGCTGTGCGAAGCGGACATGCTGTGGAACATGGCGCGGCGCGGGCCCGAGAGCTTTTCGTCGGTGGCGGAAGCTGGAGTGGAACCGGCTTCGCGGGTCTTAGGGGGGGACGGGGTCGCGTCCCGGCCGGCTTCGGCGGCCTTTGCGACGTCCTTGGCCGTGATCCGGCCTCCGGGCCCCGAACCCGCAATCTGCGTCAGGTCCACGCCCAGTTCGCGGGCCAGGGCGCGGACCGAAGGGGCGGCCTTGACTCGCTGTTTCTTCGGCGCCGCGGCGGCCGACCCGGTGGTGTCGCTCATCACCAGGGCGCTGGCGGGAAGTTTGCCGACCACGCCGGGGGCGTCGTCCTTGCCGTCCGCGGCCGCCTTCGCGGAATCGGCTTCGGGGGCGGTTTCTTCGGTTTGGAGGGCGGGACGCCCTCCCTCCCCCACGTCGAAGCGGGCCAGCACGTCGCCCACCGGGATCACGTCGCCGGCCTCGCCGTGCAGCGAGATCACGCGGCCCGTAACCGGCGAGGGCACTTCCACCACGGCCTTGTCGGTCTCCACCGACAACAGAGGCTGGTTCAGCTTGATGTCGTCATTGGCGGCAACGTGCCATTCCACGATCTCGGCCTCGGTCAAACCCTCGCCAAGATCGGGTAATTTGAACTCTCTCATTCCAATCTTCCTGGTTGAACGCTCGATCAACCCTCCATGCACTCGTGCACGGCGTCCTTGATGCGCTGGACGCTTGGAATGTAGCCGTACTCCATCCGCGCCAGCGGCGGGACGGCATCGTAGCCGCCCACCCGGACCACCGGCGCTTCCAGGCTGTACAGGCCTTCCGAAGCCAGGATCGCGGCCACTTCCCCGCCCAGCCCGCCGCTCACCGCGGCCTCGTGAACGATGACCGCGCGTCCGGTGCGCGACACCGACTCCAGGATCGTGTCCTTGTCGATGGGGCTTACCGTGGCCAGGTCCACCACCTCGCAGTCGATGCCCTCGTCGGCCAGTTCGCCCGCCGCGTTCCAGCTCTCCAGCGCCGACGCGCCCCAGTTGATCAGCGTCACGTCGGTTCCCGGCCGGGTCACGAAGGCCTTGTCCAGCGGCAGGCCCTCGCCATTGTCCGGCACCTCCTGGCGGAAGGCCCGGTAAATCCGCTTGGGCTCCAGGAAAATCACCGGGTCCGGATCGCGAATCGCCGACAGCAGCAGGCCGTAGGCGCGCACCGGCGAGGACGGGATCACGACCCGCACGCCGGGCATGTGCGCGAACAGCGCCTCGGTGCTCTCGGAATGGTGTTCGGGAGCGCGGATGCCGGTCCCGAACGGGGCGCGCAGCACCATCGGACAGGTCAGCCGCCCGCGGGTGCGGTTACGCATCCGGCTGGCGTGGTTGATGATCTGGTCGAGCGCCGGGTAGATGAAGCCCATGAACTGGATTTCCGGCACCGGCTTGAACCCCTGCGTGGCCATGCCCACGGACAGGCCGGCGATCATCGCTTCCGCCAGCGGCGTGTCGAAAACCCGCTCGGCGCCGAATTTCTCCTGCAGGCCCACCGTGGCCCGGAACACGCCGCCGTTCACGCCCACGTCCTCGCCGAACACGACCACGCTGTCGTCGTGGGCCATCTCCCAGGCCAGGGCCTGGTTGACCGCTTCGACCAGCGTGAGATTGGCCATCAGCCGTGGTCCGGCACGGGATAGCGACGGGCGATTTCGCGCTGGGCCTGGAGCGCGGCCGGCATGTTGGCGAACTGGTGCTCGAAGATGTCCTCGATTTTCGGCCGAGGCGTCGCCAGGTAGGCCTCGACCTCCTTCTCCACCTCGGCTTCCAGCTCCTCGATCAGCGCTTCTTCCTGTTCGTCGGTCCAGCCGAAGCGCTCCTGCATGAAATGTTTCATCCGGTGAAGCGGAGCGCGCCTCGCAGCTCGCTCCACCTCCTCGTCCGGGCGGTAGCGGGTGGCGTCGTCGGCCGTCGTGTGGTCCCCCAGCCGGTAGCTGAGGGCTTCGACCAGCGAGGCTCCGCCGCCGGAGCGGGCCCGTTGCGTCGCGATATCGGCGGCGTTGCGCACCGCGATCAGGTCGTTGCCGTCCACCTGCTCGCCATGGATGCCGACGGCGATCGCTTTCTGCGCCAGCGTCTCGGCGCCGGTCTGGTCGTCCACGTGCATGGAGATGGCGTAGCGGTTGTTGGTAACCCAGAAGATCACCGGCAGTTTCATGGCGCCGGCGGCGTTCAGGGCCTCGTAGAACGCGCCTTCGGAGGTTGCGCCGTCGCCGCAAAGCGCCACCGCGCAGGCCTCCTCGCCGCGCAGCTTGAAGGCCAGCGCCGCGCCGGCGGCGTGCAGGCATTGCGTGGCGATCGGCACGCAATACGGAAAATCGTGCCTGGCGCCGTCCCAGTCATGGCCGCGCTCGTCACCGCCCCACACGGCCAGCAACTGGCTCATGCGCACGCCCCGCCAGAGCATGGCGCCGTGCTCGCGATACGAAGGGGCAAGAACGTCCTCGGGCCGCATGGCGGCGGCCAGGCCGATCTGGGCGGCCTCGTGGCCGTGGCTGGAGGCGATGGTGTTGACCTGGCCGGTGCGCTGCAGGTTGATGCTGCGCTGGTCGAAGACCCGGGTCAGGTGCATGAAGCGATACATGCGCGCCATTTCGTCCGCGTCGGCGGCAAATTCGGGCAATTCTTGCTGCGCTTTACCGTGCTCGTCTAAGAACTGCGTATACGTAATTTCAAACTTCGCTACTACCGGCATGTCACTACTCGATTCGGGGGGGAAAGTATATCGCGGATGGCCAAACTCTATAATTCTCAGGCGATGCTCACGCACATGGATTCGAAGCGCCGCCCCGGCATGGTGGACGTGGCCGACAAGGCCGTGACCGAGCGCACGGCCACGGCCCGCGCGGTGGTCGTGCTGCCCGCCGAGGCCGCCGGACAGGCCGAAAACGGCGAAATCAACACCCACAAGGGGCCGGTGTTCCAGACCGCCATCATCGCAGGCACCCAGGCGGCCAAGCGCACCCACGAGCTGATCCCCTTCTGCCATCCGCTCAAGATAGAGGGCTGCCGTATCGCGCTGGAACTCAAGGGCAACGAAATCGAGATCGAGTGCGCAGTGAAGGTCACCGGCAAGACCGGCGCGGAAATGGAGGCGCTGACCGGGGCGACGGTCGCCGCGCTGACCGTCTACGACATGCTGAAGTCGGTTTCGCACGGCATCGAGATCAGGGCGGCGCGGCTGGTCCGGAAGACCGGCGGCAAGAGCGACTACCGCGATGACGGCGCCGGCTGACGCGCCGATTTCCGGCGTGGTGCTGGCGGGGGGCCTGAGCACGCGATTCGGAAGCGACAAGGCCGCCGCCGAGATCGGCGGCGTGAGCCTGCTGGAACGCGCGGTCCGGCTGCTGGAATCGGTCCTCGACGACGTCTGGGTGTCGGTGCGCCCCGACCAGGCCTCCGACGCGTTGCGCTCGCGCTACCGCTGCCTGCTCGACCGCCATCCCGGCCAGGGACCGGCGGCCGGACTGGAGGCGGCGCACGCCGCGGCGCCCGGGCGGGCCTGGCTGGCGCTGGCCTGCGATCAGCCGTCCCTGAGCGGCGCAGACCTCGATCGACTGGTGGGCGAACGCGACCCGAACGCCGCCGCCACCGCCTGTTGCGACCCGTCCACCGGGGTGCTGCAGCCATTGTGCGCGATCTACGAACCCGCTACCCTTGCGGGCCTGGCGAAGGAAACGGCCCGCGGGACCGGCCCCTCGCCACGCGGCTACCTGGAAAGCCAGCCGCTGAAACTGATTCCGATGCATATTACGAACATCAATAGTCCTGACGATCTGCGCAAGTACCAGCGCAGCGGAGCCACGACCCCATGAGCGAAAACGACCGTAAGAAGCCGACACGCCGCGAGGCGGAGGAGGCCGTGCGCGTCCTGCTGGGCTGGACCGGCGACGACGTCGACCGCGAGGGCCTGGTGGACACGCCGAAGCGCGTCGTGCGCGCCTTCGAGGAGTGGTTCAGCGGCTACGCCGTGGACCCGTACGAGTTCCTGTCGCGCACATTCAAGGAAGTGAACGGCTACGACGAGATCGTGGCCCTGACCCACATCGACTTCAACTCGCACTGCGAGCACCACGTCGCGCCGATCATCGGCAAGGCCCACGTGGCCTACCTGCCGCGCGACAAGGTGGTGGGCATCAGCAAGCTGGCGCGGGTGGTGGACGCCTACGCGCGGCGCCTGCAGGTGCAGGAGAAACTCACGGCGCAGATCGCCGAGTGCATTTCGAACGTTCTCGAGCCGCGCGGCGTGGCGGTGGTGGTCGAGGGCGCGCACGAGTGCATGACCACGCGCGGCATCGGCAAGCGCAACGTGAGCATGGTCACCAGCCAGATGCTGGGCATTTTCCGCGACGACGCCCGCGCGAGGGCCGAATTCCTGGCAATGATCGACCGCGGGCGGTGATAATACGCGGCTCTGGGGAGTGCCGCGGAACATCACTTGGCTCACGAGGTCCGATCGATCGAAGACGCAAGGGCGCTGGAAGGCGTCGAGGTGGGCGTGTCCGACTGGATCGTCGTGGACCAGGACCGGATCGACCGCTTTGCGAAGGCCACCGACGACTACCAGTGGATCCACGTCGATCCCGAGCGGGCGGCGCAGGAGCTCGACACCGGCGCCACCATCGCCCACGGCTACCTGACGCTGTCGCTGATCCCGGGCGCCACCGAGGAGTTCGTCCGGATGCCCACGCTCAAGCGGGCGATCAACTGGGGCCTGAACAAGGTCCGCTTTTCCAACATGGTGGTGTGTCCGAGCCGTGTGCGGGTCCGCACCACGGTGCTGCAGGCCCGGGCCCGCCTCGGCGGCATACAGATGACCTGCCGGCACCGGGTCGAGATCGAGGGACAGAAGAAGCCGGCCTGCACCGCCGAGACCCTCGCCCTCTACATGATCTAGCCCGCATATCTCACCAGCTTTTTCTGGCGGGGATTTTTCGGGGTTTTTGCG
>JAPOWV010000038.1 GCA_026707445.1 Gammaproteobacteria bacterium
CGGCACGGCACGGCACGGCACGGCACGGCACGGCACGGCACGGCACGGCACGGCAATTATACCAAGGGCGTGACGCGGTGATGAAAAGAAGTCAAGCCACCGTTTTCGCACCCGGAAGCCTCGGATCGCAGCAACCGCCGCTCCGATCTCCCCAGCCCAGCCTGCGCTGTAAGCCACTTACATCCCCAGCGGACTATCCACCATGCAACGTATATGTTGCGTAAGTATAAGCCATTGCCGAAGTTTCCGGGCGCTGCGTGACGCTCGCTTCGCCGCCGCCGGGCGTGGTGGCCAAACGGCACTTCGTCTTACAATGCCGGCGAGCGTAGGAACAGGACCAGAGCATGATTGCATACGGCATCTTCAACTTTCTGCACGTACTGGTGTTTGCGGTCATTGTCGGCATCGAACTCCCGGCGCTGTACGCGTTGCGGATGGCCGGGGCGCCGTCCGGCAACGAAGCCACCCGCTCCATGGCGGTGCGCGTGAAGCGCTACGCCGACGCGGTGTCCGCCATCATGCTGGTCCTGCTCCTGCCGCTGGGCGTGCAGATCGCGACCGAACTCGGCGTCTACACGCTGATGTCCTCGGGCTGGCTGATCGCCACCTGGGTGGTGGGCCTGGCCTGGCTGGCCATCGCGCTGATGTCCGAGCTGACCGGCAGCTCGAAATGGGCGCAACGCATCTACAAGTCCGAGTGCGTGCTGCGCATCATCATCGGTCTCGGCAACGTCTATGACGCCGTGGTCGGCTTTGCCGGCGACGGCATGATCCAGACGAACTGGCTGGCCGCCAAGGTTCTGCTGTTCGGACTGGTCCTGGTCGTCAGCGGCTGGATCCGCTGGCAGACCCGGGCCGTGCGGTTCGCCTCCCTCAATGCCGCCGATGAAACGGGCGCCGACTCGCAGCAATTGATCGACACGATACGCCGCGCCCAGTGGGGTAGCCACAGCATCCTGGCGATGGTGCTGATCGCCGCCTACCTGGGAACCGCGAAACCCTGGTAGGAACACGCATACGCGAGCCCTTCATTGCCCTCTTTCTTCCGGGGGCGTCGGCGGCAGGAGCCGCCGCCGAGCCCCATGGATGGGTTCATGCGTCCACCGGAGGAAAGAGGGCAATGAAGGGCGGGCTCGGAGCGAACCCGTATCACCGGCTCAGCTTCGCGGATCGGCCGCGCAACGGAATCCCAGGTTGTTCAGGCCCGAGTCGGGGGGAGTCATCATCCGGGCCTCCAGGCGGTATCCTCGGCAGTAGTTTTCGCTGCACAGCCAGCTCCCGCCCCGGTGCACCTTTTGGGTCCCGTCGACGGGACCCCGGGGATTCTTTCTCGGCGAACGCGCGAAATAATCCGCTGCGTACCAATCCTGGACCCACTCCCAGACGTTGCCCGTCAGATCGTGGAACCCGAACCCGTTGGGAGGAAAGGTCCCGACCGGCGCCAGGCCCGAAAAGCCGTCCCGTCCGCGGTCCTGGACCGGGAACTCGCCCTGCCAGAGGTTGGCCCGGTGCACTCCCCCGGGCGTCAGTCGGTTCCCCCAGGCATAGCGGGCGTCGGCCATTCCGCCGCGCGCCGCGTATTCGAATTCCGCTTCGGTAGGGAGGCGCGCTCCGCGCCACTCGCAGTAGGCGGCGGCATCGAACCAAGAAACGTGCACGACCGGGTAATCGCCCATTTCCCGATGCGACGAGTCGGGTCCTGAAGGATGGCGCCAGTCGGCGCCGTCGCCCCTGGTCCACCCGCCGCGACGCGTGTCGAAGACGCCGGACCAGCCCAGCCTTTCGGATTCCGTGACATGGCCGGTCGCATCGGCGAACTCGGCGTACTGTGTGTTCGTGACCTCGTGCCGGTCCAGCAGGAAGGTATCCAGCGCGACCGTGTGTTCCGGGCCTTCGAAGGGCAAACCGTCGTTGGCGCCCATCGTGAATTCTCCGCCGGGAACCAGCAGCATTCCCGTCGCGCCGGGAGGGGACGCTCCACCGCAGCCGCAAGCCAGCGCGGCGCAGACCGCCAGTCCGACAGGCAGTGTGCTTCGCAAGCGGGGCGCCGATTGCATTTACCGTCCTGCCCGGGTCTTTTTCCGGACCGCGACGCGGGTGTTTTCCAGCATTTCCGACAGTGCGTCCAGGTCCTCGCTGGATTGGCCGGAAAGAATTTCTGAAATCGTGTGGTCATAGTCGGCATGCATGGCGTCCCAAAGCGCCCTGCCCTCGGCCGAAAGGGTCACGGATTGAATCCGCCGGTCCGATCTTGACGTGATTTTTCTGACCAGGCCGTCCTGCTTCAGCCGGTTGACGACGCCGGTGATGTTGCCCTTGGTCACCATCAGGCTGGATGCCAGCTCTCCCATGGTCATGCCGTTCGGCGACAGCGCCAGTGCGGTCAGGACGTCATAGCGCGGCAGGCTGGAATTGAATTTCTCCGAAAAGCGCCGCATCAACACACGGTCGATGCTCGAGAAGCACCGCAGCAGCCCCAGCCAGGCCCGGCGATGGCGAGCTTTCTCCGGCAGCGACTCCAGGACCAGGTCGAATACGGTCGGCTTGTCCATGCGCCCCTCAGCGTGCGTCCCTGACGACGCGGCCGCCCTGAATCACGACCTGTACATTCCTGAGCGCCGAGATATCGCTGAGCGGGTTGCCGTAGACGGCAATCAGGTCGGCGATCCTGCCCGGCTCCACCGTTCCCAGTTCGTCTTCCATGCCGATCAGCGCCGCGGCGTTCACGGTGGCTGTAACGATCGCTTCTTCCGGGGTCAGGCCGTGCTCGACGTACAACTCGAGCTCGCGCGCATTGTTGCCGTGCTTCGTGACCCCGGCGTCGGTGCCGGCCGCGATCGTGACGCCGGCTTTGTGCGCGGCGAATATGCGGGGTCCGTGATTGTCGAGAAAGCTCTGCATCAGGCTGACCATGTCGCCATCCGCGCTGCCGATGTCCGCGCGGATGTTGTCCTGCACGGCCAGCGTCGGCACCAGGTAGACGCCGTTTTCACGCATGATCCGGTGGGATTCCGCGTTATTGAACGAACCGTGTTCTATCGACGCGGCGCCCAGGCGCGCAGCGAGATTGATGCCGTCGGTGCCGTGGGCATGCGCGGCCACCTTCAGGTCGCGGGAGCCGGCCACGTCGACGATCGCCCGAAACTCGTCCTCAAGAATGACCGACGGCGCGAACTCGTTACCGCAGGGCTTTGAACCGCTGCAGGTGGCCACGACCTTGATGAGGTCGGCGCCCATGTCGATCTGCACACGCGTTGCGCGGCGGCAGGACTCCACGCTCCAGCAGGCGCCCGGCCCTTCGTCGGCGCCCATCCGGATCAGGTGCCCTGCTGTGATGATGCGGGGGCCGGTCAGGGCGCCGTCGCGAATCCCGTCGCGCAGCGCGAAGATATGCCAACCGTCGGCGCCGACGTTCCGGACGGTCGTAAACCCGGCCTCGAGCGTTTTCCTGGCATTGACGATCGCGTTGACCAGGAAATACGCATCGTCCTTCGCGGCGCGGTGCTGAACCGCATACTGATCGGAAACGCCGTAACTGCGCTGGCCCTCGACGCCGAACTCCATGGACAGGTGCACGTGCATGTCCATCAGGCCGGGCAGCACTACGGCGTCCCTCAGATCCAGAAGCTCCGGGATTGCGCTTTCGCTGCCCGCCACGTCCGTGGGATCGAGGAAGCCGTCCCGGACCGCGGCAATCCTTCCATCGGTTACGAAGATGGTCTGGTCCGTGAGCACGTCGCTGCCCGGCACGGCAATCACCGTTCCGGCATGAATGACCAGCCCGCCCGACTGCTGCCGAGCGGTTTCCGATTGAGACGCGAGCGCCGGTCCCAGGCAGACAAGCACCGTGCCGGCCAGCGCTCTTCGCAGAAGCCGTTGCCAGTTCATCGCTCCCCCCAGAACCCCGCTACCGGGGATACGTTGGTTCAAGGTCACGCGTTCGCAACGCGTCGAAATGCCTTCGGGCGCCCGTCAGCGCTTCCTTGTGTTCGTTCAGTATGCCCGGAAAGCGGTCGGCGTAGCTGTAGGCCTCGCCGTCAATGCCGTCGGCGTCCAGCAGCATCTCGTACGGCGCGGCAAAACCCGGAAGCTGGTCGAACTTCTCGAATGCGCCGAGGCTGCCGAGATAGTACGCATGGGTCACGTATTTCCAGTCCTGCGAACGCACGCCGACCACGCGCTCGTTGTTGAAGTAATAGAGGAAGTCATGCGGCGACTCGTCCGCGCCCCTGAAGACGGGCAGCAGGCTGCGCCCGTCCACCGCGCTCGCAGCGGGCTCAAGGTCGAGTACGTCGGCGATCGTCGGCAGCAGGTCTATGTTCATCGCCATGGCGCCGGTCACCCGGCCGGCAGCGATGACACCGGGCCAGCTCGCAATCAGGGGCACCCGGTAGCCGCCGTCCCATGAAGTCCCCTTGCCGCCCCTGAGTCCGCCGGTCCCGCCTTCGAAGAACGGCCCGTTGTCGCTGGTGAATATGACCAGCGTGTTCTCCGAAACGCCATGCTCTTCGAGCGCCGCGAGCACCTGCCCGGTGCTCCAGTCCAACTCTTCAACCGTATCGCCGTACAGGCCCGCGCCGGATTTCCCGAGAAACTCGTCGGAAGCGTAAAGAGGGATGTGCGGAAAGGTATGCGCGAGGAACAGCATGAAGGGCGCGGCCGAATTCTCCGTGATGAAACGCACGGCCCGGTCCGTATACCTGGCGGTAAGCGAGCCCTGGTCCACCGGCTGCTCGACCAGCACGTCGCCTTCGTAGAGCGCGAAATTCGGCATGTCATTGCTTGCCGGAGCGCCGAAGAACCCGTCGAAGCCATGTTTCAGCGGGAGATGTTCGGGGAAATTGCCGAGATGCCATTTGCCCACGTAGAGCGTCTCGTAGCCACGCCGCTTCACCAGATCGCCCAGCGTTTCCTCCGCCTCCGGCAGGCCATGCGTCGATTCCGCGTCGACCACCTTGAACGCCAGGCCCGAACGGATCGCGTAGCGGCCCGTCATCAGCCCCGCACGGGACGGGGAACAGACGTTGGCGCTCGCATATCCCTGCGTAAACCGCAATCCGCGCGCGGCCAGCCGGTCGATATTCGATGTCCTGATCCTCGCGGCGCCGTATGCGCCGATGTCTCCGTAACCGAGATCGTCGGCGAGGATTACGACGATATTGGGCGGCCTCGCGGCCTGGGCGGACGGACCGCCGCCCGCATGCTGCGCGGGCTCCGCATCGGGATTGCCCTGCGCGGGCGCATCGGGCCCCGCGCAGCCCGCCGCCAGCAGCAGAGCCGCCGCAATTCTGCGCAGGCGGGCGTGTGCGTGGCGTGCCGGCAAGAGTCCTCTTAGAAGTCCGCGGTCATTGTCCAGGCAAGGTTGACGAACTGGCCGCCGGGCGTGGTCACGGCGCCCGAATGCGAGAAGCTGTCCACGCCCGAGTAATAGTCCTCGTCCAGCAGGTTCGACATATTGAGCGTCAGGCTGTGATTGCTCCAGTCCAGTCCCGCCTGAAGGTTCACGATCGTCGCGGAGGGCGAAACCCGGGGGAACACCGAGGCCGGAATGTCCGAGAAACGCGCCACCATTTCCGAGCGGTAGTTTGCCGTCAGCCGCACATAGCCGCTGAAGCCGTTCGCTTCCCAGTCATACTGCCCGGAGACGGACGCTGTCGTTTCCGGCGCGCTGGGCAGCTCTTCGCCGCTCACGTCGCCCTGGGGCGCGTTGGCGAAACTGTCGAACTTGGCGTCCATGAATCCGATCGCGGCCATCAGCGTGATCGAATCGCCGACCAGGGTCTGGGCGCTGATCTCGAGGCCCTGGCTGCTGGCGGAATCGGCGTTCGCCACGACGTTAAGCGGGGCAAAGCCGGTCCCGTTGGGCGGGCAATCCGCCGGCGAGGGCCTGATTTCCTGCCCGGGCAGACAGCGCGTCTGCGCCAGGCGGACCTGCATGTCCTCCCAGTCCATGCGGAAGACGGCGGCCTCCAGCTGGGTGCGGCGATTGTTCAGGAAGGCCTTCCAGCCGATCTCGTAATTGGTGACGGTTTCCTCGTCAAACTGTGAGCGCGGGTCATAGCTTGGACCGCCGGTGCGGGACACGCCATCGGGCGCGGTCCGGGCCCCCGGCGCCCGATAGCCGGTGGAGATCGTCGCGTAGGCCGACGCATCGTCGCTGTAGTTCCAGTTGAGCGCAACGCGGGGCGAGAAGTTGCTGCCGTCGTTGCTGGTATCCAGATAGGGATTGTCCACCGTCTGGTCGAACCGACCGCCGCTCGTGAACTGAGCGCCGTTGGGGCCGGTGTAGATCAGCACGTCCTGTTCCGGTTGCAGCGCGCAATTGTCAAGGAACGGGCCCGGCACGCCATCGACCACCGCGCGGCGGCCGCAGGCGAAGGACGCGTAGGTGTTTTGCCAGAACTGCCGGTCGTCGTCGGACGAATACCGGCCGCTGACCGATACCGTCACCGCGTCCGTGACCTCGAACCCGAGGTCGAAGAAGGCCGCGAAGCCGTCCCGCTGTACGGTGATCTCGTTCTCGTTGGGATGGTCGCCCGGGGTCGTGGCGCCGAGCGGCCCGCCACCCGGGAACCGGCCGGCCTCGATCACATCGGCGCCGGAGATGATCGTGTTGTTCACCTGCGCTTCATCGTCGTAGGCGATGGCGCCCACCATCCATTGCACGGGCGTCGCGCCCATCATCAGGGGTTCGGTCGAGAAAAGGCGCACTTCCTGGCTGATGGACTCGCTCTCGTAGTCGGAAATCCGATTGAAGAAATTCATGCCGCTGTTGTCGATGTCCTCGTACTGATACATGTCGCTGTCGATCATTCCGGTAATCGCGGTAATGCCGAATCGCGAGCCCAGGTACTCGAGTTTCGCGGTGAGTACGAGGTTCTCGACGTCGGTATATCCGGGCTGGTCTTCGCACATCTTGTCGCTGTTGCCGTTCTCGGCGAATATCGATGCACCCAGGCCGCAGGTCGGAGCATCGGCCACGGGTCCGCCGGAAGCATTGAACAGGAACCCGGCCGGTCCGGACATGCTCGGAATGCGCGCCTGCTGGTGGTCCTCTTCCTCGATGTACTGCCCCGCCAGGTCGATCGTCCAGTCGCCCGGCTTCCACCGCACGGCCGCGCGCATGTTGAGATTGTCAAAGCCCGTGTCGTTGCCGGTGGGATGCAGGTTGTCCACGAAGCCGTCGCTGGAGGTGAACGCCGCGCCGCCGCGCGCGAACAACTCGTCGTTGACGGGCACGTTGCCGATCAGGCCGTATTCGTAGCCGCCGTGATTGCCGACGGCCAGCCGGACCTTGGCCATGCCGTTCTCGTCGGGTTTCTTCGAGATGACGTTGATGGCGCCGCCGGTCGCGTTGCGTCCGAAGTAGGTCCCTTGCGGACCGCGCAGGACCTCGATGCGCTCGATGTCGTCCAGGGGCGGATTGGCGCTGCCGCTGGCCACGAAGGCGGTGCTGAAATCGTCGACGAAATAGCCGATGGTGGGCCGGGACTGGATCAGGCGCTCGTTGCCGCCGTTGGTCAGGTCGCCCAGTCCGCGAATCGAAATGTCGCCGTTCTTGTTGCCCTGCTGGTCGTTGGCCGTGAACGCAACGTTGGGCGTCATCTCCAGGAAGTCCCTGGCGCCCTTGAAATTACTGCGTTCGATCTGCTCCGCGGAAAACGCGGTGATGCTGATCGGCACGTCCTGCAGGGTCTGCTCGCGCCGCTGCGCGGTCACGATGATCTCGTCGAGCGCCTGCGCGCCGTCTTCCTGCGCGGCCAGTGACGCCGGCAGGCTTATTGCGAGCAAGGGCAAAAGTGAAAAAACGGTCCTTCTGGTCATTTCTTCCCCCTTTTGGGTTGCGCCTGGCCGGCCCCCGGGGCACCGCAGGCTCTGTGAATCACGGACGAAACACTTTACAGCTAAACCTTTTCGCCCGTCAATCGGAACGGAGGGAGACCGTCCCGACCGCGCGCACACCGTAGCCTTCTCTGCGCTCCCGTCTTCCGGGAGTATTGGAGGCAGGGATGCCGGAGCAAGCTCCATGGATGGATTCATGCGTCTCCCGGAAGACGGGAGCGCAGAGAAGGCGGAATAGGCAGGGTGTTCAGGACATGAGGTTCGGCAGCAGCAGCGCGATGGCCGGCAGCAGGATCAGCAGCGCGAGCCGCAGAAAATCCGCCAGCAGGAACGGCCCCAGTCCGCGGAATATCTTCTGCACGGGCACGTCCGGCAGCATCGAGCCGACCACGAAGACGTTCATCCCCACCGGCGGCGTGATGAGTCCGATCTCCGCGACGATGATGACGAAGATGCCGAACCAGACGGGGTCGAAGCCCACCCCGATGAGCACCGGGAAGAAGATGGGCAGGGTCAGCAACAGCAGCGAACTGCTCTCCAGGATGCAGCCGAGCGCCAGGAACACGAGGACCGTGATTCCCAGTATGGTCATCGCCGAAAAACCGGAATCCGAGATCAGCTCCAGCAGGATGACCGGCACGCCGGTAATGGTCACGAGGTTGGCGAACAGCAGCGCGCCCAGGAACACAAGAAAGAGGCTGACCGACGTCTTGACGGTGCTGACCAGGGCCTTCATCAGGGCCGCGACCGTGAGTTGCCGCCGGATCAGCGAAATCGCAAGGGCGCCGGCCGCGCCGACGCCGGCCGCCTCCATCGCGGTGAAGACTCCGATGTATATGCCGCCGATGATGAGCGTGAACAGCGCCAGGATCGGCCACACGCCGGTCAGCGAACGCAGGCGCACGCCCCAGCCGCTCCTGTCCCCGGAGGGACCATAGGCGGGGCGCCAGCGGGTAACGGCAGCGATCGTGAGCATGTACAGCGCGATCGTAAGAAGGCCGGGCAGAATGCCGGCGATCATCATCTTCGCCAGCGATACGCCGGTAATGAGCGAATAGAAGACCATGCCGACGCTGGGCGGAATGAGAACGCCCAGCGTGCCGCCCACGGCCACGGATGCGGCGGCGAAACCGGGCTCGTAGCGGTATTCGCGCATTTCCGGCACGGATATCCCCGTCATTGTCGCGGCGCAGGCGTAGCTGGAGCCCGAAATCGCCGCAAAGCCGCCGCTGGCGCCGATCGTGGCCATGGCCAGCCCGCCGCGGCGATGGCCGAGGAAGGCGTAGGCGCAGGCGTACAGGTCCCGGGCCAGCCCGGTACGCCCGATGATGTTGCCCATCAGTATGAACAGGGGCAGTACCGAGAAGTTGTAGTTCGTGGCCGCGTCCAGGCCGACCTGGCCGATCATGATGAAAGCGGCGTCGGGGCCGCGCACGAACGCGAAACCGGCCACGCCGACCAGGGCAAGACTGAACGCGATCGGCAGGCCGGCCAGCAGCAGCAACAGCAGCAGGACGACGGCCGCGACGAACAGGGTCACGCCCGGTCCTCGTCGAGATCTGGTTCGGCGAAAAGATTACCGACCGCGAAAAGGACGGCGATGCCGGTGGAGACCGCGGCGTAGCCCGCCATCCAGCTCACCGGGATGCGGATCGACTCGAAGTACTCGCCGTTGCCGGAAAAATACGCCGTCTGCCAGAACATCTGGCCGGCCAGGACCGCCAGGGCGACGACGATGACGATCTTGACGGCGAAGTCCCGCCACTTCCTTTGGCCTGGCGTCATTCGCCGGTCCAGCAGGCGCACGCGCAGGTGCTCGTCATCGAGGACCACAAGGGGCAGCCCGGTAAACACGAGCAGGCAGACCAGGCACTGAACGAGCACGTGACCGCCGGGCACAGGCTGTCCCAGGAAGTAGCGGCCGATCACGTCGACGAAGGTCAGCAGCATCAGCACGATCAGCAGCCCTCCCGTGAGCCGCTGGAGTATCCGCCTGGAGAGCGTCAGAAAACGCTTCACCGCGCGGTCTCCCCTTCGTCCCCCGCGACTTCGCCTGCCGGGCGCGGCGGCGCGAGCCGTTCGCTCTCGCGCCGCACCTCCCCGCGGAAGTACCGAAGCGCCGCCCCGGCGTCCACCCCCGCGGCCGCGGCCTTCTCCATCCATTCGGTGTCCAGGAACGCAGTGGCCTCACGCAGTTCGTCGTCGAACCCGGCAGCGGTCTCGACATCGACGATGCCGGCCGCCAGCATTTCCCGCGCCGACGCCGCCCCTTCCCTGTTGAAGACCTTCGCCGCGCGGCGGCCGTACGTTTCCCCCGAAATCCGCAGTATCGCCGCCTGGTCCGCGGCGGAAATGCGCGACCAGCTCCCGGCGTTGGCGGTCAGGAAAAACCCCCCGAAGCTCAGGCCCACGCCGCCGGCCAGGCGCGTCTGATAGCGAAGATACGGCTGCAGGCCCAACCGGGTGACGCCGCTGTAGGGCATGCTCACGCCGTCGAGGATTCCGCGCGACAGCGCATCGTGGATTTCCGGCGCGGTCAGAAATACGGGTATCGCGCCGACGGCCGACAGCAGGCGCGCGCCCACGTCGCTGGGCGCCGCCATCTTGAGCCCGCGTATGTCGTCAAGCCGCCGGATCGGCTTCTCCACCGTGAACCAGTGCTGCGTGCCGCTGGCGTGCAGCGCCAGCAAGCGCGTGCCCGCGAATTCCTCGGCGCGGTGGAGAAAGCGCTCGTGCGTGCGCCACAAGGCGACCGAGAGGGCCTCCACGTCGCTGCTGGCCAGAAACGGCGTTTCGTTGACCTGCGTCACGACGAAGCGACCCGGCGTCGAACTCTGGTTGCCGCCGGCGATATCGACCAGGCCGGCCCAGGCCATGTCGAAGTTGCGGCGATAGCTGCCCAGCGGCGCGACGCTGAACCGCAGCCTGACCCGCCCTTGCGTGACCCGAGCGACCTCGCCGGCCCAGGGCACGAGCACGTCGGTGTGGTAGAAGTGATTCGGCGGCGCAACCTGGTTGACTACCAGTTCGACGGGATCCGCCGCACTCGCCGCCGGCGGCGCGCAAACGAGTATCAGCGCGCCGATCAGCCCGAGAGGCCAGGCGGAGCGGTCCATCGGCACCACCGGATTGGGCAGGTCAACCCCCTAAGGTGTCACCTTGACCCGTTGCGTTTGCCTCAGCCTGTCGTCCCATGAGCCGCCGAGAAACGCCGCAATGTCCGGGATGACCCGCTCCGGGGCCTCGACATAGGGATAGTGCCCCAGTCCCTCGTATTTCTTGAGGAAAGTCGGAGCGGAGGTCATCCAGTGTTGAAATACGTCCCCCTCCAGGTGCATGACCACCGGGTTTGCCTTTCCCCACAGGATCAGGGTCGGCGCCTTTATTCCCGCGAGGATGGCCTGGGTATCGCCGGTCTCGAAAAAGTACTTCGAAACCGGTGTGGTTTCCGAGCGGCGGTTGACGTCGTAGGCAAGATCGATAAACCAGGAAGGCGCATCCGCGTCCGACGGAAAATTCCCGTTGACCGTAAACTCCCAATACTCGCGGGGCTTGACCGGCATGTCGTCCCATTGAGCGAGTTCCGGACGCGCCCGGTTCGGGTCCGTGCGCGCCGTCCGGGGCATGCCGGCGGAATTGATCAGCACCAGCCGCGTGACGCGTTCCGGGAACCGTGACGCGTAACGGAATCCGACGCTGCCCCCGCTGGACGTCGCAACCAGGTCGAATTGGTCGAGACCGAGTTCCTCGGCAAGGCCGCTGAAGACCTCCACGTTGCGCTCGATCAGGTTGAACCTGCCTCCCGGCGGTTCCTTGGTCTCCGGCCCGCTCAGTCCCACATTCGGAAAATCGAATCGTATGACCCGGTAGTCGTTTACCAGCTCTTCCGTCAGTTGATCCCAGGCCAGCAGATTGAAGTACGACGCGTGCAGCAGAACGACGACCGGCCCCTGCCCCTCATCGCGGTAGTGAATGTCGGCCCCGTCGATGGTCACGAACCGGCTGACATCATTGGCGTATTTCTTGCGAAGGTCCTCCAGGCTGATCGGCGAAGGGCCTTGCGCAAGGGCCGAAAAAGATACGCCCATAATTGCAACGAAAAGAGGAAAGTATTTCATTGTTGTCACCGGAGGCAGGCTAGAAATGGTACTTGAGATTCAGGCCCAGACTAAAGAATCGGATGTCGTCTTTTCCCGGCCTAAAGCAGCGTTAATTCTTACAGTTCGCTCGCATCTATCCTTGCGATTTTCATAAGATGCGCCTGCAATCCGCGTTTCAGCGCCGCAGGCCCATGAACGGGAACTGAAATGCGGGCAATTTGACCTTCTTTTGCGTAAATGAAATGACTTCCGCGTATCCGTTTCAATTGCCAGCCCTTTGATTCAAGCACCTGGCACATCCGTTTGCCGCTGACGGACTTCACACCGCAACTTCAATAACTTGATCCGTTTCCGTTATGGGAATGTCCCGCACTTCGACCGAAAGACAACCTTCGATCGCTTCATGAATGTTCTTGCGCAGTTCTTCCAGGGTGTCTGCCTGTGTCACACACCCGGGAACGGCGGGCACTTCCGCCCAGTAGCCGCCCTCCTCGGCCTCGTGAACTACCACTCTCAAATTCATGATGCCCTCCCGCAAGAGGATAGAACATTCAAAACAGTTTAACTTGGTGGAGGCGGCGGGAATCGAACCCGCGTCCGCAAGCGCTACTGCCCGAGGCGCTCTACATGCTTAGCCGCGTCTGATAAGACGGTAATTCCCCGACGGGCAGGAATGAACTACCGCTGTGATCGGCTAACTCTTAACCCGCAGGCGCCGATCCGGTCTGCGGGCGATCCTGTGCAAGCGACGCTCCGGCCTGGCCACAGGAAATCCTGGCAGGAACGCTAGCGGTCAAGCCGCTAGAGCGTAGTTGTCGTCGTTGGCAACTATAGGGTTTGCAGGCGGATTTACGAGGAACCCTGCGCCTCGGCATGCACACCAAGGGTCTCACGGCCCACGTCGAAGCCATGTCGCCCCCGTAGATGGGCTATTGTACCGCTTTGGCGTTGCCGATCGGCGCGTTCATGGAAGAGCGGGCGCCTCGATCAGGGCGGACGTGTCCGGAGAAAGCGTGTGCCGATGATGGCGGCCAGCATGAAGCCCACGGTCAAGAGAAACGCCAGGTCATACGAACCCCGGGTATCGAACAACACGCCGGTGAGCCAGCTTCCCGAGCCGGCGCCGACAGCCTCTATGACTACAAACAGCCCCATCAATCGGCCCAGGACGTGGGGCGGAAAGGTGTTGGAAATGGTCAGTTGGGTCAGTGCATAGGCGCCGCCCCAGCCAAAACCGATACAGGACAGTCCGATCCACGCGCCTTCCGCGCCCTGGACGATCATGACGATAGCGCCGGCCCACATGAGAGCCTGAAACCCGATCCAGATCGGCTTGACGCCCCATTTCTCCACCAGAAACCCGGAGGCGATTTTGCCGACAAGACCGGAAATAAAGATGATGGTAAAACCCGTTGCCGCGGCGCCCGGCTCGAAACCCTGATCGCGCAGATAAAGGAAGGTGTGCTGGATAAACGCGTTGGCGGTATAGAAGATGAGGGCCGCAATCACGCCCAGCAGAACAAAATTGAAGGTTCTGATCTGGGCCCACACTTCGCTCATGTCGACATCGTGCGATTCCGCGGGAGCAGTTCGGGGCGCCGTCTCGCCACCGAGCGGCTGCTCGCCCAGATCGGCTGGTCTTTCACGGACCAGAAGGTAGAGAACGGGTATGAGCGCGACGGGCAGGAAGCCCAGGACCTGAACGGCGTCGCGCCAGTGCATCTGACCGATAAGCCACGCACTGAGCTGGGGGAGAAAAGCGCTGCCGAGACTGGTTCCGGCCAGAGCCAGTCCCAGCGCGATGCCGCGCCGGGTTATGAACCAGTTCGACAACAGGACGACGATGACGACTATGTTGGTGGCCGAGAAGCACAGGCCCATGAGGACGTGGATCAAATAGATATGCGCCGGGCTGGAAATGGTTGAATACAGAAACAGCGCGGCGCCGAGGAACAGAAGTCCGGCAAAAATAACGGGGCGTGTGCCGTAGCGGTCGGCAAAGTAGCCGACCAACGGTCCGGAAAGCCCGGCGCACATCACGGTAATGAAGTCGCGAAACTTGAGCGTTCCGCGCGATATGCCCAGTTCTTCGAGTATCAGTTCGTCAAATACCGGAATTCCGGCCAGCGTCAGGCCATGGGCCGTCCACAACAGCAGGAACATGCATCCGACGATGACCCATCCGTAAGAGAAGGGCAGCCGGGCTACCGTATGGGCAAACGCCATGGTTTGTGGGTCAAACCCTCAGAGATCAGTGCCTGGGGCGATCAGAAACTGTATGAGACCCGCATTCCGAAGGTCTGTTTATCGGGCGCCTCAAGTACCAGGCCCTGATCCACACCCACAGCCCCGTACACGGGCCCGAACGCGATCGGCGCGGGCTTGGGGCCGGTGCCGCTGGTGCCCAGGTTCTGCGGGCGGAACACGGAGTCGTTCAGGCGCCTGGCGGTGCGGAAGTGGTCGTCATCGAACAGGTTGTCGACGAACAGCTCCAGCCTGAAGTCACCGCGCTCGGCGCCGACCTTGAGGTTTATGCGCTGATGGGCGGCAATCCAGGACAGATTGCCGGGGTCGGTGAATGTCTTGCCGCGATAGAACAGGTCTGCGCGCACGTATCCCTCCCAATCGTCCCGGATGGGTTGATGGAACGTTGCCGACAAGCTGCCGCTGGTCTTCGGGAAACGAGGAATTGTTTTCCCCTCGAATTGAATGCCGATACCCGATCGGCCGGTAAGAATGAGGGAATAACCCCCCAGAACGTAATCCGTGTACTCGGAATCGGCCCAGTTGAACGAGAATCCGAGGTCCAGGTTATCGGACACCACCCAGGATCCCTCGAATTCGACGCCTTGCAGCTCGGCGTCGGCAGGGACTGTCAACGATATGATCGGGTTATTGGTGCCGAGAACGACTTGCTGCTGGGGCGAAATGAGCCCGGTGGTGAAAGCCTTCAGGTTTTTCCACTTCATGAAGTAGCCTGCAATGGAATAGCTCAGTCGCCCATTCATCGCGCTTTGCTTGAAACCCACCTCGAAACTGTCAAGCTCTTCGGATTCGAGGACTTCCGTGGCCGTGGGCTCGATTCCCTGCAGTATGGCGACGCCTTCCTGGCTTTGACCGATAAAGATGAAGTTGATGTCTCCCGGCAGCGCGCCCTTGGAATAGCTTGCGTAAACGGTGGAGTTCTCGTTCGGCTTATAGGTTGCGATGACGCGGGGCAGAAAGTCCTCGTATTTTGCGGTAGTCACGTCGTCCTGACTGCGTATTCCGAAGCGCTTGACTTCATCGCTTTGGAATCGGGCTTCAAGATCGATGGCAAAATCTTCGGTAATGTCGTAGCGGACAGCGCCAAAAACGCCAAACACCTTGCCCTTGTCCGCATCGTTGTTCAGGGGAGGTGACACAAACACGCTCAGCAGGTCGAAGGGCAGCCCGAAGCCGCCCTGGCCGATGAAGGCCGCCGGATTAATGAAGTATCCGGTGGTGTAGTCGGCCAAGACCGTTTGTTCGTAGTAACTGGCGCCGACCAACCACGACAGGCGCCGGTCCTGATCGGACCGCAACACGCCCTCGATGGTGTAATCCTCCAGGCCAATCGGGAACAGGCCCATGTTTCCTTCCATGTCCGTTCGGTCAAGATCGTTGGTGTATTGGCCCTTCAATTCGTTGTATCCCGCGTTTACCTGGACCGACATGCCATTGGCGAACTCATGTTCGGCACTGAAGCTGATGCGATCGATGTCGCGGACAAGGCCCATCGCATCCAATTTGGGCGCTGCGTCGATAACGGGGTCGTTGAAGGGATTTCCCGTCAGCAGGATGCGCGCCGCGTCCTTGAGGGGAAAGGCCTGCAGCGGCCCGGGGAACAGCAGTCCGATATTCGCCGGGTTGGGATTGGACAGAAGGTCCGGCAGCAGGCTGGTATTGTGGGAAACCCTGAAGTCGTCCGCCGTGGGAATAGCGCCGCAAATGAAATCGGGAACGGCGGAGATTTGTCCCGCCCGGCTCGGAAACGTGACGGTTTGCGTACAGTTGGCGTTGTCGTAGGCGGAAATGAAGGTCGAAGCGCCGGACGTGTCACGGTCCCTCATGAAGGAATATCCCAGTTTCAGGGAGGTGCGATCCGTGGGGTTGAAGAACAGGGTCGCGCCGAGGAGTTCCGTTTGCTCTTCGCCCAACGTGCCGCCGTCAGTGGCCGTGTACTGACTGCCGCGCAACCGGGAACTGGCGTCCAGTTTGATCGCGATACTGTCCGTGATCGGCCCCATCAGTCCAACGGAGTTGTTGTGCGACCCGAATTCGGAGAATTCGGCACTTACGGTCCCCTCCCACTCGTCACCCGGCCGCCTGGTGATGTAGTTGATGGCGCCGGCAAAGGTGTTGCGCCCGAAGTAGGCGTTCTGGGGGCCCTTGATGACTTCGACCCGCTCAATGCCGGTCAGGGGGATGGACTGGGCGCCGCCAAGCACATAGATGCCGTCGACAAACAAGGCGCCCAGTTGGTTGCTGAGGGTGACCCGCTCAAGGTTCATGCCGCGGAAACTGATCTGGCTCAGGGACCGGCCGGCAAAAAAGGAGCCCTGATTCTGGAAGTCCAGACCCGGAGCCACATAAGAAATGTCTTGCAGGGTCCTGAGTCCGGCCGCCTGGATGGCCACGTCCGATATCGCCGTAATGGACATGGGAACGTCGATCAGGGTTTCTTCCCGTTTACGGGCGGTGACGATGATCTCGTCAATGGCAAGGCGATCCGATGCCCCGGCCGCCGTTTGGGCCTGTGCCAAGACAGGCGTGGAGGAGAATACCCATAACAGGCAGGCTGCAACAGCACCATAGACAACTCTGTGATACGTCATCCTGGTTTCCCCTCGATTTATTGCGGCAAGGATAAGGTTACCAAACTATTTGTCCGGTCCATGATCGCCTCTTGCGCCTACGGAAAGTGTCAGTCGTTCAGCCGCAACAAGATCACTGACCCTTTGGCCCCGGTCAAACAACGGGAGACCGTCACGTTTTTTCCGCAGCTTCCGGCGCAGCGCTTGCGTTGCCTTCGCATCGGCTTGTCCGTCTTCAGCCAGGGCGACCCCATAGTCGGTTTCCGCGGCCCTGGAACTCACCAGACCCAACCGCACGTCTTCAGCCACGGCCTGGGGGTCCCGTTCCAGCGGATCTCCCCAACCGCCGCCGCCCGGCGTAATGGCGAGCAGGCGGGTTCCCGGCCCAACGGGCAAAGCGTCGATCTTGCGCTCGAAGACCTGTTCCCGATCGGTTGCGGGATTGAGCACGTATCGGGTGCCCGCCCCCGCACGGCCGCCCGCGATGCCCCATGGCTGGGTCTGCATGCGGTCGTCGATGACGTGCAGAACCCCTGGTTCCAGAAATCGCACCAGCCTTTCACAGCCAAGGCCGCCGCGATAGGTCCCCGCCCCGCCACTGTCCACAGGCAAGGCATCCCGTTCCACGATCATGGGATAGAAAGCTTCAATAAATTCCGTCGGAACGCTGCGCCCGGCCACGTTGCCGTTCAGCGCATCCGAGCCATCCACGTCCTGGCGTCCCCCGCCGCCGCCGCCGAGGACATCACGGAAGAAGGCGGGCTGGCCATGCTCGTTCCTGGTCGCGATTCCCCAGACGGATCGCGTATCGGACGAGCCCGGGACGGCGTCGGGCAGCGCCCGTCCCAGGGCGCCCAGGCAAATTTCGGGAAGACGAAACAGGGTAAAGGCGCGGCAGGACGCGGAAGCGGGATACTCGGCGGACAGCACGCTTCGCTCGGGCAGGCGGCAGCTGATGGCTCGTGTTGCTCCGGCGTTGAAGATGGTATCCGGGACCAGGTTCCTGAAGACGGAAACGATGTACTTTGTGTAGAACCTCTCATCGCCGGCGATGTTGATGGACGCGGCGGACTGGGAGTCCGTACCGGTGAAGTCAAAGGTAACGTGGTCGTCCTTCTTGATCATGGTCACCTTGAGCCGGATAAACTCCCGCGTTTCCTCCGGCACGGCGCCCACCAATTCGACAAAGTCCTCGAACGGATATTCCCCGTCGGGAATTTGGGGAAAGGCGATCTCGCGCAGCGCGCGGGCGCACCGTTCGAGCAGTTCCTCGAAACAGGCGTCCACCACGTCGCCGCC
The DNA here is from genome assembly GCA_026707445.1 of Gammaproteobacteria bacterium. Lineage (GTDB taxonomy): Bacteria > Pseudomonadota > Gammaproteobacteria > Steroidobacterales > Foliamicaceae > Foliamicus. The sequence continues at coordinate 18,077 of JAPOWV010000038.1, forward strand.
GAAGCGATCGAACATCTCGCGGACGCGCGCAACACCGATGCGGCACGCCATCACCTCCGCGTCCAGATCTCCACGGACGTCTTCGGGATAGCGGCTGTTGTTGAGAATGGTGCGGTACAGCGGTTCCACCACCTCGCCGCGGCTGTACAGCCTTACGGGGGGAATGATGATCCCTTCCTGGTGGATGTCGGTGGCGCCGATCATGACGCTGCCCGGCTGGAGCCCGCCGACGTCGGTCATATGCCCAAAGGCCTGGGCATAACCGACAAGCTCGCCTTGCCGGAAGATGGGCTGCGTGATGCACAAATCGGGCAGGTGTGTCAGTCCACCGGCGGACTTGAAGGGATCATTCCAGATAAAGACGTCGCCATCATGGATTTGATCCAGTTCGTAGTTCTGCAGGATCGGATCCACGTGGGCGGCGCCTGAGGCGGAGGAAACGTTGCGGCCCTGCCGGTCAAAGATTCCGGCTCTGTAGTCGCGCCCTTCGCGGATCACCACGGAACGGGCCGTGCGCTCGATCTGCAACTCCATCTCCCGCCGGGCGGACTCAATGGTGCCGGCGACCAACTCCAGGGTTATGGGGTCGAAATCCGGAGCTTCAGTCCGTGACTGCGTAAGGCTCATGCGGTTGCCGCCTCCGGCACGTTGTCGTGAGCCTGAGCATAAGCGGTAAGGACAACGAGATTTCCCGACCCATCGACGTTGGCGGATTGGCCGGGATGGATCACGGTGGTGCTGTCATATTGCAGGACAACGGCCGGACCCGTAATGGCGCTGCCGGGTCCCAGACCATCACGCTCATAAAACGGCGTATCGATCCAGGTGTCCCGGCCGAAACAAACCATGTCACGACGGGTGATACTGGACCTGGATACGGTTGTATCCTCCGTTGCCTGAATGCCCGGCACGTCGGGCATCAGCCCGACGCCGGCCACGCGGATGTTGACCAACTCAACCTGCTGCTGCCCGGAGTAGGAATAGCCATAGGCATCTTCATGGGCGGCATGGAGGCTGTCAAAAATCTCCTTGATCGCGCTGTTGTCCATGTCCCCCGACTCGACGGACACGGTCAGCTCGGTGCGCATGCCGCGGTAACGCAGGTCGGCGCTGCGCTCAACCCGGCGCTGATTCCCGTCAAACCCCTGCCGCCTGAGCATTTCCGTGGCTTTTTCCTCCAACTCGCGATAAATCGCCCGGATGCGCTCGAAGTCGGGGTCTGCCTCGTGTTGGATATCGGTAATGACAAGGTCTTCGCGCACGTTTGACACCAGCGCCCCGAGCGAACATCCGATCCCCGGGGACGGCGGAATAAGCACGCGGGGTACTTTCAGGATTTCACCCAGGCTACAGGCGTGAACGGGGCCGGCGCCGCCCGAGGCCACCAACGTCAGGAGCCGCGGGTCCCGTCCCTTCCGGACGGACACCTGGCGTATGGCATCGGCCATGTTGAGTTCGCCGATTTGAACAATGCCGTAGGCCAGAGCTTCCGCCGACAACCCGATCCGTTTTCCGAGGCGATCAAGGGCCTTTTCGGCCAGGCTCCGATCCAGCGGCACGGCTCCTCCGGCCAGTGTATCGGGAAGCCGCCCCAGGTAGAGGTTGGCATCGGTTATCGTGGCCTCCTCCCCGCCGCGGCCATAGCAGGCCGGACCGGGATCCGCTCCGGCGCTTTGCGGGCCGACGGCGAGCCGGTCCCCGGGCGCGATCCAGGCAATGGAGCCGCCACCGGCGCCGACCGAGACGACGTCGATGCTCGGCGTGCGCAGCGGGTAAACGTCCAGCTCGGTTTCGCTCACCAGGTTGGGAACCCCGCCTTCAACGAGACTGACGTCCGTTGAGGTGCCTCCCATGTCGAAGGTGATCAGGTTTTCGAATCCCGCGTTCCTGCCGATCCAGACCGAACCGACCACCGAGGCGGCGGGTCCCGACAGGGCCGTGTAAACAGGCTGACCAACGGCAACATCGGCGCGGCTCGCCCCTCCTCCCGACTTCATGATGTAGAGCGGGGCGTCCACGCCCAATTCACCCAGGTGTCCCTGCAAATCCTCCACATACTTCCCGAGGATCGGCATGAGCAGGGAATTCATGCACGTGGTCACGGCACGTTCGTACTCGCGAAACTCGGGCAGTGTTTCGCAGGACAGAGACGTAAGGCAGTCGGGATGTTCGTCCTTGAATATCCCGGCCGCGCGCCGCTCATGGTCGCCGTTGGCATAGGAGTTGATAAAGCATATGGCGACGGTCGCTATACCCTGTTCGCGAAACCATCGGGCGGCCTCCCGACACTCCACCTCATCGAACGAATGGATCACCTCACCCCTGGTGTCGACCCGTTCCGTCACTTCCCGAACGTTTGCGAGGGATACCAGCCGGGGCGGCTTGACCCATACGTAAATGGATCCCCGTTCGCCGGGGACGGTCTGCCGCGCGAGTTCGAGAATGTGGCGAAAGCCCCTGGTAACCAGGAGCCCGATAGGCGGAAATTCATGTTGCAGCACGGCATTCACCGCCACGGTGGTGCCATGGACAACATGATCGATCCGTGCCGCATCGCCGCCGGTGCGGGTCAACAGGGCATCCATCGCATTGCGAAAACCGACATCGGGATTTCGCGGCGTCGAGGGAACCTTCAGAACGACAACACTGCCGTCATCCCCGAGGGCCTGGACATCGGTAAACGTTCCACCGGAATCGATGCCGACGCGAAAGCCCATGGATGTGTTCCGGACGACTGTGTCCTTTGGAGAAGTTTCCCCGGATTACCGTATGAACTCCGCTCCCGGATGCGCCCGCGGTTGGCTTTGCAAATAGTCGATATGGCGAGACAGGGCCTTGTCGATTCTCGTCAGGAGACCCGGCTTGAAATGGAGGGAGCGAAGGATGGGGATGTCCTGCATGAAGAAGTCGACTTCCATCTTGATCACGAAATCGGCCCATTTGGCCGCCTCTTCTTCCGCTTCGGGCGAACCGTCGCCCCTGTCGGCGGCCGCGACAAAGTAGATTTCCGAGTAACCCGGCTTTGGAATGGTCTGGGCGGCAAAAAAACCGAACCACTTGCCGTCAAGATCGCCGCTCAGATAGAGGCAGTTGTTCCCGTAAATGCCCTGGTGATTGTTGTAGGGCGTTCCGTACCGGTTGGTGGACAGGATCCGAAACTCGGCGAAGTGGTCGGACCAGACGATGCCGCTTTCCGGGTTGGCGTCTCTGAATGTCATCTCGTGCACGGTCACGAAGTGCTGGAAGTCCAGGGGATTGGTGATCACCATCCAGGGATCGAGGGGAAGTGCGGAGCGGGCCGGATCCTCCGGAAAGTAATCCAGCTTGATGGCCGCGGTGCATAACTCGCTGTCCTCGTAACGCCTGGTTTCATCGACGTTGCGGAAGTCGGGCAGGTCCCACAACGGCTCTTCGCCGTTGAAGGCAAAAATGAGGCCCCAACGTTCCTGGCTGGGATACTCGAAAAGGCGGGCCGATGGGGGTGGCGGATCCCCCGCGCCGGTTTTGACGCAGGTGCCGGCGCCATCGTATTGCCAATGGTGATAGGGGCAGCGGATTCGGTTATCCACCACGTCTCCCTCCTTGAGGTTGGCCCCCATGTGCACGCAAAAGGCGCTGAAAACGTGGGCCTGGCCATCGGGGCCCCGAAACACGATCACTTCGCCGTCCAGGAACGGACGTCCGACTATTTCACCCTGTTTGGCTTCCGACGAAAGGCAGATGGGATACCAGCTTTGACTGAACAGTCCATCGTCGCCTTCGCACCAGAACTCCTTGGCTACGGGCCTGCGACGCTGTTGGCTGCTGTCTTCGGAATGATCCGCGCGCGTATTCATTTTGCGTCCCCTGACTTTTCCTGTCCCGTACCTGCCCGGAAGCAGGCTGACGGGAATTAGTTTATGTCAGGTCTCTGACGATACGGGAAACCAGGGTGCTTCGTCGTTCCGCGCGCCGTTGCTCCTCCCCGGGCGTGGGCCGATAGGACTCCACGTCCGCCGAAGAGTAGCCCCCGTGCTTTTCGGCAAGGGACTCATGGGTGTCGATGCGGTCCCGCAACACCGATACTTCCATGGTCAGGCGCAGGATTGCGGCCACCACGCGATCCATGTCCACCTGCTCGATGAATCTGAACCGCTCCCGGGCGGGATCCGACATCAAGGCATCGACGATGGCGTCCGTGCCCGTTAACGCGGTCCTGGATTTCGGCATTCCCGTTGTGCCGGTCAGGCCGCTTTCGACGCGCCGAAGTAGTAGTAAACGCCCGGACCCAGGGCCTCGTATTCGGCAAACGTCCGATCGTGCGCAAAGCCGGCGTTGCCGAGGTCGGTGCGCATGTCGCGATCCGCGAATCCCGTCCAGTAGGGTTCGCCGTTGTTCTTGACCTGCCACGCGTTTGTCACCTGCTTGACCATGGGAATGACAGAGGGCTGATAAGGCACGTCCGCATTGACGAAGTGGCCGCTCGGGGACAGCAGGCGGTGGGCCTCGGCCATGATCCGGTCCTGAATATCGAACCATGTCTCGTGGAACATGATGTGGGAAACGATGAGGTCGAAATGACCGTCGGGAAATGACGTCTTCGCCGCATCCATCTGGTGGAAATGCAGGGGCAGGCCCTGGTCTTCCGCCCAGATGTGGGCGAAGCGCATGAACGGGGCGGACAGATCGATGCCGTGAACTTCAGCGTGGGGCCATCTTTGCTTGTAGGCCGCTGTTTCGGTGCCGATGCCACAGCCCATGTCGAGGATCCTGTCCGGCTTCAGGCCGGGGAAGTGCTTGTCGATGAACTCGACAATCTTGCGGCCCTTCCCCGGCTCGCCCGGCCTGGATCCGGTGCCCAGGCCCTTTGCCGTGCGATACAGCTCCACGGTGCCCATGTAGAGCAAGCCCATCGTCAGATCGTCTTCGCCTTTCTCGAAGAAATATCCGCCGGGCTGTCTGTGTATCTCCACGTCCGCTATGGGTTTGGGAATGTCGAGGTCCGGATTGAGTTCCAGGGTCCCCGAACGCTTGTCCGATTCGAGAATCTCCCGTGCCCGCGCCTCGAACGCGGGCCGAAGCCGGTCGACGGTGTCCCCCACGGTCTCCCACAACAAGTCCTGGGAGGTGTACACCATCGAGCCCCAACTCTGATAAAGATATTCCTTCTCAAAGGCGGGGATGACGTCATCCCGGTGATCGGGTTCGCGACCGTGCTTGGCCTTGTAATCGGGTCCGATGCGATTTTCGTAAAGCCAGGCCAACTCATCCTCGACGGGGCCGTTCACCTGGGCTTTCAGGGCGCCGACAAACGCCTGCCGGGCATGTTCATCGTGGGTGGGCTCATAGACCTGGTGAAGCGTGGTGTTCCTGGTCATGGGTGTCACCGTGGGCGGGCTAGAAGTGGTACTTCAGATTGAGGCCGAGGCTCAGGAACCTGAGGTCGTCGCTCATCGACGTATCCACCTCCGGCGCGGACGCGACGCCGATTTCCAGTCCGAGACAAAAAACCGGCCTGCGCTTGCGCTACGCAGACGGACGACGCAAGGAAAAATGCGGCGAGCAGCAGCGACCACGGCGTTTTCATGCAGTCTTTCCGGCCGGCCTTCCAAGCATCCACTCGGCGGCGTCGGCAAAGCTCGATAAGCGCCCGAGCAGCGCGTTGTAGTCGAAGTGGTCGCCGCCGGAGTGCCGCACCGCCGCGTACAGCGCGAGGTTCGGCTCGGCAATGTGATCGGCGGCCCTAGGAACGTCCAGGCCAATGTCCCGCAATCGCGGCGCGGCAAGCGAAACGAGCAGAGCCTCAATGGTTCGCTCCCCGCGCTCAAGGGCAGCGATTCCGTGCCCAACGAGCTCGGCGCCAGGCAGACCGGGCGGCAGGTCTTCGATCCGGCGGTTACGGCGAATGCGCAAGGTTGTCGTCATTGCCGCCATTATCGTCTGTCAGCCACGCGACTGCGGCCTCGACCTTGCCGCGGAAACGGGGTGGATCGATTGCCGGATAGCGCTCCAGTTCCGGCTCAATAGCTTCGAACATGGCAAGAAGCGTTTCCAGCTCGACCAGTCCCAGCCTGTGCATGGCCTCGACATCGCTGCGATCGGGACCGTAGCCCCGCGCGATTTTTGCCAGCGCCTGAGCATAAAAGTCGTAGTGGAAAAAATCCGTCGTGCCGTGCCGGACGATGAATTTGCTCCGCTCGCGCCAACCGGGCAGGGCTGGAATGAAATCGTCGGGTGCCGCCAGTTCAACATTCATGTCGAGCACTTCCTTGGCCTGAGCGATGCACGCGAACGCCCCTGCCGGTTCGGGGTCGAGCTTGAGATCGACGTCCACCGTGAGGTCCCGCCAGCCCACGATCACAGCGGACGCCCCGCCGGTGAGATAGATCCGCCCTCCCTGCGTGTGCGCGCCCAGGAACTGCAGGAAATCATGCACCTTGCGGCTGTTGCTCGGTCCGCGGGACATCGCCGCTCAGTATCGCACGGCCCCGGCATGCCGGCGGGGGACCTCCGCCCAGTAGCCGCCCTCCTTGGCCACATGAACCACAACTCTCAAACTCTTGATGCCCCGCCGCAAGAGGATAGAACATTCAAAATAGTTTAACTTGGTGGACGCGGCGGCATTCTAACTGCCGAACGGCCTCCTCCCGGCCAAGAGGCTTATAAGGCTAATAATATCAACCTCTTTCGCGTCTCTTTGTCGCCCTGTTTGCGCCTCTTCAGTGCCCCGTCAGCGCGGCCGTTGTATCCTTTTGTTGTAACGTATGGGCCTCGCGGCCCGCCGTTCCCATATCGCTGATATTACCGTACTCTGGCGCGCATCCGGCGCGGCTTCGTATAGGAGATCGAAGGTGAGGAAATAGGTGTCCATCTCGTCTGGGTGTGTCTCGTATAGGTCTTGGAGAGCATTCCACCATCCTTCAGTTTCCGCTGGGGCGACCTTGTGGAGTTCTGCCAAGGCCACCTCCGATTTGCTTTCGGTGTGCGCATCTTCCAGTTGTTTGAACTCGTTGGGGGCAGCTGCTTGCAGACGAATCGCCCAGCTTTGGAATCGCGCCAATTTTTTCGTGGGGAGGGACGCTCGTGCGGAGACAAAAGCTACGGTCTCTTCGGGCGCCGACTCGTAAAGTCGAATGCCGGCGGCTCTCATTTTGTCTGTTCTTTGTATCCCCAACTCCCGATCAAAATCCTCGGCTTTCTTTGCAAGCTCCGGTCCTTCTTTTATCAACAGGCGCTCCGTCGATGTCATGCTGAGCCAATCAACAGCGTATTTGCCTCCGTAGACCGCTCCGGCGGCCGCCGCGTAGGCCATGATGAACACGGCCCATCGTAGTATTTGGCGCGGTCTTTTCGTTGGAGGCAGGTCGTCTTGCTGCATGGAGGTTTCTCCTTGATGTGATGGGGCATCTACTTGCTGCCAATGGCCGTCGCGTCAGACAGGAAATAGTCTCTCCAGTACGGTCCTTGTGGCCTTGTTTCGACATAGAGGGTGGGATCGCATCCGAGCTCCGCAGCGTCCAAGTAGCGAGCCGCGCCGGCGTGGCCATTCGCCGCAGCCTTCTTGATCCATTCGAGAAATCGCCCTTCGTTGCGTGGAGCACCTTCGTCTTGTTCGTAGGAAAGGGCCAAGGCGAATTGTGATTCGGCAAAACCGGCGGCTGCCGCAACGAAGAACCAATCGACGGCGGCCACGGGGTCGCGGGGCAGCCCAGCGCCGGTGAGGTATGCGTATCCGATAGTGTGTTGTGCGCCTGGGTGCCCCCACAATGCCAACCATTGCAGGCGGCGGATTGCTTTTTCATATCGTCCTTTGTGAAACCCGCGTAGTGCCCTTTTATAGGTTTTGGCAATCTTCTTTGCGGAGGGTTGCCCCGCGCGCCTTCTTCCAAAAAAACGGAAGGCTGCGATCTCTAACGGGGCGAGCCATACGCTAGACACGCTAGACCCTCCTAACGCCCTTGCGCCCATATCGTCTTGACACTCGTACCGCTCCCGCAGGCGATGTTTGGTACAGGTGTTCCTCCTCTGGAGTTTCCTTCTTGGCGTTTGCGGCGTCCCGTCTCTCTTTACGCCAACGGGCCACTTTGCGCCGAACTAACGCGATTGGGGGGATGGCGGCGAGAACAAGCACGGCCGACTGGAAGGTTATTGCGTAGCCCAACGCCCAATTGATCTCACCGCCGTCGGCCTTACCAAAGGCGCTCAAAGCCCCTGACACGATCCATCCGGCCGCGACGGCAACTGGCATCTTCCATCTGCCTTCCATTTTTCGTAGCAGGGTCACTTTGACGAGTAGCGCAAGAATCCATACGGGGAGCATTCCGCCAACGATAGAGCCGATGTAAAAGGAGGTGTTCATCTGCGCAGTTCTCCAGAGTGGTGGGCTCCACTTCGGCCCGGATTACCTCACGCCGCTGATCTTCCCCCCATAAACCGGTCCATTCGGGCTGAGGATTTTCCCATTATCCTGAACCGAAGGAGGTCCCCAACAACCTGTCTCTCCCGACGTTGGTGACAATCCGGGTTGTCTCGTCTAGAATCTGCGTATGCGTTTATGTGTTTATACACAAATAAGAGGCCCGATATGACACGCTGGAATCTCGTCATTTCCGATGACACCGACCGTTCCGTAAGGAGTTACCTCGCCAGAACCGGTGGCAAGAAGGGTGACTTGTCGCGATTCGTCGATCGTGCGGTGCGGCAGGCCATATTCTGGGAAACGCTCGAATCGGTCTGGCAACGAAACAAGGGGCTTACTCCGGGCGAGACTCAGGTCCTCGCCGATGAGGCGGTGAGGCAAGTCCGTGCGAGTCGTTCTTGACACCAATGTCCTGATCAGCGCCTTGATTTCGGGTTCCGGCCCGCCTGGACAGCTTCTTTCCGCGGTAAAGCGCGGCGACTTGGCGCTCGTGACATCCGAATATCAGCTTGACGAACTGCGGCAAGTGCTCGCACGCGAAAAATTGCGACCGTATATCAGGCCCGAGGAGGCGCAGGATCTGATTGACAACCTGGAGGCGGCAGGAACCTTGATCTCCGAGTTGCCTGAGTGCGAGCTTTCACCTGACCCCGCCGACAATCCCATACTTGTGACCGCGATCGCCGGAAAGGCGAACCTGATCGTTTCGGGAGATAAAACTGACATGCTTGCACTGGGGCAGGCGGGCGGTATTCGGATTGTCTCTCCGGCCTCGGCTCTGTCGGAACTCGTTCGCGCTGGCCGCAGGGATTGAGTTTGTCAGTCCGGCAGATTCCCGGCGGCTATGCGTTCGCTGCCCAAGCGCAAACAGCCTGCTGCCTGACGCCTGACGCAGAAACGGCCAGCGGCCGAAGTTGCGCCTGAGCGGCTCTTGCTTGCCACGCCGCCACCCGGCTCGCTCAGATCGCCCACCCTATAATTCCGCAAATGCCCCCCCGGCCTGCAGAAGAATGGGACCCCAAAGCCATTGCCTCGCAGTTGCGCGGCGATGAGGACTTCCGCGGAGAGCGGGCAACCAGGCCCTTCCCTTACGACGCGGAACGCATCGAAGCAGTCATCATGCACATCCAGGCGGGCAGCCTGCATAAGGTCCGTCCCGAGGACGCGCGCCGCGCCTTTGCCGAAGGAACGGTCGGAACCGCCGCCCTCGACACGGCTCTCTGCTCACTCCTCTCCGAACTGGAACGCGCCGAACTGCTGGAAGTTTTCCAGTGGTGCGGCGCCCCGCCCCGGTCCATCGCGGCCTTCTTCCGGGCGCAGGCCCGCTTCTCCTGGACGGTCCCCTGGGTGCTGAACACCATGAGCGACAAGGGCTGCGTAGAGCTTCCCTTTGCTATTGAGAAGCGGGTTCTGGCAGGTGACTTCGGCTACATGGGCGCGTGAAAACCGTCGCCCTGCCCCCGCCGCTCGGCGATAGCCTCGCTTCCCTGCTCAAGGCGGTGGACGGCGCCATCAAGGAGCACGAACTCCGGCTGGGGGGCGGCACCGCACTGGCCGCCCTGTGGAAACACCGTTTCAGCACCGACATCGACCTCGCCTGCGACCCCCAGGTGTTCGAGCGGGCCTTTTCTCCAGAGGGGCGGGCTGCGCTGCGTGAACGGCTGCGCCAATCGAGGGAAAACACGCCCGACTCCGTTTTGGCCATCCGGCTTTCATTCGGCATCGTCGGCTGGAAGACGCCCGTCGGTCCGGTGAGCATCGTTCCGTCGAGATTGCCTGCCCACCCCTCTCCCTGGTCCAATCTGAAGGTCGAAGGGACGGACGTGCGCCTTGCCACCGTAGAGGCCATCCTGAAGGGCAAGATTCACGGCAGGCTGCTTGCCAAAGGAATCGCCACCCAAAGGGACGGCTACGACCTGGCGGTGGCTTTGCGCCGCAGCCCCAAGGCAGCGCACAGCGTATTGGCCGAAGCGCATCCCGAACAATTGCAGGAGGCGCTGGCCGCGGCGGAAAATCAGCCGAAGGGCGGACGCACCCTCATCAACCCCGCCTACCCGGAGATCGCAGCCGACCCTTGGGGCGAGGCAAGGAAAGGGCTGGCCAAAGTGCTCACCTCCTCTGACGGCGGCGAGATCGGCAGGCGATAGTGCCCGGCGGCCGGCCGGGCCTTCATTGCTGGCGAAACCAGCCGATTTCGCAGGTGCTACACCCCTCGGTCCAGTCGAATCTGCCCACTATGTCGATTACAGCGACCTGTTCTTCAGGCTTCTGCCGTGCGGCCCCTCCTTTGCGCATCCCGGGACGACAATCACTCTACGGCGATTCTAGCGGCGTATCTGGGGCATCCGTGAGGGCAAATTACGGCTGGTTGTCGTCCCTCTCGCAGTCGAATATTTTTTCGGGACTGCGCCGCTCTCCTTCCTCGGCGTCGGTGAAGTCGTAATACCGACCAAAGCGCCCCTCGATGGTCAGTTGGAGGTCCGGGCAGGCATAGGGATGGGGTGGAAAACGCAAGGTACGTTCCGTTCCCAAAGCGTCGATGTACACGAACGGGTAGTGGGTTCCGCCCACTCCTTTGATCCGGGCGATCTCATGCTTTGGGCTGATTATGATTTGCAGATCCGAGATGCCTGTGGAGCATCTCCACCGTTCTACCGATCCGTCCTCTCTCATCAACGATTCGATTGCGGCTTCGAGCGGGGCTCCTTCAGGCTCGCCAGTATATTGTGTAACGAGTCTTTTTCTGCAAGCAAATTCTCTGCGTGGGGTGGTCGTCTGTAGCGGATCGGCACCTGCGTCAAGCAGCAATGTAGCAATTTCTGGCCTCTTCGCGCGAAGGGCGCTGTATAGGGGAGTCTGCCTTTGAGGGAACAAGGCGTCAGATTCCACGGCCCGGTCTGCTGGCGCGCCTGCGTCAAGCAGCAATGTAGCAATTTCGTTCCGAATTGCTATTGTCTTTTCGCTTTCTCCGCCAAATCGGGTGGAAACCAGAAAGAGAGGAGAAGTTTCCGCATTGAACCCGCCAGGTTCGGTCTCTACATCAAGAAGGGTTTTCACCACTTCGATGTCTGCGTGCTTGACGGCGTGTGCCAACTCGATGAACCAACTCAACTTGCTGTCTGTTCCATTGTCTATCAGAAGGCGAATTATTTGCATTCTGCGAGAGTTGGTTTCTTCTCGGCCTTCTCCCAGATCCGAAGAGAAATCGCGGTACGCAATTGCAGCCATCATTGGCGACTGGTCTTCTTCGGTGTGTCTGATATGTGGGTCAGCGCCGTGTTCTAACAGAAGGCGAACAAGCCCGTCGTTGGCGTAAAAGCCAGAGGCCATGACTAGGACTGGGGTCTCGTCGTGAACGCCACCAGGTGCATCGGGGTCAGCGCCGTGTTCTAGAAGGATTCGAGCAACTTCAGGTTCAGAACTGCCTGACAAAAGCCTGCGGGTGGGCGGGTCTTCGGGCCCATACATGACATCCGGGTTGGCTCCCGCCGAGAGAATCATGTACATGGCGTCGCGTCGGTATGTCCCCATCAGCCCGTCTGCTGTCATTGCTAAAAGCGGCCAGTCCTCTTCATTCAACTGGTCCAGCGCGCTTCCGCCGTTTATCTTGCTGATGTATTTTTGCAGGCGGGGAAGGAATTCAGGGAATTGTTGAGCCATCACACGCTTGTATAGGTCTTGGACCGCTTCTTCCCTGGACGACTCGGATGTGCCGTAGTTGTCCAAGACCAAGGACGGAAACGCCAATTCGCTCAAAGTTTCTTGGGTGTACTCCCCGTTGGTCCATTGCTCTACCAAAGGGGCCACGGCTTCTTCGATGGCGGTGCCGAGGTCGTAGAACATTTGCCATGCATCGCGCAGGGGCGCGGGCGCGGTGCTCGATGCAGCCCGTCGTGCTGCGAGTCGTTCTTCTTCCTCGCGCTTCTCGCGCGCCCGGCGTTCCCGGCGTTCCCAGAAACTCTCCACATCGAGTCGGTCGTCGGCGTCAACTTGATCCCCTGCGGCTTGCTGAGCACTCAGGTCGGTGGAACAAAGAGCGGTCCCCAGCATCAGGGCGGCCATTGCAAGGGTGAATTTGCTAATGGGAGTTCTCCTTTAGGGCGATGGTGGGGGAGATTCTTTGGATTGAGATTTCATGCAAGGGAGCGTGTACACAAAGCGGAGGATTTCCTTTGTGTAATTTTTTGCTGTCTCGACATGTTCCCGTTCGATGGGGTGGTTGTGTAGTGAATTGTTCCCCGTAATAAACACGACCTTCGCCATCTCGTCGAGCGGGGACGGAAGGCGCCCTTCCGCTTTTGCTCTCTCAATCCTTTTGTCGGCCGACGGCCTTTTACGTCCTTCAGGTCCCGGAAAGGTCATTTCCAAAACGGCGCGGAAGTCTGCCGGCGCAGATACCCATCGGGAAGAACGGAGGTTCATTGCCCCGCTTGCGTATCGTTCCGCTATTTTGTCCGGGGTGTGCTTTGGAGCATACAAGTTCGGCGGGTGTGGAAACACGAAAGTTCTCTCCGCTCTTCGGGTAACAACTACGCCGCGTTCGCAATGGGGGCAGGAATAATATGCCTCCCGATTATCGGCTGCCTGTCCAGCCACGAAAAATCGGTGTTCGCGTTCAGACATCTTAAGAGGTCTTTCTTTTTCGAGAACGAACTCCACATGACTCTCACAGTAAGGGCATGTTTTCGGCGCGGAGGGCGGAGGGCTGCGGTAGTTCATTGTTCAGCTTTCTCCGTTTTGGTTGCGCCGACCAAGATTACCACCCGCCTCTCCGGTCAATGGCGCGAGCGTTCGGCTCGCCGACGTGATCTGCCTAACCCTGACAGGCGGAAATGCGGTAATTCTAACCTTCGCAGGCGCCCCGAACCGTTCCCGCCTTAATGCCGAAGCCCGGGCGCGGACGACGCGCCGACTTCCAGTCTGAAATAAAAGCCTTCCTGCGATTGCGCTACCGAGAGGGACGACGCAAGGGACAGTGCTACGAGCAACAGCGTCGGCTTGTAGTCGTGACCGAATGTGCAGTCGTCGTAAACGCGGAGCATCGCCGTGCCCATTATGGTTTCAGGGCTTCCTCAAACTTGCGAACCGCGCTGTCAAGAATGACTTCCGCGTATCCGTTTCAATTGCCAGCCCTTTGATTCAAGCACCCGGCACATCCGTTTGCCGCTGACGGATTTCACACCGCGACTTCAATAACTTGATCCGTTTCCGTTACGGCAATGTCCCGTATTTCGACCGAAAGACAACCTTCGATCGCTTCATGAATGTACTCGCGTAGTTCTTCGAGGGTATCCGCCTGGGTCACACACCCGGGAACTGCGGGCACCTCCGCCCAGTAGCCGCCCTCCTCGGCCTCGTGAACCACAACTCTCAAATTCATGATGCTCTCCCGCAAGAGGATAGAACATTCAAAACAGTTTAACTTGGTGGAGGCGGCGGGAATCGAACCCGCGTCCGCAAGCGCTACTGCCCGAGGCGCTCTACATGCTTAGCCGCGTCTGATAAGACGGTAATTCCCCGACGGGCAGGAATGAACTACCGCTGTGATCGGCTAACTCTTAACCCGCAGGCGCCGATCCGGTCTGCGGGCGATCCTGTGCAAGCGACGCTCCGGCCTGGCCACAGGAAATCCTGGCAGGAACGCTAGCGGTCAAGCCGCTAGAGCGTAGTTGTCGTCGTTGGCAACTATAGGGTTTGCAGGCGGATTAACGAGGAACCCTGCGCCTCGGCATGCACACCAAGGGTCTCACAGCCCACATCGAAGCCGTGTCGCCCCCTCAGGATCGGCTATTGTACCGCTTTGCAGCCTATACGAACGCAACCGTGTCCCGCCCTATCCGCACCCGTTTGAAGCGCCTGCTCCACATGACCGCGGGAGCCGGCGGCCCAATGGTGACGGGGCGGTTGCGCCGCCGGCTGTTGCGGCTGGCCACGTACGCCTCGGTGAGCACCGCCGCGATCCTGGTGGCGATCAAGATCTGGGCGTGGCAGGCGACGGACTCCGTGTCGCTGCTCAGTTCGCTGGTGGATTCGACGCTGGACGTGCTCGGATCACTGATTACGTTCTTCGCGGTAACGGTATCGCTCAAGCCTGCCGACAAGGAGCACCGTTTCGGGCACGGCAAGGCGGAAGGGCTGGCGGCGCTGGCGCAGTCGCTGATCATCGCCGCATCGGCAATCTTCGTGCTGAAGGAGTCGGTGGAGCGGATCCTGTCGCCCGCCGTCGTACAGAACGCCCCGATCGGCGTAACGGTCATGGGGATTTCCGTAGCGATGACGCTATTGCTGCTCGGAATTCAACGCTACGTTCGCCGCCAAACGGGATCCGCCGCGATCGAGGCGGACGCCATGCACTACAGGACCGACCTGGTGATCAACCTGGGCGTTGCGGCGGCCATCGCGGCGGCGGCCTGGCCAGGTGGGTGGTTCGCGGATCCCCTGGTCGCGGCAGCGGTAATTGCGTACCTGTTGTTCGGCGTCTGGAAGATCGCCAAACACGCGCTGGACATCCTCATGGATCGCGAAATTCCGGACCAGGATCGCGAAACCATGATCCGCCTGGCCGAAAGCCATCCCAGGGTGCTCGATATTCACGATCTGAAGACCCGCCACGGCGGCTCGAACTACATCGTGCAATTCCACGTATTGCTGGACGCCGGCCTGAGCCTGGCCGAAGCCCACGAGATTCTCGATGAGGTGGAGATTCGCATCCAGGCCGAGTTTCCCGGCTGCGAACTGCTCTTGCACCCCGATCCGGAGGGCTACCGTTCCGGCCCTCGCGAACCCGGTAGAGCCTGACCCCGCAGCCTAGACCGAACTTCCAGTCGGCATCCTGCTGAATTGTGTTTCAAGTTATTGATTGGCGGG
>JAPOWV010000077.1 GCA_026707445.1 Gammaproteobacteria bacterium
AACTGATTTGTCCATAAATCAATGACTTGCATTGCAACAAGGGCTGGAAGTTCAGCCTAGACGTCTCGGGGGACCTCCCTGGCGAACGCCTCCCAGGTGCCTATCGGCTCCAGGGCCGCCCAGTCGGTCTGCGGCTCCAGCATGTCGGGCCTGTCGCGCTCCAGGCGCTCGAGCACCACGCGCGGGATATTGTCGAGCTCGCCCGAGATCTTGAAGCTGTGCATGCGGCCGAACAGGGCGGCATCCTTCACGTCGGTCCGACCCATCCGCATCCACGGCCACCACGGCGACGTGCGCATGAAACCGGCATGGAAGCGGGCCGACGGATTGCTTCGATCCTCCAGGTCCGCTGCCGGGATATAGAAAACGAAGTGCTCGGAGGGGTTGATCCTGGGTCCGGTGGAGGCCCTGGGCCAGCCCTCGGGAGCGACCGGGTTGGCGTACTCGTGCATGTATTCCAGGACCAGCAGATACTGGTCGTGGACGCGCTGGAACGGCAGGAGAAAGGGAATCATGCCGTCTTCTTCTTCAACTGCGTCGGCGGGGTTCAACGGCGTATCGTCGGACGCGCCACCCATGGCATAGCGCGGCATTTCCCCGGTGATCCGGCCGCGGAACCGGTCGTTCAGGAACGGGAACACTTCCACCCGCTCACCGCTGTAGGGGTTGTCCCAGTAATCGATGATTTCGCCGGAAGCCAGGTCGGTGAAGTAGCCCGCCTCGGTCCCGCGGACCCAAAGGTGCCCGTTTTCGTCGATCATGGACTGGTTGTTGCCGCAGCCGACGTATCCGAACAACGGGACCAGCTTGTTCACGCCGATGCGCGCGAACTGAACGCCCTGGAAGCCCATGTAGACCGGCTTGTCGGCGTAGGTGCCCCAGATCTTGCCGAAGGCGTAGAGATTGTCGGCGGGCTTGCTGAAATCCAGCGCCACGCCCGCTCCCGCGTCCGCGGCGCCCGTTGGTTCCTCGCGGCCTCCGTTCGGCGCGCCACAGGCGGCGAGGCCCGCCGTGGCCAATCCGCCCAGCGCCCCTCCCATCAGTGCGCGCCGGCTGACGACGCCCTCAAGAACGGAATTCATGAACATGGTCGACCCCTACACCTCCCGAGGGACCTCCTCGGAGAACAACTCCCAGGTGCCGCGCGGTTCGATGCCGGCTTCCCAGCCGGTTTGCGGCTCAAGCAACTCCGGCTTGTCCCGTTCCAGGCGCTCCAGCACCACACGGGGAATATTGTCGAGCTCGCCCGAGATCTTGAAGCTGTGCATGCGGCCGAACAGGGCGCCGTCGCGGACCTCCGTCTGACCCATGCGCATCCACGGCCACCACGGCGACGTGCGCATGAAGCCGGCGTGGAAGCGGGCCGAGGGATTGCTCCGGTCCTCGAGCTCCGCTGCGGGAATATAGAAGACGAAGTGCTCCGAGGGATTGATCTTCTTCCCGGTCGATGCCCTGGGCCAGCCTTCGGGCGTGACCGGATTGGTGTACTCGTGCGCGTATTCCCAAGCGAGCAGGTACTGATCGTGAACTTTTTGAAACGGCAGGATGAAAGGGATAACGCCCTCTTCGTTCATACGGGCGTCGGCCGCGTTCATCAGCGTGTTGTCGTCCGGGGCGCCGCCCATTGACATGCGTGGCATCTCCTGGGTCAGGCTGCCGCGCAAGCCATAGTTGAAGAAGGGAAATGCATCGACGCGTTCGCCGCTGTAGGGGTTGTCCCAGTAGTCGATGATTTCGCCGCTTGCAAGGTCTGTGAAATAGCCCGCTTCGGTACCCCGGATCCAGAGGTGTCCGTTCTCATCCATCTTGCATTGCATGTTCCCGCAGCCCACGTAACCGAACAGCGGCGTCAGCTTGTTCACGCCGATGCGCGCGAACTGGACGCCCTGGTAGCCGCTGTAGACCGGCTTGTCGGCGTAGGTGCCCCAGATCTTGCCGAATGCGTAGAGATTGTCCTCGGGTTTTGTGAGGTCCAGGCCCCCGCCAGTGTCCGGAGCCGCGCCGGCTGCGGGTTCTTCCTCGCTGCCGCTTGGCGCGCCACAGGCGGTGAGGCCCGCCGCGGCCAGTCCGCCCAGCGCTCCGCCCATCAGGCCGCGCCGGCTGATGACGCTCTCAAGTATCGAATAATTGAACATGGTCCACTCCCAATAGCTGGATTCCCGATATTACGTGACGACGGGCCGGGCGGTCTCGCGCAGGTCGCGTCCCGATGCGCGCTGGAATACGTTGAGCCCGAACTCGGGCGCCACCGCCAGAATGTGGTCGAAAAGATCGGACTGCAGGTCCTCGTAGGCCTGCCAGTCGGTGGTCGCGGCAAAGCAGTAAATCTCGATCGGCAGTCCGTCCGGTCCCGACTGCAGTTGCCGTACCAGCGTGGTGCGCTCGGCATGCACCTTCGGATGATTGGTGACGTAGTTGTAGAGATAGGCCCTGAACGTTCCCACGTTGGTCAGGCGCCTCAGGTTGACGGCCAGCGACTCGGCGCCGATGCGCGTGTTGTACTCGTTGAGTTCGCTGTGCTTTTCGGGAATATAGTCCTCGAGCAGCTTGAACTTCGAAAAACGCTCGATTTCCTCCTCCTCGAGAAAACGCACCGAGGCCATGTCGATGTAGACGGAGCGCTTGATCCGGCGTGCGCCGTCTTCGCTCATCCCGCGCCAGTTCCGGAACGATCCGGTGATGAAGTCCTGCGTTGGGATGGTGCTCAGGGTCTTGTCCCAGTTGCGCACGGTCACGGTATGCAGCGCGATGTCGACCACGTCGCCGTCCACGTTGTGCGAGGGCATTTCCACCCAGTCCCCGATCCGCACCACGTCGTTGACCGAGATCTGGATGCTGGCCAGCACCGAAAGCAGGGTGTCGCGGAACACCAGCAGCAGCACCGCCGTCAGCGCTCCCAGGCTGCTCAGCAGTAGCCAGACCGAGATTTCGGCCGCGTAGGCAACGATCACCAGGCCCGCGACGATGTAGAGCACCAGCGAAACGGCCTGTGCATAGCCCTTCAGCGGCAGGCGCGCGTGGCTGCCGGGCGTGCTCTGCAGGTAGAGGCCGGCGGCATTGAGTACGGACACTCCGCCAGCGATCAGCGCCACCACCACCCAGGCAAATGCCAGAACGCCGAGCGCGCGGGTCCAGTTTGCCCCGAGCTGCGCTTCGACGGCGCGAACACCGAAGAACAGGACCAGCGCCGGCGCCAATTGCGCGAAACGCAGCAGCACCCGCGATTCCAGCAGCGCCGTGGCGAACGGGCCGGAGGCGGAAGACTTGAGCCGGCGGCGGGCCGCCGCTGCAATCACGCGGCGCGCCAGCCAGTCCGCGATCAGCGCCGCCAGCGCCAGGGCCAGAACGGCCAGCACTGCCGCCGCAGCCGGATACTGGGCGAGCCAGCCCTCCGCGGCGGCCCGGATTTCGTCCGGGCTCATGCCTCTTTCGACGAATCCGGTCGCGGGTGCAGCAGGCGGAACGATTGCCACATGACGGACACTTCCTCGTGGAACTCCTGCCCCCGGGACTTGAGCCACTTGCCCCAGTAGGCAGCGTGAATCTCGCGCCACACCTTCACGTCGCGCGCCGCCGGACCCTCGCCTGCCGTGTGCCGCTCGTTAACCTGGTTGAAAGGCAATTGCTCGCATTCGTCCAGTTCGACGACGCAGCGCGGGTGCATGTCGGCGTCCAGGAACACGATCCGGTCGCCGGGCTCGAGAAGCCCGCCCTCTTCCTCGAGAAGCTCGACCAGCGAATAGGTGCAGGTCTTCTGCTCCGAAAGCACGAGTCCAAGCAGCAGGTCGCACATCTCATGCGTCGAACCCAGCCGCCGCGCCACCAGGCGCCCGCCGCTCATCGGCGGCACACCCGCCTCGCTGGCCTTTTCGAGAAAATCTTCGACGTTCATATTGCTGCCGGCAACGCTTGCTCAAGGGTTCGGGGAGTATACTCAAGCGCGTGGCGGAAAAAGGCTTCCCGAGGCTACGAATGCG
>JAPOWV010000047.1 GCA_026707445.1 Gammaproteobacteria bacterium
CCTGGCGACGATTGATCGTCAATCGTGACAGTCCCGGTCATCAGCGGGGCGTGGCGCGCATCGCCCGCCGAAGGAACGTAAAGCGGATCGGCCAATTCGCTATCAACCTCGAAATAGACGGCATTCGAAACCGGACCGACCCATGGCAGTGGATTACCCACCAGCACCTCAGTTACGCGGCTGTAGGAGCAATCGCTGAGGTAAAAGAACTTTGACAAATGCAGGCAATTGTTTTCCTGGCTGTTGTTGAACTTGCCTTCAACTCTGGTTGTAACCGATTCGGCAACAGCTGAATCGGTACCGGCAAACGCAATGAGAACGATTATTGCGGTCGCGGCAAATGGATTGATGGATTGCGCATTCATATATGTGCTCACACTTTCATCGGCTCTGAAAACCACCAGCGATGCCCCTGGATATCTTCGGCCAGATAAACGCGGTTGCCGTAATCCCGATCGCCGGGTTCAATGTGAATCTTCGCTCCCGCGGCCCGTGCTTGCTTGCAATGCTCGTCGATATCGTCGACGTAAACGTGAAGGGTCTGGGTATTTATGCCGTCAACGGAACGGGGACTTTTCAACTCCCTGACCTTCGCCGCATCTCCGACCATAATCATGCCGTCCCCGAACACCAGTTCCGAATGCTGAAGTTCTCCGTCTGGTGATTGGATCTTGAGGCGAATTTCAAAGCCGAAGGCTTCACATAGCCAGTCCATCACGGCGACCGGATCGTCATAGTAGATGTTCGATGCAATACGGGTGTAACCATCGGGAATCGGTTTCATGTTGACGTCTCCTTTTCAAGCGCTGGACCCGTTATTGGAATTACAGACGTGGCGGCTCATCGGCGCCAATGGATGCCCGGTGAAACAATCGGCGCCCCTCGAAGTGATCATCAATGCGCTTGTGCGCTGTGCATCGATTGTCCCAAATGCAGACTGATCGCGGCTCCCAATTCCAGCGGCATTGAAATTCGGGCTTGGCGATATGCTTCCGTAGAAACTGCAGGATTGCCTCACTCTCGTCCTTTTCAAGATCATTGATATGACGGGTGCGGAAAGGATCGACAAAAAGTGCCGTCTTCCCGGTCTCGGGATGCGTGTGAACCACGGGGTGGTTGATTGGCGGTTGCCAAAACATATCCAACATCTGTTTCATTGCCGGCTCAGCACTAATGAAGCGTTCGACCATCGCGAAATCAAGCTTCGGAAACGTAGCGGTCTTACCCTTCAACAGCTCCTTCATACTGTCCGACAAACGGTCGTAGGCGTCATACATATTTACCCAGATCGTGTCTCCTCCGGCTTCCGGCGTCTCCACACAAAAGAGTACGGCTGCCTTGGACGGTATGTCTCGCGAGGAGACATCGATATGAATCGTGTCTGTCGGAGGCGCGTTGTTCATCCATGCGGTCTGTTCGAAGATTTCGATGTCCGGTTCTTCCTTGACTCTGAGTTCCATCGGAATGAAGGGAAGAATCTCGGGCTTGCCGAATAGAGAC
This sequence comes from Gammaproteobacteria bacterium, assembly GCA_026707445.1. GTDB lineage: Bacteria > Pseudomonadota > Gammaproteobacteria > Steroidobacterales > Foliamicaceae > Foliamicus. Next base: position 1,501 of record JAPOWV010000047.1, read on the forward strand.
GCGAATGCCTTGAACTGAGACGGAGTCAGGGTCTGGTCTCGAAAGAAGAGGACCTGATGCTGAAGCCAGGCGTCGTGAAGCTGACTTACGACCGCAGCATCCAGGGTTTGCGAAAGATCCAACCCCTTGACTTCTGCGCCGAGTGCCCCGGTCAGAGGCCGAAGATCGAAATTCCTGTCCGTCATCACAATACCTCCATCATTCGTATTGCATAAGAGTTGACCCAGCGAACCAGCGCTGCTGCTGGCCAGTACGCCAGCCTGCATTGACCGTTCCCGCATTTCCCGTAACCGGTCACGTATCCCATAAAAGAATACTGATTAGTATGATATAGGAATAATAACCTACTATACCGTATGCTTTTTGCCTGTCGAATGGCCAATAATTTGGAAGAATTAGCGAAAATGACCGATATAAAGTACCCTACAGATCGAATATATTATTATTATCCATATCACTTGGTATACTTAAATCGATTTGGAGGTTGAGATTGTGACAGAGTTGGCGATGCAAACAGCGCCTGTGCGCGGCAAGAGGCAGCAGAACAGGGAACAGAACAAGCGGGCCATGCTGAACGCTTTTGAATCTGTCCTTGCGCGCGAGGGAATCTACAATCTCCGCACACAATCATTGATGGACGAAGCGGGCTTGGGAAAGCCCGCCTTGTACAACTATTTTGGTGGCGTTTCCGGCCTGCTCAAGGCGTGGCTGAAGAATAATCCGCTTTGGCCACAGGCCACCGATCTCGTGGAGGGACATGAATACGGCCAACTCGACCGCCTGCCGGCCATGGAACGTATTCGCCTTAGCCTGATTGGTGCAGCCAATCATTGGCACGAGAATGAAGCTGTGGCGCGGCTCATGGCGGAGGAACTCTCGGGTCCCACACCCTTTTCGAAAACCCTGGCTGAACTCCGACAGCAAAAGCAGGATGAGGTTACCCAAAACCTGGCGAGCGACGCGGAAGTTCTGGCACGAGACAATTGGAGAATACTTGTTGTCCTCTATGCCGCGGTGTTGTACGCCTCAATGCGGCGGCTTTCGGATACGCAGTACCTGAACCTTGAGCTTCACACGGAAGAGGGCTGGAACGATTTCCTGTCCATGATTTCCGAATTGATTGATGATCTCGCGCTTGCCGCCAAAGTAAAACAAGCCGCCAAAGATTCGATCGAGCGCCAGGAGGGCAAGTCTCGATGAAGATCATCATTGCGCGACCCGCAGTCCCGGACGAGTGCCGGTCATTCGCCTTTCCCGATTTGCCGTCGGCTGACCTTGCAGCCTGCGGCCCGGCTGACATTATCGAGGGGGTATGTCATGGCCAAAATACAAACAAAGATCGCGTTTATCGTGGCAACGGCGCTTGCTGCTTCGGGGTACGCGGCGCTTGCAAATGCTCAGGAAGGCGCCGCGGTCCTTGAGGAAATCGTCGTCACTGCACGCAGGGTCGAGGAGCGGCTGCAGGACGTACCGTTGGCCATCTCGGCATTCAACGCCGCCGAAATCACATCCGCGTCGATCGAAAACCTTGATGACGTAGCCAATTTCACGCCGGGCATGACCTTTTCCAATTTGTTCGGCGAGTTTCTTCCCGTCCCCGTGATTCGGGGAATCGCGCCTACGGCGGTCCAGGGCCGCGAGAACAATGCGGCGATCTTTGTTGACGGCGTGTTTATCTCCGGTCGCGAAGGACTGAACTTCAGTCAGCTCGACCTCGAACGCATCGAGGTGGTCAAGGGGCCCCAGGCAGCCATGTATGGACGCAACAGCTTCAGCGGCGCGATCAATTTCGTCACCGCACGTCCGACCGACGATTTTCAGGGCAAGGCTGAATTGACTCTCGGGGACAACGGTCGACTCGTATTGTCCGGTGTGGTGAGTGGCCCGATCGTCGAAGGAATGATGCGCGGTCGGCTCGCGATCATGAAGAATGAATGGGACGGTTCCTACGAAAACCGGATTCCCGATGGCCCGGACATCGGCGGATTCAACTACGAGACCTTCCAGGGCAGTCTTTATTTCACGCCAACGGAGCAATCCGAAATAGGCCTGTCGCTTTACGTCTCGAACGATGACATCGACAATTCCGCAGTCAGTGCAGTCACGATGAACTGCGAGAACACCAGCGCCCGGGGCGAGAGGCTGGCGAATTACTGTGGTGTGTTGCCTTCAATCGCCAAGGACGACTTGAGCGTGATATCCCGTGCTACCGGCGAGAACCGGGACGTGGTTCGCGGCAGCGTCACCTTGAGACTGGATCACGAGCTCGGAACATTCACGGCGTCTACGGGGTATTCCAATGTAGATCAGACCTTTTTTGTGGACGGATCGCGTGGCGACGGGACCACGAGAATCGCCTATCAGTCGCGAATCTCGCCGTTTCCGCGCGCCTATGTGCTCGGCGCCTTCGATACGGAGTATCTGCAAATCGGCCCTGGCGATGAGACTGAGGAGTTGAGCCAGGAGATACGGTTCACGAGTCCGGAAGACCGCGCCTTGCGCTACAGCGTTGGAGCCTACTATTACACGGTCGATGCGGAGGCCAAGACGAGTGGTGTGGTCTCCTTGACGCCACAGCCGTTCGGTTTTTCGAACTTCTGTCCCTGCGTCGAATTCTTTCCCGGCGTCGGGTTCGCCGTGCCGGCGTTTCCGGGAACGTCGATAGGCGACCTGGCTCTTCGCCAGTGGTTTACGGGGGGCACTGGCGACGCCCGCGATGAAATTGAATTCGTAAACGAGACGGACGCCTGGGCCGTATTCGGGTCCGTTGACTGGAACCTGTCCGAACGCCTGACCGGCCGCGTGGAATTGCGCTACACGGATGAGGACAGGAGAGTTCAGGATTTCGAGGGTGGATATGATCTGAGCAACACCTGGGACTTCCTTACCTGGCGTGCGACTCTGGACTACAAGCCGTCGGAGAACACCATGTTTTACGGATCCATAGCGGGAGCTGAAAAGAGCGGTGATTTCGACTTTGATACCGATACGAATATCAACGGCGAAATGGTATCGGTGGTCAGCTATATCGATCCGGAAAAAAACACGTCGTTAGAGTTGGGCGTGAAGGGCACGTACCTGGGCGGCCGCTTGAGCAGCGACATTGCCGTGTATTTCATTGATTGGTCCAAGATCGTGATCCCGCAACTGGTAGCGGTCGACCCTAACGGAGTCCCGCTGACCGAACTCCTGCAGTTGGACATGAATGCCGGCGACGCATCCGTTCAGGGCCTCGAGGCGACGTTGACTCTCGCTTTCACCGACAACCTGACCGGCTCACTGGGCTTTTCTCTGACGGATTCCGAGTTCGACGATGCCAGGATCGAGTCCTTTGCCGACTTTCCGAGCTTCGCACCGGAAGGCGACGTGTCCGGTAACGAGTTGTTGCGCCAGTCCGCGGTTCAGGCGAACGGCACGCTTACCTACCGGCGCGAACTTCGAGGCGATACGGACTGGTATGTGCGTGGTGACGTGCTGCATACCGGCAGCCAGTGGCTGGGGGCGCCCAACCAGGCGGAAATACCCGCCCATACCTATGTGAATCTGCGCCTGGGACTGGATTCGGAACGTTTCACGATCGAACTGTGGTCGGAGAACCTGTTCGATGATGACAAGCCTATAGCAGGATTCCGCGATGTCTTCTTTGCGAACGCTCTGCCCGGAGGTGGCGCCGGCGGCTTCTTCGATACCTTGTTCCCGTTCCGGATCACGTTGTCCCACCCGCGCCGTCGTCAGGTGGGTGTTACGGCCCGATACCGGTTCTAGGCGGGCTAGAACATCATGCCGTGGCCGGCGCCCACCATGCTGGCCAGCATCGGAATCGAAAGAAGCGTGTTGGTGCGCGAGAACACAAAAGCGGTCCGCCGCGCCTTGTTGATTTCCTCGGCGCTGGCTTCCACCATGCCGAGCACCTTCTTCTGATTGGGCCAGATCACCATCCACACGTTGAACAGCATGATCGAGCCCAGCCAGGCGCCGATGCCGATGGTCAGACCGTACATGGCGTCGCCGCCGCCGGGCATTGCGCCCAGCGTGAAGGCGTTGATGAAATCGCCCCGATGCAGGAGGAAAGTGGCGCCGGCCAGCCAGGTGACCAGCGCGGCCCAGCGGAACCACCACAGCGCGCGGGGCGCAACATAGCGGGTAATGGCGGCGCCGCTGGGACCCTCGTCGTCCGAAGCCGCGTCCGAAAGTGCCTGGACCTGCACGAAATTGAAGTAGTAGAGCAAGCCGATCCAGGCGATGCCCGCAAACACGTGCAGCCAGATCAGGAAAGCGTTGACCCAGTTGGCCCCGGCCATCGAACTGCCGGTGCCCGCCGCGATGGCCATGATGATGAGTGAAAGTACGAGGCCGCCTACGAGCGTGCCTGTAAGGGTGTTCAATGGGTTCATAACGTCCCCTCTACGTTAAATTCCGAAGCGCCGATTGTGCCACAAACGGTTTACAGCTAAATTTCATCGCCTTGGGTTCTTGTCGAAAAGGGGCACCGCATCGTGAGCATCGTTCAAAGCATTCTCGGGGCGTATTCCGTGGTCATGGCCGCCGTCGTCGGCGTATTGTTCTTCCTGACTCCCGTCTATGACGACGGCGGCACCGGCTATCCCACCTGGGTGGTCGTCAACTGGTTCATGGCCCCGGCCGTGCTGATCGCCCTGGCGGCGAGTTTCGCCTGGAAGCTCGGGCTCAACAGGGGCGGAGCAGGCGATGGCGATCTCAGGCGTTCCATCGAAGTCAACACGCTCTTCTACAGCGCGCTGGTCCTGGCCCTGTGGTATCTCTCCAACTGGTTCGGCGACATGGTCGGCCGGGAGGTGCCGCTGCTCTGGTCGTTCATCGATCCCCTGTACGTGGCCGTGACCGGCGCCTGCGGGGTGCGCTTGTGGCGCTCCGCCGGCCCCGGGTAACAACAAGAGCCTCGTAATCTGTCATAATGCGCCCGCGAACGCGCAAATAAGCCGCGCCATGTTTTCTCGCAGCAGGTGACTGAATCGGTCCTCCCCTGCATTTCCCCGCGCTGAATACCTGTTACATCTCATTCCTGGACCGAGGAGTCCTACCCGTATGTCTTTTCAACCCCGCTCGACGCGCAGGCCTTCCGGCCGCGGGTCGAATCGCCGGTCGTCCGGCCGCAAGCGGCGCTTCGACGTCGCGTGCTCGAACTGCAATACCGCAACCGTCGTTCCGTTTCGGCCAAAGCCGGGTCGGCCCGTGTACTGCCGCCCCTGCTTTGACAGTCTTCGTAACGGCCAGTCCGCGGCCAGGGAGGAAGCGGCTAACGATCTGCCTGCCTCCAACCATCCACCCGCCGGTCACGCCGCCAAAGGCGCAAAGGCATTTCCCGGCATGCTGATGAATCCCGCCACGCGCGCGGCGATTGCCGCCATGGGCATCGCAACGCCGACACCCATTCAGGAGCGGTGCATTCCCGAATTGCTGGAAGGCCGGGACGTGATCGGCCAGGCACGCACCGGATCCGGCAAGACACTGGCGTTTGCCGTGCCCATGGTCGAATGTTGCGATCCCTCCAGTCGCAAGGTGCAGGCACTGGTGCTTGTGCCCACCCGGGAGCTGGCGATCCAGGTTGCGTCGGTTACGGAGGCGCTGGTTTCGGAGCAACGGCTCAATGTGACGCTGTTGTACGGCGGACGTTCGGCCCGGCCCCAGCAGGCTGCGCTGCGCCGTGGTCCGCAGATCGTCATTGGTACGCCGGGCCGCACGCTGGACCATCTTCGGCAAGGCGTGCTGGATCTTCGCTCGGTGCGTTTCCTGGTGCTGGACGAAGCTGATGAAATGCTCGACAAGGGGTTCGCTCCCGATGTCGAAGCCATTCTCCGCCGCACACCCGCCGAACGGACGACCGCGCTGTTTTCCGCAACCGTTCCTGCCTGGGTGGAGAAGACGGCCAGAAAGCACCAGCGCGACCCGGTCATCGTGGAGGTTGACGCCGACATCAAGTCACTGCCCTGTGTGGAGCACCGGGTTTATACGATCAAGCGGGGCGACAAGCCCAAGGCGCTTCAAACGCTTCTGGACCAACGCGACGGCGACCCGGTCATCGTCTTCGGCAGGACCAAGCACGGCGTCAGGAAGCTGGCGCGCCAACTTGATGGGCTGGGCTATCCGGTGGGAGCGCTGCAAGGCAATCTCAGTCAGAATGCGCGCGAGCGGGTGATGGCGGCGTTCCGTACCGGCGCCACGCCGATCCTGGTGGCAACCAATGTCGCCGCGCGCGGCCTGGACGTGAAAGGTGTCGATCGGGTCATCAACTACGACCTGCCGGAATCGCAGCAGTATTTCACGCACCGGGTCGGGCGCACCGGCCGTATGGGGCGCGCCGGTGAGGCGGTGACATTCATCACGCCGGATGAAGAGTCAAAATGGCGAGAGATTGAACGCGGCCTCGGACGCCGGTTCACGCGCAAGCCTTGGCGCAGGGCGGCGTAGCGGACAGCCGGAAGGCGGCGGGTAGCCTATAATTATCGGATTCGTTTGAAATTCACTCCAGGGCCATGCAAGACAAGCAATTAGAGCAGCGCATCAGCAAGCAGATCGAGGAATTTCCGCTGTTGCTGTATATGAAGGGATCGCCCGATTTTCCCCAGTGCGGGTTCTCGGCGCAGGTCGTCGCGGCGTTGCGCCAGTGCGGAAAACGCTTCGCCTACGTGGACATCCTGCAGGATCAGGATCTCCGCCAGGGCCTGAAGGAATACTCGAACTGGCCCACCTTTCCGCAGTTGTACGTGCAGGGAGAACTGGTGGGCGGCGCCGACATCGTCACGCAGATGGCTCGCACCGGCGAGCTGCGGGAACTGGTTCAGGACCTGGACTGAACGCCGGGTCTAGCGCAGGGCGGGATTGGACTTCTCGTTGATCCGGTTGACCGCCTCGCAGAAGAGTTGCGCGCAACACTGGGCATCGTAGAGAGCGGAATGGGCGCGTTCCTCGTTCCAGTCCAGTCCGGCGGCCCGGGCGGCCAGGCTCATGACCGTCTGGCCGAACATCGCTCCGCCCAGCGTGCAGGTGTCGAACACGCTGAACCGGTGAAACGGATTGCGCTTGATGCCGCTGCGCCTGATCGCCGCATTTAGAACGGACAGGTCGAAATGCGCGTTATGGCCCACGAGTATGGCGCGTGAACAGCCGGTCGCTTTCAGTTCCCGGCGCACGACGCGGAACACGCGCCGCAGGGCTTCGCGCTCCGGCACGGCGGGCCGCAACGGGTGGTTCGGCTTGATGCGGTTGATGCGCAGCGCCTCTTCGTCGATCTCGGCGCCCTCGAAGGGCAGTACGTGCAGCCAGACGTGTTCGGAAGGCGCAAGCTGGCCGTCGCCGCCCACCGTGAACAGCACCGCGGAGATTTCCAGCAGTGCGTGGGCTTCCGGGTCGATGCCGCCGGTCTCGACATCCACCGCGACCGGCATGAAGCCGCGAAAACGATCTTTCAGGTTCCAGGGAGCATCCATGAGAAACGCCTTTAGAGGCTGGTCCGACTACACGATTACATTATTTTTGCCAGCCTGATTGTATGCCAGACGACCCCGGAATTCGCGCCAATCCCTTCCACGACAGCGACCCGCTGGAGACCCGCGAGTGGCTGGAGTCGATCGATTCCGTGCTGCGCTCGCACGGCCCCGAACGCGCGGCCTTTCTCCTCAGACGAATCACCGATCGCGCCCACCGTTCGGGCGCGCACATGGCCTACGCGGCCAACACCGCCTACCTCAACACGATAGACCGGGCCGACCAGCCCGAATACCCGGGCGACGTGGCGCTGGAGCGCCGGATCGAGAACTACATCCGCTGGAACGCCATGGCGATGGTGGTGCACGCAAACCGCAAGAGTTCGGAGTACGGCGGGCACATCGCCACCTACGCATCGGCGGCGACGCTCTACGAAGTGGGCTTCAACCATTTCTGGCGCGCGCCCACGAAGGAGAACCGCGGCGACCTCGTGTATTTCCAGGGGCATTCCTCGCCCGGCATCTATGCGCGCGCGTTCCTGGAGGGACGGCTGACCCACAAGCAGCTCGCCCGCTTCCGCCAGGAGGTCGGCGGCGGCGGCCTCTCGTCCTACCCGCATCCCTGGCTGATGTCGGACTTCTGGCAGTTCCCGACCGTATCCATGGGCCTGGGCGCGATGATGGCGATCTTCCAGGCGCGCTTCATGCGCTACCTGGAGCACCGCGGGCTGGCGGAAATGGGCGACCGCCGGGTCTGGTGCATGCTGGGCGACGGCGAAATGGACGAGCCTGAATCCCTGGGCGCCATCACGGTCCCCGTGCGCGAGCGCCTGGACAATCTGATCTTCGTGGTCAACTGCAACCTGCAGCGGCTGGACGGGCCGGTGCGCGGCAACGGCAAGATCATCCAGGAGCTGGAGGCGGCCTTCCTGGGCGCCGGCTGGAACGTGATCAAGTCGATCTGGGGATCGCGCTGGGACCCGCTTTTGTCGCGCGACCACAACGGACTGCTGCGCCGGCGCATGGAAGAGTGCGTGGACGGCGAGTATCAGAACTGCAAGGCCCTGGGCGGCGAATACACCCGCGAGAAGTTCTTCGGCGCGATCGAGGGTCTGAAGGACCAGGTGGCGCACATGTCCACCGAGGACATCGAGCTGTTGAACCGGGGCGGACACGACCGGGTGAAGATCTACGCCGCCTACGAGGAGGCGATGCGCCAGCAGGGCCGGCCCACGGTGATACTGGCCAAGACTGTCAAGGGCTTCGGGATGGGCGAGGGCGGCGAGAGCCGCATGACCGCCCACCAGGCCAAGAAGCTCGACCTGGACGCGCTGCGCGAGTTCCGCGACCGGTTCAACATCCCGGTCAGCGACGAGGCGTTGAAGGGTGACAAGATTCCGTTCCGCAGGCCCGACGAGGACAGCGAGGAGATCCGCTACCTGAACGAGCGCCGGCGCCGGCTCGGCGGCTACATGCCGCAGCGCATGACCAGGGCGGCGCGGCTGAAGGCTCCGGCGCTGAGCAAGTTCAAGTCGATCACCGGAGGCTCGGGCACGCGCTCCATCTCCACCACGATGGCTCTGGTCCGGATGTTGCAGATGCTCACGCGCGACAAGGCGCTCGGCAAACACGTGGTGCCCATCGTGCCCGACGAGGCCCGCACCTTCGGCATGGAGGGCATGTTCAAGCAGCTCGGGATCTATTCGTCGGTGGGGCAGCTATATACGCCGCAGGATTCGGAGCAACTGATGGCGTATCGCGAGGACATAAAGGGCCAGATCCTGGAGGAGGGCATCAACGAGGCCGGCTCATTCTGCTCCTGGCTGGCGGCCGGCACCTCGTATTCGACCCACGGGCTGCCGATGATCCCGTTCTACATCTTCTATTCGATGTTCGGCTTCCAGCGGATCGGCGACTTCATCTGGGCCGGCGGCGATTCGCAGGCGCGCGGCTTTTTGATCGGCGGCACATCGGGGCGCACGACGCTGGCCGGCGAGGGCCTGCAGCACCAGGACGGCCACAGCCACCTGGCGGCCTCCACGGTGCCGAACTGCCTGAGTTACGACCCCGCCTACGCCTACGAACTGGCCGTGATCGTCCAGGACGGATTGCGGCGCATGGTCGAGAAGCAGGAAAACGTCTTCTACTACATCACCACGATGAACGACAACTACCGCCAGCCGCCGATGCGCAGGGGCTGGCGCGAGGGCATTCTCAAGGGCATCTACCGGCTGCCGCGCGCGGCAGGGGGCGACGCCGATGCCGAGCGTGTGCAGTTGTTCGGGTCCGGCGCGATTCTCAACGAGTCCGTCGGGGCGGCCGAACTGTTGCGCAAGGAGTACGGCGTCGAGGCCGATGTCTGGTCGGTCACCAGCTACAACCAGTTGCGCCGCGACGGCATGGCCTGTGAGCGCTACAACCGCATGAACCCCGGCAGCACGCCGCGCCGCCCGTTCCTGGCCGAAGCGCTGGGCGACGCAACCGGGCCCTTCATCGCGGCCAGCGACTACATGGCGGCCTTGCCGGATTCGATACGGCAATGGGTTCCGGGGACATTCATCACGCTGGGCACGGACGGGTTCGGCCGCAGCGACGGCCGCTCGGCGCTCCGCAACCACTTCGAGGTCGATGCCCGCTATATCGCGGCCGCGGCGCTCTCGGCGCTGGCCGCGGAAGAGCGGATCGACCCGGGCAAGGTGTCGGAAGCGATGACGAAATGGGACATCGATCCCGAAAAGGCCGATCCCGTTACGCTCTGATTTCCCCGGAATCATGCCCGAAGTAACCCAAGTTCGCGTGCCCGGCCTGGGCGAGTTCAGCGACGTGGAAGTCGTCGAGGTCACGGTGGCCGCCGGCGAGGACGTTGCGGCCAACGACCCGCTGATCACGCTGGAAACGGAAAAGGCGGCCATGGACGTGCCCGCGCCGTTCGACGGGCGCGTGGTCAGCCTGAAGGTGGGCGTGGGCGACACGGTCAACGAAGGCGACGTGATCGCCGAGCTGGAAGGCGAGACCCCGGCGTCGGCGGAACCGGACGAATCCGCGCCGGCGGCAGCGGATGCGCCCGCCGCTCCCGCGCAGGCCGCGCCTTCACACCAGGCCACGGTTGCGCCGTCCGCGCCCGCGGCGGCCCAGCAGCTTCCTTCCGCGCCAGGGACCCTGCCTCCGATAGACGAGGAGGGTTTCTCCAAAGCCCACGCTTCGCCCGCGGTGCGCAAGTTCGCCCGGGAACTGGGCGTGAACCTGGCGGCGGTCACGGGATCGGGCGTCAAGGGCCGGATCCGCAAGGCCGACGTCAAGGCCTGGGTCAAGCTGGCGCTGGAGCGCGGCGCGCCCGGCGCCGGGTTGCCGGAGGTCCCCGAAGTCGATTTTTCCGCGCACGGAGAGATCGAAGTGGTCCCGTTGGGCCGGGTCCAGAAGATCTCGGGGCCGCGGCTCTGGGCAAGCTGGGTGAACGTCCCGCACGTGACCCAGCACGACGAGGCCGACATCACCGACGCCGAGGCCAGGCGCCAGGCGCTGAAGGCCGAACTGGCCGCCGACGGCGTGCGCCTGACGCTGCTGGCCTTCGTGGCGCGCGCCACCGTGCTGTGCCTGAAGGAGTTCCCGACGGTGAACGCCTCGCTGACCGACGGCGGCGCGGCGCTGGCGCTCAAGAAGTTCGTGCACCTGGGCTTCGCCGCCGACACCGAGCGTGGCCTGCTGGTTCCGGTGATCCGCGACGCCGACAGGCTCGACATTGCCGGCCTGGCGCGCGCCTTCCAGGAGCTGTCCGGCAAGGCCCGCGACGGCAAGCTGGCGCCCGATGAAATGCAGGGCGGCTCGTTCACGATTTCCAGCCTGGGCGGCATCGGCGGGACCGCGTTCACGCCCATCATCAACGCGCCGGAAGTGGCGATCCTCGGCGTATCGCGGGCACGCATGAAGCCCGTTTTCGGCGACGTCGGGTTCCGGCCCCGGCTGATGGCGCCGCTGTCGCTGTCCTACGACCACCGCGTGATCGACGGGGCCACGGCGGTGCGATTCACGACCCGCCTGTGCGCGCTGCTGGCCGACGTGGACCGGCTGCTCGCGCCGGTCGACGATGAAGGCGAGACGGAGAACGGCGGGTGAAGACGCAACTGGCGGTGTTGGGCTCCGGGCCCGGGGGTTATACGGCGGCTTTTCGGGCCACCGATCTCGGCATGGAGGTCACGCTCGTCGAGCGCTATCCCACGCTGGGCGGCGTGTGTCTGAACGTGGGCTGCATTCCGTCGAAGGCGCTGCTGCATCTGGCTAGAGTCATCGGCGAGGCCGAGCATGTCGCGGAAGCGGGCATCCGCTATGCCGCGCCGACGCTGGAGCCGTCCGAGACCCGCGCCTGGGTCGAGGGCGTGGTGGGCCGGCTGACCGGCGGGCTGGCCGGCATGGCGAAGAAGCGCAAGGTGACCGTGCTCGAGGGCACGGGGCGGTTCGCAGGGCCGAACGAGCTGGCCGTGGAAACGACCGACGGCGTCGAATCGCTGGAATTCGAGCAATGCATCATCGCGGCCGGCTCGCAAAGCCGCCCGCTCCCCAACCTGCCCGACGACCCGCGGATCATGGATTCGACCGACGCGCTGCTGCTGGACGACATTCCCGCGCGCCTGCTGGTGATCGGCGGCGGGATCATCGGCCTGGAGATGGCCACCGTCTATGCGGCGCTGGGCAGCGAGATCACGGTGGTGGAAGCGCTGGAACGGCTGATGCCGGGGCCGGACGCCGATCTGCTCAAGCCGCTGGAGCGGCGCATCCGCAAGCAGTACGCAGCGATACACACCGGTGTGATGGTGGCGTCGGCGAAAGCCACGGCCAAGGGTATCGAGGTCGCTTTCGAAGGCGACAAGGCCCCCGGGCCGGACACCTTCGACCGGGTGCTGGTGTCCGTGGGCCGCGTGCCCAACGGCGCCAGGATCGATGCGGAGAAAGCCGGCGTTACCGTGAACGAGCACGGCTTCATACCGGCGGACAGGCAGCTCCGCACCAACCAGCCACACATCTTCGCGATCGGTGACATCATCGGCCACCCGATGCTCGCTCACAAGGCCACCCACGAAGGCAAGGTCGCGGCCGAAGCCGCCACCGGAATGAAAGTGGCATTCGACGCCCGCGTGGTGCCGTCAGTCGCCTACACCGACCCGGAAGTCGCCTGGGTGGGCCTGACCGAGACCGAAGCGAAAGAGCAGGGCGTGGACTACGGCAAGGGCGCGTTTCCCTGGGCCGCCAGCGGCCGCGCCATCTCCATGCAGCGCTCCGAAGGCATGACCAAGCTGCTGTTCGACGCCGAAGACGGCCGCATCATCGGCGGCGGCATCGTGGGCGTGAACGCCGGCGACCTGATCTCCGAGGTGGCCCACGCGATCGAAATGGGGTCCGAAGCCGAGGACCTGGCGCTGACCATCCACCCGCACCCCACGCTGTCCGAGTCCGTCGGCATGGCCGCCGAGGCCTACCTCGGCACCATCACCGACCTTTACCTCCCCCGCCAGGCACCAAAGAAAGCTTAGCCTGCTTGTTGCCAGGCCCTGCGGTCTTTGCCTCACCCCTCTTGGGGGGAGACGCATGAACCCATCCATGGGGCTCGGCGGCGTGCTCGCGTCGGGACATCGACGCTCGCTGTCGCCGACGCTCCCCCCAAGAGGGGTGAGGCAAAGACCTTAAGTCGTGGCTGGTGTTTTGGCTAGTCCGCCAGCCAGCGAAGCAGCGGAAAAATGGTGACGGCCAGCGCCGCGCCGGTCAGGAAGGTGATCGAGCGCACGGCCGTGCCCAGGAAATCACCGGTCATCGCGACGGCCTGATCCACCCGGCCTTCCAGGCCGTCCAGCAGATTCGGAGCCACGCCGCTCCATGCGGCGAGCAATTCCCACAACGCCGGCAGGCCGAACACGCACGCGATCAGCCCGGCGCCTCCCAGCACCCACCACCGCATCCGCTCGCGGCGGTGGATCTGCTTCATGACTCCCGCGACGAATTGTTCGTCCGATTCCGGCGGCGTTTCGGCCGCGGAGAACAGCGCCGCCATCTCGCGGTCAATCTCCCTGCCGGTGTCAGGCTCGTTCATCAAGTCTCTCCCTTACTTTCCGGTTGCCGCGCTGGATCAGGGACTTCACCGTGCCCAGCGCCAGGCCGGTCAACTCGCTCACCTCGCCGTGCGAGTAACCGTAAGCATAATTCAGGACCACGACCGCGCGCTCGCGCTCCGAAAGAATCGAGAGCACGCGCTCCAGTTCGATGGCGTGTTCGGGCCGTGTTGCGGGCGCCATGTTGCCGGGCACATCCTGTTCCGTCGCCAGCCGCTCCGCCAGCCGCTGGCGTTTCTGCGCCCGGCGCCGGCTTTGCAGGAATTCGGTGTAGGCGATCCTCATGAGCCAGGAGGAAAAGCGGGCCGCGTCCTTGAGATCGCCGAGTCGCGTCCAGGCCCGAACGAACGCTTCCTGCGCCAGGTCGTCCGCCTCGGCGTGATTGCCGCACAGATGCCCTAGCCAGCCACGTACCCGTCCCTGATGCCGTGCGACCAGTTCGCCGTACGCCGCGTGGTCGCCGGCCCGCGCCCGCAGCACGCACTGCCGGTCGCTTTCCTGCATGACACGCTCCGCGCAGGCTTACTGATTGTGACGTGTCCGCAATATCCACAAGGCAGTCAACGCCATTCCGATCAGGAGCGGAATGGATCCGATTCCCATCAGCGGCCCTACGGCGTCGGCTTCTCCGACAAGCAAGCCAAAGGCTCCGATCCCCAGTCCCACTGCAATCAGGACAACGCCGCGGCGCAGGTCCTGGTCCTTCTTGGGCTTGGGCTCGTTTTTTGGGCTGCTGATTGTCTCAAGGAACTCCGCCGGCAGTTCCTGGCCCTTTTCGATCGCTATTCGGATCGTTTCCTGCACTTCGCGTCGCCTGCGATACCTGAAGTAGGTAACGAATCCAACGATCCCGCCAGCCAACAGAAAGGGCATTGTGACCGAAAAAATCGGAATCATCAGGGCTAGGGTTGCCTCATTCATAAGAATCTCCCGGGTTCTTGAGCGTTCATAGAGTAGAGATGCTATTACGGTCGCGTTTGGATGCGCGGAATTCGGACGGACCGCTTCCTGCACGGAAACCGTGAAGGCGGGACGCCGCGAGGGACATGCCCTCGCTCCCCAGGGCGCTGCCGCCGTTTGGGGGTTATTGTTCGCGGCGGCGCCAGGCCTGGGCGATGTAGTGGTCCAGGCTGACGTGGCGGCCGCCGCCCAGGTAGAACAGGGCCAGCAGCATCACGAAGTAGGTCACGCCCAGCACCACGCCGTTGTTGAGGATGACGATGCTGCCGAACTCGGTGAACCAGCCGGAGTCGCCGTGCAGCGCCTCGCCTTGCTCGCGCAGGATGCGCCGCGCTTCGCTTAACCGTTCCCGCGCCGCACCGACGTCTTCGCTGGGGAAGGGGCTGCGCGGGTCGGCGGTGATCTGCCAGCCGTTCTTCCAGTGCACGGTCGTGACGGCGATGGTCATCACGAACATCAGCGGGATGCAGGCGAGCCGCGTGGCCAGCCCCAGCAGCAGCGCGATCGCGCCGACGACTTCGGTCGCCGTGGCCAGAAACGCCATCAGTTCGGGCAGCGGATAGCCCAGCCGGTCGAAGTACCGGGCGGTGAATTCCAGCCCCCGCTCCGGGTGCCACTTGTTCGTTCCAGCCACCCAGAACACGGGCACCAGGTACAAACGGATCGCCAGCGGCGCCAGCCAGTCCACGGTGTGCAGGCGTTTCATCCCGCCGCACCCGAACCGGACAATCGAGTTCAGCCAATTCTTCATGGCCCGGCAGATTATCACGAACCTCCGATTTCCGTTCGCGATCAGGAAATGGCGATGCAATCGCTCCTTTTTCCGGTGTTTTCGCGGGGATGAGTGCGATAGCATCGTGAGGCTTGATTTTGCGAAGCCGGAGAAGTAGGATGGCGACCCATAAATACTAATATGGGAACCCATATTGAAGACTACGATTGAGATTTCCGACGATTTGGCCCGGACCGCCAAAGCACATGCCGCGCGAGAGAACATCACGCTACGCGCGCTGATCGAGCGAGGACTGAGATTAGTGTTGCGTGCCGACCGCAAGGAAGAGCGTTTCCGTTTGCGGGACGCCAGCGTTGCCGGGAAGGGGCTCAAGTCGCCCTACAGTGATTCTGACTGGGCGCGAATTCGTGAGTCGATCTATGAAGGTCGTGGGAATTGATTGCGACGGATACCAATATCCTCGTGTATGCCCATCGTGCCGATTCCCAGTGGCACGATCGCGCGAAGTCCCGAATTGAGGACCTGGCGCATGGCCGCATCAGTTGGGGCTTGCCTTGGCCCTGTATCCACGAGTTTGTGGCTGTCGCCACGCATCCGCGTATATACGACCCGGCTTCAACTCTGTCGCAAGCCATCGATCAGGTAGGCGCCTGGCTTGAGTCTCCGGCAGCCGTGCTGCTCGGTGAAACCGGGGAACATTGGCAGGTCCTCACCGAGTTACTGCAAGAGGGTAGGGTGACGGGATCGCTCGTTCATGACGCCCGCGTTGCAGCTATCTGCATTGCGCACGGCGTAACGGAATTGTGGACGGCTGACCGTGACTTCAGCCGCTTTCCCGGGCTCGCTATTCGCAACCCCTTGCAGGGTTAGTCCCTACTCCGTTTCGTTCGTTGGTGGATTACGACGTTGTGGTGGTGGGCGGCGGCTTTGCCGGACTGGCGTGCGCTAGGGAATTAACCGCGAGCGGTGTCAAGGTCCTCGTGCTGGAGAAGAAGCGGCAAGCGGGACAGCACATTCACACGACCGGCATTCTGGTGAAGGAAGCGCAGGACGAGTGGGCGGCGCCGGAGCGCCTGGTGCGGGAAATCAGGCGGGTGCGGGTGTATGGGCCGAGCCTGCGCTCGGCGGCGGTCGAGCGGGACGACTATTTCTTTCTGGCTACGGACACGGCGGGGCTGCTCGAATGGCTGCAGGAAGAAACCGGAGAAATGGGCGTCGAAATCCGCGCGCGCGCAGCCTTCAGCGGCGCCACGCGACAACGTGGGCACTGGGTTCTCGAGGAGTCCGGAATGTCATGCCGGTTCCTGGTCGGCGCGGACGGCGCCCGTTCGCCGGTCGCGAAGCTCTTGGGGCTGGACCGGAACACGCGCTACCTGAAGGGGGTGGAGTACGCGTATGAACCCCTGGAAGAAGCCGAGTTGAGCCTGCATTGCTTCGTGGACCCGGAGTACGCTCCCGGCTATATCGGGTGGGTGTTGCCCGGCGTGGGCGTGACGCAGGTCGGGTTGGCCTGCCATTCGTCGCATTCGGTCGATCTTCGCGGGTTCGTCCGGCGCATCGATCCCCTGTTCGGCCTGTCGCAACGCAGGGTCCTGGAGAAGCGGGGCGGGATCATCCCGATCGGCGGCCTGCTGCACAACTTCTATGGCGACGGCGTCATGCTGCTCGGCGACGCGGCCGGCATGGTGTCGCCGCTGACGGCGGGCGGAATCCACCGGGCCTATCTGTACGGGCGGTTGGGCGGGCAGGCGGTCGCGCGCTACCTGCGGGATGGCGGACCGCATCCGGGAGAAGTCATCCGCAAGGGCTATCCGCGCCGCCCCTGGCAGCAGGCGGCCCGATGGGCCTACGACCACTTGCCGGCCGGCGCGATGGTGGAAGCCGCGCTGCGCATGCCGCGCGTGTTCAGGCGCCTGGCGGGTAAGATCTTTTTCGACCGCATGAGTTGGCCGGAATGAACGAGGAAAACCAGGCCGGGGCGACGCCGGCCCCGACCGGCCTGAAGGCGCAGATCGACCTGCCGGCGCCGGTGGCGGCGTGGGTGTTCGCGGCGCACGCGATAGCGGTGCTTTCGCCGTTGGTGCTGCTCTGGGCGGTGCATGCCAATTGGGACTACGTAGCGGGCCAGGCCAACGCGCCCGGGCTCTTCTACGTGGCCGTGGCGTTCATGATGGCGTCGGGCTCTTTCGAGTTCGCCCAGAACACGGCGGACCGCTGGTACCTGCGCTCGGGAATGGGAAGCACGACCAGCGCGGCGCTGGCGGACTTCCTGTTCTACATGTGCAACGCGCTGAGCATGATGGCGCTGATCACCGCCTGCATGGGCGTCATCTGGTGGCTTCTGGTGCTCTGCGTGCTCCTGGCCGGCGTCTTCGCATTTCTTTACCTGACGGGGCGGCCGCCCTTCGCCGCGTTCGGGGTGCTGGGTTTCGTCTCCACGCTTGCGCTCTTCTTCACTTTCGACAATCCCATCGTGTTCCTGCAGCTGGTCACCGGGCAACTCACCCTGTACTTCTTCACGCTGCTGCTCAAGACGCGCGCCCAGTCGCTGCACGGCTGCGTGGCGCTGGTCAGCACCTCGGGGCTTTGGGTGATTGCCTGGGCGATTTACAGCAGCGCGCAGGGCAGGCCGCAGAGCTGGGTGCTGCTTGTCGTGCTGGCCGCCGCCGCCGGCCTTCTGGCTCTCGTCGCGAAGCCGCGCCTGGAGAAACTCAAGGCGACGCCCCGCGCCGCAGGTTAGCGGTAGGTTCCGAGGAGTACGCCGATTCGGCGGAAGCGGCGGAGTTGTTCCTTGCCCTGCTTGATCAACGGGGCGCGAGCGTCCGCCGGCGCCTGATGCATCATGTTTTCCAGCAATTCGGCGCCGGTCTGGGTCGCGCCGTCGAGGATCATGGCCAGAAGCCCCGCGGACAGCACGCCCAGTTCCTCGGTTCGCATCCGCCCGGCGCTGTCGCGCCTGAGAAGCAGGAACGAAGGCACGTCGGGCGGCATGTCGTCGAGTTTCTCGGATTTCCCCTTGTGCACCGGGTAGCGCAGCGTCAGCAGCCGCTGCAGGGGGGACGGCGCCGGAACCCCGGAAATGACGTCGCCGTCCGGATCGATCTCCGGGACCCGCGCCGGGTCTTCGCAGTTCCTTAATCGGCGCTTTTCCGATTCGAACAGGATCAGCTCCCGCAGCCACGCCGGGTCGTGTTCGCGGCGGTGCTGGACCTTTTGATACCAGGCCTGCAGTTCGCCGGCCAGCCGAGGGAAATAGGGTGTATCGGCGCGGTGCTCGCGCAGAAAGTCCCGGATCAGGGCGGAAAACGCCTCTTCGCCGAGCTGTTTTCGCGCTATGGGAAAGTTCGCGGCCAGCAGCCGCGACACGTTGCCGAACACCAGCCGGCGGTAGATCTCGATGCGACGGTCTTCCGGGCCCTCCGGCGCCGGGTGCGCCTTGGGGTCGCGCAGGTGGGCGGTGAGTTGGCGCTGCAGCGCCTGGAAGTCGTGGGTCATGCGCAGGTGCGTTGGACGTCGCGGATGCGGGTGACTTCGGCGAGCAGTTCCGGGAGGGGCGGCTGGTTGAAGTCGCGTTCGAGGACGGTAGGCCGCGGGCCCAGGCGCTTGTACGCATACGCCAGCAGTTCCCAGACTTCTTCCTTGACGGATGCCCCGTGGGTATCGATCAGCAGGTCCGGCGCCTCGTCGTAGTGTCCCGCCGTGTGCAGGTAGAGCACGCGGTCGGCCGGAATGGCGTCCAGGAAGGCGCGCGGGTCGTAGCCGTGATTGGTGCTGTTTACGTACACGTTGTTGACGTCAAGGAGCAGCCCGCAGTCGGCCTCTTCCAGGACCGCGGTCAGGAACTCGGCATCGTCCATTTCCGCGCCCATGGACGCGTAGTAGGACACGTTTTCAACGGCGATCCGCCGGCCCAGGATGTCCTGCACCCGCCGGATCCGCCCGGAGACGTAACGCACCGCCTCCGCCGTGCACGGGATCGGCAGGAGGTCGTAGAGCTGACCGTCGTCACTCGTGTAGCTCAGGTGTTCGGAGTAGAGCCGCACGCCGTATTCGTCCATCCAGGCGCCGACGTCGCGCACCAGCGCCTCGTTGAGAGGGTGGGGACCGCCGATCGACAGGGAAAGGCCGTGGCAAATGACCGGCCAGCGCTCGGTGAAGAACCGCAGCCGTTTGCCGAGCGCGCCGCCCACGCCGATCCAGTTCTCGGGCGCCAGTTCGAAGAAATCGACTTCGTCGGGCGGTTCCTCCGTGAACGGCTTGAGATAGGGGCGGCGGAGGCCGAGGCCGGCGCCGGTGATACCTTTGATGGTGGGGGTCATTTCCCCCGGGATTCTACTCTTTGGGGCGCAGGCGCTTCGGGTATTCGCAGAGGTCGGCGATCACGCAATCGGGGCAGCGCGGCTTGCGCGCCTGGCACACGTAGCGCCCGTGCAGGATCAGCCAGTGATGGGCGTGCATCAGGTATTCCTTCGGCGTCAGGCGCATGAGCCGCTGTTCCACTTCCAGCACGTTCTTGCCCGGCGCGATCCGGGTGCGGTTGGAGAGGCGGAAGACATGGGTGTCCACGGCGATCACGGGCACGCCGAAGGCCGTGTTCAGGATCACGTTGGCGGTCTTGCGGCCCACTCCGGGCAGGGCTTCCAGCGCCTCGCGCTCGCGCGGCACCTCGCCGCCGTGCTTCTCCAGCAGGATCCGGCTCAAGGAAACGATGTTGGCCGCCTTGGCGTTGAACAGGCCGATCGTCCGGATGTGGCTGCGAATGCCCGCTTCGCCAAGGTCCAGCATGCCCTGCGGCGTGTCCGCTTCGGCGAAAAGCGTCTTCGTGGCCTTGTTCACGCCAACATCGGTGGCCTGGGCCGACAGCACCACGGCCACCAGCAGCTCGAACGGCGAGCCGTAGGAAAGCTCCGTGGTGGGGCGCGGATTCGACCGGCTGAGCCGCCGGAAGATCTCCGCTCGCTTTTCGGCGTTCAGCGCTTGGCCGTGACCAGGCCCGGCTGGCTCTCGTAGAACTCCGACAGCTCGTTCAACTGCTCTTCGGTGAGCATGTTGAGGAAGGCGTTCATCGAAATGTCGCTGCGCTCGCCTTCCAGGTACTGACGGATGGTCTCGTTCAGATAGTCGGCATGCTGGCCGGCCAGGTGCGGGAACTCGGTCGTGATGCTCACGCCGTTGACCCCGTGGCAGGACACGCAGTAGATCCCGGACTCGGGCGGCTCGACTTCCACATTCGCCTCGACGGCGGCCTCCGCTCCGAAGTACGCGCCGATGTCCCTGAGTTCCTGTTCGGTCAGGTCGGCGGCCTGGGCGTGCATGCCGTCGTGCACGCGGTCGTCGCCCGCATAGCCCTGCAGCGCCTTGACGATGTAGTTGGGGTTCTGTCCTCCCAACCGGGGCACGTGGTACGGCGGATAGGTGGTCATGTTGCCTTCGATGCCGTGACAGCCCAGGCAGGGCTCGGCGAGTATGCGCCCGCGTTCCGGATCGCCCGCGGTCGGGTCGTCCTGGGCCGCCAGTTGCGAAGACAGGGCCGCCGTCACCAGGAAGGCCGCCAGTTGCAGTTTCTTACTCATGCGCACAAAGCCTCTGCTACAGCACGTAAACGAAGATGAACAGGCACACCCACACCACGTCAACGAAGTGCCAGTACCAGGACACGGCCTGGAAACCGAAGTGTTCGTTGGGCGTGAAATGCCCTCGCAGGATGCGGATGTAGGTGACGACCAGCATGATCACGCCCAGCGTGACGTGCGCGCCGTGGAATCCGGTCAGCATGAAGAACGTGGAGCCGTAAATCCCGGTGCTGAGCCTGAGGTCGAGGTCCTGGTACGCGTGCACGTATTCAAAGGCCTGTACGTACAGGAACACGGCGCCCAGAACGATCGTCAGCAGCGTGCCGATGTTCAGCAGCCTGCGGTTGTTGTTCTTCAGCGCGTGATGCGCGATCGTGATCGTGACGCTGGACGTGAGCAGCAGGGCCGTGTTCAGAAGCGGCAGGCCGCTCCAGCCGATGGTCTGGAAGCCGCCTTCGGCGTCGCCGCCGATCTCGCCCGGGCCGTTGGTGGGCCACTCCGACTCGAACCCGGACCACAGCAGGCTGTTGGTGGCCTCGCCGATGCCGTCGCCGCCCAGCCAGGGCACCGCCAGCACGCGGGCGTAGAACAGCGCGCCGAAGAAGCCGAAGAAGAACATGACTTCGGAGAAGATGAACCACGCCATTCCCTGGCGGAACGAGCGGTCAACCCAGCCGCTGTAGAGGCCGGCGATGTTCTCCCTGATCACGGTCCCCAGCCAGCCGAACATCATGAACGTCAGTCCGGCCAGGCCCAGCAGCAGCACGGTCCTTCCGGCGTCCGAACCGTTCAGCCACAGCGCTCCCCCGAGCGCCATGACGAACATGGACACCGAGGCCACGATGGGCCAGGGGCTGCCATGCGGTACGAAATAGTCCGATTTCGTGTCGGCCATCAACTTCCTCCTATACCGGGCTCGGCGGTAAACAGGGTGTAGGCCAGCGTCACGGTCTCGACGTGCGCCGGCAGTTCGGAATCAATCGTGAAGCGCATCGGCAATTCACGCCGCTCGCCGGCCGCGAACGCCTGCTCCTCGAAGCAGAAGCAGA
Source organism: Gammaproteobacteria bacterium (assembly GCA_026707445.1). Lineage (GTDB taxonomy): Bacteria > Pseudomonadota > Gammaproteobacteria > Steroidobacterales > Foliamicaceae > Foliamicus. Next base: position 23,377 of record JAPOWV010000047.1, read on the forward strand.
CCTGCTTCGAAACGTGGCTCACCGCCTCCAGCGGCCGCACGCTGGGCCGGGTGACGGATATGACGTCGTGCGGAAGCAGGTTCTCGGCGAAGAACACGGTCTCGGCCGTTCGCCCGGGCGTGACCTCGATGCTGAGATCGCCGGGCTGGAACTCCCAGGCCGCCGGGTTCATCGTATTGGTCAGGAATTCCACGGTGATCGTGCGGTTCTCGTCAATTTCCGCCGCGACGGCGGAACCGGCCGGCCGGGTCGCCCGCGTGAGCCGCTCCGAGTCCAGCCCGGTAAGCTCGCAGAAGACCTCGTACATCGGCGTCAACAGGAAGGCGAAGGCGAACATGCCCGCCACCGCGCCGCCCAGCGTCAGCACCAGGCGCCGGTTGCCGCCCTTGCGCCTGACCGGCTTCACGCGCCGCTCCTTATCCATTGCGCCAGGATGAAGCCGCCGTAGAACGCCATCGCCAGCAGGATCAGCAGGGCGGCGTGGACGCGCTTGCGGGACTTCTGAAACACCATGCGAATGTCTCGATCCGCTAGACCTTGGGCGCCGTCTCAAAGGTGTGGTACGGGGCCGGCGAGGGCACGGTCCACTCCAGGCCCTGCGGATCGTCCCAGACCTCGGTGCTGGCCTTCTCCCCGCCCTTGACGCACTTCACGAGCATCCAGACGAACAGCAGTTGCGAGAGGCCGAAACCGAACGCGCCGACGGTCGAGATCATGTTGAACTCGGTGAACTGCACGGAGTAGTCCGGGATCCGCCGCGGCATGCTGGCCAATCCCAGGAAGTGCTGCGGGAAGAACAGGATGTTGACGAAGATCGTCGACAGCCAGAAGTGCCACTTGCCCAGCGTCTCGTTGTACATGTGGCCGGTCCACTTGGGCAGCCAGTAATAGACGCCGGCGATCACGCCGAAGATGGCGCCCGGCACCAGCACGTAGTGGAAATGCGCCACGACGAAGTAGGTGTCGTGGTACTCGATGTCCGCGGGCACCAGCGCCAGCATCAAGCCGGAGAACCCGCCGATCGTGAACAGGATCACGAACGCGACCGCGAACAGCATCGGCGTCTCGAAGCTGATCGAGCCGCGCCACATCGTCGCCAGCCAGTTGAAGATCTTCACCCCGGTAGGCACCGCGATGAACATCGTCGTGATCATGAAGAACAGCATTCCGGCCGCCGGCATGCCCACCGTGAACATGTGGTGCGCCCATACGACGTAGGACAAAAACGCGATCGCCGAAGTGGCGATCACCATCGACACGTAGCCGAACAGCGGCTTGCGCGAAAACGTCGGAATGACCTGCGAAATGATCCCGAAGGCGGGCAGGATCAGGATATAGACCTCGGGATGCCCGAAGAACCAGAAGATGTGCTGGAACATCACCGGGTCGCCGCCGCCGGCCGCCAGGAAGAAGCTGGTGTCGAAGTAGCGGTCGGTGAGCAGCATCGTGATGGCGCCGGCCAGCACCGGCATCGCGCCGATCAGCAAATAGGCGGTGATCAGCCAGGTCCAGACGAACAGCGGCATCTTCATGAAGCCCATGCCCGGCGCGCGCATGTTGGTGATGGTCACGATGATGTTGATCGCGCCCAGGATCGACGACGCGCCCAGCATGTGCAGCGAGAACACGACGAAGGGGAAGGCGTCGCCGGTCTGCAGGATCAGCGGCGGATACAGTGTCCAGCCGCCGGCCGGAGCGCCCCCCGGCATGAACAGAGTGCCCAGCAGCAGCAAAAAGGCCGGCGGCAGGATCCAGAAGCTCCAGTTGTTCATGCGCGGCAGCGCCATGTCCGGCGCGCCCACCATCAGCGGGATCTGCCAGTTGGCCAGGCCCACGAAGGCCGGCATCAGCGCGCCGAAGATCATCACCAGCGCATGCATCGTGGTCATCTGGTTGAAGAAGTGCGGGTCCACGAGCTGCAGGCCCGGCTGGAACAGCTCGGTGCGGATGATCAGCGCCATGGTGCCGCCCACCAGGAACATGATCAGGCTGAACACCAGGTACAGCGTGCCGATGTCCTTGTGGTTGGTGGTGGTCAGCCACCGCCACATGCCCGAGGCGTGCGGGCCGTCGTGATGTTCTTCGTGTGTCGTGTCGCTCATATTCGATTACCCCGGATTATCGGGAGGATGCGCCGCCGGCTGCGGCGGGCGCTATCTGACTTACTGCGGCTTCGGGTTCTTCGAGTGCTTCGGGCTCGGCCGGCGCCGTGAGCCCGGCCACCCATGCGTCATATTCGTCCTGCTCCATGACCTCCACGACGATGGGCATGAACCCGTGTCCGCGCCCGCACAGTTCCGCGCACTGGCCGCGGTAGGTGCCGGTCTTCTCCGCTTTGAACCAGGTCTCGTTGATCGTGCCCGGCACGGCGTCGCGCTTGACGTAGAACTCCGGCACCCACCAGGCGTGGATGACGTCGTTGGAAGTGAGCTGCAGCTTCACCTTCTTGCCCACCGGCACCACCATCGGCTTGTCCACGTCGCGCAGGTAGTGTTCGTGCAGTTCAAGGCCCGCGCCCAGGATCGACGCGGCATTGCTGGCGTCGTCGATGTTGCTGAAGAAGCTGATGCCGTGGTCCAGGTACTCGTAGCGCCATTTCCACTGGTAGCCGGTGACCTTGATCCTCAGATCGGCCGCCTGCGTGTCCTCCATTTCGATCAGCACCCGGGCGGTGGGGATGGCCAGGCCGACCAGGATCAGGACCGGGATCACGGTCCATACGATCTCGGCCTTGGTGCTGTGGCTGAACTTCGCCGCCTGCGCGCCCTGCGACTTGCGGAACTTCACCAGCGAGTAGCCGAGCACGCCGAACACGATGATGCCGATGACGACGCAAATGATCAGGGCCAGGTGATGCAGGCCGCGCACCTTGTTTCCGAGTTCCGTGGCGCTGGCGGGGAAGTCCAGGGCCCAATCCGCGGCCGCCGGTGTGGCGATGGCCAGCGCGGCCGCGGCGATTCCGATAAACAGCCAGCGGCCGTGTGCCTTGCTGCGATACATCAAACAGTTGCTCCTTACTACTTCTTCGCGCTAACCGGCGCCCGCGTCAACTCGCGCAAACGCCTACACAACGATTGCCTTTCTTCCTCCGTGAGACAGGCGGCCAGTTCGCAAGAAGTGCCGCCGGCTCCCAAAAAAAGGCGCCCAGGCAAGGCAGGACTCGCCCCCGGTTCGATCCAGGCTCGGGTCCAGGGCCGGGGGAATTCTACCCGTTCCTGACGGCCCGCATAACCCCTGCGCACGTGCACGTAGCGTTGGCCGAAACGGATCGTTTCGCGATAGCGCCCGCGATGCACGGTAATGGCCAGCGCGATGCCCAGAACGGCCAGTTCCAGGCCGGCGAACGGCAGGATCAGCCAGTAGCCGCGAAGCGCCCAGGCCACCGCCACTCCCAGCACCGGAAGGGTCATTGCGACGAACAGCCAGAACGCGCCGCGGCCGGTGAAATTGCTGTTGGGGCGGATGACGATTCGGGGAGCGGAATCACCAGTCTTCATCGAGTCCCGATTGTACCTGGGAGGGAGGGCGTCCCGCCCTCCACGAAGGCGGGACGCCTTCGCCCCCAGGATGCACTATCCTTGCGGCCTCCCTACAACCGAAAAACGAACATGAAACTACGTATTGCGCTACTCCTTCTGCTTACCGCACCGACGCTGCACGCCGGCCAGCCCATCTTCGAGCCCGAGGACGTGTTCTCTCTGGCCTACGCCAGCGACCCGCAGGTGAGTCCCGACGGCTCCTTCGTGGTCTATTCCCGCAACTTCATGGACATCATGGAGGACCGGCGCCGCTCGACCCTGTGGCGCATCGACATCGACGGCACAAACGCGCGGCCGCTCACCACCGGCGCCGTAAACGATCGCGGCGCGCGGATCGCCCCGGACAACGACCGCGTGGCCTATCTGTCCAGCGACGGGCGCGGCGTGCAGGTGTTCGTGCGCTGGATGTCCAGCGGTGAGACGCTGCAGGTCACGCGGCTGGACCGCTCACCGCGCAATCTCGCCTGGTCGCCGGACGGCCGCTGGCTGGCATTCGCCCTGCTGGTGCCGTCGAAGCCGCCCACGATGGGCTCGCTGCCGGCCAAACCCCAGGGCGCGAACTGGGCCAAGCCCCCGGAAGTGGTGCAGCGCGCCGTGTTCCGGGCGGACGGGGCAGGGCGGCTGCCGCACGGCTATACGCACCTGTTCGTCGTCTCCGCCGAGGGCGGCGCGCCCCGGCAGCTGACCTCGGGCGACCACAACCACGGTGGTTCGATCGCCTGGTCGCCCGACAGCTCAAGCCTCTATTTCAGCGGCAACCGCAACGAGGACGCGGAGCTCAACCCGTCCAACTCCGAGATCTACCGGGTCGGGCTGGACGGAGGCGACGTCGAGGCCGTGACCGACCGCGACGGCCCGGACAGTTCGGTGGCCGTTTCGCCCGACGGGACGATGCTGGCCTGGACCGGCTATGACGACAAGGTGCGCAGCTACCAGATCACGCACCTGTACGTGATGAACAGCGACGGCAGCGAGCGCCGCCAACTGCTGTCCGACCTCGACCGCGACGTGTCACGGCCGCGCTGGTCCGCCGACGGAAGGGGTCTGTACTTTGCCTACGAAGACCAGGGGCTGACCCGTTTGGCCCATGTGGACCTGCGTGGCAGGCTCACAGACGTGACCGGCGAGCTGGGCGGCCTGGCGCTGACCCGCCCGTACACCGGCGCGCAGTTTTCCGTGGGCGGCAACGATACCTATGCGATTACCCGCGGCGATCCCCTCTCGCCCGCCGATATCGCGGTCGGCCGCGGCACGGACAAGCCCCGCCGGCTGACCCGGCTGAACGCGAACCTGCTCGACTATCGCGAGTTGGGGCAGGTCGAGGAGTTCTGGTACCGGTCGAGCTTTGACGGCGAGGACATCCAGGCTTGGGTGGTCTGGCCGCCGGGCTTCGATCCGGAGAAGAAATACCCGCTGGTGCTCGAGATCCATGGCGGCCCCCACGCCGCCTACGGGCCGCATTTCTCCGTGGAGGTGCAACTCTTCGCCGCCGCCGGCTATGTCGTGGTCTATGCGAACCCCAGGGGCAGCACCAGCTACGGGGACGCGTTCGGCGGCTACATCCATCACAACTATCCCAGCGAGGACTACGACGACCTGATGTCGGCGGTGGACGCGATCGTCGACCGCGGCGCGATCGACCCGGCCCGGCTATACGTGACGGGCGGAAGCGGCGGCGGCGTGCTGACGGCCTGGATCGTCGGCAAGACCGACCGCTTCGCGGCGGCGGTCGTGGCCAAGCCCGTGATCAACTGGATCAGCTTCGCGCTGAGCGCCGACTACGCGCCGGTGTTCTCCAAGTACTGGTTCCCGGCCCTGCCGTGGGACGACCCCATGGGCTACTGGGAGCGCTCGCCGCTGTCGCTTGCCGGCCAGGTCTCGACGCCAACGATGTTGCTGACCGGCGAAGAGGACTGGCGCACGCCCATGTGGGAATCGGAGCAGTACTATCAGGCGCTGAAGCTGCGCGGCGTGGAAACCGCCCTGGTGCGCCTGCCGGGCGCCTCGCACAGCATCGCCGCGCGGCCCAGCCAGCTATTGGCCAAGGTCAGCGCGATCCTCGAGTGGTTCAAGCGCCACGAAAGCGGAAGCGAATCGGACGACTAGGCCCTCACCCCCAGGGCAACTTGTCCGGATCGATGTTGCCGCCCGACAGGATGATCCCGACGCGCCGGCCCTGAAATTCATCGGGCTGCGCGAGCAACGCGGCCACCGCAACGGCGGCCGACGGCTCGACGACCAGTTTCACGCGCTCCCATACCAGCCGCATCGCGTCCACGATCGATTCTTCTCCGACCGTGATGATTCCGGTCGCGTGCTCCCGGATGATCGGAAACGTGAGTTTCCCCAGCGTGGACAAAAGCCCGTCCGCGATCGACGTTTTCCCGGTTGACGGCATGATCCGGCCGGATTTCAGCGACTGCCAGGCATCGTCCACGTTGCGCGGCTCCGCCCCGAACACGCGTGCGGCGGGCCGCAGACTCCTTGCCGCCAGGGCCGTGCCGCTCAACAGTCCGCCGCCGCCCACCGGAGTGATCACCGTATCGATGTCGCCGACCTGCTCAAAGAGCTCCAGCGTGGCGGTTCCCTGACCGGCGATGACCCGGGCATCGTCGAACGGGTGAATGATCACGGCTTTCGTCCTTTCCGC
>JAPOWV010000033.1 GCA_026707445.1 Gammaproteobacteria bacterium
GCGTGTTGCGTCCGGGCAAAGCGTGCGCCAGGTGGCGGCGGCGCTTGATGTGGCGCCTTCGAGCGTTGTGAAGTGGTCACAGCGTTTTCGTGCGACGGGCAGCTTTGCGCCGGCGAAGGTCGGCGGGCGGCGCCCGCGCAAGATCGTCGGGGCGCACGAGGTCTGGCTGCTGGAGCGGATCGAAACCCCGTTCACGCTGCGAGGCCTGGTCCGTGAGCTGGCCGCGCGCGGCCTCGAGGTGGATTACCGCACGGTCTGGTCGGCAGTACATCGGGCGGGCTATTCCTTCAAAAAAAACCGCGCTGGCCGAGGAACAGCACCGACCCGACGTCGCGCGCCGGCGGACACGCTGGAAGCGCCATCAGAAAGGCGTTGATCCGCGCCGGCTGGTCTTCATCGACGAGACCTGGGCCAAGACCAACATGGCCCCGCTGCGCGGTTGGGCGCCAAAGGGCAAACGCCTGATCGGGCGCGCCCCCCACGGCCACTGGCGCACCATGACCTTCATCGCCGCGCTGCGCGTCGACCGCATCGATGCCCCTTGCGTCCTCGACGGGCCGGTCAACGCCAACGCCTTCCAAACCTATGTCCAGCACTTCCTCGTCCCAACACTGGCACCGGGCGATGTCGTCGTGATGGACAATCTCTCCAGCCACAAGAGCCCGGCTGTCAGAAAGGCCATCCGAAAGGCCGGCGCCCACCTCTTCTTCCTCCCGCCATACAGCCCTGACCTCAACCCCATCGAACAGGTCTTCGCCAAGCTCAAGCATCTGCTGCGCCAAGCAGCCGAACCGTAAGCGGTGCGTGAGTGGCACCCGGCTTTCAGCTTGACGGCGGGATGAAGTTCCAGGGAAGCAGCTCGTCGATGCGGCCGTTGGGGTGGCCGGCGGCGATTTTCTCCAGCGTGTCCTTGAGCCAGGCGTAGGGCTCAACGCCGTTCATCTTGCAGGTCTCGATAAGGCTGGCGATGCGGCCCCATGCGCGCGCGCCCTCGTCGTGGCCGGCGAACAGGGCGTTTTTCGCGGTGAGCTTGATCGGCCGGATACGATTTTCGACGAAGTTGCTGTCCATCTCGACACGCCCGTCGTGCAGGAAGACCAGCAACCCGTCCCACTGGTTGGCGATATAGGACAGCTTCTCGCCGAGCCGGGACTTGGGCGAGACGAGGGAGCGCTGCTCATTGAGCCACACGCCGAAGGCGTTCACCAGCGGCGCGGACTCGGTCCATCGCACGAACTGGCGCGTCGCCGGCGGCTTGCCCCGGATCTTCTTCTCGATGGCATAGAGCTGCGCGATGCGGTCCAGTCCGGCCTTCGCGATCGGCGAGCCATTGCTGTCGAACACCGTCTCCAGGCCGCGCCTGGCATGGACCCAACAGGCAGCCAGCGTCAGCGCTCCGCCCGGCCGGTTCGGCCGGCCGAGCCGGTTGTGGCCGGCATAGCCGTCCACTTGCACCGTTCCCCTGAAGCCCTCGAGAAGCCTCTCGCCATGCTCGCCGCTGCGCCCGGGCGCATATTCATACGCCACGCCTGGCGGGTCCGCCCCGGACCAAGCCCGTCCGTCGCGCACCATCGTCCACAGGTAGCCGGTCTTGGTCTTGCCCCGGCCCGGGTCGAGAACCCGAACCGTGGTCTCGTCCAGCCCGAGGTTGTTCGACACCTTCAGCGCCGCCTTCAGGCGGTCATACACGGGCCCGAGGTGGAACGCCGCTTTGCCGACCCAGCCGGCCAGGGTCGAGCGGTCCAGATCGAGGCCGGAACGGGCATAGATCTGCGCCTGGCGGTACAGCGGAAGGTGGTCAGCGTATTTGGAGACCAGCACATGGGCGATGGCGCCTTCGGTCGGCAGCGCGCCCTCGATCAGCCGGGCCGGCGCCGGGGCCTGGGTGACGCCTCCCTCGCAGGTCCGGCAGGCGTATTTCGGGCGCACGGTCACGATCACCCGCAACTGCGCCGGCACGATGTCGAGCCTCTCGGCGCGATCCTCGCCGATCCGCACCATCTCTCCGCAGCCGCAGGGGCAGAGCGTGCTCTCCGGCTCGATCACCTGCTCGATCCGGGACAGGTGTTCCGGCAAATGGCCGAGATTGCGCGCCAGGCGAGGCCGCTTCGGCGAGCAGGCCGGCGAGGGGTCTTCCGCCGCCGCCGCGGCCTCCACCTCCGCAGACGCGCCCTCAAGCTCCTCGAAGGCCAGCTGGCGCTCGTCCGCCGACAGCTTCTCCGACCTCTTGCCATACAGAAGCCGGATCAGTTCCAGGTTCAGATGCTCCAGACGGCGGATGCGTTCGGCCTGCGCCTCGTTCTCACCCGCCAGACAGGCCTTCTCTTCCGCCAGCGTCTCGTTCTCGGCGCGCAGCGTCTCCAGCGCCGCAAGCGCTTGCCTCGCGGCCGCCGCCTGTTCGGGCGTCAGCGTGTCGAGGTCCATCTCCGCAAGCGCTGCCATGGCCCGCTCGATAGCACAGTGTCGCGGAGCCGGAGGCCGGGATCCGTCCGGTGAGTCATTCCGCCTCAGCCGGTGCCCGGACCGACAGCGCCCGCACGCGCCGCCAGTCCAGCCCGGAGAACAGCGCCTCGAACTGCGCATGGTTCAGCGACATCGCCCCGTCGCGGATCGCCGGCCACACAAAGCCCTGCTCCTCCAGGCGCTTGTAGACCATGACCAGGCCGGTCCCGTCCCAATAGATCAGCTTCAGCCTGTCGCTGCGCTTCGCCCGGAACACGAACACCGTGCCCGTGAACGGGTCACGGCGCAGCGCGCTCTTCACATAGGCCACAAGACCGTCGTGCTGCTTCCTGAAGTCGACGGGCTTCGTCGCGACCATGATCCGCACCCGGTTCGAGGGGAAGATCATGACGACGCGTTCAGCGCAGACACGATCTCCGCCAGCCGGACCGCCGGCACCGCCGCGTCCAGACGGACCGTAACCCGGTCCAGGACCACTTCCACACGCGCGCCGCTCGCCTCGGCACCGCCGCGCCCTTCAGCCCGCACCACAAGCGGCGCAAACTCCACGCCCGCTTCCGCCGCAGGCAAAACCAGACGCCCGTCCCGCGCCAGGCGCCGCCAGCCCGTCAGCTGGTTCGAATGAACGTCGTATCGCCGCGCAACGGCGCGCACCGTCGCCCCGGGCTCCAGCGTCTCCGCTACAATCCGCGCCTTCACTTCGTCCGGCCAGCGACGACGTCCGCCACGCGCCGGAAGCACTTCAACCGTCCTGTGTGTCTCAACTGAGCCCAACAATGTGAAACTCACCTCCTGCTTACATCGCAGGCGTGAATCCCAAATCAGAAACGATGCTGGTAGGTGGGGCGCTCGCCCCGCTTACAGTGGCTCCGTTCAGCTTCATAACCGAACTGAATCACAAGCCCTTGAAACTGCACAACTCTTTTTGGGTCAGGCTCTGAGAAGAAACTTTTTCGCGTCTTGTGCGAAAAGTGCTTGTCCTGTGCGCCGTCTGCCTGCAGAGTTAGCTTGTTGTGGGTGCTAACGTGGCGTCTTCCCACACGCTCCGGGGGGAGAGG
>JAPOWV010000058.1:0-271 GCA_026707445.1 Gammaproteobacteria bacterium
CCGTGACCACGACAAGATCCTCGATGAGTTTCGCCCACTCATGCTGCAACTCGGTGCGAAGCTGCACCTCTATGCGACGGTCGTGGTAGCGAGTCCACACGTGCATACCTCGATAGCCCGAAGACCGGGGATTGGTAACGTAGTCGCGCACCGTGTCCTCGGCCTTGTTGCGCTTCAAGCTATTTCGCGTGAATCGACGCAACACGCGCTCGACCTCTGATTGGGTCGAGAAGACCGCTCGACACCCGCCGATGTCCTGCATCGCCGACAG
>JAPOWV010000058.1:281-3291 GCA_026707445.1 Gammaproteobacteria bacterium
GCTTGTCGTGGATCGTGGGCATCCGCTTGAGGCGCTGGGTGAGTTCGACGGCCTCCAATCCCTCCCGGTCGATGCACGACCGGAGGCCCATCCGAGCAGTCAGCAGCGGGGTGCGGTGCAAGACGCGGAAGTCCTCCACGACGGCCAACTCGACTCGGCGTTCGCTCGGTGACAACGGCGCGTCGTCCCCAGCCTGGTCGCGACGCAGAGCGCGACCGGCACGGTCGATGCGACCCTTGGAGTACGGCAGGTCGTCGGACACCACCGCAACCTACCGGCACAACGGTGTCCGCTACCGTGCCTGCAACACGGCAGCGACGCTCGGGGAGCACGACGGCCACCAGCGAGGAAGTCTGCGTGTGCAGCCCACGGGGCCGACGGTGGCCGGTCTCATGTTCTCCGATCCCGCCAGCGACGGGTCGGTGGTGGTGCTGCACGGGTTGATCGGCCGCTCCCTGTAGGGCACTGTCCCCGGGAGTCTGCGGAACCGCTGCCGCTGCGTCGTCGGGGAGCTGCCGTTCGGCACACACACCACGCCGATGCCCGGCGCGAGGCCGTCCTCCCGGATCACCTTGAACAGATCGGGCTCGACATCGAACAAGGCCTCGAGCGATCTGCCGGTGAGTGCCCCAGCCGGCGGGTGATCTGCCCCCCCTCACTAACCTCGGCCATCCGCCCGAGCAGTGCGCCCAGTACGAGGTTTTCCACTGCGCCGGAGACCGTTCGCGCGGTCGAGCCGGTCAAGTACCTCCACGATCAGCGGATCATCCATCTCCGTCCCTTACCCTGCGTTGCCATCGTCGCCAAGTGACGTGTCGCATCTCGCCGCACCGATCCTCCACGGGCGGCAGTCTGCATACATCAGTTTGCTCACGGTATCGACCACTTCCGGACGCGCCAACATGGGACGGCCACGGCCAGCAGGATGCCCCGGACGAGGGCGTGAACTCCATGTCCGAGCACGAAAGGCTCCACGACGCCTCCAGCCGGCGAGTAGGTTCACCGACCGATGACAGGACCGATTCGGCGACGCAGGGGGCGCCTTCGAAGGAACGCCGTCGCTTCGGCTGAAGATAGCCCACCAGCGACCACGTTCGCGACGATCGACTTCGAGACCGCTACCAGCAGCCGCGATTCCGCATGCGCCCTCGGCGCCGTCGTCGTGGAGAACGGTGAGATCGTTGAGCGGGAGGGGTGGCTGATTCGCCCTCCCGGCAATGCCTACGACGGCTTCAACATGAACCTGCACGGGATCGGCCCCCAGGACACCGAGCGTGCTCCCGGCTTCGGCGAGGTGTGGGATCTGGCGATGGGGCTACTTGAGGGAAAGCGTCTCTGGGCTCACAGCGCCGCCTTTGACATGTCGGTGCTGCGGCACAGCGCTGCCGGCGATTCGTATGAGTTGCCCTCCCCGGTCGGCTACGGCTGCACATACATGATCGCCAAGACCACCTGGCCGAACCGGTGGTCGTACTCTCTGGACACCCTCGCAAACGATCTCGGAATCTCTCTCAACCATCACGATCCCGTCAGCGACGCAGAGGCAGCCGCCCACCTCCTCCTACTCGCCACCGACGCTCGATGCGTGCCGGATCCGGGCTCGCTGATCGCCTCCTGTGGGCACCGCCCGGGCATCGTGCACACCGATCTGAGCTACGACCGCTACTCGACGCGACCCGCGCCGGCCGGCAGCGGCTCCCGACCGCGCCCCGCGGATCTCGGCCCGCTCGGTGACATCGCATCCACCGGACCGCTACGAGACAAGAAGATCGTATTCACAGGAACCATGTCGCTGGTCCGACGCGATGCCGAGGCGGCCGCGGAACGAGTCGGAGCCATGGTGACCGGCAGCGTTACCCGGTTTACCGACTACCTGGTCGTCGGCCAAACCAACCTCGCCGTCGTTGGCCAGGACGGACTATCAGGCAAAGCCCGCCGGGCGGCCGAACTTGCGGCCAACGGCAGCGGCATCGAGATCATCGACGAGGCGACGTTTCGGGAACTGCTCACTACGGATTAGCGCCTCGCTGGCGCCTACCTCGGTGTACTCGCCACGACCTGCCCGGTGCAGGCTACCCACCTCAGCGTCACCGACTGTGCCGCCGTCTACCGGCACTGACTCCTGCGCGTCGGCATGATCTTCCCACAGGGAGAGGCCGCATCAACATCGCTGCCGCTGCGTGGTCCCGGAGTTGCCGTTTCGGCGCGCACACCACGCCGATGCCCGACGGCGCCGACCTGTCCCTGCCGGCGATCGCCACCCTCCTCGCCGAATTCCTCACCGAACTGGATCTACATAAGGTCACGCTGGTCTGCAACGACTGGGGCGGCGCGCAGCTCGTCATCAGCCCCGGCGGATCCGATCGTGTCGCCAACTTGGTCCTGGTCTCCTGTGAGGCCTTCGACAACTACCCGCCCGGGGCGCCGGGCCGGCTGCTGTGCACCACCGCGGCGCTGCCCGGCGGCACCTCCCTGGTCGCCCAACTGTTGCGCCCGCCTGGATCCGCTATCTCCGTGACCTTCGGCGCGCTGTCCAAACAGCGGGTTCCCGAGGGCTGGTCTTCCCCCTAGGTCTTGGAAGGCTCCGTTACGTGGTGCGTCTTGACACGGGACACGGACTCACAAACGGGTCCCTCATGCACGCCCGACCAATCGTGGCTCCGAGACGGTTGGACAGCGCCGCCGACGACCCCGAGGCGTAGCACTAGTCGACGATCGGCTAAGCCCGACCCCCGTCCGCACAACGGCTGGGGGAGGTACGGTGCTCGCGGTGACCGTCAACGCGATCGCCGCGTTCAACATGGACGCAGCGTGCCGTATCACCCGCGACCTCATTGTCAAGAACCCGGTGAAGCCGGACATATACCGCGAGTACGAGGCTGTGCAAGGGTGGCCTCTGGTCACGGCCCTCTACAACGGTATCGAACAGGCACTGAAGATGCTGCTGCTCGTCCCGCCGAACCCCCGCTTCACTCTGGAGACGTTGGCAAAGCACTCGTACGGCCACGAC
>JAPOWV010000050.1 GCA_026707445.1 Gammaproteobacteria bacterium
CCCAGGCGCCCAAAGCGGGCGCCGCCCAGTTGCCCTCGACGAAGCGGATATCGTGCTCGCGCTGATTGATGCCCAAGGCCTCCAGCGAGGCCAGATAAAGCTCCTGCGGATTGCCCGGATCCGGTTTCAGGATCACTTGATATTGATAATACTTCTGCATGCGGTTGGGGTTTTCGCCGAAGCGACCGTCATCGGGGCGCACCGACGGTTCGACATAAGCGACCCGCCAAGGTTCGGGACCCAGCACGCGCAAGGTCGTCGCCGGATTGCCCGTGCCCGCCCCGACTTGCACATTATAGGGCTCCCATATCAGGCAGTCCTGCGCCGCCCAGTATTCATGCAGCTTCAATATGACCTGCTGGAAAGTTAGCGGGGATGCCATTCAGCTTCCTGTATCGTTGCTTCAGTGGATAATCACGCGAACATTATAAGAGCCTTAACGTCAAATAACGAGGGCTGCGCAACCGCACTCGCTCGCGACATACCACATCGCTCTCAACAAATGCTAAGTGTAGGGGCGACTTATCAAATCGCCCGCCAAATCCCAAACTGTAGGGGCGACGCTTGTGAGGCGGTTGAAATGCTGCCCCCATCCCCCGGCCCCCTCTCCTCATCTCTATGAGGAGCATCCTAAAAATGAGAGAAGGGGAGCTTTCGGCCCTGTTTTGAGCAGTTAAAGCCCCTCCCTCTTTATGGGGGAGGGGTTTGGGGTGGGGGTTGGCCCGCCTCGGGCGCCCTAACCAGGTCAGCGCGGCTGATGTCCTTGAATGCCTTAAACACCGTGTCGCGCACCAGAACGTAATACTCGGCCTCAGAAGACTTCAGCACAACGCCATCTTCCAATTGCGCGCCGAAGGTTAAACTGTAAGTCCCTTCGCTGTACGCCGGCTCAACGTCGCTTGCGTCGCCATCGTCTTCCGCAGCGGACGGCTCCTCCAAATCGACGAGTTCGCGGTATCGCACCTGAACCATAACCTGCGGTTCAGCCAGTTCGTATTCCTCCAGCGCTGCCAACCCAAGCGGCTCCAGCAAGCGGATCGTCGCCGCATTGCGGGTGATGATGGGCATCTTGGTGTCTTCGAATTCCTCGCCTTCCAGCAAACCGGTGTAGGTCAGGCTGTCGCCGTCGCGGACGAAAGTGAAGCTGCCGTCGGCCTTCTGAACAGTGATCTCCAGCACATCATCTTGCGGCACGTTCACGTAGCTCGAATCAACCCAGGTCGATAGCTGCGTTGAGAGCTCCCAGGAACTGAGACCGACGCCGAGATAAACATTGTCCTTACCGGCTCGCCGCACATAAACAGTGTCAGCGCCGCCGCTGCCACCGAGATAAAGTTCAGCGCTCGTATCACCGCCTTCGAGGTTGATCTGCCGCCGGAAATCTTCGTCCCCCACCTCAAGCCGGGCGAAATTCGCCCGATTAGTCGCCACCAAACGCCGCGTATCCATGCCCGCGATCTTATCGAGAATCGCTTCGACTTTGTCGCCATCCACCGGGAAATCATCCGCGCCGGGCAGAACCCAGCCTTCATCGCTCCGCGCCACCGTCACCTCATTGCCCAGGTCATCGCTGAAATACATGCGATCAATTTCTGCGGCGCTCATACCGGACAGGATCGGCTCAACCGGGCGCGCTTCAGTGCCGGATGATGTAACCACCGAGATTGCCAGCATGACAAGCTGAAGGCCCAACAAGACAAGGAGCAGAACATTGCTGCGGCTCAACATCACGCGCCTCCTTTCTCGACTCTAGCGTCGGGATCGCCGGCGACCCTCTCGCCATCCAAGGCCTCTTGATCATCGTGAGGCGGAATCAATTTAAGCGGCTTCTCCGCCCGGCGCTGTATCTGCCAGACGAGGGCGATTGCGATCAAGCCGATGATGGCCACCGCGTAATTGATCAGCACCCAGCGGTCTTGCGCCTCCTGACTGATGGCCGGCAAAATGCGCGCGACGCTGCCGCGGCTGCGAATCGAGGCCAGCGAAACATCCTCCGTGAACCAATCGATGGCGTTGGCAATCAACTGCAAGTTGCTGACGAAGCGATCGCCCGCGAAGTTCGCTGAAATCTGATAAACCGTGTCATTGACGAACTCCGAACTGCCGAGCACGACCATGCGACTGTCCGCCGGCGAGCGCTCGATTAAGCCGATTGGCTCGCTAGGCGCACCCTCGCCGCCCGCCTCCGCCTCCCCCGTTTCAAAAGGCGACGGCTTGTCGCTGAAGTAGCTGCTGAACGAAGACTCAACCGCCACCGCCAGGGGGAAGGAGGACAATTCCTCACTGACGGCGAATCCGAACTCGGGATAAAGTTCCAGATTCGGCTGCGGATCCGCGAGGGTCGTCTCCCAAGACGCATCGCTTGAGCGAATCAAGGTGGTGACGCGAGCATCGCCTAATATCGCCTCGTCGACCGTGACCGGCGATGCCCAGCTCATAGTCACCAGCGGCAAGCTGTTGACCACCGGGTTGTCTGCATCCAATCCGTTCGGCCGCACATCAATGAAGAAGGGGTAATCCAGCGCCTGAATCTCGGTTACGATCATGTCGCCAACATCGCGCTGCGTCTGCATCGGGAAGGGCGCGTTCTGGTAATCCATTACCAGGCCCTCGCCGATGATGATGCCGTAACTTTCGAGCAAGTCCTCAATGCCGCCTTCGTTCGGGTCGAGCAGCAGCGTCCCCGCGTAAGCATCAACGCCCAGCCGATAATGCCCGGCCGCCACCACCAGCGAGCCGCCGCGCATGATGTATTGATCGATCGCGTAACGCTGCGCATCGCTCAAGCTGTGCGGCGACATCAACACCAGCACATCCACATCCGCCGCAATCCCCCCCTCGTCCAGGGTCACGCGCCGCAGCTCATAAGATTCGCGCAGCGCCCCTTCCAGAATGCTGTATTGCTGCAGGCTCGGCATCGGCTGCCCGAACTGATCGGTCGACTGCGCCGGCGGCGTCCACAAGCCAATCACCTTCAGGAAACCCGACGACGACCGTTTCAGCGCCGCTTCGATGGCGCTGCGGATCTCCGCCTGGCTCAGATCGCCCGAGGGATAAATCACCTGAATCTCGCCCCCCGCCTCGACAACCAGATGCAGATAAAAGGTATCCGCCGAAAAGAAGCTCGTCGGCACCGCCTGAATCTGGTAGCGGTCGAATAGCTCCTGCTCGCTGATGCCGACATCGGGCGCGGACATGTCGAACACGACAAAGTCCAATC
>JAPOWV010000017.1 GCA_026707445.1 Gammaproteobacteria bacterium
CAGTGATCGACGAAACCGCCCTGACGAAGGGCCAGCTCCGGAAGCTGAATGCCCTTCGCAAGTCGTTGGGCCCTGCCATCGCGGACGAAGCGTTTTCCAAATGGCTCGACCGGGAGGTGAACGACGAACCGCAAGCCGACGAAAACTCCAGGGCTATCGCCGATACGCTGTGGAGTCTGATCCGGGAAGGCAGGCTCTCGATCCGGCGCGGCGGCTATATTGTCCGGCGGGGACGCGGGCGCGTGATCGTCGAGGCATCCGGGCACTGACGCGATCACAGGACGGCCATCGGTCATAGCCAATTCCGCCTCGCTGACCACCAGGAAAGACACCCCGCCTTTCGACAATCCCGCCAACTGTCCGCCGATGCAGGCATCCCGATAGACTTGGCTCTCTCCAGTGCTTCGATTTCCGTCCGGGACGGGGCGTCGAACGGGGCCCGGAAGCAGAGGCAACGGGCGGCGCGCGTCAGCGCGGCATCGGCGCTTCCGTTGCCGCGAGGGGGCTGTCGCTGGACTGAATCCGCCTGCTGCGCCTGCGCACCGCCCGGATGTCGTCAGTCGCAACGACGTTCCTGCGCCTCGTCCGGGCTGTCCGCCATGAGTTCCGGCGATCCCGGCTTCCCGCCTTGCCCGGCACCAGAGACCGGGATTGCGGGACTGCGGCCCTGTCGGATCCCGGGGCCAAGAAAAGACGAAGGCGCTCCCGGTTCGCGGCTGGCGATGACGGCCACTTGCAGCGGCCGCCGGGCCTCATGCGCGGACAGGCGGCGGAGTTCGTCGTCGGACCTGGATAATGTCGAGGAGGGTGACGAGACCTTGAAGCTGGAGCTTTACGACCGCGAGATCAAGGGAGTGTATCCGGGCGACACGACGTGGCGTTCGTCTTTGGATGAATATCCCAAAGCGACAACGCCCGAATTGACCGGTAAGATTGTCGATCGGTGACCGGGTGGACTGAAAGGCGGAGCGAGGCCATGAAAACGGTGATAAGAGGCATGACGGTTGCCGCACTCTTGTGGGGGGGTATCCTTGCCGGTGAGGCGCAGGCGGCCTGCGGCGGGGTGACGCCCAACATGTATGCGCCGTACATCTGCCCTGTCCGCTACTACGGTACCGGGTCGTCCGACCTTATTTCCAGTAAGGTCGATCGACGAAACTACGACTTCTCCTTCGAATGGGATTGCACGACTTCGGGCAATGACTGCGAGCACAACTATGACAACCCCATGGTATCGTGCGGCGATGGTTGTACGCGCACGAATCCGGATTCGGCCGAAAGGACCGATCGTTATGTTGGCAGGGTGTCTCTGGAATTGCAGACCGGTCCGACTTGGCAGCGGGACAGTTCCTCTTCCGAGACCGGAACGGCATCCAGGGACAACAACATGGCGAACAATTACTTCGAGGTGAAGTGATCCCTCCACCATCCGCCCCTGATTGTGTCAGGGGTAACGGGATGGTTGCGGAATGGCGTTCCGGCCTGCCGCGAAGCCGGATGGGGACGCCCCGGTGCGGTTCCCGCCGCTTTCGTTGCAGCATCAACATAAAACATCTTATGGGCGCGATAAGAAAACGGTCTTGGTTTCTTGTGGAACGGGACAGCTACCGTTCGATCCGTTCAGGATGCGCCGGTCCGGAACCGGGCCCCGCACCGAAGAAGGAGATGGACGATGAAAAATTCGCATGAAGCCGGCCCTGCCCGCGGCGCCGCACGGACCGAGAACCAACCGCCGGGAGGAGAAGAACAATGAACACCGAGCGGATCGCCGACCTGTCCCGGATCGGCAAGCGCCTCGCGCTTGCGGCCGTCATGCTGGCGGTTGCGCTTTTTTCCTTCGGGCCCGCCCACGCCCAGGGCGGCCCGACGGTCGACCAGTGCCTCGCGGCCTTCAACGAAAGCTCGGCCTCCGGGTCTTGCCCCCTTTCGAACAACCAGTTCTGGGTGTGGGTCACGAGTGACGGGCAATGCAGCGCCAAGATGAGGTGCCCGAGATCGAATGGGTGGCCTTCGGCCATGCAAACCGTTACCGGCGATCTCGATGACATGCGCGATCTGGACAATTGCGACGGCAGGCTCGAAGTCGGTTGCAACGATGCCGCCGAGGCCGATGCTGAGGCTGGCGCCCTGTCTATTCTGACGGGCCAGTGCCGGAACGCGTGGAACGGGAGCGGGGCGAGCCAGGATTGCGGGTCTTCCTACGGGACCCACAGCGTATCGGCGTCGGGCCAGCAATGCCATGTCTCGACCACCTGCGGGACCCTGGCCAGCACGGCGTCTTTCTTCGGGTCGCCCGACGAGGTGAGAGAGCTGCGCTATTGCAACCAACTGTCCACCTCCTGCCCCAGGCCTGTGACAGCCCAGAACTGCGGGGACGCATGGTATGCGAGCAGCGCCAGCAACTCCTGCTACAGTTCGGATCTCGGAAATCTCAGCGTGACGGTTTCGAACGACCAGTGCCGGGTCTCCACTCCGTGCCTTGAAGGGAGTTGGGGCAGCGGGATGAAGCAGGCATCGTTCAGCGGGACGGTCGAGCAGACGAAAACGCTGAAGAACTGCAGCGGGACGCTCAAGGCAGGGTCCTGCTAGAGCGCGCTCCGCTCGGGTTGCAACGGACCGGTTCACCGAACCCAACCGCAGCCCCGGCCTGTTCCTGCCCCGGGCGGCAACCGGGAAGGTGAACGGCGCCCTCCGGCCGGGGGCGTCGTTGCCGCCTACTTGCCCTGGAGCCCGGCGATGGGATCGAGCCTGGAGGCCTGATGGGCGGGCTGGAAGCCGAAGAACAGGCCGACCGCCGCGGCCGTGCCGAGGCCGCTCGCCACGGAGAGCCCCGAGATCAGGAAGTCCCAGTCGGTGAAGCGGCAGATCGTCCAGGTCGCCGCCAGGCCGAGCGCGATGCCGAGCATGCCGCCGATAATCGTCAGGATGACGGATTCGATCAGGAACTGGCTCCTTATGTCCCGCTGCCGCGCGCCCAGGGCCCGGCGGATGGCGATTTCCGCGCGCCGTTCCGCCACGGACACGAGCATGATGTTCATGATCCCGATCCCGCCGACGATCAGCGAAATGCTCCCCACCGCGCCCAGCAGCAGGGTGAAGATGCCCATCTGCGCCTCCATCCGGGCGACCAGCTCCTTCGCGGTGACGATATCGAGACCGAGATCGGGCGCGCGCCTGCGGAAATACGACCGGAGATCGGCCACCGCCGCCTCGTAA
>JAPOWV010000020.1 GCA_026707445.1 Gammaproteobacteria bacterium
GCGCCTGGGCCCTGCTGGGGCGAGTCCACTGGTACGGGTCGTACTGGGACAGCGAAGACGGACGCAACGCCCATGCGCTCGGGCACTACCAGACGCCCTGGAGCTATCCCGCATACTCGGGCAAGGCCCTGGCCGACGTCGAGCTCACGGTGCCGCTCCCCTCCGGAGCGACGCTGGCAATCGGGGTCCAGAACCTCCTGAACCAGTATCCCGACGTCAACCCGTTCGCGGCCGACACGGTCGGCAACCAGTACGGCCAGTTCTCGCCGTTCGGGTTCAACGGTTCGTACTTCTACGGCCGCCTGACGTACCGCTGGGGCCTCTGAAAGGACCCGCATCGGTAACACTCTCCGCCATGCAAACCGACACCGCACACGCCCGCCCGCCCGGCGCGGACTACTGCATCGACGAGATGCGCATGGAGCTGTCTCCGCGCCTGTCGGCGATCTCCGGCCTCGTGGAGACGATCGAGGCGTTCGGGAAGGAACACAACATCCCCGACGCGCAGATATACTGCGTCAACCTCGAGATCGACGAGCTGATGGCCAACTACGTGGCCTACGCCTTCCGCACGGTGGCGCGGCCGCGCATGAACGTGGTCCTGCGGACCTTCGCAAACAGGCTCGTGCTCGTCGTCGAGGATAACGGCCCGCCCTTCAACCCGCTCGAGGCGCCCGAGGCGGACCTGACCTCCAGCATCAACGAGCGCAAGCTCGGCGGCATGGGACTGCACCTGGTCCGCAAGTACGCGGACCGGATCGACTACCGGTGCATCGACGAGCGGAACATCCTGACGCTGGAACACAATTTCGGCAACCCGGAAGGCGAGTAATGCAACTGCAGATGCGAGAGCAACGACAATCCGGAGTCATCATCCTGGCGCCCGAAGGCCGCCTCGACTCCGGAAAGATAGCCGAGTTCGACAAGGCCATCCAGGAACGGATACGCAGAGGGCACCACCGGCTGCTGATCGACTGCACCAACCTGATCTTCGCCGCCAGCTCGGCGCTGCGCGTCCTGCTGATCACCGTGCGCAAGCTCAACGAGGTCGGCGGCAAGCTCGTGCTGTGCAACATGAACCCGCACGTCCTCGACATCTTCGAGACCTGCGGGTTCACCAGGCTAATGAACATCCGCGAGACCCTCGAGGAGGGGCTCGCCGAGGTGCGGCCGGCGGAGGCGGACAACGAACCCGAGGCGCCGCCGCCCTCGGAAGGAACGCCACAACACGCAGCGGCCGGCGCCGCAACCGAGACCGCGCAGCCGCGCGACGCAGGTCCATCCACCGCCCTCGCCGGCATCTGGCCGCGCACGGCGGCGGCCGTGATCGACATGGTGATCGTACTGACCAGCACCGTGCTTCTGGACACCGCGAGGAACGTAAGCGGAATCGGAGCCGGATGGTCGAACGGGACCGTCCTGGGACTACAGGCGGTCCTGGTCTGGCTGTACTTCGCGGGGATGGAAGCATCCGGCGGCGCGACGTTCGGCAAGATGGCGCTGCAACTCAGAGTCGCACGCAGCGACGGAAAGACCATCGGCTTCGGCCGGGCCTCCGTGCGGCACTTCAGCAAGCTGCTGTCGGTGCTCGCCGCGGGCATCGGGTTGCTGATGATCGGAATCACGGAACGCAAGCAGGGGCTCCACGACAAGATCGCAGGCTGCGTCGTGATCGCACACCGCTGACCGAACAGCCCAAGGCTGCGCGGTCCCGCCGGCGCCGCACGACCGCGCGCCGGAAACGGCGCCGCGCCGCGCCGGACCGCACGGCGGCGTCAGGCGCCAGGATCCCGATCCGGCGCGATCGCGTCCGCCTCGGCGCCGCGGCGCGAGGCGGCACGCCCGGCATACTCGGCCGCCATCATCATCAACGCTTCGGGCGGACGCTTCCACTCGACCGTCTCGCCGACGCGCCCGGTCCAGACCTTCGCGGCACCGGCGGAGCGGCCGGCAACAGAAGCGGCGTCCTCAAGCACCACCGATATGGCATTCCGATCAAGGTACCGAGCGACGCCGGTCCGCTCCGCCTCGACCGCCGTCTCGGCGGGCAGCCACCGCAGAGGCGGGAGCGGCCCAACACCGGTGACGCGGTCGACCCGAACCAGGCCGTTCTCGACACCGACGGTCACCTCCCGGTAGAGACAACGATCAATGGCGTCGCCAGCCTCCTGCGCAACGATGCGCCCATCACCGGGAGCAAGTACCGCAACGGTCGGGAGGACTTCGTCGATCTTCCTCCCAATCGCCGCCGCGTCCGAGCGAAACGCCTGCGCAAGCTGGCGCATGGCGAAATCGGAGAAAGCGTTGACGGCTGCCACAAGCTCATCCGCATCGCGACGACCTGCATCCCGAATATCGAAAATGTCCTTGGGCGCAAGAACGCGCAGGCAACGATCGAGCTTGCCCCAGAGAATCTGCCGGGTGCCGAGCGTCCTCGTCGGACGACCCTCAAGCTTCTGTATTCGCTCAGAGTAGCCGGGCGGAGTCTCCGCCTCGGCGAAGAAGTCGAGCTTGTCGGACATGGCCGAGTCTGCAGCAGGCCACGTTATGCGAACCGCATGAAGGCGCGGCACCCACAACACCTCTGCCCCACGGCGTCGAGCAAGGTCGTCCAACGCCTGCTGCGCCCGCAGCATCTGCCGGTAAGCAGTCGTCCCCTGAACTACAACATCCACATCAAGAGAACGCCGATGGCCCCAGCGTGCCGCCAGCACGCTGCCGCCACCCACGGCGACTTGCCCAGCCGCAAGACCGGCAGCGGCAGTCCAGGCGTCGATCAAATCGCGTTCGCGCAAGTACAACGTCCGGGCCGGCTCCGGCAGCTTCACAATCAGGTCCCCGGGATCAATATCCCACAGCGCCGACGCCTCCGCGAAAGCGCACCCGCGCGCCCTGACGCAGCGCAACTGGTCCCGGAGACCACGAACCTTGAACCCATGCTCCACGGCCCTGGCGACCGCCTGCCGAGGCGTGTACGCGCCAGCGGCCCAGCCCGCCATCGCCTGGTACGGCGAACGCGGAGCAAGCAGGTACGAAAGCGCCATCAACACGTCCCCGGCATCACCGCCGTCGGCAAGCCCGCGAGCGACGACTTCCATC
>JAPOWV010000032.1 GCA_026707445.1 Gammaproteobacteria bacterium
GGTAGAGAATACCAAGGCGCTTGAGAGAACTCGGGTGAAGGAACTAGGCAAAATGGCACCGTAACTTCGGGAGAAGGTGCGCCGGCGAAGGTGAAGGGCTTGCCCCGTAAGCTTTTGCTGGTCGAAGATACCAGGCCGCTGCGACTGTTTATTAAAAACACAGCACTCTGCAAACACGAAAGTGGACGTATAGGGTGTGACGCCTGCCCGGTGCCGGAAGGTTAATTGATGGGGTTAGCGCAAGCGAAGCTCTTGATCGAAGCCCCGGTAAACGGCGGCCGTAACTATAACGGTCCTAAGGTAGCGAAATTCCTTGTCGGGTAAGTTCCGACCTGCACGAATGGCGTAACGACTTCCCCGCTGTCTCCAGCGTTGGCTCGGCGAAATTGAATTCTCCGTTAAGATGCGGAGTACCCGCGGTCAGACGGAAAGACCCCGTGCACCTTTACTACAGCTTTGCAGTGGTATTAGGGATCGGTTGTGTAGGATAGGCGGGAGTCTTTGAAGCGTTGGCGCCAGCTGACGTGGAGACACCCTTGAAATACCGCCCTTCCGGTTTCTGGTATCTAACCGTGGCCCGTTATCCGGGTCCGGGACCCTGCATGGTGGGTAGTTTGACTGGGGCGGTCGCCTCCCAAAGAGTAACGGAGGCGCGCAAAGATAGGCTCAGGCTGGTCGGAAATCAGCTGTGGAGTGCAATGGCACAAGCCTGTCTGACTGTGAGAGCGACGGCTCGAGCAGAGACGAAAGTCGGCCATAGTGATCCGGTGGTCCCGCATGGAAGGGCCATCGCTCAACGGATAAAAGGTACGCCGGGGATAACAGGCTGATACTGCCCAAGAGTCCATATCGACGGCAGTGTTTGGCACCTCGATGTCGGCTCATCTCATCCTGGGGCTGAAGCAGGTCCCAAGGGTACGGCTGTTCGCCGTTTAAAGAGGTACGTGAGCTGGGTTTAGAACGTCGTGAGACAGTTCGGTCCCTATCTGCCGTGGGTGAAGGAAACTTGAAAGGAGCTGTCCCTAGTACGAGAGGACCGGGATGGACACACCTCTGGTGTACCAGTTGTCGCGCCCGCGGCATCGCTGGGTAGCTATGTGTGGAAGGGATAACCGCTGAAGGCATCTAAGCGGGAAGCCCGCCTTGAAACGAGGTTTCCCTGAGAGCCGTGGCAGACCACCACGTTGATAGGCCGGGTGTGGAAGCGCAGCAATGCGTGAAGCTAACCGGTACTAATCGCTCGATTGGCTTGCGTTTCTCCGTGTGCAGGAGCAAATCCGTGCACCAGCGAACCTTCGCAAGGATCTAAACACCCTGGGCGTCTCGATGGCCTGGTGGTTATGGCGGGGAGTCAACACCCGATCCCTTTCCGAACTCGGTCGTGAAAACCCCCAGCGCCGATGGCACTGCGTCTTAAGGCGTGGGAGAGTAGGTCGCTGCCAGGCCATCCAGACGCCCACAGGGCGGATCCGGGGGTCCCGAATTGGATCATTCACCATTGGCGCGGGGTGGAGCAGCCCGGTAGCTCGTCAGGCTCATAACCTGAAGGTCGTAGGTTCAAATCCTACCCCCGCAACCGACGATGCCCCTGAAAACATTGATGTTTTCGGGGGCTTTTCGTTTCTGTCCCGGAAACCGGATTCCGGTCAGGTACCGCATAGGCACCGCTTTGAATCGAACTCCATCGGACACTGTCGCAGAGTTTGCACAGCCACTTGTTCCCTATATGTTCATGTCATGGACAAAAGCGGTAAATCGACGGCGGGGGAAACCTTCGGCAGGTGGTAGCGTCGATCGGAGTCATCGCCTCGCCGGCGCAGGGCGCGGCCTACTACGAGCGCGACGGATATTACGCAAAGGACGACCCAGCGCACCGGAAGGCCAGCCGCTGGGCCGGCAAGGGTGCGGAGGCTCTTGGTCTTTCGGGCTCCGTTGATCCGGACACTTTCCGCGCGATCCTCGAGGGCAAGGTTCCCGACGGCCCCCAGCTCGGCAGGCGCGGCCCGGACGGGGAGTTCCAGCACCGCCCCGGCCGCGACGTCACCTTGTCGGCGCCGAAGTCGGTGTCGCTGCTCGCGAAGGTGGGCGGCGACGGGCGCATCGTAGACGCCCACGACCAGGCAGTGGGCAAGACGCTCGCGTGGATCGAGCAGCACGCCGTCGAGACCCGGATGCAGGACAAGACGACGGGCGCGATGGTCCGCACGGGGGGCCAGAAGATGGTGGCCGCGACGTTCCGGCACGATACCTCACGCAATCTCGATCCCCAGCTCCACACGCACTGCGTGATCGCCAATATGGTCCAGGGCGGCGACCGCAAGTGGCGGACGATGGTCAACGACGGTCTCTACCGCGAGAACATGGCGATCGGCGCGATCTACCGGGCGGAGCTGGCCGAGGGCCTCCGGGAACTCGGGTACGGCATCGAGAAGACGCACGCGGACGGCCGCTTCGAGATCGCGGGCGTCCCGCGGGACGTCATCGAGGCGTTTTCCACGCGGCGCGCGGAGATCGAGGCCGCGATGGCGGAGCGGGGGCTCGGCACGACGGCCGGGAACCGGCACCTCGCGGCCCGCGCCACGCTGATGACGCGGGCGGCCAAGCGCGATGTGGACAAGGGCGCGCTCCGCGAGACCTGGAAACAGCAGGCGTCGATGCTCGGGTACTCCGCCGAGGCCATCCACGCGAACGCCCGGCAGGCGGAGCGCGACGGCTCCCCGCCCGACCTCTCCACGCAGCCGGGCGGTGTCGCCGGGGACGCCGCGCGCTGGGCGGTCGAACACCTCTCGGAGCGCCAGGCGGTGTTCGGACACCGCGACCTCCTCGCCGCGACGCTTGGTCGCGATCCCGGCGCGGTATCGGTGGCAGCTGCGGAGCGCGCGATCGCCGCACTTGAGCACAAGGGCGGTCTCCATGCGGCCCGCGGCCTCGACCACGGCCGGCACTGGACCACGGATGCGGCGCTCGCGCGGGAATCGGAAACCATCGGCCTGATGCGTAACGGCCAGGGTGCGGAGCGGGCCATCATGCGGGGCTGGGTGGCGGAGACGAAGCTCCACCGGGGC
>JAPOWV010000041.1 GCA_026707445.1 Gammaproteobacteria bacterium
TGGGGCGTCACCAACAGTTCATTGGCCGCACCACGGATGGAACCATGGCGGGCCGTCGCGTGGAACGCCTTGAGCGCATTCAGTGAAGGAAGTCTGAAACGGTTGGAGTCCATGGCTGTCCGGGGTTCAGATCGCCGCACTTTCAAACGGCTCTTTCCGCGCGACCACTATCAGTGCCGATTCCCTGACTTCGGCGGTTCTTCGTTGACGGCGGCCAACGTCCCGCACCCGGCCTTGAAAATTCATGACCTGCCTTCCAGAATCCGGGCACGTCTCGGCAACCCTTCGGCCTCCGGTCGCATGCTTGACGGCCACGAAGTCCTGCCGCGGAATATCTTTTGCCAGCTCGAGGCGCATTTTATCCGCGACGCTCCTAATTCGAGGCAAAGGTGAATCCGAAATGGCGCGGACGAAGGCTTGGCGAACAAACCTTCATCAACTGGCAGGTCCACCCGGGAGGCGCGCCGTGTACCGCCTGCGTGTCGTTCGCGGGCTCCATCCGTGTCGCGGCGAAACCGGCCTCCGGGCCGGGGCCGCCAGCCACCCCGGGGCCTCGCCGCCAGGCGATGCGGACCACCCGCACGACGACGTCCGAGAGTCCGAAGCCCAGGTTCGGTGTACCGGTGGCAACGGCGCCGAACATGGGCTGCCTGCAGGGGAGACAATTGCCTCCAGGGCCCGGTGCCGCCGCAGGTGCGCCGATCGCTACACTCCCCGATGCTCCGCCTCGCCACTGCGCCCGGAAACCCGTCACTTTTTCTGAAAGCGGTCAACGGGCTCGTCAACGTGCCCGGGATGACGCCACCCGGACGACTGCTGAACGCGCTGGAATGGCTGCTGGCGGTGTCAACCGGTGTTCCGACCTTGTCTTGCATGTCCGCGTCCACGCTGCTCGGCTTGTAGCCGCGGGAATGACCGCCCGCCGTGAACGCCCGCGCGTTGTCAAACTTGAATTTCGTAACGATGCCGTCCGATGCCAGCCTGGCGTTGCTCGTCAGGTCGACGCCCGTTGGCGCCGCTGCTGGCGCGGCGAACGCGAACGGCCCGGGTTCAGCGGCCGGGCCGGGCAGGCAAGCCGCAGCGCGCGTCAGGAAACCCGAGCGACCGGAAGGAAGGAGGCGGGAAGGTGAAGCAGCCTCCCCCGACCGGCGGGGGAGGCAGGTCAGGCGGCGGGATTCATCTCCTCGCCGAGCACGGTCGGCGCGGCCCATGGCGTCAGTGGCACGGAGGGAACCGCCCTAACGGCGGACTATAGATACGGCTTAGCCCAAATTCATCACGCGGTAGACTCCGCACGGTCAAGCCTCCTCTACAGCTCGCCGGAACCTGTACCCACGCGTCATCGCCAACCACGCGTCATCGCCGGACTGAATCATCTATATACCCGGATCCCGCAATGTTGTCCGTGAGGTAAGTGTGCGCAGTTCAGGGTATTTCGTGCGTATTGCATGGCTTTGCGAAGCAATCGAAACTAAACTGCCCAGCGGAGTCCGAATCAGCCGCCGCACCTGACCCCACACGCCGCGGACGCGGCTCTGCCACTGACTCAATCCGGGAGGGGACGACGACCGATGAACGATGCCGACGACATGCGCCGCGAACTCCAGGCGGCCCGCAAGCGATTTGCAACGCTGAATTCGGCCATTCTCCGGATCAACGCCAGTCTCGACCTCGACACCGTGCTCGGCGAGGTGGTCGAGAGCGCCCGGGCGCTCACCGATGCCCGCTGGGGCGTCATTGTCACCGTCGACAGGGCGGGCGCGCCGCTGGACTACCTGTTCTCGGGCTTCACGCCGGAAGAACGCCAGGCGCTGATCGAATGGCCCGACAGCGTGCGTGTTTTCCAACACTTCCGTGCCCTGCCGGGACCGTTGCGGATCGACGATCTCGCGGGTTACGTCCGCGCACTCGGCGTCGAGCCACCCCGGGTGTTTTCCCGCAACTTCCAGGGCACGCCGATGCGTCATCACGGCGCCGACGTCGGCAGTTTCTTTCTCGCCGACAAGGCGGATGGCGAGGCGTTCACCGGCGAGGACGAGGAGGTGCTGACCCAGTTCGCATCCCAGGCCGCATCGGCGATCGCCAACGCGCGCACCCACCGCAGCGAACGGCGCGCCCGGGCCGACCTCGAGGCCCTGGTCGAAACCTCCCCGGTGGGTGTCGTGGTCTTCGATGCGAAAAGCGGCCGGCTCGTTTCGTTCAACCGCGAGGCACGGCGGATCGTGGACAGCCTGCGCATGCCTGGCTGTCCGCCCGAGCAGCTCCTGGAGGTAATGTCGTTTCGTCGCGGGGACGGTCGCGAGGTGAGTCTGGGAAAGCTCCCCATCGGGCAACTGGTCCGCAGCGGCGAGACGGTGCGCCTCGAAGAGATGGTGCTTTCGGTGCCGGACGGACGCAGTGTTCGGGTGCTGATCAACGCCACGCCGATCCGTACCGACGAGGAGGACATCGGCTCGTTGGTGGTCACGGTTCAGGACTTGGCGCCGCTCGAGGAACTCGAGCGGCTGCGCGCGGAATTCCTGGGCATGGTGAGCCATGAGCTGCGCACGCCGCTCGCGGCCATCAAGGGTTCGGTCGCCGCGGTGCTCGGTGCTGCGCCGGCCCTGCCGCAGGTCGAGGTGGATCAGTTTTTCCGCATAATCGACGCCCAGGCCGATCACATGCAAGGGCTCATCGGCAACCTCCTCGATGCCGGACGCATCGAGGCGGGGACGCTCTCGGTCGATCCCGAGCCCTCGGAGCTGCCGACACTCGTGGACCGGGCAAGAAACACGTTCCTGAGCGGCGGCGGCCGCCACGTCGTCCAGATCGACCTTCCTCAGGACCTGCCCCCGGTGATGGCCGACCGCCAGCGCGTCGTGCAGGTGCTGAACAACCTGCTTTCAAACGCTGCCCGGCACTCCCAGGAATCCTCCCCCATCCGGGTGGAGGCGTCGCGCGACGGCGCGCACGTCGCAGTCTCGGTTTGCGACCAGGGCCGGGGCGTACCGCCGGAGATGCTGGGCCAGCTGTTTCGCAAGCA
>JAPOWV010000003.1 GCA_026707445.1 Gammaproteobacteria bacterium
CCTGGAGACTTTCCCGAACCCGCGCACGGGCCGCAATTATACCATCAGGGTGCGCGCGCCCGAGTTCACCTGCCTGTGCCCCAAGACCGGCCAGCCGGACTTCGCGGAGCTTGTGATCGACTACGTGCCGGACGCCCATTGCGTGGAACTGAAGTCGCTGAAACTGTATCTGAACTCGTTCCGCGACCGTGGTGCGTTTCACGAGGCGGTCACAAACGAGATCCTTGATGAACTGGTGTCGCTGACCCGGCCGCGCTACATGCGTCTCAGCGCCCGCTTCAATGTCCGCGGCGGTCTCTATACCACGGTCACGGCAGAGCACCGTTCGCCGGAATGGGAACCCGATTCGCCGGTGGACGAGAACCGCGCCGAAGAGACCGCATAACGCTATAATGCCGCGCGCTTGCAAGACCATGAAAGACCAACTCATACACGGCATTGCTCCTTATCGCCCGAAGAAGGGTGAGAAGTACATGAACGACTCCCAGTTGGAACACTTCCGCAAGATCCTGCTCGCCTGGAAAGCGGAGTTGATGGGCGAGGTGGAGCGCACGGTGCACCACATGCGCGACGATGCCAGCAATTTTCCCGACCCGAGCGACCGTGCGACCCAGGAATCGGAATTCGGGCTGGAACTGAGGACTCGCGACCGTGAGCGCAAGCTGCTGAAGAAAATCAATGCCGCCCTCGAGCGGATCAATGACGGCAGCTACGGCTACTGCGAGGAAACCGGCGAGGAAATCGGCCTGGAGCGGCTGCAGGCCCGCCCGGTGGCCACCCTTTCGGTAGAGGCGCAGCAGCACCGGGAAATGGCCGAGCGGCAGTACCGCGACCGCACTACCCGGTGATCCCGCCAATCAGGCTTTAGCGCGGCGCCACGCGCTCCGGGGGCTTCCATCAGGAGATCGGCGAAGTGGCGAGCATGGACGGCGGCCCTGCTGTCGGCGCTCGCGTCCCTGGCGGCGTCGGCGCAACCGCAATCGGCTGGCGACCTGGCCACAATGCTTGCGGAGCCGATTCCTTACATGCCCGAGGCGCTCGGCCCCTTCTCGCACAGGATATCGTCGGACAATCCCCAGGCGCAGGCCTTCTTTGATCAGGGCTTCCAGTTCATGTACGCATTCGCCAAGTACGAAGCCGTGCGCTCGTTTCGCGAAGCGCAGAAGGCCGACCCCGAGTGCGCCATCTGCTATTGGGGCGAAGCATGGGCCTGGGGTTCGTATCTGAACTTTCACATGCGGGAGCGCGAAGCGCCGTATGCGTATGCGGCGATCGGCAAGGCTCGCGAGCTGCGCGACAGGGCCAGCCCGCGCGAGCAGGCCTATATCGACGCGCTTTCGGTCCGCTATGTGGCGGATTACGATTACCAGACCCGCCGTGTCCAGGATCGGGCCTACGCCGATGCGGCGCGGGCTCTGGCCGAGCAATATCCGGACGATACCGATGCGGCGACGCTGTACGCCGAGGCGCTGTTCCTGCTCGAACGCAGATTCGGCTACCGCGATCTCCACGATCCGGCCGTGAAGCGGATTCACGCCGTGCTCGAAGGCGTGCTGTCGCGCGACATCCACCATCCGGGCGCCTGCCACCTCTACATTCACGCCACCGAATCGACGGTCCGTCCGGGACTTGCGGAACCCTGCGCCGAGCACCTCGGCAATTCGATTCCCGGAGCCAGTCACATCAACCACATGCCATCGCACACCTTCAATGAAGTGGGGCGCTGGGGAGACAGCGTTCGCGCCAGCATCCAGGCCTGGCACACGGACCTCAAGGCGAACACATCCCGAGCAGTATCGAGCTACCCCTCGCACAACCTGCACATGCTGTCATTCGCGGCCTCCTACGACGGCCAGGGCGCCGTCGCGATGCGCGCCGCACGGGACTACGAAAAGCTGATGGGCGACAAGTCCCTGCAACTCCTGACGCTCGTGCGGTTCGGCCGTTTCGACGAGATCCCCGAAGCGGGCGGCCGTCCAAGGCGCGACTTCGCCGCCGGGGCATGGGAGTTTGCGCGGGGTTACGCCGGCGTCAGGATCGGCGAGCCGGATACCGGGCGCGCGCACCTTGCGCGGCTCCGGGAGCTTGCCGAATCCACCGACGCCAGGGTTCGATTCCAGCCTGCGTCGCTGGTGCTTGGCGTGCTGGCGGAAATCCTGGCCGGCGAGATTCAGCGGAAAGACGGCGACCTGGCCGCGGCCATCGAGAAATTCGAGCGCGCCGCCGAACATGAAGGGGAATTCGACTTCGCCGAGCCGGAACCGTTGCCGTTTGCAGCGCGCCACTGGCTGGGCGCGGCGCTGCTCGAGGCCGGCCGCCATGCCGATGCGGAGCGGGTGTACCGCGACGATCTGGCGGAACATCCCCGCAACGGATGGTCACTGTTCGGCCTGCGCGAAGCGCTCGCCGCGCAGGGCAAACCGGACACTGCCGTTCAGCGGGATTTCGAGCGCGCCTGGGCCCGGTCCGACACCTGGATCACCGCGTCGCGGTTCTGAAACGCGCCCGCATTGCCGTTGCGGACGCGGCTTGCGGCAGGGTCAGCCCTGGGCGCGGCGGCGGCGGCGTGGCCGGCGGCGGCCGGCGCCATCGCCGGCGGCGGCGCCCCCGTCCTGGAGACCGCGCATGGTCAGGCGGATGCGTCCGCGGCCGTCCACTTCCATGACCCGGACGCTTACGCTGTCGCCCACCTTCACCACGTCGCTGGTGCGCTCGATGCGCCGGTCGGACATCTGGGATATATGCACCAGGCCGTCGGTGCCCGGCAGCACCGTAACAAAGGCGCCGTAGTCCATCACGCTGGACACGGTCCCCTCGTAGACCTTGCCGACCTCGATCTCCTGAACCCGGCTGCGCGGAGGGGGCGACGAGCCAGTGTCCTCCGACTCTCCGTCCAGGTTGCGCATACTCAAGCGTATCCGGCCCTGGCGATCCACTTCCAGCACCTTCACCCGCACCGCGTCGCCCTCGGAAAGACGGTCGCTGACCCGGTCCACGCGTTCGTCGGAAATCTGCGAAATGTGCACCAGGCCGTCCTTGCCCGGAACGATGGTGACAAATGCGCCGAAGTCCATCAGCCGCGCCACCTTGCCGTCATAGACCTGGCCGACTTCGACGTCGGAAACGATCATTTCGACTCGTCTGCGCGCTTCCCTGCCGGACTCGCCATCGACCGAGGCGATCTTCACCGTGCCGTCGTCCTCAATATTGATTTCCGCCCCGGTCTCCTCGGTAATCGAGCGGATAACGGCGCCACCCTTGCCGATCACGTCGCCGATCTTCTCTCTGTCGATCTGCATCGTGAAGATGGACGGCGCCCAGTCGGAAATCTCCTCCCTGGACGTGGCGATCACCTTGTTCATCTCTGACAGTATGTGCAGACGCGCCGTTCGGGCCTGTTCCAGGGCTTCGGACATGATGTCCCTGGTGATTCCGTCGATCTTGATGTCCATCTGCAACGCGCTGATGCCGTCCTCGGCGCCGGCCACCTTAAAGTCCATGTCGCCCAGGTGATCCTCGTCGCCCAGAATATCCGTCAGGACCGCGTAATCGTCGCCGTCCTTCACCAGGCCCATCGCAATGCCCGCCACCGGGGCCTTTAATTTCACGCCGGCGTCCATAAGCGCGAGGCTTGAACCGCACACGCTGGCCATGGAACTGGAGCCGTTCGACTCGGTGATCTCCGAAACCACGCGGAGCACGTACGGAAACTCCTCCATGTTGGGCAGCACGGCCGATATGCCGCGCCGCGCCAGCCGTCCGTGACCGATTTCACGCCGCTTGGGTCCGGTCATGAAGCCCGTTTCTCCCACCGAGTACGGCGGGAAGTTGTAGTGCAGCATGAACCGGTCGCGGCCGGTGCCTTCCAGACCCTCGACGATCTGCGCGTCGCGGTCGGTGCCCAGCGTTGCGGTGACCAGGGCCTGTGTTTCGCCACGGGTGAACAGTGCCGAGCCGTGGGTGCGGGGCAGTACGCCCACCTCAATGTCCAGACCGCGAACCGTGAAATTGTCGCGGCCGTCGATACGCGGCTCGCCCGACAGCACCCGCTTGCGCACGATGTCTTTTTCGAGGCTCTTCAGCGCGGCCGAAATCTCCCGCAACTCCGAAGACGCTGCGTCCTCCGCGGCGAGTTCCTCGGTGACTCGCGCACGGACTTCGCGAAGGCTCTCGTTGCGCTCGGTCTTCTCCGTGACCGTGTAAGCCGCGGAAAGATCCTTCCCGGCGACGCGTTCCACTTCCGCGGCGAGTTCCTCGTTCTCCGCCTTCGGCTGCCAGTTCCAGGCGGGTTTGCCGGCCTCGGCGGCGAACTCCCCGATCGCCCGGATCGCCGCCTGCATCTGCTCATGCCCGAACAGCACGGCATTCAGCATGGTTTCCTCCGACAGCAGGTCCGCTTCCGATTCCACCATCAGCACGGCGTTCTCGGTGCCGGCCACCACCAGGTTGAGCCTCGACGACTCCAGTTCCGTGGCGGTGGGGTTGATGACGAACTCTTCGTCCACCCATCCCACCCTGGCCGCTCCGATCGGCCCGGCGCAGGGCAGTCCCGACAGCGCCATGGCCGCGAACGAACCCAGCATGGAGGGTATGTCCGGATCGACTTCCTGATTGGTGGACAGCACCGTGGCGATAACCTGGACATCGTGATGAAAGCCCTTGGGGAACATCGGTCTCAGGGGCCGGTCAATGAGACGGCAGGTCAGGGTTTCCTTTTCCGTCGGCCGTCCTTCGCGGCGGAAAAAGCTGCCGGGAATCCGGCCGGCGGAATAGGTCTTTTCCTGGTAGTTCACCGTCAGAGGCAGGAAATCCC
Source organism: Gammaproteobacteria bacterium (assembly GCA_026707445.1). GTDB lineage: Bacteria > Pseudomonadota > Gammaproteobacteria > Steroidobacterales > Foliamicaceae > Foliamicus. Next base: position 4,814 of record JAPOWV010000003.1, read on the forward strand.
GGCTGGGATCGGCCTCCCTGGCGCCTACAACGGTCACGAGCACGACGGTTTCCGACATGCTCACCACGACGGCGCCATCGGCCTGGCGCGCGATTTTTCCTGTTTCCAGCGTTACCGTATGGCTGCCGTACTGGAATTCTTTCGTTACGATGGACACTGCTTCCTCTCTTGCAATGGTTTTGGGCGCGCCCCTTGTGCGCACGCCATCCTTACTCCATGGGCGGAGTGGTGTGGGCAATCATTCCCCTGGCGCTCAGCGTCGCAGGCCGAGGCGGGAAATCAGCTTGGCATAACGCTCCTGATCCTTGTTCCGCAGATATTTGAGTAGCCGGCGGCGGCGATTGACCATGCGCAGCAGGCCGCTGCGGGAATGATGATCCTGCTTGTGCGCCCGGAAATGACCGGACAGCGCATTGATACGCGCCGACAGCAGCGCAACCTGCACTTCGGGGGACCCTGTGTCCGCCGAACCGCGTTGATATTCCTGCACGGTCGCACTGATCTCACTTGTCGTAAGTGGCATGCCTGTTATCTTCAGCCCTTGTTCAAGCGGCGTATTGTACTCCGGTTCGCGCGCGAAGGGCGCTCTATGCCCCACGGAGGAGATGTTCCCCCTGGGGCTTGAGGAGGCGGCGCGGAGCGACCTGGCCATCCACGGTGGCCTCCCCGATGCCGATGAAACCCTGAGCGTCCGCGTACAGGCGTACCGGACCCGGCCGCACCCCTCGGCCCGCGGCAACGGGGTTCCCCCGCTGCAGATAGAAGCTCTCGCTCGCCGAAAGCCGTACGGCGGGCAAAGCGGGCACGGCGGCATCGGCGGGCAGGAGCAGCGCATCGAGCCCGGAATACCCCTTGGCCGCACCGGCCTCGATCCGGTCCATGGTCACCATGCCCGATTCCTCGAACGGCGCCACGCCCAGCCTCCTCAGCGCGCATACGTGGGCGAGCGAACCGATTGCTTCGGCGACATCTTCAATCAAGGTGCGGATATACACCCCTCCGCCGCAGGCCACCAGGAACACGGATTCCGCCGGCGAATACTCCTCCAGTTCGAACAGGCGAATGCGGATGCGCCGCGGGGCGCGTTCCACGGTCTGTCCGGCGCGCGCCAGTTCGTACAGCCGCTTCCCCTTGTGCTTGAGCGCCGAATACATGGGCGGAACCTGTTCGGTTTCGCCGATAAACCGGTTCAGGACGGCTTCGAGCTGGGATCGACCCTGCGGCCGTTGCGCGGTCTCTGCAACGGCCTTTCCGGCGGCATCTCCGGTGTCGGTCCTGATCCCGAACCGAGCGGTGACGCGGTACTTCTTTTCCGCCTTGAGGAGGAACGCGGACAACTTCGTGGCCTCGCCGAGGCACAGCGGCAACATTCCGGTGGCGATCGGATCCAGGCTGCCCGTGTGTCCCGCCTTGCGCGCTCCGAACAGGCGCTTGACCCGCTGCAAGGCGGCGTTGGAGGTCATTCCGGGTGGCTTGTCGAGCAACAGCAGCCCGCTTACGTCGCGCTTCCCGCGGCCGGAGGCTGTCACTTTCGGGCCGCCTGGTCCCTGCGTACGGCGTCCTCGATCAGACCTTCCAGCGCCTCGCCCCTGGCCACGCTTTCGTCGAGCACGAACCGCAACTCCGGCTGCCGGCGAAGGCGAAAGGACTCCCCGAGGCGCTTGCGCATGTAGCCGCTCGCGGCCTTGAGGGAAGCCGCGGTCGTTTCCCCGTCGGCGGATCCGGGCAGGTACCAGACGCGGCAGACGCTCAGGTCCGAAGAGAACGCCACATGAGTGAACTGCACGCCGCTCAGCCGCGGGTCCCGCAGCTCGGAATAGGTCATGGTGGCGAAAACGCGCAAAGCCCGCGCGGACAGCCTTTGCGCGCGTGTAAATTCGCGGGGCACGTCCGTCAGCGGCTGCTGCGCCCGGGTGCTCCGGCACGGAAGCCGGTCAGGTCCTGGCCTCCTCCACGCTCTCGAAACACTCGATGATGTCCCCTGCGCGCACGTCCTTGTAGTTGCGCACGCCGATGCCGCACTCGGTTCCCGCCCGAACCTGTTCGACGTCGTCCTTGAACCGCCGCAGGGATTCCAGTTCGCCGTCGAAAATCACCACGGCATCCCGCAGAACCCGTATGGGATTGTTGCGCTTCACCAGGCCGTCGGTAACCAGGCAGCCCGCAATGTCCCCGAATTTCGGCGAATGGAACACTTCGCGGACTTCGGCATTGCCCACGATGGACTCGCGCATAACCGGCGCCAGGCGACCCTTGATGACCTCCTGCACGTCATCCAGGACTTCGTAGATCACGCTGTAGTAGCGCACGTCCACGCCGGTGGCCTTGCGCGCCTGCTGCCCGCCCGGATCCAGGCGCACGTTGAAGCCGATCACGGAAGCCTCCGACGTGGCCGCCAGGTTGATGTCGGACTCGGTGATGCCGCCGACTCCGGACGACACGAGATCCACCTCGACTTCCTCGCGGCTCAGGCGCGCCAGCGCGTCGCACAGCGCCTCGACGCTGCCGCGAACGTCGGCCTTGACCAACAACCGCACGGTCTGGGTCTCGTCTTCGCCGGGGAACGCGCCGGAGAATGCCGGCTGACCCTTGCGCTGCGCGAGTTGCCGCTCACGGACGGCGCGCGCACGCCATTCGGCCAGTTCCCTTGCATAGCGTTCCGACGGGAACACGACCGCGTCCTGGCCGGCTTCGGGGGCGCCGGAGAGACCCTGGACGACCACCGGCACGGAAGGCGTGGCATGGTCGATCTGCTTGCCGCGTTCGTTGCGCAGGGACTGGACCCGCCCAAACTCCGAGCCGGCCAGCAGAATGTTGCCCTTGCGCAGGCGGCCCTCCGTCACCAGGAGAGTGGTTACCGGCCCACGTCCGGTCTCGATGGTCGATTCAATCACCACGCCGCGGGCGCCGCCCTTGCGCTTTGCCCTGAGCTCCAGCAAGTCCGCTTGCAGCAGCACTTTCTCGAGCAGGTCGTCGATGCCTTCGCCGGTCAGGGCCGAAATCTCGGCGACCTGCGTATCGCCGCCGTATTCTTCCGGCGCGAGGCCCAGCACGTTGAGCTGGTTGCGCACCTGAGTGGGGTCGGCGTCTTCCAGGTCGATCTTGTTGATCGCGACCACGATGGGCACCTCCGCGGCCTGTGCGTGCTTGATCGCCTCCTCGGTCTGCGGCTTTACGCCATCGTCGGCGGCGATGACCAGGATAACGATGTCGGTCAGGCTGGCGCCCCGGGCGCGCATGGCGGTAAAGGCCGCATGGCCGGGCGTATCCAGGAAGGTGATCGCACCGTCGCCCGCCCGCACCCGGTAGGCGCCGATGTGCTGGGTGATGCCACCCGCTTCCGAGGCGGCAACGCTGCTGCTGCGCATGTAATCCAGAAGCGAGGTCTTGCCGTGATCGACGTGGCCCATGATGGTGACGATCGGGTCGCGCGGCTCTTCCTCGCCGGAAACGGTAACTGCCCGCTCGAGCAGGACCGCCTCTTCGTTGGCCTCGGCCTGGGCGACGACCTCGTGGCCCATGGACTCCACGATGATCATCGCGGTCGTCTGGTCCAGTGTGTCGTTGATGCCCGCCAACACGCCTTCCTGCATGAGCTTGGCGATGACCTTTTCCGCGCCGACCGCCATCTGGCGCGCCAGTTCCGACACGGTAATAGACTCGGGCACTTCAACCGTGTGCACGATCGGCGCGGCGGGCCGCACAAAGGCGTTGACGTTTTCCACCTTGGCCGTCGCGTGCCGGCGCGCCTTGCGGCGGCGGGTGCGGCGCGGGCGCACATGGGAGGCCACGTGCAGTTCTTCCCTCGGCGGAGCCTTCCTCGATCGCGCAGCCTTGGGGGCCCTCGATGTCTTGCGTGCGGTGTCCTCGCGGGTCCGGGCCGCCTGGGCCGCCTCAGCCCTGCGCTGCTCCTCGGCCTGGCGGTCCGCCTGCTCCCGCTCCAGCCGGACCTGTTCCTGCGCCTTCTCCAGCTCGGCCTCCTGCTCCGCCTGTTTCCTGGCGTCTTCCTCGGCCTGCGCCTTCAGCGCCTCCTCGCGTTCCGCCTCCTCCTGCTCCTTGCGGGCCTCCTCCTCGGCAAGCTGCTTCTCCTTCTCTTCGGCTTCCTTCGCGGCCTGGCTTTCCTGCTCCAGCCGGCGCGCTTCCTCTTCCTGGCGCCGCGCAAGGGCTTCGCGCTCCAGCGCCGCGCGGTTCACGAATTTGCGCTTGCGTCGAAAATCGACCTGGACGGCCCGGCGGCGGCCCTGGTCGACCTGCACCACCTCCACGGATTCGCGGCGCGTAATGCTGATTTCCCGCGGCATGGCGGAGTCCTTGGACACGGACCCGCCGTGCCCGTGACGGCTGCGCAGAAACGCCAGCAATTCCTCGCGGGCCACGTCCGGGACGGTCTGGCTGGCGTCCTCGAAGCTGTGCCCGGCGCGTTCGAGCTGGTCCATCAGGTGTTCCACGGGCACCTTGAGATTCTCGGCAAGTTTGGCGACGGTCAGGTCAGTCATTTTCCGCCTGCGCCTCCTCTTCCTCTTCGGCAAACCACGGCGCCCGCGCCGCCATGATCAATTGGCCGGCAACCTCTTCAGTCAGGTCTTCGATATGCTCGGCCAGGTAGTCGGCTTCCTCCCACGCCAGGTCCTCCCGGGTGGATACGCCCTGACCCGCCAGCGCGTAAGCCAGCGCGCGGGTCATGCCCTCCACTTCGAACAGGTCGTCGGCCGGGGTGGCCTGCTCCATTTCCTCTTCGCGACTCAGGGCGTCCATGAGCAGCACGTCCCGCGCGCGTCCTCGCAACTGGTCCACCAGTTGTTCGTCAAATTCCTCGATCGCATAGAGTTCGGCGACCGGGGAGTAGGCGATGCCCTCGAGGTCGGTGATGCCCTCGTCCACCAGCACCTGGGCGACGTCTTCGCCCACCGACAGTTGCTCGCGAAACATTTCGATGAGCTGCCGGTTCTCCCCTTCGATCTTCGACTCGATCTCGGTGGGCGTCATCGCGTTCAGCTCCCAGCCGGTCAGGCGGCTGGCCAGGCGTATGTTCTGCCCGCCGCGGCCAATTGCCTGCGACACCATGGATTCGGAAACGGCGATGTCCATCCGGCGGTGGTCCTCGTCCACCATGATCTGCACGACGTCGGCCGGCGACATCGCGTTGACCACGAACTGCGCCGGATTCTCGTCCCAGAGGATGATGTCCACCCGCTCGCCCGCAATCTCGTTGGTGACGGCCTGCACGCGCGATCCGCGCATGCCCACGCAAGCGCCCACCGGGTCGATCCTGGGCTCCCTGGAACGCACGGCGATCTTCGCCCGCGCGCCCGGATCGCGGGCCGCGCCCAGAATCTCGATCAGGTCCTGCCCGACTTCGGGAACCTCCACCCGGAAAAGGGCCATGAGGAATTCCGGGCTCGTTCGGGTCAGTTTCAACTGCGGCCCGCGGGTTTCGGTAGCCACCTCGTAGAGCAGGCCCTTGACCCGGTCCTGGGGACGAATCGGCTCTCTGGGAATCATGTGCTCGCGCGGCACAAAACCCTCGACACCGCCGCCCAGGTCCACGTAGACGCCGTTTCGGTCCACGCGCTTGACCACGCCGCTCAGCAACTCGCCGATACGGCCCTGGTAGCGTTCCCGGATCAGCGCGCGCTCCGCTTCGCGCACTTTCTGGTTGATGACGTGCTTGGCCGTATAGGCGCCGATATGGCCCAGGTCCATGCCGTCCATGGGTTTCTCCACGACGCCGCCGGGTTCCGCCTCGGGATCGATCTGGCGGGCCTCGGCGAGGCGCAACTGGCGCGTGGGGGCCTCGATTTCCTCGGCCTCGTCTTCCATGACCTCCCACTGCCGGAAGTACTCCTGCTCGCCCGTATGCCGGTCGATGGCTACCCGGATCTCGACGTCCTCGGCGAGCAGCCGGCGCCGCGCAGCGGCCAGGCCCGCTTCCACGGCGGAAAAGACCACGTCCTTGCCGATGGCCTTCTCGTTGGACAGAAGCTCCACGGCCTCCAGTATTTCCTTGCTGCCAAACATCCGTCAGTCCTCGAAACGAATTTCCGGAGCCAGTCTCGCCACCATGACGTCCCGGAGGTCCAGCTCGACCCGGCCGGTTCCGTCTTGAACGTCCAGCACGATGACCTCGCCCTCGCGCGCCAGCAGCGTGCCGCCGAAATTCCTGCGGCCCAGATGCGCGCCGCGCATTCTCACCTGCACCCGGCGCCCCGCAAAGCGGTCGAAATGCTCGGGTTTCGCCAGCTTCCGGTCCAGGCCGGGCGATGACACTTCCAGGTTGTAGTGTCCCGGTATCGGGTCCTCGACGTCGAGCAGGGCGCTGACCTGGCCGCTTACCCGCTCGCAGTCTTCAAGACCGATGCCCGAATCCTGGTCGATGAACAGGCGCAGCACCTGGCCGCGCCGCTCGCGCTTCAGTTCCAGGTCCGCCAGTTCGTACCCCATCGCCTCGACGCAGGGCTCCAGCAGTCCGTTCAGCCTGTCCAGAATCAAGTCCGCCATGCACAAAAAAGCCCCTCGCGGGGCCATCGCAAAACCAATATTGGTAGCGGGGACAGGATTTGAACCTGTGACCTTCGGGTTATGAGCCCGACGAGCTGCCTGACTGCTCCACCCCGCAACCGCGAGTCGGACGATTATACAGGAAAACGCCGGTTTCACCGCGAGAAAAGGGTCAAATCAGCCCGCAGTTTCGGCAAAATACTGTACACTTCCCGCCCCCTTGAAACTTGAGCCCACGCGAGGTGTTCCCGCCATGACCGCCAATACGTTTGCCGACCACTGCGTCGAAAACAACAAGCACTATGCCGAGAGCTTTGACAAGGCCGAAGTGCCGCTTCCCCCGGGCCGCAAGGCCGCAGTCGTGGCCTGCATGGATGCCCGCATCGAGACCGGAAGGCTGCTCGGCCTATCCGAGGGCGACGCGCACGTGATCCGCAACGCCGGAGGCGTCGTGACCGACGACGTGCTCCGCTCGCTGGTGATCTCGCAGCGGCTGCTCGGCACCGAGGAGATCATTCTGGTCCAGCACACGGACTGCGGAATGCTGACTTTCCGCGATGACGACGTAAAGGACTCGATCGAAGCGGACACCGGTCTTCGGCCCTCGTTCGCGCTGGAGTCGTTTCCGCACCTTGAGGAAAACGTGCGCCAGTCGATCCGCCGCATCGAGGCATGCCCCTTCATCCCCGTGAAGGACAAGATCCGCGGCTTCGTCTACAACGTAAGTTCCGGCCTGCTGGAGGAAGTCCTGTGATGGAGGCCGGGTAGGCCCGGGACCGGCCACCCGCCGTGCGCGCATGGCGGGTGATACCATTCGGCCTTGCCGCGGCAGCCGGGCCTCATGCGACGCCAGGAAGTTCGGCGCCAAGGCGATCGGAAAACGATTTGCAAGCAGCCAAACGAGGGGGATAGCATCATGGCGCAAGCTGCCGACAAGAACTACGCGGGCGTTTGGGACAATCGTCTGGGCTTCGGCGAGAAACCGGTCGTTATCGTTATCGACCTGCTCAAGGGTTACACGACCGAAGGTTCGCCGCTGTATGCACCGGGCGTCGTGGCCTGTTTGAAGGAGGTGCCGGACGTAATCGAGGCGGCCCGCGCCAGGGGCGTGCCGGTGATCCACACCCGGGTGCTCTACAACCCCACCAATTACGAAGACGGCGGCATCTGGACGCTCAAGGCGCCGGTGCTCAAGGACCTGGTCCCCGGCAACCTCTATGCCGAGTTCTGCGACGAAGTCGCCCCGCCCGACGGAGAAACGGTCCTGACCAAGAACTACGCAAGCTGTTTCTTCGGCACCAGTCTTTCGTCCATCCTGGCCGCCAGGGGCGCCGACACGCTCATCATTCTCGGCTGCACAACCTCGGGCTGCATCCGCGCCTCCGCGGTTGACGCGGTGCAGCACGGCTACCGGCCGATCGTGGTCCGCGAATGCGTCGGCGACCGGCACGACGGGCCGCACGAAGCCAATCTCTTCGACATCCACGCCAAGTACGGCGACGTGGTGTCCAAGGCGGAAGCCCTCGAATACCTCCAGGGTCTGTAGCGCAACCAATCGCTCCAGACCGCAATTCAAGAAAGGAGACCTCCATGTCGAACCTGACACAATCCCGGCATTACGACTACGTGCCGCTGATCGACCGCGAGCCGTTCAGGCTGCCCGACGGCGCGCGAGTGGCGGTTATGCCCTACCTGAACATCGAGCATTTCCCGGCCGATATCCCCGGCACCGCGCTGGTCCCGGGCACCCAGCAGTTCAATCCCGACCCGCTGAACTACGGCTGGCGGGACTACGGCAACCGCGTCGGACTGTGGCGCATGACCGACCTGCTCGACGAATGCAATGCGCGCGCGACCGTTTGCCTGAATTCCGAAATCATCCGCGAGTACCCGCGCATCCTTGAGGAAGGCATGGCGCGCAACTGGGCCTGGATTGGTCACGGCGTCAACAACGCGCCCGCCAACTTCATCAGCAATATCGACGAGGACCGCGAGCGGGAGATCCTGAGTGCGGTGCTGACGGCCATGGAGGAAACGATCGGGCGGCCCACCAAGGGCTGGCTGAGTCCGTTTTTGACCCACACGGACAACACGCCGCGCCTGCTTGAGGAGTTCGGCGTGGAGTACCTGTGCGACTACACCGCCGACGATCACCCCTTCCGATTCAACACGCCGAAGAACAACCTGATTGCCGTGCCCTACACGGTGGAACTGAACGACATTCCCGCGTTCGGCAACGTGGGCGTGTCTTCCGAGGCGTTCGGCGACATGATCATCGACCAGTTCGACGTGCTCTACGAGGAAGGCGCGACCAACGCCCGCTGCATGCCCATCTGCCTGCACACCTTCTGGGTGGGGCAGCCGAACAAGTTCAAGCACCTCGCGCGCGCGTTCCGCTACATGGCGAAGCACGAAGGCGTGTGGTTCACCACCGGCGACGACGTCAACGACTGGTACCGCGCGAACTTCATGTAGAGAGGCGGGCTTTCCCCCGGGGAAGCAGGCCGCGCACCGCGACAATGAAATGCCGCCGGCTGATCCCTGCCCTGGCCGCCCTGGCCCTGGCAGGCTGCATGCAGCCGGACAAGAACGCCGGGCAGGCGCACGACCCGAATCGCTATACGATCGCCGGCGACCTGTCGGCGGTCTGCGACAGCGGCGAATTCGCCTTGCTGGCGGCGGAACCCGGCGGCGGGATCGTCGTAGCGGAGACGATGATCGTCGACGGCAGGATCTTTCTTGAAGGCGTGGCGGACGCGCCGGGCAACGCGTATTTCGAAATACTGAACGCTACCACCAGGGACGGGTATCGACTGGCGTCGATAAAAGGGCAGTCGTTCGTGCTGGAACCGGGTGAATTGACGCTCACGATGGACAGCCGGACGGAATTCATCGTGCGGGGCGGACACTACAACGACATCGTGGTCAATTCCTGGCGTCTGTCGCCGGAATACCTGCGCTTGCGGGAAGACTATCTCCGGGCGGACCAGGCGGTGGAAGGCGAGACCCGTGCGGACCGCCTGACGCGGGAAGCCAGGACCGCGGCGTTGTTCGACGAAATGCTGCGGCTTGAAAACCAGGGCCGCCGCAGGATCGCCTTGGGTCACGAGGACCCCCTGGCGCGCAAGCTCACAATCCAGTCCACCTGGCTGCGGAGTCCGTGGATCACGGATGCGCTTCGGCAACTGGCGGAAATGCTCCCGCATGATGCCTGGGTGGCGGAGAGCCTTGCTTTTGAGGAGGCCTATGCGGCCGAGCAGGCGCGGGCCGCAAGTTTCGACGTGGGCGCCGAAGTCAGGGACTTCGAGGCGGAAACGCTGGACGGCGAAATCGTCAGCGTGTCCGGCGCCCGTGAAGGCAAGGACGTCATTCTCCTGGAGTTCTGGGCGTCGTGGTGCGGCCCCTGCCGGGTGGAAATACCGCACATGAAGAGAGCCTATGCGCGCTACGGACCCCGGGGATTCGAGATCTTCTCGTTCACGGTCGACGACCTGCGCGAGGATTGGGCGGAAGCGTCCGAGGAAGAGGACCTGCCATGGATCAACACCGGCATGGGCATCGACCATCCGGCAACCGAGGCCTATGGCGTTACCGGTGTGCCCGCCAATTTCCTGGTGGACGCCCCATCCGGCCGGATCCTGGCCAGGAACCTGAGGGGCCGCAAGCTCGACGAGGCACTGGAGGAGCGCTTCGGCAAGGTGGAGGAAGAGGGCTAGGTTCGAAGCCCTGCCACGCCCTTGGGGTCAGGCGTTTTCGATCGCTTCGATCACCAGGTCCGGCGTAAGGATCTGCGGCAGGACCAACACTTCGGCGGAACCGGGCTTGAAATACAGGTACAGCGGCACGCCGGCCCGGCCGTGGCGCTGAAGGACCTCGGTAATCTCGGGGTCCTCGTTGGTCCAGTCGCCCACCAGCACCTGCACGCCCTCGCGCAAGAGGAACTGCCGGACCGCGTCGCTCTTCAGCGCCACGCGCTCGTTCACCTTGCAGGTGATGCACCAGTCGGCGGTGAAGTAGGCGAAAACGGGTTCCTGCTGAGAGCGAAGCTCGTCCAGGACGGTATCCGAGTAAGCGATCTCTCCGGAGGTCTCCGGAGCGCTGTCGGCCTCCAGTACGACCCTCGGGACCGCCCATAGGCTGAGCAGCACGACCGCCAGGCCCGTCACGCTGGCCGCGCGCCACGGGCGCGAATAGCGCCCGCCCGCGCCGCGACGCCACCCGAAGGTCGCCAGGCCCAGGGCGAGGGCGGAAATCAGCGCCAGCGTGAGTGCGTCAACGCCGGCCTGGTTGCCCAGCACCCAGTAGAGCCAAATCGCCGTAGCCAGCATCGGAAATGCCAGCGCCTGGCGGAAACTGACCATCCAGGCGCCGGGCCGCGGCAGCAGCCGCTGAGCGCCGGGAAGAAAAGCGACCACGAAATACGGCAGCGCAAAGCCCAGTCCCAGCGCCAGGAATACGCTGACCGTGACTGCGGCCGGCTGCAGGATCGCGTAACCCAGCGCCGGCGCCATGAAGGGCGCGGTGCAGGGCGTGGCCACCAGCACCGCCAGGACCCCGGTGAAGAACTCGCCGGCCCTGCCCTGCGTGGCCTTGCCGCCCAGTGCTCCCGTCCCGACATTGACTTCAAACACTCCGAGCAGGTTCAGGCCCACCGCCACCATGACCAGCGCAAGAATCGCCACGATCAATGGGTTTTGCATGTGAAACGCCCAACCCACCGCCTCGCCGCCGGCGCGCAATGCGATGATCAGCGCCGCAAGGATCAGGAAGCTGACCAGCACCCCGGCGAGGAACTGCAAACCCGCGGCACGGGCCACGGCCGGATCCTCCCCGGCCATACGCGCCACGCCCAGCGCCTTGAGGCTCAGTATCGGCAGCACGCAGGGCATCAGGTTGAGGATCAGGCCGCCAAGCACGGCAAAAACGATCGCCTGCAGCAGGCCCGCGCCGGCGCCCGACCCGGCCGCTCCACCGGATCCCGCCGGTACGCCGCCTGCGACGGCGTGTCCGCCGCCGTCCCAGGGACTTGAGCTGAATCCCACGGGCGCCGCATCCATGCTGTCATCTCCCCCGTCGGCGCGCCTGGCCGTAAGGCTGAACGCCTGTCGCGGAGCGTTCTCCATGTCCACCGACAGGACCAGGCCGGTTTCGTCATAGCGCGCCACGCGCGGCCCGGTCGGCACGGTTATTCGGACGCGGTCGCTCCAAAGACCCACCTCCTGCTCCGCGGTATGGTCGATCATCCCCTCCGCTTCGGGGAACAGGTAGAGGCTTGACGCCTGTTGAAGCGACAACGGCGTGGAAATCTCGAATACCAGTTCCTCGTCGCTTGGGAAGAACTGCGCCGGCCACTCCATTGCCTGCGGCAGCAGCGCCCGGGCTCGCGCGAACTCCGCCATTCGCCACTCTTCGTCGCCCGGATCCGGTGCATCGGCGTCCGCAACGGGAATTTCCAGTTCCAGATCGGCGCGCTCCGGAATACAAAGCTTGTCGTCGCAAACCAGCCACGACGCCCGGGCCCTGAGCGACAGCCGGTCGCCGGAAAGAGGCTCTGTCTGGACGACGTCCAGCAGCAGCAGCGTAGGCTCGTTGTAGCCGTAGCTCATCAGGTCCATGAACGGCACGAATCCCGGCGCCGGGAATCCGAGTTCGCCGAATACAAGTCCTTCCGGCGCGTCCCAGCGGAGGCTGGCCGCCTTGCCGGCGTCGCCCGGATTGATCCAGTACGTATGCCAGCCCGGATCGGGAGTGAGCTTCAGGCCCAGCGTGAACGTTTCGCCGGACCGGATGCTGGACGTTTCCGCCAGCAGTTCGGCCTGGGTATGGTCGGTCTTGACCGGAACTGCCTGCGCCAGCGGGATGCACAGAACGGCGCCCAGGACCGGGAGCCACTTTGCGCGCTGCCGGGTTTTTCGTGCCTGTGAGTTCACGCCGCGCATGATCATCTGGCCGTAAGGATAACGCAGCGGGAGTCGGTTCAAACGCCGGCCCGGCCGACCCGGGCGACAGTGTTTCAGGCGCCTTCCGCCGGCAATTCGCCGCGTCCGGCGTCGGCCTGCGTTGCGATGACCTCGAGAAACGCGCTCCCGTAGCGCTCGAGCTTGGACTGCCCCACGCCGTGCAACTCAAGCATGGCCTCGCGGCTGCGCGGGCGGGTGCGAACGAACTCCCTGAGGGTGGCGTCGTGAAAGATCACGTACGGCGGCACTCGCGCCTCGTCGGCCAGCGCCATCCGGCAGGCCTTGAGCGCCTTCCACAGCGGCTCGTCTTCAGCAGGGATTTCCCAGGCTGCCGGACGTTCCTTGCGGACACGCCCGGGACGGGCCAGACGCACTTCTTCGCGCAACTCGATGGATTGCTCGCCGCGCAACAGCGGCCGCGCCCGGGTAGTGAGTACCAGGGCGCCGTGGCGTTCGGCGTCCACTCGCGCGAAGCCCAGTGCAACAACCTGCCGGGCCACGGCATGCCATTGGCGCGCCGAGAGATCGCAGCCGATGCCGAAGGTGGAGAGGTTCTGGTGGCGATGCCGGAGGACCTTGTCGGTTTCCTTGCCGCGCAGCACGTCAATCAGGTGGGCGGCCCCGAAACGCTGGCGGGCGCGCACCGCGCAGGAGAGGAACTTCTGCGCTTCCTCGGTGCCGTCGAAGGTCCTGGGCGGATGCAGGCAATTGTCGCAATTGCCGCACGGGTCCGGATAGTCCTCGCCGAAGTACGCCAGCAGCGCCGCGCGCCGGCAGCGGGTGATCTCGCACCAGGCAACCAGGGACTGCAAGCGCGCTCGCTGCACCCGTTTGTGGTCCTCCGCGGCTTCCGACTCGTCGACCATCTGCCGCAGCCTGACGACGTCCTGCAGGCCGTAGGTCATCCACGCCTCGGCCGGTTCGCCGTCGCGGCCCGCCCGCCCGGTTTCCTGGTAATAGGCCTCGACGCTCTTGGGCAGGTCGCAATGCGCGACGAAACGCACATCGGGCTTGTCGATTCCCATTCCGAAGGCGATCGTGGCCACGACGATCACGCCATCGGAACGCTGGAACCGCTCCTGGCACCGCCGCCGCGCCTGGGCCGACAGGCCCGCATGGTACGGCAGGGCGTCGTACCCGGCGCTCCTGAGCCGCTCGGCCGTGGCTTCGACCTTGCGCCGCGACAGGCAATAGACGATGCCCGCCTGGCCCTGGCGTTCCCGCAGAAAGGCCAGCAGGTCCGCGCCGGGGCCGTTCTTCATGCGCACCGTGTAGCGGATATTCGGCCGGTCGAAGCCGCTGATGAACCGTTCGGCGCCGGTCAGCTTCAGGCGCGTAACGATCTCCTCGCGCGTGGCCTCGTCCGCCGTCGCCGTGAGCGCCAGGCGGGGCGTCCCCGGAAAATGTTCCTTGAGCACATCCAGCCCCAGGTAATCCTGGCGGAAGTCGTGTCCCCACTGCGATACGCAGTGCGCTTCGTCGATGGCGATCAGCGAGATGTCGATCCCTCGCAGCAGGGCCAGCGTCCCGCCGTCCGCGTGCAGCAACCTTTCCGGCGCCAGGTAAAGCAGGTCCAGCTCCCCGCCTCGCAGTGCCGCCATGATGCGCTGCTGCTCTTCATAGGGAAGGCTGGAGTTCAGAAAAGCTGCCGCAACGCCATGCTGGCGCAGGGCGGAGACCTGGTCCTGCATCAGCGCGATCAGCGGCGAAATCACCAGGCCGGTTCCGGGGCGCAGCATCGCCGGTATCTGGTAGCAGAGCGACTTGCCCCCGCCGGTGGGCATCAGCACAAGCGCATCGCGCCCGCGCAGGACCGCGCGGATGATCTCCTCCTGGTCCGGCCGAAAGGCCGGATACCCGAATACCGTGCGGAGAAGCCTTCGGGCTGGGTCCAGTGCCGTGTCCGACGGGTTCACCACGGCACAGGCCGGCCCGTCAGCCGATGGCGATCGGCCGCACGGGCGAACCGGAGGCGCCCACCGAGCGCAGCGGAAGGATGATCGTGCAGGACTCCCAGACCTGGTCCGCGGCGAGCTCCGCCAGGTTCGCGTTCTGGATGTTGTGCACGCCGGACTGCGTGAGGTTGTGGTGGTGGATCACGAAGGGCAGGCCCTCGGGCGTGCCCTCGGGCGGGCCCGCCTGGCCCATCAACTGGCCGTCGTTGGCCGGGTCGGTGAACGGATTGTCGAGCGCCACGAGCACAACGCCCTTTTCGCCCAGCATCTGTGCCGCGTCGTAACCCAGGCCCGGTCCCATCGCGTAGTACGGCGGCTGGTTCCAGTTGTCGCTCCAGCCGGTGTAGATATAGACGACGTCGCCGGGCAGAATGCCGCGCCCGGCCAGGCCCTGGGCCGCCAGCATCGCTTCGATGTCGGCCGCAGTGATCACCTGCCCCGGCTCAAGAGGATCGCCGCCGCCCATTTGGGCGCGGGCGTCCAGCAGCACGGCGCTGGTCACCAGCGGCGGCGCATGCTCTATCCCGAGCTTCAGCAAGGGGGAATCGGGCGTCGGCTTCACGTCCTCCTGGGTGTGTCCCCCGTAGTACATCGCCGAATCGGCGGGCAGATCGCCTTCGCCCAGCCAGGGTTCAGGAAGATACGCGAAGTGTCCCAAAGCATCCATCTGGGTGCCCTGCGCGCCCGGCTCGCCGCCGGTCAGGTGCTCGCCGTTGAACGCGTGGGCGGTATAGGGAATGCCGACTGTTGGACGGTAGACGTATTCAAGCGGCGGCGAGAACGGAGACTGCGGCATGGACATGGAGCGCGGGTGCGACAGTTCATAGACCTTCGCGCCGGGTTTGCCCATGTGAAACGCGCAGCGCATCCAGGTGCCCGGACCCTGGGTATTGCCGTTGCCGCGCTGGTCACCCTCCGCCCAGGGACCGGCCGGCGTCAGCTCGACGGACTGCGCCCAGATCGCGGTTTGCGGATCGGCCGCCTCCTCAACTTCACCCTGCGGCGCTTCGCAAGCCCAGATCAGGGTGAGCAGCGCAACACAGGCGCCCGTTGTGCGATAAATCGAAGTCATTTGCTGTCTCCCTTGGCGCGGTCTCCGCCGCGTCCCCTGCCCCGGTAGCTTGCCACAAACATGCCCGCGATCACGATCGCCGGCAGCACGATCTGCACCGCGAAACTCTCCGGCGGCAATCCGAAAATCATGACCCGCGGCCCTCCCCGCTTGCCGCCGCGACCCCGCCGATGGCGACGGCCGGCGGCGTAAAGATGTTGACCAGCGCCATCGTTGCGCCGGCCACCAGCAGCCCGGGAATGCCCGGATGCAGGACTTGCGCCCAGTTCTGGCCGCCAAGCGTGCCGGCAATCCAGATCAGCGTGGTCACCACGCCGCATACCGAGGAGGCCAATGCGGCCTCGGCGCTGACGCGGCTGCTCACCATCCCGGCAATCAGCGGGAAGAAGAAGGCCGCGCCGATGATCGCCACGGCGAAAGACACGATGCGCAGGATGAGCGCCACGTCGGGTATCGCCAGCACGAAGGCCACGGCTCCGACGGCCACGATGGCCCAGCGCGATATCCAGACGTAGTTGCGCTCTTCGCGTTCGACCCCCCGCGGCTCGTCCACGCATTTGCGCACCAGGTCATGGGCCAGGGCCGAACCCGCCATCAGCAGCAGCGAGTCCGTCGTGGACATGGCGGCCGCGGCGATCCCGGTCAGCGCGAACGCGGCAAGCGCCGGAGCCAGGTACTGGCTGACCAGCGCCACGTATGCCTGATCGGGCGAGGCCAGGCCCTCCCAGACCGTGATCCGGGCCACGGCGCCCAGGTACATGTTCCCGTAGAGCAGGAACACCATCACGATCAGGATGGTCCACGGCAGCGATACCCGCGCGACCCACGAGTCGCGCGCGGCGTACATCTTGGTGACCAGCTCGAGGCGGGTGCAGTAGGCCAGCATCCAGATGATCTGCCAGGAAATGAAGTACCCCCAGCCCCAGGACACACCGCGCAGGCTGGTCCAGCCGGGCGCGGCCTGCTCCACCTGTTGCATGACCGCGGTCCATCCGCCGACTTCCTGCAGCAGGACCGGCGCGATCAGCAGCAGCCCGGCCCACATGAAGAAAAACTGGGCGATGTTCGTCCACACCACCGCCAGCAGTCCGCCGAGGGCGACATAGGCCACGAATATCAGGCTGCCCAGCGCCAGCCCCCAGAGAAAGGGGACGTCCAGCAGCCGTTCCAGTATGAAGGCCATGCCCCGCAATTGGGCCACCAGGTAGACGACGCTGGACACGGCGACGACGATCGCGCTCCAGGCCCGCATTTTCCGGCTTGCATAGCGGTCGCCCAGGTAGTCCGGCAGGGTAAAACCGCCGGACTGACGCAGTTTTCGGGCGAAGAAGAAGAAAACGATGGCAATGCCGACGGCGAATGCCAGAAAGGGGAGCCCGGCCACACCCCCGAAAGCGCCGATGAAGGCGACGCCGCTCAGTATCGAGCCCCCGTGCATGATGGCCGCCACATTGGCGAGAACCAGGACAGGAACGCCGAAGCGCCGGCCGGCGACCCAGAAATCCTCGCTGGCGCGTTGCCCGCGCGAAGCGATCAGGCCCAGCGCCACCACCAGCACCAGGTAGGCGGCGAATATGGAAAGACCCATGGTCAACGCGGCCGCTTGCTGCCGGCCAGCCGCGCAATCATGCTGCGCAGCATTTGCTTGAAGTCCTGCTGCTCCAGTTCGGGAAAGTCGGCGAGCACGTCCGCCTCGCGGGCCTTGGCCACGGCCAGAAGCTTGACCACCCGCCGGCTGCCGCGCTGCGTGCACACCAGCCGCGGCAATCCGCCGTCCACCCTCGGTTCGGCCTCCGCGATCATCTCCTGATCGAACAGGGCCCCGAGCGTACTGTCGAGAATCTCGTCCGGCATGCGGATGATCCACGCGAGTTCGTCGCGGGTGCAACCCTGGTCGCTCAATGTGGCCAGCACCCGCCATTCGTCGCGGGGAATCTTCTGCTCGGTCAGGTGCTCGTAGAACGGCAGGCCGAAGAGCCGGTAGGCCCGCGCCAGCAGCGGCAGCAGGAAGTCATCCACATAACCGCCGGCGATTTCCGAAATCTCCGGACCATCCGCCGGGCGCGGCATGGTGACCGTGTAGTCGCCCCGGTGGAAAACCAGCGGAGTGCGATCGTGGACCTCGAACTGGAGCACCTCGCCCACGAAGATCGCATGATCGCCGCCGCTGTAACGATGCACGTTGCGGCACTGGAAAGTGGCTGCGCAACCGGCGATGACAGGCGCGCCGCCGACGCCCTCCGTGCAGTCCAGTTCCGCAAAGCGGTCCTCCACGTCGCGTGAGAAACGCTGCGAGACTTCCACCTGGTCGGCCGCCAGCACATTGACCGCAAAGTGGTCCGCATTCGCGAACACTTCGAAGTTCAGCGAATCGTTCCTGAGGCTCCAGAGCACCATCGGCGGATCAAGCGAGGCGGAATTGAAGCTGTTGGCGGTCAGCCCGATGCGGTCGCCGTTTTCCGCCTTCGTCGTGACCACGGTAACGCCGGTCGCGAACTGCCCAAGCGCATTGCGGAAGCCCCTGGAATCCAACTGCGCCCCCGCGATCCGCTAAGCGTCGTCTTCCGGGGAAGAGCGAAGGAACTCGCGCACGCGTTCCATGTACGGCGTGCGGTCCTTCGAGTGGAAAATGGCGCCGGCCATCCGCACGGGATCGCCGAAGAAATAGGTCTCGTACTGCACCTGCCGGGCCGCGAAGGCAGACAGCGCAGTGTCCCAGGCCAGGCGGTACAGCGGAATCCGGTCCTTCGCCTCGAGCCGCGCCGCCTGGTAGTAGCGATGCACGTCCTCGCTCAGCGGGCCCTCGAGATCGGCTTGCGTCGGCATGGCCACCAGGCCGCTGGCGCCCAGCAGGCGGACGATTTCGACCATGCGCGGGTAGAGGCGCGGATACAGGTTGCGGGCCGCGTCCAGCGGATCGAAGGCCGGCGTCATCATGCCGTGCTCGTTCGGCGCCGCATCGGCCTCCGCGGCCCTCCGGAAGGCTTTCATGGTTTCCAGGTTGACCCAGATCTCGGCCACCTTCTCCTGGACGTGCTGGAAGATCTCGATTCCCACGGCGTCGATCATCAGCGACACCAGCCCCAGCAGGAACTCGGTCTTGGCGATGTTCTTGCAGATGACCTGGTGCGACACGTGCACCATCGCGGAGGTGGCGGCGTAGGCCTCATTGCAGGCCTTCACGTCGCGGT
>JAPOWV010000015.1 GCA_026707445.1 Gammaproteobacteria bacterium
CATCCTCGCCAAAGTGGAACGATTAAGTAAAGTTATTTGCGGGACAGCACACTAGATAAGTCATTGTAAATAGGTCATACTAGTCATCATGACGACGGTATCGATATCGGACCTGAAGGCGAACCTGTCGCGCTATATCCGCGAAGTACGTCGCGGCGGCGAGGTTCAGGTTCTTGACAGGGGCACGCCGGTTGCCCGTTTGGCGCCACCGGCGGCAACCGGTGACGGGTTGCGTCAGACGCTCATCCGGACCGGGCTGCTGCGGCCGGGCAAGGGAAAAGCGGCCGCCATTTTTGACGAGCCCCCTATTCAACTGCCCACCAGCCTGTCGGACGCGCTCATGGAAGATCGGGCCGACCGGCTGTGAGATATTGGGACTCATCCGCTCTCGTTCCTCTGGTCGTCGCTGAAGCGGCCAGCGACGCAGCCCGCCGCTGGCTTGCCGAGGACGGGCGCATCGTGACCTGGGCCTGGTCCCGCACCGAGATCGTGGCCGCGATCGAGCGGCGAACCCGCGAGGGCCTGCTTTCCCGGCCGCTACGGCGCGAGGTGCTTGAGCGGTTCTCCGGCTTCGCCGACACCTGGGATGAAGTAACCGAGGTGCTCGCGGTTCGGGCCCGCGCGAATGCCCTGCTTGCCCGGCACCCCCTGCGAGCTGCGGACGCGGGTCAACTCGGGGCGGCCCTGCTGGTGCAGGAGCAGTTGGCCGCACCGCTGTCATTCGTTTGCCTGGACAAGCGGCTCGCATACGCGGCGGAACTGGAGAGCCTGCACGTAATCCCCGAACCCGCAGCTTAGGCCCACGGGTGAAGGTCTCCCATTGAGATTGCACATTGGCGCTGATAATGACGGCCAGTGCCAAGACGCAATTGCAGGTGGCGCAATGAGATTTCCTATCATTCCGATTGATGCGACGGCTTCAGCCGTCCTGGCGCTGCTGGCGGCCCTGCCGCTGGCGATCAGCGTATTCGTGGTAGTAAGCGGAGGAGGCCCTGCGCGCTACTTCGCGTCACAATCCTGGATCAGCCTGGCCCTCTCGGTTGGCCTGCCTGTATTGATTACATTGCTTCTGGTTTACTTGCTTTACGGCGGCTACCGTTCCAGCGTGACGATTACCGGGGACGCGCTCGAAGTCAGTGTTCCGGTTTACGGCCGTTCGATTCCGCTGGACACGATCGAACCTACGGGCGCCCGCATCGTAAACATGAGAACGGACAGGGGAGTACGGCTTGGGCTGCGAACCAACGGTCTCGGTGCGCTCGGTTATTCGCTCGGGTGGTTCAGACTGGTCGGCGGCGGCAAGGCGCTCGTCGCGTTGACCGATCGCTCCTCGGTGGCCAGCCTGCCGCTGAACGACGGCACGACGGTACTGATCAGCCTGGAGGATCCGGTAGCGTTCATTCAGGCACTGCAAGCGGCCAGGGCGAACTGATCGATTCAGTCACCGTAGGGCCAGGTGACTGGTAGTACGGCCTCATGGCTCGAATTGCGGCGGAGCCGTAAAATACGCGGAATCCGGGCAAGAAAATCCGTGCACACGAAAAAATGCTGACTTTTCCCGAAAAACTCGCCAGGTCCTTTCGTGGGAGCAATGCTCAACTGTGCGTAGGGCTGGACCCCGATCTGCACAAAATTCCGAACGATCTCCGTAACGCGAAACGGCCCATTTTCGAATTCAACAAACGTGTCGTCGATTCGGCAAGGAACTACTGCAAAATTTTCAAGCCCCAGGCTGCGTTCTATCACGCGGTTGGCGCGGAAGATGAACTGGCCGACACGATCAAGTACATAAAGGAAGAAGTGCCGGATTCGCTTGTGATCCTGGATGCGAAACGAGGAGATGTCGGGCACACGTCGAAGATGTACGCGCTGGAGGCCTTTGAGCGCTATGGTGCGGATGCGGTAACCGTGAATCCGTTTCTTGGGCTGGATTGCATAGAGCCCTTTATTGAACGAGATGATCGAGGGGCCATTATCTTGTGCAAGACGTCAAATCCCGGTTCGGGCTTTTTACAGGATATGCATATCGATGGAAGCATGTTGTTCGAAAAAGTGGCCGCTGAAGCGGAAGAACTTTGGCAGGACAAACAGAACGTGATGCTCGTGGTTGGCGCCACTTTCCCGAAGGAAATGTCTCTTACCCGCAAGGCGGCGCCCTCCGTGCCCTTCCTCGTTCCGGGCATCGGGTCTCAGAATGGCTCCCTGGCTTCGAGCATACGCAACGGCAGGTCGGCCGTCAGTCCGAACAGTCTGATAATCAGCGCGTCGCGTTCAATCATCTACTCCGACGGAGGGACCCCGCACGGTATCGAGGAAGCGGCTCGCCGGCTTTCGGGCGAAATCGCAGGATATGAAGCCGGGTAAACAGGCCGCTCCGTAAGGCGGTAGGTGCACTGATGAGCAACGGCGACCAGTGAGCAAAATAAAACACAGGATCGCGGGAGCTTGCCACTGTGGGAACCTGTCGTTCGAACTGACAACGCGAACTGCGCTCGATGACATTGTTGCGCGTTCCTGCGAGTGCAGTTTCTGCCAGAAACACGGCGCGACGTATTGGGCCGATCCCGAAGGCTCGACCACCATTCGAATCGCGGACGAGCGTTACCTGCAACAGTATCGCTTTGGCCTGCGGGCGACAGATTTCTATATTTGCCGCGTGTGCGGAACCTGCCTGGCTGCGGTACTGTCAGATGAGGACGGCACCTGGTCAGTGGTCAATCTGCGACTGACGGAACTCGATGTGCAACACGTGCAGCCGGTTAGTTTTGAAGGCGAAGACCGCTCCCGACAGGTAGCCAGACGCAAGCGCTCGTGGACGCCAACCACCTGCTAACATCCGTCGCGTGAACGCAGGCGTAGCAGGTATCTATCGTTCCTTGATTCTTTCGTGCCTTCTGATGACCTCGTCGATGACGAACCTCAGGAATTTGCCCATGAATTCCTGATCCACACCGGCTTCGGCAGCCAATTTCTTCATGCGGTCAAATTGCTCCTGTTCTCGATCGATCGAAGCAGCCGGGAGCCCCTTTTCTTTCTTGTACTCTCCTACCTTCTCCGTAATCTTGAACCTCTCCGCCATCAAGTAAATCAGCGACGCATCAATGTTGTCGATACTGGCGCGGTACTCCGCCAGCGCAACGTGATCGCTCTCGGCATCGGGCCGAGTTGAAGGCTTCTTGTTCATCACACAATCAAGCGAATTCAGGAATCCGGTATCTGAAAGTCACCACCAGCAGGTGCGCCCGCGACTATATCCGATAGTTCTGCAAAACCAGAGGCGTGCCTATTCGTACTTCTTGTTGACGACTCGGGTGCTGTTTTCGGTAAGTGCCCGACGCAGCGTCGCCAGGTGAGAGGAGCCATACATCACAAAGATGCTGTCCGCCTCCTTCAGCAGTTCCTGGATTCTCTGAAACGCGAAGTGATCGCGGGTCAACATGGAGTGATACGACATTATTTGAAGCAGGTTGCTTCCTTCTTCGTTGCCCGGTGCATACGAGGAATTCTCCAGACTCGAGTAACTGAGGCCTACTTCTTTTTCCAACCATCTCCTGTAACTGGTTTCGCCGTATTGCTCGGTTTCCGGAAGGACCGAGCGTAGATACTCCAGGTGATTGACAGCCAGGTCCGGAACATCCTCAATACGAAAATCCTCCTGGCGCTTCGCTTGAATGATCAACCTCGATATTTCGTAGCCAACAAAGTCCTCAAGCCCAAGCGTGCCATTGCTTTGCTCAACAATGAATTCCATTTCCTCCGTGGTTACAGGCTCGGCGCCCACTTTGGCCGTTTTCGCACCCTTGACTTCAGCAATGGCCCAGTGCAACTCCCCACATTCATAGGAATCCGGGTTCTGTTCGCAATTCTCCGCTTCACGAACGAAATACTCCCGATCACTTTCACTGATGATGTTGGGCAGTCCTTCGAGAACCAGGATCTCCGGTTCACATTCCTTGATTACCGCAGCTATCGTCCGGGAAGTAGGGGAATCCCGGCGGGGATCATGCTTTGAGGAAACAAAACAAACCCTTTTCTCCCCGTAGTGGAAGATTGTGACGAACGGCGACTCAAAAGGTTCCGCTTGTTGAAGCTCAGGGGACCATCTGTCTATGTTGGAAGCTGAAGCAGAAGAAATCGCAGAAAAGAACGTCAACAGAATTGCGACGCAAGAGATTTCAGAACGCACAGTCGTTCCACAAAGCCAGTTCAAGGCGTTAGTGTGCGGGCAACGCGGAAACCGGTGACGCCGTTGCGAAGACCTTGCACGAACCGGACGCGGATTGCGGTGTGTGCGTCCCTGGGATAGTCCATCCAGGAAGTGCTACGCAAGACGCGCTTGGAGCAATCGCCGTCGAGCCACGCACTGCCGTCCGAAGGTGCACCCGAATAACTCGCGTTCCAACAGTCTTCGACCCACTCGTATACATTACCGTGCATATCGTGCAGGCCGAATGCGTTCGGCGCGTAGCTACCTGCGTCAGCGGTCTGCAAGCCCACACCATCTGAGCAGGGCGCGTCCCCGTCACCCGCGTCTTTGTCCCAGAGATTTGCGTAATCGCAGAACTCCGATTGGTTATTGCCGAAGTGGTACTTGGTAATCGATCCCGCCCGCGCAGCGTATTCCCACTCGGCCTCCGACAATAGGCGGTAAGTCTGGCCAGTTTGCAACGACAGCCAAGCCACGTAATGTTTGGCGTCGTTCCATGACACATTGATGGCCGGGCGCCGGCCGCGCCCCCAGCCTTCGTCGTCCACGTTGTTCGAATATGCGAATCGCTCATAGTCCTCGAAGGTGATTTCGAACTTGGAGACTGCAAACGCCTCCGAAATCGTTACCTGGTGTACAGGCTTCTGGTCATCGAAACAATCCAGTCCTAATACGCACCCCATCTGGTAACTTCCCGCAGGCAAAACCACCATCTCCGGACCGCGCCCACCGTCCGTTAACGCGTCGGAAAATACCGTTCCGGGCTGCGACTCAGCCAGCGCAGGCAAGCGCTCCTGCGCCAACACCGAAGATGTCAACAGAAGCGCTATGGCTGCTATCAAGTAGACGCTTTGCGAGCGATTCATGAACGTCCTCTTCTGCGGATTGCAGACGCCATTGTTCCCACTTGACGATTAGGGTGCAAGGGCCAGATGCGGCTTAGCGCCAAGGGCTAGTGGAGCCCGCTAGCCGGACGTGATTTCGGGCACGTGGTGTACCGGGAAATTTACGGAACGAGCGATGTAACACATCTTGTTGGCGTTCACATGCAAACGCAGTGCTTCGTGCGCGTCGCTCTTGGCCGAAATGGTGACACTTGGCCTGAGCGTCACTTTGCTGAACTCACCGCAGCCGTCGGGGCGGGTCAGCATCAGCCCCTCGGTGGCGGCGTCATACGCCTCTACAACGACGCCGTTGGCTGCGCAAAGGTGCAAGTACCAGAGCATATGACACGCCGACAGCGCGGCGACCAGCATTTCCTCCGGATTGTGACGCGCCGCGTTACCCAAATACAGCGGATCAGCCGACCCGCGAATCGTCGACTTTCCGTCGCAGGCAATTTCGTAGTCCCGGGCGTACGCGTCATAGGCGATTGTTCCCGCACCTTTGTTTCCCGTCCAAGTAATGGTTGTTGTGTAGGTGTGTTCTTGTTTCATTGCCCTTGTGGGTCCGTAAGCCCCGTCCTCTCTCATCTGCAGTTGTTCCTGTTCAAACGATGGGCTACCTCAAGCGCTGACGTAGGCGTTCATACACGTTGCCCCTTCGTGCGGCCTTAGGGCCGAGGCTCGCCTTAAGCTCCTCAAGGCTGACTCCGCCCTCCTCGCGATAATCCGAAAGCGCTTCAAGGGCGTCCAGCAAGTCGAGCTGTTCCTCAAGCGTCCTCAACGCTTCCAGATCCGAAGGCGGCACCAGAGCGGCAACCGTCTTGCCATGCTTCTGTATCGCGATTCGCTCGCCGGCGAACTGCACGCGGCCAGTGATTTCAGCGAATTTCTCGCGAATCTCGGTTATGGGCAATTGTTGGGGCATGGGATTTCCTCTTTTAGTACATTTTCCACTAATTGTTCAAATTGTAACAAATTGATATACCGCGATAGCTCGACTTCACTGCCCGGGGGTTGATCGATCAGTTAGGGTTATTCATAAGCCAGATCGCGGGAGGGGCGGTGGAGCAGGCGGAATCATCCTCGGTCTATCTGTTGGCTGCCGATGCGGTTCTGTTGCTGCATGTGCTTTTCGTCGCGTTCGTTGTCGGTGGTCTCGCACTCATACTCGCCGGCAAGGCGCGTCGCTGGTTGTGGGTTCGGAATCCATGGTTTCGACTGGCGCACCTCCTCGCCATAGCCGTGGTGGTGGTTCAGTCATGGTTCGGGGCGATCTGCCCGCTCACGACCATTGAAATGATGTTCCGCTCCCGAGCCGGCGATTCTACTTACCCGGGATCGTTCGTGGCGCACTGGCTGGAAACGCTGCTTTACTACCGAGCGCCGGCATGGGTTTTTGCGGTCTGTTATACGCTCTTCGGAGCCGCCGTCGTCGCAAGCTGGCTCTGGGTACGTCCGCGCCGTTTCAGGCCCATGAGGTAAACAGGGCGTCTCAAGAGCTGCCGCATAGCGTTGAGAGGATGCGCGTGGGTTTTCGCCATTGAGGCGCCTGACGTGTCACGAACGCCGGATGTGCAACGTGCGGCCGAAGCCCTTGGGCGGTTCGGCGTCGCCGGCAAACGGCGCCAGCTTCTCGACTACGTCATCCGGGAATGGCGCGGACTTCCTGGCCGTGAGGTCGACGTTCATGCACAGGCACTCGTTGGTCGCAACGAGCTTGTCCTTGACCGTATCGATCATTCGATGAAAGTAGTGGATGCGCTTGGCGTCGTGGTCGACCAGCATCGTCTCGACGCGGATCGCATCGCCTTCGAACAGCTCGCCCAGATAATCGACGTTGATGCCCAGCGTGAACACGGAGCACCCGCTGCTGTCCGGGTAGTCCATGCCGATGCCCCAGTGCTCGTACGCGGCATCCGTCGCTTCATCGAACGCAAGCACGAAGAAGGCGACGTTCATGTGCCCGTTGTGGTCGATCCACTCCGGCTTCACGGTCGTATCGTAAAGAAGAAGCCGTCCGCGCTTAATTGAAGCCTTCACGAAACCTCCATAAACACAAGGGCTTGCGCGGCACTAACCTGACGCAATCCGTGCCCGCTCCCGGCCGATTGCCGGTCCCAGCAGGACGGCGAACACCAGCACGACGGCGTTTACGGCCGAAGTCAATACGAACGGACCGGTCAGCAACCACGAATCGAATACGTAACCACTCAGCTTCAGGATAACGGCCGCCCCCAGTCCGCTGCATACCGTGAAAAACCCGATGATCGTGCCGCGAATCTTGACCGGCGCTTCCGCCTGAACGAACACCTGGGACGAAATAATTACGGCGGATTGACCCACGGACAACAGAGCCACGGAGAGCTTGCCGGATAGCGCGGAAGGGTCGGTGACCAGATAAGTGGACCCGTAGCCGACGACTGCCAGGACAAGACTGACCTGAAGGGCAAGAAGCGGTTTCGCCCGATCGTTGAGAACGCCGATGGCCGGCATGGCAGCCATTGAAACCAGCTGGACAATCACCATCAACACGCCGCCCAAAGCCAGTCCCTGTGCCAGCCCCACCCCGGTAGCCGTTGCATGACCCGCAGTCCATAAGGACAGATACGTGCCGATGACCGCCATGCTCGCCCCCGATGCAAAGCCTGCGAAATAGGCCAGTCGAATCCCGGGATGTCTGATTTGTGCGACGCCTTCGCGGATCAGCGCCCACAAGTTTTGATGTTCAACTCCCTCACGGGGACCGTCCGCACGCAGCATGAGCCACAACACCAGTGCCGACAGTCCGGCGGCTCCGACCATCACGAAGTGGGTTGCGTATCCGGCATCGATTACGCCCCAGCCTCTTTCGAGCAACCATTTCGGCAGTCTCAGGATCACCAGGGCGGCCAGAACGGAACCGATCCCGAAGGTCACCCCCTGAAACGCATTCCACTTGCCGCGGCTGTTTTCCTGCACGTAATCGGCGACCACGATCAGAAAGCAGGCCGCCACGGCCGTGCGCCCAACGGAAAAGACGGTCCGGGACACGATCAGCCCGGACAGGGTGGACACCAGTGGCGCGATCAGAATACCCAGCGCCATGGCCACTACACCGAGAGTCAGCACCAGCCGCCTTCCCTTCTGGTCCGCCAACGCGCCCATCGCGCCCGCGAGCAGGACCGTAATGATCTGGCCGATCGCCCCCAGCGTTCCCGTTGCATCGCCCATTTCGGAATTGGGCAGATTGAGATGATGCTCAAGCAGCCACGGCTGCACCATGTTCAGACCGACGAAGCAGAATGCCAGACAGCAGACGCCCAAAAGCAGCCCGACCGCGTTCATCGGCGCCACGCCCCGGTTGAGCGACATACCCGCGATTTTTGTCGTAGCCATGACTCAGTAGTTGCTCCTGTGCAAACGGCCGGCTAGTGAAATTCGGCCACGAGTGTAAGGGATGCGCTACGGGGGGCGCCGATCCACGCGCCCTCCCCTGCGACTAGACCTCGGGAAACATGCTCCGGATGGTGCCGATGGTCATGAACAGGCGTTGCGGATGATCGCTGAAGCTCTCGAAGCCCATGCGCCGATAGAATTCTTTGCGCCGGCGGAACGCCGTTTCTCCGCCATCGTCGATCACATCCAGAATAACCAGCTTGAGCCCCACCTCCATTGACACTCTGCAGGCGCGGAGCAGCGCGTCAATCAACAGATCGGTACCGAGCCCCCTGCCCTGCTGACTCTTGTCGACGGCGATTATCGAGAGATACACGGCCGGCAGGCTGGCGCGGCCGGGAGTACGCCGCGGACTATTTCGCCCCAGTTCAGCTACCCCGACCGCATGCGTGTTCAGAGCGTAGTACCCCAGAATTCGACGCGATCCTTCGGCGACCGCAACGAATACCCGTGTGAAATCGTCCTTCTGCTGTTTCCGCGCGCTCAGGCGAAGAAAGTTGTCCAGTCTGGCCACGCCGCAGGAAAACTCGGCGCGTTCGTGACGACCAGGCTCGAATGGTTCTATGGAAAGGCGCGGTGGGTTTTCTGCTTCAACCGGCATTGGCGATCCGTGCCCGGTATCGATCCGCAGCTTCCAGCGCGGCCTGGGTAGGTGGCGGCGGACTGTCGAGAGCCGCCAGCAAGGCGCGCTGAGCGCGCGCCGAGAGAACCGTTGTCTGATGATCACGGAGGACCCGTTCGGCTTCCCGCATCGCCGAAGCACGCACGAATGAAGTCAGCGGCACCCCCATCAATTCGGCGGCCCTGACGATGCCGCTCTTGACGCTGGGCTTGATCCGCATCTCGATGCTGTCGGTGGCCTTCTCGCTGGAAGACACGTCGGGATCAATGAAATTCAACACGTATTGCCCCTCGAATATGTCCCTACATTATAGGGGCATTATCTACGACAGCCAATAGCTGCCGGCGGGTCAGACTCCCGCTCGTTACTGTTCGATATCGTTCAGTTCCAGCTTCATGATCGACGTCCAGGGCTCCTCCATGGCGGGCAGCCATCTTTGCAGCAATGGCGAAGTGGCCTGCTCGGCTGAAACCCCCTTCCTGAGCATCATGTATCGATTAATGAAGGCGGATACTCGTCCGCTCACGACGCAATGAACAAAGACCTTTTCGCCGTCGAAGGCATCCATGACGTTGAAGAATTTCCGTACATGTGTTGACGTGGGAGCATCGGAGGGAACGGGAATATGAATGTAGGACATGCCCAGGGAAGCGGTGACGCTGCCCTCTTCCGGTATCGCGTTATCCGAGTCATGCATCGCCAGGTTCACGACGACGGAGTAACCCGCATCCGCGACCTGAGCCAACTGGCTGACGGTCGGCTGTCCACCAATGGCGATGTTGTCCGTCATCTCATGGAAATTCAGTATGTCCTGGACTGTCGCAGTCTCTAGAGCATCTTGCGCAGCACCGTCGCTGTTCGTCGGCTGCTCCTGAGTATCGTCGGCATGAGCCACGCCGACGAGAAGAAGCCCGGCTAGAAAGATCGATCTCATTTTCATTACCTCCGGCGCGAATGGTATAGCGTTCCCCTATTGAACATCGGGCCTGTCCTTGCGGGGTGGCAGCCAGCGCAACGGAATCGGGTCGGATGCGGGCAGCAGCCCGTCTGTTTCCGTCGGCGTGAAAGTGACCGTCGCCCGCGTGAAGTAGACCTCGGTGCGGCTTTCGAACCCCGAGTCGGCGCCGAAGAGCAGCCAGGCCCGGCCGTCCGCCGATGCGGAAACGGTTTCCGGGACCGATAGGGCCTGGAAAGACTTGCGTTCCCACTGCCGCGGCTGCTCGCAACTCCGGGAGTTGGCCATATTGCCGAGCACGACGGCGTTGCCGCCCCCGTTTGACTGGTTCCCGATATCGATGTTCATGCGCAGATAAGAGCCCCGCAGGACCGGCAGCGGTTCGACTTCGCTTGCGCCCGCCTTGATCCAGACGCTCTCGCCCGGCGCGCCACCTACGCCCACGCAGCCGGCGGGCGTATCGGTGGCGATCTCCACGCTGACCGAAACGCTGTAGGCCGCGCCCGCGACGAGACCGCCGACCTGTCCCTTGAAGAACATGACGAGATCGTCGCTGCGGTTGACCCCGGACAGGTACAAGGCCGATTCCGGCTCGAGCGGCGACGGAAGCGGGCGATAGCCGGATGTCAGCTCGTAGATCTCCTCATCGTCCGGCGGATAGTCTGCGAAGTCGGCAACGAACCCCTGTTCCCCGCGACTGAACTCGAAGTGCACGGTCGCGCCCGGGCCGATCGACAACGCAAGCGGTTCGTACGATGCACCCTCATCGTCGAACACCTCGATCGTCACCTCGCCTGCGTTGTCGGATCGGTTGATCACCTGCGCCACTCCCCGCCGGTCCCGGGCATCCGACGCCGCCGGGAAGAACGGGACCGTCTGACCTGTAGCCGCTGCCGATGCAACGCCGAGGAGAATTCCGAAGATAGCTAGTCGCAATTGACGTATGCAGAAAGGAGTCAGCGGGTCAGTCGGGGAGGCTGTACGCCACGACCGAGTCGCCCTTCTTGAAGGGATAGACCCAGGTGTGTCCGCCCGTGGCGACCACCACGAATTGCTTGCCGTCGGCCATGTAGGTCATGGGAGTGGCATTGGCCGCGGTGGGACCGTCGAACTCCCAGAGCAATTCGCCGGTCAGCGTGTCGTATGCCCGGAACCGCTCGTCGGCGGTCGCGCCGATAAACACCACTCCGCCGCCCGTGGCGATCGGCCCGCCCGCAAACGGCGTGCCCCATCGCAACGGAATGGGAATCGGAGACAGCTTGTCGATCAGCCCCAGCGGCTCTTCCCACAGGATCTCGCCCGCGGCCATGTCCACCGCCACCAGCTTGCCCCAGGGCGGCTCCGTGCACGGCGTCATGAACGGAGAAAACAGGACACCCTGCTGCAGGCCGTAGTTCGTGCCGTCGATGAAACCCGGCGGTCCCATCGGAAGACCCGACCCGGGAGCCCCGGCCACTTCCGGGTCCAACTCCTCGTTGGGGACCAGTTTGACCCACGAAGGCGTCTCGCTGACCGGCGCCACCAGGATGTCGCTGTCCGGATCAAAGGCGCCGCCGCCCCAGTTCATGCCGCCGGCGGTGAGCCGGGCCGATGACGGCGGCGACGTCACCGCGCCCGTCCCGGTTTCGGATCGCGCAGGCAACCCGCATCGTTGACCCGGGGCCGGCTCCCGATCGTAGACATCCTGCATGTGTTAGCTCTCACATTAATCCGGCAACGGGGGCCGGATTTTTCTCACATTCTTTCGTAGCCGATTTTCCTGGAACGCCGGAATAAACCGGACGGATTGGCTGCGGGCGCCGGTCGCGGTGTTTGGAGGGCGGGCCGGCAGCCCGCCGTGCCCCGGTCGCGGTTGCGGATGCGGTCGTCCGGCGGGCGGCGACGCCGCGCCCCGGCTCACCACCTCGCCGTGATCTCGATCCCGATGCCGTGCTGCGGCGGCTCCGTGGGGCTTTCGCGGCGGGTGAGCTTCAGTCCGAGCCGCAGGTCCGGGGCGTCCTCGCCCGCGGGTTCGAGAAACCAGCCGACGCTGATGTCGCGCCCGGACCCGGAGACGCCGTAGCCGAGCGTCGGGGCGCCGGTGAAACGGTCCCTGAACGCCGGCATTCCGTACGCGGCCTCCGCCGTCCACTGCCCGGCGCCGTCCTGGCCCATGGGTACCAGCGGGTCGGATGCAAACAGCGCGTCCAGGCCGCCAGAGGATTGTCCGCCGAACGAATGTCTCAGGTTGAACGATGGCCCGCGCGGGCTGTCCGGCCTGGGGTCGTAGCCGAGCGAGGCGGAGAACCCGATATCCCTTCGCCCGTCGGCCTCGTGGGCCACCAGGGTGCGGCCCTCGATGTCCAGGACGAGGCCGCGCTTCGGGTCGGTCCAGTTGAGGCCGCCGCCGAGCTCGACGCCGAACCCGGTCTCGGCGTCGCCGCCGTCATGGCGCACGCCCGCCTCAATCCTCGGGGTCAGGCTGCCACCGCCGGACAGGCCGAACGTCCAGCCGCCCTCCAGGCCGAGGCGCAAGCGCGTGACCTCGCCCGCGCCCGCCATCATGCCGGCGGTTCTTTCGGACGTGGTGCGCGACCACAGCGCGTCGGAGACCGCCGCCAGCGACGGGCCGCCGCCGTCGCCGGTGAACAGCGAGGCGCGCAGCCCGGCCGTCGCCATCGACCAGCCGATGTCCGCGCGCAGGCTTGCCAGCGGCGCATCCGGAGATCCGCCCGTGGGCGGGGGCGCCATGCCGCGGACCGGTCCTGCCAGTCCCTTGCGCTCCCCGCCGGGGGTGAGCGCCATGCGGCCCGCGCCGTGGCCGGCGGCGCCCCAGAGGCTGAAGCGCTCGGAGACGTCCCAGGCGGCGTAGGGAATGGCGGCGGTGAGCGTCGACTCGACCGCGCCGGAACCGGTTTCGGGGTTGGCGTAGCCGCCGTCGGCGAAGCTCTGCGTGAGCGCCACGCCCGCCAGCCAGTTCCCCCGGGCGTAGTCCGCGCCGAGCAGCGCGGTGCCGACCTCGCCGTCGAGGTCCAGCGCGCCGTCGCGACCGTTGAACGATGTGTGCGCGCCGCGGCCCCAGAACCCGAGCGTGCCGCCGGCGCCGTCCTCCTCGCGCGTGTAGGTGAAGCTGCTGCCCATGAGGAGGCTCAGCAGCGTGGCGGACTGCGCGCCGTGGGCGCGGGATGGGCCCTGGCCGGGACCGCCGAGGCCGGGCGCGCCCATCCCCGCCGCGGGCCCGCCCGGATTTTGGCCGATGCCGCCGGCGCCGACGCCCTGGCCGGGTCCCGCCCCGAGCCCGGCGCCGTGCGGTCCGCCCGCGACGCCGCCCATGGACGGAGGCTGCGTGCCGAACGGCGCCGGTGCGTGCGCCGGCCCCCAGGGGCCGCCTTCAGGGCCACCGCTCCACGCGCCGCGGCCGTGCGGATCCGCCGTCGCGCCAGCGACCGCTGCCGCGGCGGTGTCGGCCGCGCAGGCGGCGGGTTCGGCCGGGTCCCCTGGCGCGTTCTCCGCCGCGTTCTCCGCGCCGGACGTGGCCTCGTCGCCGGATGCCGGTTTGCAGGCGGCGGCGTCAAGTTCGGTTGCGCCGCCCAGGGGCGCGCCGGCGAACGCGCCCCGGAACCCCGGGGTTCGGGCGCCGCTGCGCGCGGACTCGATGCGCGCCGAGATGCCGTCGATGGCCTGCTCGGCCACCGTCCTGCCGAACCGCGCCAGCCACGCCGACGGCAGCTGGCCGTCGTTCTCGACCGTGCCGGTGGCGATGCCGCGGGTAATGGCCACGATCGCCGGATCCGGGTTGTGGATCTCGAACTCGAACGTCTCGTTGCCCTCGTCGATGTCGTCCATCACCGCCCAGACCCGGTGCGCGATGCGCGTCTCGCCCTGCTCGAACCTGAGC
Source organism: Gammaproteobacteria bacterium (assembly GCA_026707445.1). GTDB lineage: Bacteria > Pseudomonadota > Gammaproteobacteria > Steroidobacterales > Foliamicaceae > Foliamicus. Next base: position 13,981 of record JAPOWV010000015.1, read on the forward strand.
ACGGGGGAACCGCATTCGACATCGTAATTGAGCCGGGCCGTGCCCGGGATGCAGGTGGTGGACAGCGTGATCGGGCCGGGCGCGGCCCGGTTCAGGACGATCGCGAACTTAAGGTCCTCGCCTTCCTTCGCGCTCGCGTCCTCGATCCGCACCTCCACGCCCGCGTAGTTCGACTCGTCGTCGTCGCGTACGGTGACGGTCGCCGAGTCCGCGGCCGCCACCGTGTAATGGGGCTGCGGGCGCACGGTCACCGTAATCGAGCCGTTCGGCTCGTCGTCGCTGTCGTTCACCGTCTGGACGGTGTAGGTCTTCGAGCCCGAGGCCGGCACCGGCACGGGCTGCTCGCCCGTCTCTCCGGGTTCGGCGTAACGGCCCTGCTCGACGATATACAGCGTCACCTCAAGCGGCTTCGTGGGCGCCGGCGTGGCGGTCACCGTGAACGCCGCATCGCCGCCCTCGTCGATGGCCGAGCCGGCCGTCACGCTGATCTCGGACTTCGGATCGTCGTCGTCGCGCACGGTCACCTGCGCGCTGGCCGGCGTGCCGAGCACGTAGCCTTCGCCCGCCTTGAGCATCGCCGTCACCGGACCCTCCGGCTCGTCGGCCTTGTCGTCCACCGTGGCGACCTCGTAGGTTGCCGAAGTCTCCCCGGCCGGGATCGTGACCGTGTCGCTCCCCTCGTCCTCCGCCGCCACGAAGTCGCTGCCCGCCGGGGCGTCGGCAATGCCGAGATTCACCTTGAGATCATCCGCCGGCGCCGGATCGGCGGAGACCGTGAACGCGGCGTCGCCGCCTTCGTCGACGGGATCGCCACCCGTGATCGTGACGACCGGCGTCTTGTCGCTGGCGGCGATCGTGAGCGTGTGCGTGCTCCGGCTCCCCAGCGTGTAGCCCGTCCCGCCGGTCAGCGTCAGGATGACCGTCTCGGCGGGCTCGTCGTCGGCGTCGTCGACGATCGCCACCGGCACGGTCGCGGACTTGGCGAGCGCGGCCAACGTGACGCTGCCGGAGTCCGCGATGGTGTAGTCGTCTCCCGCCGCGGCGCCGCCGCCCACCGTGTAGGCCAGCTCCAGCGCCGACGCCGACGGATGGCTCAGCTCGACGCGCACGTGGACCGTGCCGGCGTCCTCGTCAACCTCCGAGTCCGCCACCGCGAACGAGGCGGCGGGGGCGTCGTCGTTGTCGGCGACGGCGACCGACGCCGAGCCCCGGGCGCCCGACGGCGTGTAGCGGCCGCCCGCCGAGGGCCGGACCTCCGCGGTGATCGTGCCGTTGTCCTCGTCCACATCGTCGTCGTCGGTCCCGACGGCCAGCGTCGCCGTGCCCGAGGCGTCGATGCCGACGGTGCGCTGGTACGGCTGGCCGCTTTCCACGAAATCGCCGCTTTCGGTCACGTTCACGTGCACGGTGACCGGCGCCCCGGGCGCGGGGATGGCGGTCAGCGTGAATGTGGCGTCGGCGCCCTCGGTGACGTCCGCGCCCGGTTCGATGCGGATGACCGGCGGATCGTCGTCGTCGCGCACCACGACGGTGGCGGACGCATCGGTGGCCGAAGGCGCGTAGCCGGTCCCGTCCTTGACGGTCGCGGTGATGTAGCCGTGGGGCTCGTCGCCGCTGTCGTTATCGGTCCTTACCGTCAGCGTGGCGGCGCCGGACGTGCCGATGGATACCATCTTCTCGCCCGTCTCGCCGTCCGCCGCGAAGTCGCCGCTCTCCTCGACCTCGACGTTCACCGTGATCTCGGCGGCGGGCGCGGGAGACGCGGTGAGCGTGAACGTCACATCGCCGCCTTCGGTGACCGCCTTGCCCGGCGCGACGCTGACCACCGGCACGAGGGGCTCGTCGTTGTCGGCCACCGCGACGCTCGCGGAGGCGTGCGTGCCGGACGGCTCGTAGCCCGTGCCGGCGTTCACGGTGGCGGTCAGCGTGCCGTTGGGCTCGTCGACGCCCTCATCGTCCTTGGTTTTCACCGTCAGCGTCGCGGTGCCGGACCGGCCGACAGTGACCGCGCGCGCCCCGTCCTCGCCGTCCCCGGCGAAGTCGCCGTTGTCCACCACGGTCACGTTCACCGTGATCGCCGCATCGGGCGCGGGCGAAGCGGTCAGCGTGAACGTCGCGTCGCCGCCTTCGGCGATGTCCGGCCCCGCGGTGATGCTCACCACCGTCGGGTCGTCGTCGGCCACCGCGACCGTCGCCGATGCCTCGGTGGCCGAGGGCGCGTAGCCCTCGCCGGCCTGGATCGTGGCGGTGAAGGTGCCGTCGGGCTCCTCGGTCCCGTCGTCGTCGGTGGGCACCGCGAACCCGGCGCTCCCGTTGGGGCCGACCCGCACGCGGCGCGTCCCGGTCCCGCTCTTGGCGAAATCGCCGCTGTCGGCGACGTTCACGTTCACGAAAATCGCGGGGCTCGGCGCGGGCTCGACGGTGACCGTGAACGCGGCGTCGCCGCCCTCGGTGATGCCGGAACCGGCCGCGATGCTCGCCACCGGCAGTCCCGGCGGCGGTTCCTCGTCGTCGGTAATCGTCAGCGTGTGGGTGGTCCTGGGCCCGAGGGCGTAGCCGTCGCCGCCGGCGAGCTTGAGAACCACCGTCTCGGCGGGGTCGGACACGGCGTCGTCGGTCACGGCCACTTCGATGTCGGCGGACGAGGATCCCGCGGAGACCGCGAGCGTCCCGGACAGCGCCTCGTAGTCATCGCCCGCGTCCGCGGTGCCGGAGACCGTGTAGTTCAGCGTCAGGGCTTCCGCCGGCGCCGGGTCGAACTCGACCGTCACGCTCACTGCGCCGCCGTCCTCGTCCGCGCTCGACGCGCTTGCGGCGAACGCCGCCGCCGGCGTGTCCGGCGGGGGCGGGTCGGTGAGCGTCAGCTCTACCGCGGTTTCATCGCCCAGGAAGTAGGGCGAGTAGAACTCGGCGCGGTTCGCCGGCGGGAGGACGAGCTCGAGGCGCACCGTCTCCTCGCCCTCGGTCCGGCCGTCGTCGCGGGGCACCAGACGGAAACGCTGATACTGAGGCTCGTCGGCGCTATAGACCGCCACCGGCATGGCGTCGCCGTGCTGCTCCAGCCAGCGGTCCCTGAATCGGTACTCCAGACGGTAGTCGCCGCGCCTGACAGCCGTGCCCGTGGCCTTGAGGAACACCTCGTCGAACAACGTGTCGTCGTAATTGAACTGCCCGTCCTCGATCACGATCCGCAGCTCGATCGGCTCGCCGTCCTCGGGCGCCGTGTCCGGCGCGCCCGGCGCCAGCGCCAGGCTGAACGTCGGCGTCGGTTCCTCGTCGTCGTCGATGATCACCGGCAAGCTCTTCGTTACCGAGCCGTAGTCCGCCCCCGCGGCGGCGTGGGTGAGCGTCGCGCTGTCGTTGCCGGGGCCGTTGTCGTGCGCGGCCGTCACCGTGACCGTTTGCGCGCTGTTCCAGTCCGAGGCGGTGAACGTCAGCGTGTCCTGGTCGCCGCCCGTGTCCGGGTCGGTGTCCACCGTCAGGTCGGTGCCGGAAGTCCCGGTCACCGTCACCGTCACCGCGCCGCCGACCGGCTCGGTGGCGAGCGCGACCGTGTAGGTCGCCGCCGTCCCCTCGTCCACCGTCAGGGCGGTGGGCGACAGCACAATGCCCTTGGTGTCGTCGTTGGCGATGGCCACCGCTTTCGGCGAGCCCGATGGGTCGAGGCTGCCGCCGAACCCGCTCTTCGAGGGCACGCGGCTCCCCGTGCCGTAGGCGACCGTCACGGTGCGCGCCGCCGCGTCGGCGTTGTCCACCGCGGTCAGTTCGAGCGTCGCCGTGCCGGCGCCCGCGCCGGAGAACACGACCGCCGGGTTCTGGGCGCTGTGCGCGCCGGACGCGGAGAGCGTGACGCCGGTGTTGCCGCCGGCTTTTTTGGCCAGCGTGTAGTGGGTCGTCACGGTCGCGCCGCTGACGGTCAGGGGCACGGTGACCGTCTCGCCCGAGACCAGCGTGCGGCCGAGCGTCACCGTAATGTCGGTGCGGTTGCCGCTGCCCGACTCGTCGATGCTCGCGGCGGCCGCCGCCAGCGTCACGCCCAGCGCGTCGTCGTTGACGATCGTGTAGGCGCCGGCGTTGTCGGAGCCGACCGACCAGCCCTCCGGCATCGGGTTCCCGCTGCTCGCGGCCAGGGTCACGGTCACGGTCTCGTCGGACTCCGGCGTCGTGTCGCCGAAGACCTGGAGCCTCCAGGTCTGGCTGGTGTCGTTCCGGCCCAGGGAGTAGGCGACGCAGCCGCTGTCCCATTGGGTCACACTGCTCGCGGCGGGCGATACGAGCCGGTAGTCCTCGCCGGCCGCCTTCGTGGCATTCTCGTCGCGGGTCGCCGTGCCGCCGAAGCACAGCGTGTAGTGCAGGGACTCGCCGGAATCGACGTTCGGCTTGGTCACGGTGAAGTCGAGGTACACATCGGTGCTGTCGGCCTCGGTCACCGAGGCCTCCGCCGGCGCCAGCGCCACGTCCAGCGCGCGGTCACGAACCGTGCTGGACGCCGCGCTGTCCTTGCCGACGAAGTACGTCCCGGGGGTGGTGGGTGCAAGCACCGTGACCGTGACTTCGGTGCTCGCTTCGGGCGTTTGATCCGTTTGCGTCGGAACGGTGTAGGTGGCCTGCGCCTGGTTGGCCAGGATGGTGACCGTCTTGGCGCCCTCGTCGCTCGCGGCCACGAAGTCCCCGCCCCCGCTCTCGGCCACCGTCAGATTGATGGTCATGGGGCTCGCCGACACCGCGTTGCGGCGCACGGTGAAGGCCGCGCCCGCGCCCTCGGTCACCGCCGAGGCGTCGGCGGCGACCGTGACCGTCGGATCGTTGTCGGCGATGTAAACGTCGATTTCTGAGGGCAGCGCACCGCGGGGGTACCAGGGCGGCCGCGCCTGGATGCGCAGCCGCTCGGTCGGCTCGACCACGGCGTCGTCGATCAGGTCGAACTCGAGCGTGAAGCTCGTGACGCCCGCCTTGATGGTCGCAAACTCAGGGTGCGCGTAGGCCGCTTCGTAGTCCTCATCCTTCGTCGCGGCGTCCTTCCACGGTCCCGGCACGTTCTTCGGGTCGTTCGGGTTAACGACCTGGTCGCGGTCGCGGTAAACGAAGCGGACATCGATGTCCCGGCTGAGCGCCCGCGAGAGCGTGAGCGCCAGACTCACCGTGCCGTCGCCCTCGGAGACGTCGTGTCGGCCGGTCTTGGTGAAGGCGAAGACGAATTCGTCGTCGGCCACCGTCGCGTCGAAGCTGTTCGCCGTCGCATCGCGCCCGGCCCCGCCGGGCACGTTGGTGTGGGTGTCGGCGGCGAACTGCGGGTCCGACCCGAGCGCCACGGTCACCGTCTCCTCGTCGCTCTCGAGATCGGTGTCGATGGGCTCCAGCTCCAGCGTCGCCACGCGCGCGCCGCGGCCGGCAAAGACCACCGTGGGCGTGAGCGTGCCCGCATCCTCGATGCGCACGCCGGTGTTCAGCCCCTTTCCGGCGCTGGCGGCCAGGTCGGCGAAGTCGCCGGCCGTGATGTTCGTGCCGGACAGGACCAGCGGCGCGTCGAGGCGCTCGCCGGCGAAGAGCGCGCGCGCGAGCGTCACGGTGAACGTCAGCTTGTCGCCCGGGAGCGCCAAACTGCCCTCTGCGGTGCCTTCGGTGAGGGTGACGGCGCTGCCGCTGCGGGCGAGCGAGACGACGACCCCGACGCCTTCGTCGTCGAGGATGGCGCCGGTGGCGTCCAGCGTTGTTCCCCCGCCCTCAAGCGTCGCGTTCGAGGGCGCGGAGAGCCTGAGCACCACCGTCTCGTCGGATTCGTCTGCGGTGTCGCCGGTCACCGAGACATTGAGCTGCTTGGTGGTCTCGCCGGCGGCGAAGGTGAGCGTGCCGCCCGTCACGGTGGCGTAGTCGGTACCGGCCGTCGCGGTGCCGGTGCCGGCATCCGCCCACGCGACCGTGACCGTCTTGCCGCTCGCCGGCGCCAGCGTCACCGTGAAGCCGAGGGATGCGCTGCCGCTGTCGCCCTCGGCTACCCCCGCGGCCGATGCGATGGACAGCACCGGCGCCGCATCGTCGTCGGCCACCGTCGCGCTCACCGCCACAGTGGGCGCATCGGCATAGTCGGCGCCGGAGGCCGAGACTGCATGCACGACCGACCCGGTGCTCTGCTCATCCTTGTTGTCGATGTCATTGTCGACCGCCCTCACGGTCACCGTCTGCGGCTCGTTCCAGTCCGATGGCGTGAAGGTGAGCGTGGCCGGACTCATACTCAGCTCGGCGCCGGAAGACGAGTGGGACACGGTCACATCGTCGCTCGGCGCGTGGCTGAGGCGCAGCGTATAGCTTGCCTCGTTCTCCTTGACGTTTGTGGTTCCCGGATCGTCGGCCTCGGCGAGCGCTATCGCGTCCGTCGAGGCGACGACCGTGCGTATGTCGTTGTCTTCAACTGTCACCAGCACCGAGCCGATGGTGATGCCGTGGTAGGCATGGGTGTTGTCCGACGGGACCGCCGCGGCGTGGGTGAGGGCGACGTTCCGCTCGCCTACACCGTCGGCGTCCTCCACGGCGCGCGCCGTGACCGTCTGCGGCGTCTTCCAGGTGCCGCCGCCGCCGGGGCTGAAGGCAATCACCGCGCTCGCCCCGGCCGCGCCGGACGGGCCCTGCACGCTGACCGCCGAGGGGTCGCCGGAGGTCACGGTGACGTTCACCGCGGCGCCGGGATCGGACCCGAGCACCAGGGTGTAGGTTCGGGGGTCGCCGCCCTCGGCCAGCGCCAGCGTGCCAGCCGACACCCTGACCCCCGGCTCGTCATCGTCGAGCACGTCCACCGACACGCTGCCGGCGGTCACGCCCGCATAGTTGGTGCCGGTTGCGCTGACGGCGTGGGTGATGGTGGCGCTGCGCTTGCCGCCGGCGTTGTCGAGGCCGTCGTCCACCGCGGTCACGGTCACCGTCTGCGGATCGCTCCAGTCGTCGCCCGGCGCAAAGGCGAGGCTCGCCGGGGTGACGGTCGCCGCCGTGGTGTCGCCACTGGTGGGCGTCACCGTGACCTGGCCGTCGGGCGGGACCGCAAGCCGCACCGTGTAGGTGGCCTTGTGCTCCTGGGCGTCGGTGGTCCCGTCGTCGGCCTCGGCCACCTCGACGCGGGTCTCCGAGAAGCGGACGCCGGGGGTGTCGTCGTCGAGCACCTTCACGGTGGCTGCTTCATCGTCGGCGAAGTAGGCGCCGGGCGTGGCCGGGTCGCGCACCGTCACGGTGACGGCGCCGTCGCTTTCCGCCGTCGCGTCCGTCTGCGTCGGCACGGTGAGCGTCGCCTCCGCCTGGTTGGCCAGGATTGTGACTGTCGTGGCGCCCTCGTCGGCCGCGGCCACGAAGTTCCCGCTCTCGGCGACGTTCAGGTTGACGGTGAGGGCGGATGCCGACACCGCGTTGCGGCGTACGGCGAAGGTCGCGTCCGTGCCCTCGGTTACCGGCGAGGCGCCGGCGGCGACGCTGACCGTCGGGTCGTTGTCGGCGATGTACACATCCAGCCGGTCGAGAAAAGATCCAAGAGGTTGTCGCGGCGGCACGGCCTCGATACGCAGCCGCTCGACCCCTTCGATGAGGTCGTCATCGAGGATCTCGAGCTTGAGCGTGAAGCTCGTCGCGCCCGCCTTGATGGTCGCGAAATCGGGGTACGCGTGCGCCTCCTCGTAGTCCTCCCCCGAGACCGCCGCGCCGGGCGTGCCCACGGTCGGGGGATCGGCGAGCCCGTTGCCGAAGGTCTCGAAATAATTGAAGCGCACCAAGATGTCGCTGTCGAGCGCCCGCGACAGCGTGAGCGGGAGACTCACCGTGCCGTCGCCTTCGGAGACCTCGTGGGTATCGGCCTTGTCGAAGCTGAAGGTGTACTCATCGTCGGCCACGGTCACGTTAAAACTGTGGTTGGCCGGGTGGCGCAGCGCCGGGTGGGTGCTGTCGGTGTCGGCGATCTGCCTAGCGTCGGCGGCGAGCGCCACGGTCACCGTCTCGTCGTCTTCAAGATTTTGGTCGGTGGCTTCCATTTCCAGCGTCGCGACCCGGGCGCCCGCTCCCGCAAAGACCACGGCGGGGGCCAGCGTGGAGGCGGCCTCGATGCTGACCCCGGTGTTGAGGCCGGCGCCGGTCTTTTTCGTGAGCGGCCCGAAGTCGCTCGCGGTCACGCCCTTGCCCGAGAGCGCCAGCAGCACATCGACGCGCTCCCCCGCCGCGAGGGCGCGGGCCAGCGTCACGGTGAACGCGATCTTGCCGCCGGCCACCGCAGGCCTGCCGAGCCAACTCGGGGTGCCCTCGACGATACTCGCCGCGCCGGTGCGGGCGAGCGACACGACCACGGGCGCCTCCTTGACGTACGCGGATACGGCATCGATCGCGGTGCCGGCCGGATAGCTGCTCGTGGCGGCGGTGACGGTATGTGTGATGGAAACCGGCGCGGCGGATGCGGCCACGGCGGTCACCGTCACCTCCTTCGGAATCGACCAGTTGTTGTCGTTGAAGCTCACCGGCCCCGACACCGTCGCCTTCGTGGTGTCGCCCGAGGCCGGCGTGATGGTGAGCGTGCCGCCCGGCTCGCTCTTGAGGCTGAGGGTGTAGGTGGCCGTTGGGTCGCCCAGATGCACGAAAACCGAGCGTTTCGGGACGAGCACCCCGTGGCCCGCGTCGGTGACGTCCACCTCGATGCTACCGGTGGATATCTGGTGGTATGGGTTGCTGGTGGGGTTCACCGCTGACGTGTGCCTGATCATGACGTTCTGTTCGGAGACCGTGTCGCCATCGTTCACGGCGCGCACGAACACCGTCTGCGGCCTGCTCCAGTTGCCGGAGCTGCCGCCGGTGAAGGTTAGGGTGTTCTGCAGTCCCGACGCCCTGCTCGTGTCCACCTCGACGGCGGTCGGGTCGCCGGAGGTCGCGGTGATCACCACGTTCGCGCCCGGATCGGCATTGAGCCATATCGTGTAGTGGGCGGTGTCTCTCGTGGTGTGGCGCTCGGTTACCGCCAGGGGAGTCGAAG
>JAPOWV010000052.1 GCA_026707445.1 Gammaproteobacteria bacterium
AATATCCATGGCGTGATGGTGGCGCCGCAGGACTTGAGGTCTGCCGGCATCCAGGTGGACTGGAGCTTCTGAACGCTGAGCCCGACAGGAGGGCATTTGGCCCTCCTGTCCTACGGGGCCTCACATTCCCAATGTCATTGCCTCGATGGCTGCACCTCTCCTTGCGAAGCCTTAAGGAGAATTTGCTGCAACTACCATCGCCCGGCCTCCGGGATGCGCCCATAGTTGCTCCGCCGCGCCGTCTATCACACCCCATGCCGGCGTGACCTTCAGCATCAGTCTCAGGCGCAGGGCACGGGGGTCATATGTCTGGGTTGAGGGGGACTGCTACGCATAGCCGTGATGCTTCGTAAATCGTTGTATAATAACAATAAATATTCACCATTAGCACTCTAATCGAAGAACCTGAAGGCCATGCTGCACTGGGATATTTTGCCCAAAGCACAAGGAACGCTCTGGGGGCAATTTGTGAGCCTGCCGGAGCATTTCGTGCTGTACGGCGGCACTGCCCTGGCACTGCAGCTGGGTCACCGCAGCAGCGTGGACTTTGATTTTTTCAGCGCAAAGCCAATTGAACCCAGGCAGTTGTATGAAACACTCGATTTTCTGGCGAAAGGCCGGATTACTCAGGAAGAACGGAACACGCTGACGGTGCAGGCCAGGACGGAAGACGGGCCGGTGGCCGTGAGTTTCTTCGGCGGGCTGGGGCTTCGTTGCGTTGATCTTCCCGCCAAGGTCCCGCCGGGGGTGAGGCTGGCCGGAGTACGTGACATATTCGGCTGCAAATGCGCGGCCATTCAGCAGCGGGAAAGTCTCAAGGATCTTCAGGATATTTCTGCGCTGCTGCGTCACGGGCATTCATTGGCCGAAGGGCTGGGTTGCTCAAGAGCCATTTACGGAGGTTCTTTCAATCCGCGCATAACGCTGATGGCTTTGAGTTATCCGCCAGCATTGGAGGGTTTGCCAGCGGAAGACCGCCAACTTCTCACCCAAGCGGTGGAAGCGATCCAGAACGTACCCCCTGTGGCTGTTGAGCCGCTCGGACGTATTGGAGAGGTTGAACCGGTTCAATCCAAGGGGCAGACGATGGATGCGTCCAGCAACCCGGTTGCGAAACTGAAGCAGGAGTAGCCATGCCCGACCGTCATTCCCGTCTGCTCCGTCTATCACGCAACGTCAACTGGTACGAGCCCCCGGAGACGGTGGCGGCGGACACGCGCAAGCTCTTGAACGAGGCTATGGCGCGCGGAACCAATGAGGACATTGAAGAGGCTTGGGCGCTGTTTTCAAAGGACGAGTTCGTTGATGCCTACCAACATGCACCGTCCGGCCTGTTCTCACGCCGCCACTGGGCATATTGGGGCCTGACGCTGCTTGGAAATCCGGAAGCGCTGCCGTATCCGGTGCGGTACCCGGAGGTCGAGTGGGAGTGGCCTGCATCCTTTCAGGACAAGCAGTCGTCCAAACCCGCGACAGCAGATGACATCAACTGGATCGCGCCGGTTTGAGAACAGTTCCCGCTGCGGAACACATTCTTCGTCTGACGAAAGCGCAGCACTGTCAAACCAGGCATATAAGCCCATATACCTAAGCTGAACGGTGCTTCCCACGAGCGAGTTGAGCGTCCATAGCGTCCAGGGTTCGTAATCGCGTTTGCGGGGATAATGGCCGGGTGAGCGCTTGCCTTTGGACTCCGTCGCCCGAGAAGGCGCGCGCCAGCGCGATGGCGCGGTTCATGCGGAAGGCGGGGCATTTCGACTATGCCGAGCTGCACCGGTGGTCGGTGGAGGTGCCCGAAGAGTTCTGGACGCGGCTGTGGCGGTTCTGTGGAATCAGCGCCAGCAGTGAGCCCAGGGCAGCGCTTGAACAGGCGGAGCGGCTTCAAGACGCGAAGTGGTTTGCCGGAGCGCGTTTGAATTTCGCCGAGAATCTGCTTTGGCAAAACGCGTCGCGGACTGCGCTGATCTATCGCGACGAATCCGGCGAGCGTTCGGAAATGACGTACGGGGAGTTGCGTGCCCAGGTGGGGCGGGCGGCCGCGGGCCTGTCGGACCTGGGCGTGCGGAAAGGCGACAGCGTGGCCGCCTGGATGCCGAACCGCCCGGAGACGGTGGTGTTGATGCTGGCCGCCGCCAGCGTGGGAGCGGTATTCAGTTCCTGCTCTCCGGACTTCGGCGTTCAGGCCGTCCTGGAGCGGTTCATTCCGCTGAAACCGAAGGTGCTGCTCGCCGCCGCCGGCTACCACTGGCGCGGGCGCTGGATGGACTGCGGGCCGAAACTTCAGGCAATCCGGCACGGATTGCCGAGTTTGCAAACGACGCTGCTCGCGCCTCATCCTGGCCAGGGCCGGTCTGTGGCGCCTGCCGCAGGCGTTTTGCTCTTCGATGACTTCGGGGATGTCCAGCCTCCGGAATACGAGCAACTGAGTTTCGATCACCCTCTATATGTGGTGTTTTCGTCGGGCACCACCGGCGCGCCGAAGTGCATCATTCACCGGGCCGGCGGCACGCTGATTCAGCATGTCAAGGAACACCGGCTGCACATCGGAGTGACTGCCGGCGACACGATGTTCTACCTGACGAACTGCGGCTGGATGATGTGGAACTGGCTGGTCAGCGGGCTGGCGTCGGGATGCACCCTGGTTCTGTACGAGGGTTCGCCTCTACATCCGTCGCCGGACGCACTCTGGAAGATTGCCGGGGAGGAGAAGGTGACCGTGTTCGGCGCCAGCGCCGCTTACCTGAAGGCCATGGAAAACGCGGCAGTGCGGCCGCGGGCCGTTTCCGATCTTTCCCGTTTGCGGGCGCTTCTTTCGACCGGTTCGCCTCTGGCGCCCCGGAGCTTCGATTACGTTTACCGGGAAGTGAAGAGCGACATCATGCTGGCGTCCATTGCCGGGGGAACGGATTTGCTCGGCTGCTTCATCTCGGGCAACCCCATTCTGAGCGTTTACCGGGGGGAAATGCAGTGCCGGGCGCTGGGAATGGCCGTTGACGTATTCGATTCCGATGGCCGGCCGGTCCGCGAACGGACCGGCGAACTGGTCTGCACGCGTCCGTTTCCGTCCATGCCCCTCGGTTTCCTTGACGATCCCGGCGGCAGGAAATATCACCAGGCCTATTTTGCGAGGTTTCCCGGCGTCTGGGCCCATGGCGATTACGCCGAGATTACCGGCGCCGGCGGCATGGTGATCCACGGGCGGTCCGACGCGGTGCTGAATCCGCGCGGGATCCGGATCGGCACCGCTGAAATCTATCGCGTGGTGGAGGCGCTGGACGAAGTCGCGGAGGCGCTGGCCGTCGGCCAGGAATACGACGACGATGTTCGCATCGTCCTGTTCCTGCGGCTGACCGTCGAAACCGTCGATACGGAATTGCTGAAGAAGCGGGTGCGGGAAGCGCTGCGCCTCGACGCCAGCCCCCGCCACGTGCCCTCAAGAATCATCATTGCCCCCGATCTTCCGCGAACCATCAGTGGGAAAATCAGCGAACTGGCGGTTCGGGAAGTCATAAACGGCCGGGAGGTCGCCAATCGCAAGGCCCTGGCGAACCCCGAATCCCTGGAGTTTTTCGCCGGACTGGAGAAAGAGCTGGCATGAAGAAGGCGCGCATCGAAGCCGGCGGGCAAGCACGGGACGTGACGGTGGCGGCGGACGGCAGTTTCCTCCTGCCCGGCGGCGAGCGCTTTGAGCCCGGGACCTGGCGCTGGCTTCCGCCGGCGCACACGGTCATCTACGGCCTGGCCCTGAATTTCGCCGATCACGCGCGCGAACTGAAATTCGCGGAATTGCCGTCGGAACCCATACCCTTCATCAAGAACCCGTCATCTGTCGTGGGCCACCTGGCCGAAGTCGTCCGGCCGGCGGGAGTCCGCTACATGCACTACGAAGGCGAACTGGGCGTCGTGATCGGCCGCGAGGCGCGGCGTGTGAGCCGCGAGGAGGCGATGGACTGCGTGTCGGGCTACACCATCTGCAACGACTTCACTGTGCGTGATTTCGTCGGGAACTTCTATCGCCCGCCCATCAAGGCCAAGGGCTTCGACACCTTCGGCCCGGTCGGTCCATGGATCGTCGATGCGGCTGACATCGCCGATCCGCACGAGATGTCCATTCAGACCCGGGTCAACGGGGAATTGCGCCAGGACGGCAACACCCGCGACCTGATTTTCGACATTCCGACGCTGATCGAGTGGTTTTCGGAATTCATGACCCTGGCGCCGGGGTCGATCATCTCCACCGGCACCCCGCACGGCCTGTCCGACGTCAAGCCGGGCGACACCGTCGAAGTCCGCATCGACGGCATCGGGAGCCTCGTCAACCCCATCGTCGCTGAATAGACTGCCACTCTCAGGAGCGGCGGTAGATCATCAGCACGCCGATTCCGCCGGTCAGGGCGCAGGCGCAGATGAGCAGGGTCATGGGCGCCGGGGAGCCGTTCGGCAGCCAGCCCATCAATTGGAACCCCACGCCGCCCGCCATGATCTGCGAAAAGCCGACAATGCTGGAGGCCGCGCCCCGCCTCGTGGGCGCGGCGGACAGTGCGGCAGCCATGCATTGCGGCTGGGATATGCCGTTGGCGAAACTGAGCATCACGGCCGGGCCAACGATGGAGTAGAGGTTCACCACGCCATTCATGACAAGTCCCAGCATCAGGCCGCCGCCGATCGCATAGGACAGGATTCCGCAAGCCAGCAGCCCGCGACTGGCCAGCACGCCCCAGCCGGAAAATGCGGTGCCAAGCAGGTATCCGAGCGTCAGGTAGATGAACACGTAGCCGAATTGGAACGGCTCATAGCCCAGCATGTCTATGACCAGGTAGGGAGAGGCGGAGAGATAGCCGTATACACCCACCTGAACGGCGATCAGGATCGTCAGGTTGCCGATAAAGCCAGTGGTGAGGAAGGGCGACTTGCCGACCTCGCCGCCGGTGTTCCCGTCCGCTTCGGACGGCTTGCCTCTTTGGGGCTTGTGGGTTTCCGGCATCCACTTGATCGCCATGAGCAGCAAAAGCGCCGAACACGCGCCCAGCAGCAACGGAATGCTGCGCCAGCCGACCGCGGTTACGAGGTAGCCGGCGATTACCGGCGCCAGCATCGGACCCATGACCAGCGCCATGGTCATGAAGCTCACCGCCCGGGCCAGCTTCTCCGGCGGTATCACGTCGGCCGCCACCGCTCGTCCCATCGTGGAACCCGCCGCCACGCCGACCGCCTGCACCACCCTTCCCAGGATCAGCATCGCAAGAGAATCCGCCCAGTAACTGATGGCCGAGCCGATGCAGAACACCGTAAGTCCAAGCAGAATCACCCGCCTTCGCCCGAAGCGGTCGGAAATCGGGCCATAAGCCAGCATCGAGAACGCAAGCGCAGCGGAGAAACCGGATATGACCCATTGCGTGTCCGCAACTGTTGCGGAAAAACTGTCCCGGATACTTGGGAGTGCCGGTACGAAGATCTGCATTGCCAGGGGACTCAGCGCGTGAATCACCGTAACGATGACGATGATGGTGCCGGTGCGGGCCTTACTGAGATCAGACATTAGATAATAGTTATAAGTATCTGTAATATATTTAATAACAAAGCCGTTATCGCTCCTGCCACAAGATCATCAAGCAGAATGGCGGCGCCCCCGGTAAATCGTTTCTCCATCATGCTCACCGGCCAGGGCTTGACGATGTCGAGCAGCCGGAACAACACGAAGGCCGCAGCGACCCACGGCAGCGACGGACTCAGGAACAACAGGGCCAGATACATGCCCAGCACCTCGTCGAGGACGACGAAGGACGGGTCGTCCCGCCGCGCCCTGCGGGCGCAGGCGCCGCAGGCCGCGGCGGCGGGCACGGCGGCCAGGACGAGCAACAGGGCCTGCAATGCCCGGCCCATCGGCAGAGTCAGCCACCAGATCAACAGGCCCCCGGCCGAACCCCAGGTGCCGGGCGCGACGGGCAGATAGCCCAGACCCAGGCCGGATCCGGCAAGTTGAACAAGCCGCGCCTTCACGAAAAATGCCGAAAACCCGAGTCGGGCGGTTCCCAGGATCGTCCGCCGCGCGTCACCAGCAGCCCTGCTCCCTGGTGCAGCTCACCGATACGGGTAAGCTGCAGCTCGCCTGACAGGGCCTTCAGGCGAGGCTCGTTCTCCCTTGGGACGGCAAAGCAAAGTTCGTAGTCGTCGCCACCCGCCAGCGCCAGACGACAGGAGTCGTCCGGGTCGGCAAAGTCCCGCAATGCGTCTGAAATGGGCAGGTTTTCGGTCTCAACGCGCCCCTCACGTCCGCTGTGCCGCAGCAAGCGCGGCAAATCCGTCAACAGACCGTCCGACAGGTCCATGCAGGCGGTTGCGATTCCGGCGAGTCGCCTGCCGAGTTCGATACGCGGCTCCGGATAGCAGAAGCGGCGAACAAGCTCTTCTTCAGCCGTCTCGCCCAGAGAAGACGCAGTCCCTGCCAGACGTTGTTTCAGGACCTCAAGGCCGGCGGCGGCGTCCCCGAGGAAGCCGGACACCCAGATGCCGTCCCCCGCCCCCGCGCCGCCGCGGCGCAATACCGCGTCTGGCCGTGCCGCACCATGGGCGGTCGCCGTGATGCTGAGCGGGCCCCTCACAAAGTCGCCGCCCACCACTTGCACGCCATGCTCATCGGCCAGCACGTAGAGCCCGTCGGCGAATCCACCCAGCCAATCCTCGTCGGCGGCCGGGACTGACAGCGTAACGACAACCCAGAGCGGGCGCGCGGCCATGGCGGCCAGGTCGCTGAGGCTGACCGCCAGGGCACGGTAACCGACGGCATGGGCCGGAGTGCCTGCGGGGAAGTGCACTCCCTCGTTGAGCGTGTCGGTCGTGACCAGCAACCGCTCGCCCCGGGGGCAACGGAGCATGGCGGCGTCATCGCCCGGTCCGATCAGCACGGCATCGCTGTCCGCCGAATGACGGGCAAACAAGGTCTCGATCAGCCGGTCTTCCCGCTCAGTCGGCATGCCCGGCTTCCGGATCAGTTTCGTCCGGCGGATTGGCCCTGGCCCAGCGATCCAGCACCGCGTTGACGAACCGGTACCCCTGATCGGCTCCGAACTGCCGCGCCAGCTCGATGGCCTCGTTGATGACTACGGCGCGGCTTGTGCCGCGGTCCTGCATTTCGGCGAGGGCCGTCCAGAGAACCGCGCGCTCAACCGGATCGATTCGTTCGACGGGGATATCGCTGGCGGCCGAAATCTCCGCGTCCAGTTCGTCGCGGCGCGCCGTTATGTTGCGCAGGAGCTCGGTGAAGAACTCCGAATCGGAACGGCTGTATTCCTCGCGCTGGCGAAACTGGGCCAGTATTTCGTCCGCATCGGAGCCGGCAAGCTGCTGCTGATACAGCGCCTGCACCAGTAGCCGGCGGGCCCGGCGGCGGCGTTCCCAGCGCACGGGCTAGTCCGAGTCCGCGTGCAGGATGCGAAGGATTGCGTCGGCGGCCTCGCGCCCCTTGTTGCGCTCCGGATTTCGCACGCCGCAACGCTCTTCCGCCTGGGCCCGGTTCCCGCAGGTCAGCACGCCCAGGGCAACGTGGACGTCCTGCTCGAGGCCTACGCGCATCAGCCCGGCGCAACACTCGCGCGCGATGTGATCGTAGTGGTCGGTTTCCCCGCGAATGAGCACGCCCAACGCGGCCACGGCGTCCGGCGCATGACGGCGTATCAGGCGACTCACCGCCAGCGGCAGTTCCCAGCAGCCCGGCACCCGCCGCAGCAGGATCCGTTCTCCCTCTACGCCCGCCTCAAGGAAACGCTCGCGGGCGCCCTTCTCCAGACGCTCGCCCAAGTCCTCGTAGTAATCCGCCGTAACGATCAGGATCTTCAGTTTCGACGCCCCTGCAACCACGGCAGCTAGTCCCCCGCATCGACGAACTTGACGACTTCCAGGCCGAAGCCCGAGAGCGCATGGATATTGCGGGGAGCGCCCAGCACGCGCATGCGCCTCACGCCGAGGTCGCGAAGAATCTGCGCGCCGACGCCGATCGTGCGCAAGTCGGTGACTTCCTCGCCGACGGCCCTGCGGGGGCCGTTCAGCGACGACATGGCGGCCATCATGCTTCGCGGCGATTCCTCGTAGCACAGCAGGACGGCCACACCCGCTTCGGATGCATAGATCTGGTTCAGTGCGGCGTCGAACGGCCAGCCAAGATCGGCCTGCACGCCTGCCGCATCGCGCAGCGTGTTGTGGACATGAACCCGAACCAGCGGCGCGTTGGTCTTGCGGAGATCGCCGTGCACCAGCGCCAGGTGCACCGTGCGGGCGACCTGGTCCTCGTAGGCAATCAGCCGGCAAGGTCCGAAGCGCGTGCGGGCGTTCCTTTCTTCCAGACGTTCCACGAACTTGTCCTTTTCGAGGCGGTAGCGGATCAGGTCGGCGATGCTGCCGATCTTCAGGCCGCGTTGGGCCGCGAATTTCTGCAACTGCGGCCGTCTCGCCATGCTGCCGTCCTCGTTAAGGATCTCGACGATCGCGGCGGAAGGCGGCAATCCGGCCAGGCGCGCGAGATCGCACCCCGCCTCGGTGTGGCCCGCGCGGCTGAGCACGCCGCCCGGCTGGGCCATGACCGGGAACACGTGCCCCGGCTGGCGCAGGTCCTCCGGCCGGGCGCCCGGCGCGGCCGCGACCCGTATGGTGTGGGCCCGGTCGTGTGCGGATATTCCGGTCGTAACGCCCTCCGCCGCCTCGATCGAAACCGTGAAATTGGTGCTGCGCTGGACGTTGGTGTCGGCCACCATCAGCGGCAGACGCAAACGCCGGCAATGCTCGGGCGTCAAGGTCAGGCAGATCAGGCCGCGACCGTACAGGCTCATGTAGTTGATGTCCGGAGCGGTGACGCTGGACGCGGCCATCACCAGGTCGCCCTCGTTCTCGCGGTCCTCGTCATCGACGATGATGACCATGCGGCCCGCGCCGATGTCGGCGATGATTTCTTCGGTGCTGGAAAACATCTTCGGTTCAGCCCTTCACGAGGTCGCCTGCAAGCGTGCGACGTAACGCGCAATGATATCGATTTCCAGGTTCAGCCGGCTTCCCACGCGGCAATCGGAGAGCGTGGTCTCCCCGAGCGTGTGGGGCACCAGGTTGACCGAAAACGAGTCCTTCGAAACGTCATTGACCGTCAGGCTCACTCCGTCCAGGGCAACCGATCCCTTCGGCGCGATGAACCTGTTCAGCTCCCCCGCTACGGACAGGACCAGCTCGACGGAGCGCCCGTCCTCGCGGACCTGAACCGCCTCGGCGGCGCCATCCACGTGGCCCATCACGAAATGCCCGCCCAGGGCGTCCCCGGCCGCCAGGGCCGGCTCGAGATTGACGCTCTGCCCGACGATCCATTCCCCCAGCACCGTGTCGGCAAGCGTTCGCGCCGAGACATCCACGGCAACGACGCCGTTCGAGGTTTCCACGATGGTCAGGCAGACCCCGCTGACGCAGAGACTGGCGCCGATTTCCAGCGCCCGCGCGGCAATCCCGCTGGCGTCGATGCGCAGGCGCCGGTCCCCGCTTTCGAACGTCTCCACATCCTGGACCGTGCCGACGGCCTGAACAATACCCGTGAACAATTCAATTCTCCGCCGGCGCCAGTATCAGCCGGACGTCGGGCCCCACCCTGCCCGCTTCCAGCACCCGGAACGACGGCCGCTGGCTCATATCCTCCAGCGGCGCGAGCCGGAACAAACCGGCGGCGCCGTCGCCCAGCAGGACCGGTGCGGTATACAGGACTACCTCGTCAATGAGCTTACCGGCCAGCAGCGCCCCGCTCAGAACTGCGCCGGCCTCCACGTGAATCTCGTTGAATTCCATCTCCGCCAGCAGACCCATCGCGGCGGGAAGCGATACCCGCCCATCGCTTTCCGCAGGCAGTCTGCAAACGGCCGCCCCTGCTTTCGACAGGTCCGATGCCCGTCGCCCTGCGGCCTCGTCATCCGGCGCGCAGTGCAGCACGTGAATGTCGCCGGGACGCTCGAACAGTTGCGCGCCGGGCGGCGTCCGCAGATTCGAGTCCAGGACAACGCGGGCCGGCGGCTTGATCTCGCCCAGGTCTTCGCGCCGCGCATCTAGGCGGGGATCGTCCGCCAGCAGAGTCCCGATGCCCGTTAGCACCGCCGAGCTGCGGGCGCGCCAGCCGTGTCCGTCGCGGCGCGCCTCGGAAGAAGTGATCCACTGGCTCACGCGGTTGGCCAGCGCGGTGCGGCCATCGAGGCTGGCGGCCAGCTTTACGCGCACCCAGGGCCGGCCGCGTTCCCAGCGTGACAGATAGCCGGGGTTCAATTCCCGGGCCTGCGCTTCCAGCAAACCGCCCTGGGTATCGATGCCGGCTTCGCGCAGCCGCTGTGCGCCGGCGCCCCGAACGCTCGTGTTCGGGTCCGTTACGGCGAATACCACGCGGGCCACGCCCGCGGCCGCCAGGGCGTCCGTGCAGGCGCCGGTGCGCCCGCTGTGCGAGCAGGGTTCGAGGGTTACGTAGCAGGTGGCGCCCCTGGCCGCCTCGCCGGCCTCCTTCAGCGCACGGATTTCAGCGTGATCTTCGCCCGCGCGGCGATGCCAGCCTGCGCCGACGAGCTCGCCGTCCTTTACCAGGACGCAGCCGACGCGGGGGTTGGGGTCGGCGGTGTTCAGTCCCCTTGCGGCAAGCTCCAGCGCCTCCTTCATCCAGCGCCGGTCGGTGCGAGGATCGGCGGATTGGACGGGTCTGGCACTTTGCGCCGTGTGCGCCACTACGAATACACCGGAAATTGCCGGCAGGTCTCCAGCACCCGTTGCCGCATGCGCGCAATCAGGGCTTCATCATTGGGGCTGCCCACCACCGAGGCGATCGAATCCACCAGCATCGCGATCTCCGGTTCGCCGAAGCCGCGAGTAGTGCAGGCGGGCGTCCCGAGGCGCAAGCCGCTGGTGACCATGGGAGAGCGAGGATCGTTCGGCACGGTGTTCTTGTTGACCGTGATGTTGGCCCGGTCCAGCGCTTCCTCCGCCTGGGCGCCGGTCACTCCCGTCCCGCCCAGATCAACGAGGAACAGGTGATTCTCGGTCTTGCCGGAAACGATGCGCAATCCTCGCTCGCTCAGACCGTCGGCAAGCGCGGCGGCGTTGCGCTTCACCTGCCGCTGGTAGTCGCGGAAATCCGGCTGCAGGGCCTCCTCGAAGGCCACCGCCTTGGCGGCGATGGCGTGCATGAGCGGGCCGCCCTGGGTGCCGGGAAAAACCAGCGAGCGCAAGCGTTTGGTGATTTCCGGGTTGTCGCGCGCAAGTATCAGCCCGCCGCGCGGCCCGCGCAGCGTCTTGTGCGTGGTACTGGTGACCACGTCGGCGAGCGGTGTCGGGTTGGGGTATTCGTCCACTGCAACCAGTCCGGCCACATGCGCCATGTCCACCATCAGGTAGGCGCCGACTTCGTCGGCGACCTCGCGGAATATCTTCCAGTCGGCGACCCGGGAATAAGCCGAGAATCCGCCCACGATCATGCGCGGCCGGTTCTTGAGCGCCTGGTCGCGCAGATGGTCGTAATCGATCAGTTCCGTCTTCGGGTCGAGCCCGTAGCTCGACACCTTGAACAGCTTGCCGGAAATGTTCACCGGCGATCCGTGCGTGAGATGACCGCCGTGGCTCAGATCCATGCCGAGAATCCCGTCTCCGGGCTTCAGGAGAGCGAGGTATGCCGCCGTATTGGCCTGTGTTCCCGAGTGTGGCTGCACGTTCGCATAGTGCGCCCCGAAGAGACGCGACGCGCGTTCTATGGCCAGCGACTCTGCCACGTCCACATGCTTGCATCCGCCGTAGTAGCGGCGGCCCGGGTAGCCCTCGGCGTACTTGTTGGTGAGCACCGAGCCCTGTGCTTCCATCACGCGGCGGCTGGCATAGTTCTCGGAGGCGATGAGCTCGACAAAGTCTTCCTGCCGCTTCACTTCGGACTGCAGGGCTTCGGCAAGCTGCGGATCGAATCGGGCGATTTCGGGGTATTCAGTGGCCATGGGTCTCCGTCGCGTTGGTCGGTTCTCGGGA
Source organism: Gammaproteobacteria bacterium (assembly GCA_026707445.1). Classification (GTDB taxonomy): domain Bacteria; phylum Pseudomonadota; class Gammaproteobacteria; order Steroidobacterales; family Foliamicaceae; genus Foliamicus. The sequence continues at coordinate 12,013 of JAPOWV010000052.1, forward strand.
CGTCTCGTCGTAACGAAAAGCGGGTGGTTGCGTTTCGGGCAAGTGTACCGGCAACGGCACCTAATCTGGCCGCTATCGGCCGTCCACCAGGTTCGTGACCACCGCGGTCCAGGCGGAAGCCAGGTTTCGGCGCGAATAACCGCCCCCGCCCATGGCCAGGATCCGTCCCCGGCAGGCCGACCGCGCCAGTGCGCACAGGCTTTGCGCCGCATGGGCGTGCGCGTCGGCGCTGTAGTTCAGCCTGCCCAGCGGGTCTCCCCGCAAACCGTCGGCGCCGCATTGCAGCAGTATGAATTCGGGCGCGCATTCGCGAACGTGCGCCTCGACCTTTTCGAATGCGGCGAGGAAATGCGAATCGCCGTCACCCGGTTGCAGGCACAGGTTGATCTTGCTGCCGAGGGCCGGCCCCCTGCCCCGCTCGCTCTCGCTGCCCGTGCCGGGGTATTGCCAGCGCCCGTCCTCGTGAATGTCCGCGAAGAACAGGAGCGGATCCTCTTCGTAGGCATAGTAGACGCCGTCGCCGTGATGAACGTCGATATCCACGTAGGCGATGCGCCCCACCCCATGGACCGATCGCAGGGTCTCTATGACCACGCCGATGTCGTTGAGCACGCAGAATCCTGCGGCGTGCTCTCTCCCGGCGTGATGCAGCCCGCCTATGGGCAGGAAGGCATTGCTGACCCTGCCCTGCATGATCGCGTCAGTGGCGTGAAGCGCCGCGCCCGCAACGTGGCACGCCGCCTCGAACAGCCCGCTTCGGGCCGGCGTGTCGCCCCCGTCCAGGAACCCCCGGTCTTCCTCGCAACGCCGCCTGGCGAACTCGAGGTAGTCCCGGCTGTGGAACCGTTCCAGTTCGTCCGGGCCGGCGGGCGGCGCCGACTCGAACCGGATCGCGTCTCCGAAATCGAATTTCGCCATCGCCTGCTCGAAGGCCCCGTGCCGATCCAGCCCGAAGGGATGATCGCCGGACCAGCCGTAAGCGGACAATCGGCTGCCGCCCATGACCAGTGTCGGAGGCATGCCAGGCGCCTCAGTCGAAGGCGGAACGCGCATTCAGGAACATTTGCATCCACGGACCATGCTCGCCCCAGCCCCGTGGGTGCCAGGAGTGCTGCGCGGTCCGAAACAGCCGTTCCGGGTGCGGCATCAGGGCCGTCACCCGCCCGTCGCTGGATGTCAGCCCGGCCAGTCCGCCCGGCGAACCGTTCGGATTGGCCGGGTACGCGTCGGTGGGCGCTCCGTGTCCGTCCACGAACCGGCAGGCGGCCAGGCTTGCCGCCTCACACTGCTCGCGCTGCCGGGGCGTGGCGAATTCGGCCCGGCCTTCGCCGTGCGATGTCGCGATCATCAGCAGGGAGCCCTCCATGCCGGTCAGCAGCGCCGAAGGGCTGGACTCGACCCGGACAATGCTGAGTCGCGCCTCAAACTGCTCGGAACGGTTGCGGGTAAAGCGCGGCCAATGCTCGCATCCGGGAATCAGTTCGGAAATCAGGCTGAGCATCTGGCATCCATTGCAAACGCCCAGCGTGAACCGGTCCGGCATCTCGAAATACCGTGCAAATACCTCACGCGCCCGTTCGTTCATCAGGATGGAGCGCGCCCAGCCGCCCCCGGCGCCGAGCACGTCGCCGTAGGAGAATCCGCCGCAGGCCGCCAGACCCTGGAACCCGTCCAGGTCCTCCCCACCGCCGAGGATGTCCGACATGTGCACGTCCACGGCCAGAAAACCGGCTTGCGTGAAGGCCGCGGCCATCTCCGCCTGTCCGTTGACGCCCTGCTCGCGCAATATCGCCACCCGGGGCCGGGCGCCGCCGGCGGGCGCCTTGGGTGCCTCGCGCGAGGGGTAGGCAGCCACCCCGGTCAAGCCGGGATCGCTCTCGTCCAGCACGCTTCGGTACTGCTCTTCGGCCGTCTCCGGATTGTCCCGCAGCGACTGCATTCGGTAACTCAGCTCCGACCATCTCCGGTGCAATTCCACGCGGTCGAATTCCAGGATGCCGTCCCGATGTCGAATCCGGATTTCGCGCGGACGTGGCGAGCCGCCCTGCGAGGCCGTGACCCCGCCCAGGTCCTCAAGGCAATCACCCAGGCCGTTTTCACGGCAAAGCGACCGGACCTTCTCCAATTGGTCCTCATGGACCTGCAGCACGCCGCCCGGCTCCTCGGCGAACAACCGCGCGAGGAGGTCCTGGCCCCCTGCATCTGGAATTTCGAGCTGCAGGCCCAGGCGGCCGGCAAAGGCCATTTCGCACAAGGTAACGAAGAGCCCGCCGTCGGACCGGTCGTGCCATGCCAGCGCAATGCCTTCGGCGGCCAGCTCGCGCAACGTCCTGACCAGCGCGGCGAGCAGGCGGGAGTCGTCCAGGTCGGCGGGCTCGCCGCCGCGTCGGCCGAACGCCTGGGCCAGGCAGCTCCCGCCCAGGCGGTTGCGGCCGTTCGACAGGTCCACCAGAAGGAGGCGGGTTCCGGGACGGTCCTGGAGTTCCGGCGTTAGCGTGCGCCGAAAGTCCGTGACCGGGGCAAAGGCGGTCACGACCAGCGAGACCGGCGCCGTAACCACATGCTCCCGGCCGTCGGCGTTGTTCCAGGACGTCCGCATGGAGAGCGAATCCTTGCCGACCGGCGCCGCAACCTTCAACTCCCGGCAACAGGCCGAAAGGGCTTCCACGGCCATGCGCAGGTCCGATGCCTGGCCCGGTTCGGCCGGCGCCGCCATCCAGTTGGCCGAAATACGAACGCGGGACGCCCGTCCGATATCGGCGGCTGCGATGTTCGTCAATGCCTCGGCCAGGGCAAGGCGGCTGGCCGCGGCCGGATCGATGACCGCCACGGGCGTGCGTTCCCCGACCGCCATCGCTTCCCCGGCATGGCCGTAAAAGTCGCGCGCCGTCACGGCCACATCGCTGACCGGGACCTGCCAGGGCCCGATCAATTGATCTCGCGCGACCAGCCCTCCGACGGTCCGGTCCCCGATGTGGATCAGGAAGGACTTGTCGGCTACCGCGGGCATGGACAGCACTCGCCTGACGGCCTCTTCAGGATCGATACCGTCCAGTTCCAGGGAGTCCGTGCGCGTGCGATGTTCCGACAGGCGCATGGTCATGCCGGACGCTCCGCCGAACAGCAGGTCGAGCGGCATGTCCACCGGCGGCTGGCCACGGTCGCGCAGCAGCCGTATCCGGCCGTTGTCGTCCATCCGGCCGAGCAGCGACCAGGGGCAGCGCTCACGCCGGCACAGGGTCTCGAATTCCTCGAGCCGCGCCCCATCCACGGCCAGCATGTAGCGTTCCTGCGCCTCGTTGCACCAGGTTTCCAGCGGCGACATGCCCGGGTCGGCGCTGGGAATGGCGTCATAGGCAAGGTCCGCGCCCCTTCCGCTGTCGTGCAGCAACTCCGGAATCGCGTTGGACAGCCCCCCGGCCCCCACGTCATGGATGCCGAGAATCGGGTTCCCGCCCTCCTCCGCCAGGCCCAGTTCGCAGCAGCGGTCGATGACTTCCTGCGCGCGCCGCTGCATCTCGGCGTTGCCTCGCTGCACCGATGCGAAGTCGAGCTCCTCATGATCGGCGCCGCTGTCCCTGGAGGAAGCGGAACCTCCGCCCACCCCGATCCGCATGGCCGGTCCCCCCAAGACTACTACCAGCGTTTCCGGCGGCGACTTGCGCTTGTGGACGTCGGGGTCGCGAACGGCGCTCACCCCGCCGGCGATCATGATCGGCTTGTGATAACCCCAATGGCGCGCGCCGTCCTGTTCGAAGCAACGGAAATATCCCGACACCGCGGGGCGTCCGAACTCGTTGTTGAAGGACGCCGCCCCGATCGGCGCCTCCAGCATGATCTGCAGGGGAGAGGCAAGCCGGCCGGGCCGCTCGAGTCGGTTTTCCCAGGGTCGGGCCGCGTCGGGGAACCTGAGATCGGAAACCGTGAACCCGGTCATTCCGGCCTTGGGCCGGGCGCCGCGTCCGGTGGCCGCGCCGTCACGTATCTCGCCCCCCGCTCCGGTCGCCGCGCCGGGAAAGGGCGAGATCGCCGTGGGGTGATTGTGCGTTTCCACCTTGATGCAGGTATGCGCCGGCTCGTCAAAGACGGTGTATTTCTGTCCAGCGCTGCTCACGAACAGCCGGCGGGCCGGTCCGCCCGAGATGACCGCGGCATTGTCGACGTATGCCGACAGCAATCCCTTCGGGCTGCCCTCCGAGGTCAGGCGAATTAAGTCGAAGAGCGAATGCTTGAGCCGTTGCTCTCCATCCCACCAGTCGGCATTGAATATCTTGTGCCGGCAATGCTCCGAGTTGACCTGCGCGAACATCATCAGTTCGGCGTCTGTTGGGTCGCGTCCCAACGTCCCGAAACCCTCTTCCAGGTAGGCTATCTCCTCCGGAGACAAGGCCAGTGCCATTTCCCGGTTGGCCCGTTCCAGCGCCGCGCGGCCTTCCGCCAGCAGCGGAACCGCTTCCGGCGGCCGGGGAGGTTCCGGGGCGAACAGTTCCTCCAGCGGAACGCCCTCCGACAACAGGTCCTGGGTCATGCGGTCGAACAGCTCGGCGCGCGCTTCCCGGCCCAGGGTCCCCGAAGCGGCGGTCCGGTAGCGCACGGCGCGTTCGATGCGATGCGTATTCGGAAAACCGCACAGGCGCGCAATCTCGCTGGCCTTGGTGGACCATGGCGAGATGCTGCCGCGCCGGGGGAGCGCCAGGAGCACCTCTCCGGCGTCGTCGAATTCCGGCTGCGGCCAGTCCGGTCCGTAGTTCAGCAGATCACGCAGGCGGTCGAGTTCGGCGCCTTCCGGTTCTGGATCGATGCTGACAAGGTGAACGAACCTGGCGCTTACTTCCCGGACGCCCGGTTCCCAGGCCCGCAAACGGCTCAGGAGTTGCTTGCGTCGGAACGGAGATAGTGCGCCGGAACCTGGAAGCGCCAGCATTCTTTGGCCCCTAGTCGGAGCCAGCCCCTCCAGGGGCATACACGGGCGCCGGAAACTGCGTCACGTTGCCCTCCTCGGCGGACGAAATCTTGCTCACGCCGTGCTTCTCCACTTCGTCGATGCGCAAAACGCAATGCAGGGGAATATAGGTGCGGCGCACTCCGGAGAACTCGGATTTGATCTTCTCCTCGCCCGGGTCCACGACCAGCGACGTGCGCTTCCCGAACTCCATTCCGTCCACTTCGACGAACCCGAACATCCCGCCCTGGGATACCCCGCGCGCGTACATTTCGTAAACCTTGCCCTGGTTCAGGAAGCTGATGCGATAGAGGGGTTTGGCCACCATGACTGGGAGGGAATTATACCGGCACGGATTCTCTTGAAGAGAAATGGTAATGAAAGGCGAATAATAATCATTCTCATTTATGTTAGACTCACAACCCGGTCCTACCAGCAACAGAATCAAATTGGCGAAAGAGATCGGTCTTGATGAACTGCCGACCGGCTGCGGCAGCGAAATCGCCGCCGTGCGGGGCGATGGCCGGGTAGCGCGTGAATTGCTGACGTTGGGGCTTGTGCCCGGCGTAAATGTGCGCGTACTGCGGCGGGGGCTGGGCGGTGACCCCCTGGAAGTCTCCGCCGGTGGACATCCCGTTTGCCTGAGGCGCGAACAAACACGCCGGGTGCGGGTCCTGGCCGTCTCCGACCCTGACTGAATGCCGCCATGTCGGAGCGCCCGCTTGTAGCGGTTCTGGGTTGCCCCAATACCGGAAAGAGCACGGTCTTCAACCGTCTTACCGGACTCCGGCAGAAAACCGGCAACTACCCGGGCGTTACCGTGGAACGTATTACCGGCATTGCGCGCCTGGAATCCCGCGATGTCCAACTCGTGGATCTGCCGGGCACCTACTCGCTGGCCGCTGACGGTCCCGAGTCAAGCATCACGCTGGACGTGGTGCTGGGGGCCGCCAAGGGACTGAATCAGCCGGACGCTCTGCTGCTGGTTGCAGACGCCACCAACTTGCGACGCAGCCTTTATCTCTATTGCCAGGCACGTGAGCTGGGAATTCCCATTGCTGTCGCACTGAACATGCAGGATGTTGCCGACAATCAGGGCATCGAGATCGACCCCGTCCTGCTATCCGGTGAATTAGGGGCAACCGTTATCCCGATGGCGGCGAATCGCGGCAAGGGCATACGGCGCCTGCGCGACGCGCTTGCGAAACTTCTGCGCGCCGGCGCTCCGAAAACCGCTCCGCTCATGCCTGAAGCCCTTAAGGAAGCCCTGGAACTGCACAAGCAGTTCCTGCCCGAGAAAATGCCCGTTCCCGCCCTGGAGCGCGCCGTTATCGACAGCGGTGGAGAATTTGAACGGCGGCTGCGGGAAACCGCGGGAACGGCGGCGGGAACGGCGCTGGAGAAAGCCAGGTCTCGGGCCGCCGCGTCAGCGGGCGCGATATCGCTGCAGGCCTGCGAGGCGACCCGGCGTTACCGCCAGGTGGACCGGTGGCTTCAGGCGGCCGTGCAATCGCAACTCCGGCCGGCCGGCCGCGCCGGCGCTCTCCTCGAAAGCGCGGTGACGCACCCTTTGTCGGGAGTGCTGGTTTTTCTTGCGGTCATGAGCGCCGTTTTCCAGGCGGTCTTTGCCTGGGCGGCGCCGCTGATGGACGCGATCGACTTGTTTTTCGAACAAGTGGGAGCGTATGCACTGGACCGCCTGCCTCCGGGAGCGCTGGCCAGCCTGCTGATCGACGGGCTCTGGTCCGGTATCGGCGCGGTTGTGATTTTCCTGCCGCAAATCGTTTTCCTTTTTGCTCTGGTGCTTTTCCTGGAGGACTGCGGCTACATGGCCCGCGCCTCTTTCCTGATGGATCGACTGCTTCGGATCTGTGGACTTTCAGGGCAGTCCTTCATCCCGCTGCTGTCCGGGTTCGCCTGCGCGATTCCGGCAATCATGGCCACACGCGTTGTGGATGACAGACGAGCGAGACTGGCCACGATTATCGCGATTCCCCTGATGACCTGCTCTGCGCGATTACCCGTCTATGCCCTGCTGATCTCCGGATTCGTACCCTCTGTCTATTACCTCAATGGCTGGATCAATCTGCACGGACTGCTGCTGCTCGGTCTATATCTGCTGGGCATCGTCGGCGGTGCGGTCAGCGCGCTGATCACCCGACGTGTCGTCCTGCGCGGGCCGGGCGGTTCGTTTTTCATGGAAATGCCGCCCTTCCGCTGGCCCAATCCACGGGTTCTGGGACTGAAGTTGCTCGGCAAGGCACGGATTTTCCTGGTCAGGGCCGGAACCATCATCGCGACGGCCTGCATATTTATCTGGGCATTGGGGTATTTCCCCCGATCGGATGCAATCGAGGAAGACTTTGTCGAAAGACGTGCCGCCATTTTCGCCCAGGCCCTACCCGAAAGCGCAACCGAACAAGCGCTGCGCCTGGCAAACGCGGAAGAGCGCGCTCAGCAACTGGAATACAGCCTGCTGGGGAGAATCGGCAAGTTTATCGAACCGGCGTTCAAGCCACTGGGTTGGGACTGGCGGGTCTCCGCATCCGTCGTCGCCGGCTTTCCCGCCCGCGAGGTGGTTATCGGCGTGATGGGAACCGTATATGCGCTGGGCTCGGATGTGGAAGAAGGCACGCGACTGCGCGATCGTCTGCGGGAGTCGCGCTGGTCTGACGGCCGCCCGGTGTTCACGCTGGCGATGGTGCTGGGCTTACTGGTTTTTTACGCCTTCGCCCTCCAATGCGTATCCACGGTGGCGGTCATTCAGCGAGAAGCCAACAGTTGGGCCTGGGCGGCAGGCGCCTTGATCTACATGTCGGGATTTGCCTGGTTGGCCGGCATGCTCACCTATCAGTTGGCGGCGTGACTGTGGGCGTGCAGGAAGCGTTGGCGCTGTTGATTGTGGCGCTGGTCGCGGGGGCCTTCATATTTCGGAGGATACGCGGCCGGCGCCGCAGGAGAGGCGCCGGGGAAGCCAGCGTCTCGCCGGACGAAATCAGCCGCCGGCGCTAGCCTGGGAAGGAGGCCGCCCTGGGAGAGAGGGCGTCCCGCCCTCCGGAAAGGTGGGACGCCTTCCCTCCCAGGCGCAGTCAGGGGCTGTATCGAAGAATCAGCTTCAGGCGGCGCCCCTTCGGGTTATGGGTCATGCCGTCGTAGGCGTGTTCCACGTTGGCGAAGGGCGGGTCTTCGTCGGTGAGATTCAGGGCCGACAGCGTCAGGTTCAAGCCGTAGCGCGGCAGGCGCCACTGGAAACTCAGGTCCAGTGTCGTGAATCCGTCCACGGTAAAGCTTTCGACCGGCACGCCGCCGTAGCCGTCGTGGGCCCCATCGTCCTTGTAGGACGAGACATGGTTCACGTACGCGGACAGGCTGTAGTCATCCCAGTGGTAGGCGAAATATGCCTGGCCCTTCCAGTCGGGAATGGGAACCGTCAGCGGATTTCCGAAGTTCAGCTTGCCTGCCGCCGCAACAAAGTCCTGGATCAGGAACTCGTCGAGATACAGCGCGCGAATGTCGTAATCCAGCGTATAGGTGCCATTGATGCCGGCATCCAGCACGCCTGAACCGAAACCGAAGGAACTGCGCGCCTCCCAGTCGATGCCCGAAGTCTTGACGCCGGGCCAGTTGACAAGCGGAACTTCCACGCGCGTGATGGACCCGGCGCCGCAGGCATGAGACAGCGTGTCCGCCCGCCCGTCGGCGCAGTAAATGTAATGCATCACATGATGGGAGGTGGAGGGATCCGCGTAGAGGTCGTCGATCGTGTCATGCGGCAGGCTGCCGATGACGTCCCTGAAGTCGTAGTTCCAGTAGTCCAGGGTCATCTCGATCCCGGATTCAAGGAAGAAAATGAGTCCCAGGTTGTAGGTAAAAGCGCTTTCGGGCTCCAGCGAAGGATCGCCGTAGATGTCCACGGGGATCCAGGCGCCGACCTGGCTGATGTAATTGGTGACGGTAAGCGGCACTTCCTGGAGAAGGTCGTCCACCGAGGGCGTCCGGAAAGTGGTCTGGACCGACCCGCGCAGTGTCACGATATCGTTCAGTTTCCAGCGCAGCGCGAGCTTCGGATCGACGCTGCTGGCCTCGTCGTATTTCTCGTAGTTCGCCGCAACCTGGGCGTCCAGGCGGTCGCTGAAATTGATCGCCAACTCGGCGAAGACGCGATGCACCGTCTGGTCCTGGTCGTACGGGTTGTAACCGTTGATGAAGGTGAAGGGACCGAAATTGCCGCTCAGGCAGCTCCGGTCGGCCAGCGCCGCGCAGGGATTGATGCTCAGGTTCCCGTGTGGATTGGGGCTGCCCTGCGCGTTGAATCGCCGGAACTGATAACCGGCGGCGTACCCCAGCATGTCGCTCAGCCAGTTGCCGCTCACGGTTGCGTCGGCAACCAGCATGGTGGTCTCGCTATGCAGATCGGAAACGCTGTTCATCCATGCGAACAGTTCCGGCGAGTTTGCCTGGGCGGGATCGTAGTGCGGGTTGGGCGTATCGTAGAACGGCGCACCGGGCAGGGAGGAAAACCGGCTCGCGCTGCTGAACGGGTTGTAGTACTGGCAGCCGCCCGCGCCGGGCGTCTTCTGTGTATCCTCCAGCCGCATTCCGGGCCCCAGCGTCGTGTCCGGCACGACACCGACGCCGCAGTCCGGGCCGCCGTAGCCGCGAAACGCCAGGAACAGGCGCTCGGTGAGAACGGCGGGTATCGAGACGTTGCCCCTGCTGCCGGACCAGGAAAGCCCGAGGTCGTAGAAGATTTCGCGGCCGCCAGGGCCATCGAACAATCCCTCCAGGCTTCCGGCCACGCGCCAGGTGCTCGTGTCGCGCCGGTCCGTCCGGGCCGGATCGCCGTTGCCGAAGGGCCGGCCCCGCCAGTACCAGTTCTCGCCGCCCATGCATTCGGCGCGAAAGTCTCGGCTGAATTCCTCGTTGGCGCAGAAGGCCACCCGGTTCGGATGGTCCGGAGCGATCTCCATTACGCCGCGATGAAGCTGAGGGAACGTGGCATGCGAGGGTTGGGTCTGCCACTTCGGCATCACCGCGTCCGACCAAAGCGCTTCGAGCTGATAGTCGGCATTCGTCCCCAAGGGGCCGTTCAATTCGGCAAAAACCCGCGTGAACCTGATTTCCTCGATCAGGTTGTCGAAGGGCTGGTAATTGAAAATGCAGTAATAGGGATCGACCGCCGGGTTTTCCGGGTAACCGTTCAATTCGTTGCACATGGGATCGGTCTTGCCGCTCCACTGAACCGCCTTGAGCGTGTCGATGACCTGTTCCCTGGGGGTGGTCGCCGTGTCGACGCCTTCGGGAAACCAGAAATAACCAGGATTGCCGACGCTCGACCAGCCGGCCCTCCAGGGGTCCAGCAGGGGACGCAGCGCCCAGTCGCGGTCCTCCGCTTCCAGCTCGCCCCGCCGCTCATGCTCGACCGAAATGACGACGTTGGTCTCGCCGGCGGCCGCGCCCCAGATCACTCCCGCCATCTGGTCGCTGGCGCTGTCATAGCCTTCGTAGGAAGCGATGGCTTCCAGTCCCTCGAAATCGCCGCGCGTAACGAAATTGGCGATGCCGCCCACCGCGTCCGAGCCGTATATGGCGCTGGCGCCTTCCTTCAGCACTTCGATACGCCCGATGGCGATGGCGGGAAGAACGCCCAGGTCCACGAATCGTCCGCCGATCAGCCGCGCGGGAAGATAGGTCTGCCGGCTCCCGTTGAACAGCACCAGTGACCGCGATGCGCCAAGGCCGCGCAGGTTGACGTTGGAAACGCTCTCCAGGACCGCTGCCGGCAGGCTGGTGTTGTACCAGCCCGAGCGCTCGCCGACGACGCCGTTACTGGCGCCCAGGTGCTTGAACAGGTC
>JAPOWV010000065.1 GCA_026707445.1 Gammaproteobacteria bacterium
CCCGCCAATCAATAACTTGAAACACAATTCAGCAGGATGCCGACTGGAAGTTCGGGTTAATCTGGCGCCCTTGTTCTGCAAAGGAGGCCCAACGTGAACGACACGCCACAAGTCAGCCGCATCGTGCGCACCGCCATCTTCGTATCCGACCTCGAGAAATCGGTTCGCTTCTACAAGGAGGCCCTCGGCTACGGCGAGGTCTACGCCAACGGAGTCCTTGAGCACAAGGTGGGGCATGCGCTGATCGGGGTCCCGGAAGACAGCGTTATCCGCTACGAGATCGTCAAGGCCGACGAGCTCAATTTCGGAATGGTGGGCCTGTTCGAGGCGAAGCCTTCACCCCCTGCGTTCCGCCGCGAAAACCGGGGAGCCAACCTGGGCGAAGGCTGCATGGTGTTCTTCGCGACGGACATACACGCGGTGCGCGACCGCATCGTGAAACTGGGCGGCGAGATCGTGTGCGAACCGCAACTGCTCGCGGTGCACACGCTGCGCCAGCTTGAAATGACCTGCCGCGATCCGGACGGGATGATGATCAACATCATCGAGCGCCCCACGGAAAACTGGAACGCGGACGTCGTGCAATAGGGCGAAACGCGCCTCTTTTTTGAACTGCACCAGCCGCGAAGTCCGGGATATGCTCCGGCCATGCCGTCCGGTTCTCTCCTGAGGGTGGCGGTGGGGCCGCGCTTCGCGGCCCCCTTGCTGGACTATCTCGCTCCCGCCGGGGGGCCTGTTCCCCCCGTGGGGGCGCGTGTTTCGGTGCCGCTGGGCTCCGGAAGGCGCACCGGTTTCGTGCTGGAGCACCTTGACGGGTCGGAGGTGCCCACCGAACGTCTGCGGCCGGTGCTGGACGTGCCGGATGCCGAGCCGCTCTGGGACCCGGTCACCCTGGAAGTGCTGCGCTGGGCCGCCAACTACTACTGCCATCCGCTCGGTCAGGTTCTCGCCTACGCGCTGCCGCAACAGTTGCGCCGCGGCGGCAGGCTGCCATCGCCGCCGCTGCGCTGGCGGGCCGGCGAGAAGGCCTCGAACGAAGCGCCTAAGCTGCTGGCGCGCGCGCCCCGGCAGCGCGAGTTCCTGGACAGGCTGCTGGAAGCCGGGCGCAACGGTCTGGCGGAGGAGTCGCTCGCCTCGCTCACACCCGACTGGCGGAGGATTGTTCGGATACTTCGGGAGAAGGAACTGGCCGAACCGTTCGAGCCCGGGATTTCGGACCCCGCGGAGATGCTGCGCGAGGAACCGCTTGCGCTGAGCCGCGAGCAGTCCGCTGCGGTGAGCGCCATGCGGATGGACCGGGGCTTTGCCTGTCATCTGCTGGATGGCGTGACCGCCAGCGGCAAGACGGAGGTATATCTGCACCTGGCGGAGCAGGTGCTGGCGGCGGGCCGGCAATGTCTGCTCCTGGCGCCGGAAATCGGGCTGACCCCGCAGCTGGCCGAGCGGCTGAAGGCGCGTTTTCGCGCGCCCGCGGCGGTACTGCATTCCGGCCTGAACGACGGCGAGCGAACGAGAGCCTGGGCGGATGCCCGCGCCGGGCGGGCGAGACTGGTGGTCGGCACGCGCTCCGCCGTGTTCGTGCCCTGCCGTGAACTCGGCCTGATCGTGGTGGACGAAGAGCACGATCCGTCCTACAAGCAGCAGGACGGCTTCCGCTACCAGGCCCGCGACCTGGCGGTCATGCGCGCATCCCGATCCGGCATTCCGGTCGTTCTGGGTTCCGCCACGCCAGCGCTGGAGTCCCTGCTGAACGTGCAAAGAGGCCGCTATACGCACCCGCGGCTTACGAAGAAGGTCACCGGATCGCGGCCTCCGCTGGCCCGGCTGGTGGACCTCAACCGGCATCCGCCGGAGCATGGCCTGAGCGCACCGCTTCTCCAGGCCATGTCCGAGCAGCTCGAGTCGGGTTCGCAAGTGCTGCTGTACCTCAACCGGCGCGGTTTCGCGCCGTTATTGATGTGTCCGGATTGCCGCCGGGCGGAGGAATGCAGCCACTGCGACGCCCGCCTGGTGTTCTATCGCAGGCGCGACCTGCTTCTCTGTCATCACTGCGGCGCCAGACGCCGCCCGCCGCCCGTCTGCGGGAATTGCGGCTCGCCGCTGCAGACCATCGGGCGCGGAACGGAACGGCTGGAGGAGGAACTTCAGGCGCGCTTCGAGGACTACCCGGTGGCCCGGATGGACCGCGACAACGTGCGCGGCCGGCGCAGGCTGGAGCACATCCTGGGGGGAATTCGCGAGCGGCATTACCGTATCCTGCTCGGCACCCAGATGCTCACCAAGGGCCACGACTTCCCGAGCCTGGGGCTGGTGGGAGTGATCGACGCCGACCAGGGCATGTTTTCCCAGGAATTCCGCGGGCCCGAACGCCTGGCGCAGACGCTGGTGCAGGTTGCCGGGAGGGCGGGGCGGCGCGAGCGGCCGGGCCTGCTGGTACTGCAGACCCGCTTTCCCGAGCACCCTCTGCTTCGCCAGTTGCTGAAGGAGGGTTACGGCGGCTTTGCCGCAACGGCGCTGGACCTTCGCCGGCGCAGCGGCTGGCCACCGTACGCGCACCTTGCGCTGCTGCGGGCCAACGCGCCTGAAGCGGCGAGCGTCCGCGAGTTCCTCGAGCAGGCGATAGGCGTGGTCCCACAGGACGGCTCCGGGTCCGCGGTGGAGGTGCTGGGTCCGGCGCCCGCCCTGATGGAGCGCAGGCGCGACCGCAGTCACGCCCACCTGCTGGCGCGCTCCTCCAGCCGGGCCCATCTGCAGGAGTATCTGGGCCGCTGGATTCCGGCAGTACGCGAACTCAAGCGCCCGCGCCGCGTGAGCTGGTCGGTCGATGTGGACCCCGCCGAGATCGGCTAACCTGTATATTTCGCACTCCGCCTGATTCAGCGTGGGACGACGCGTGCTTGGGGGCGTCCATCGAAAGCATGAAGATTGTGGAAGTGACGTGATGGACGACTCATCCGACAGAAAGGTTGCTGCCGCCCACCGCGGCCCGGTACTCTCGCCTCGTATAACGGCTTCTCCTGCCGCCATTGAGGATTTCTGCAAACGCTGGCAGGTGGCGGAATTGGCATTGTTTGGTTCTGTACTGCGTGATGATTACAGCCGCAAGAGCGACATCGATGTTCTTGTGGACTTCGTGCCGGACGGAGTACCGGGAATCGAGTTCGTCACCATGGCGGCTGAATTGTCGCGCCTGTCGGGACGACAGGCAGATGTCTTGACCCGATCTGCCGTGGAACGAAGCCGGAATCATATCCGCAGGCGGGAGACTTGGCAGAGCAGCATCTGCCGCTTCACGTGCCCGTAGATCTGTAAAGCGGCTTGAGCCGTAAGCGGCGGTAAGTTCGAGCAACACGCATTCACCATAGACTTCTTGCTAAAGGAACAGTCTTATTCTTTTGGGTTTTCCCGACTACGTAGAAGCCCATTAACGTAAGCGCCCACGCCATCAATCATTTGATCAATGGCATCAAGGCAGTGCTGTACGAACTCGGGAGTCATGTAGAAAAACCGCGTGTCTCCGAGGCCTTTTGATTCCTTAAACCATTCGTCAGGCCATCCAGAGCTTTGTATGCGGTCCTTAATTCCTATTCCCTCGTCCTTCAACCACTCGAAGCCATTGTGGAACATCATGTTGCGATACTGGAAGAGCGCGGCAAGCGTTTTGTCGTAATCGGGCGGTAAATGTTCCGAAAGTCCGATTGCACTTGCGAGTTGCCGGATACCGGCAACAATGTCGCGCCGGTTCGATTTGCTCTTGATCTTGAAGCGGGGATCCCAGAATTGGTCTTGGGATGCCGCAAGCCTTGGATTCTCCGACGAGCTCAGCGCTTTGTCTCGATTCAGTTTTCGCAGGCCACCGAAGATTGAGACAAAGAGCGATTCGACTAAGGGAGCCAGCATGCCCACGGCCGCCATGCTGTGGGCGGCATCTTGAACGCCACTTAGGTACGCCTCATCAGCGTAGTAGTCGCCAAGATGCATAGCCTCTTCTGGATCTCGACCACCTGCGGCTCGCAACTGCTTTGCCAGTTTTTTGATCTTCCTTGCTGTCGCGGCCTCCGCTTTCCTATTTCTCCGCAGCAAATCCCTGATCGCAATCAGATGAGACTCGAAGTCTTTTTCGCCGATCAAAATCAAGGCTTGCCGGCGATTTGATAAATTCAATTTCACTTTGTTGCCTAGCAATCGGCACGCAGTCGAGGCGCTCCTTCCACGCCGGATTGTATCCAGCACCAGACTCTTTTCTTTCGCTGATGCCTATTGATGCCCCGCCTGCCAGCACAGTCCTTCGATGGCGATTTCGTTGTCCATACGCTCGCTGCCCCAGCCGCAGCGGGCGGTCTGCGCGTCGACGGCAAGCCCGCGCTCCGCGTTCAGCGCCGTAGGCGTTTCCGCGGAAACATCTGTGGGCGCCGCATCCCGGTCAGGAGGTGTATGCTAGTGTCCGCAGCCCGCAAACTAGTGGGATGTTGAAGGAGTCAAATGTGAGCACAACTACCCGGTCTGTTCCCGTTCTCTGTTTTTGCCACCGATGATTCGAGACGTTATGCAGCCGGGTGCAACGGAGGTGCGTTTCGCCGATGAAGGTGAGGCATGTTATTCGATTGATCAAGGCGGATGGCTGGTACCAAGTGCGTATGCGTGGCAGTCACAGGCAATTCAGGCATCCGGAGAAACGCGGGTTGGTGACAGTGGCCGGACATTCCGGCGATGAGCTTGCCATTGGCACTCTCAGCAACATTCGTCGGCAAGCGGGGTTGAAAAAATGGGATATCTGATTGTTCTGGAGAAGACTGAGACCGGATTTTCGGCATATTCGCCGGATGTGCCGGGTTGTGTCGCCACGGGCCGGACGGAGGAAGAGACCGAGGCCAGGATGAAGGAGGCGATCGAGTTTCACATCGACGGCCTCAAGCGGGAGGGTCTCACTGTGCCTCTGCCATCCACGAAATCCGCTTACGTGGATATCGCTGCTTAAGACGACATCGAAAAAGGAGCCCGAGCAGTCAGCGGCTCCCGGTCATATGGAGTCAGCGCGTTGCCTGCTCAAGGTAGGCAATCAATGCGGCGCGATCGGCGCCTCTCTGTATTCCGATGAAGACCATCGAGGTTCCCGGGACGAGGTCGTAAGGATCCGCCAGGAAACGGCTGAGGTTCTGCCGAGACCAGACAATTCCCGATTCCTTCAGGGAGTCCGTATAGACGTAGCCCGGCTTGTGGGCCGCCGGAGCCCCGATCACACGATGAAGATTGGGACCGACCTTGTGCTCCTCGCCCTGCTTGAGGGAATGACATGCCGTGCACTGCAGAAAAAGGATGCGCCCGCGCCGCATTGCCGCAGGGTCCGGTTCGGCTCGCGGTTGTTCCGAGCCGGATTGCGCTGCATTGGCGGACCCGCCCGGGATGGAACCGGAAGCCTGCCCCATCGGCCCTGTGGCGGGGCCCGGCGCATCCGCGCCGGCGGTCAGCGCAAACATCAGGCCTGCAAGTAACGCCGCCCGGGCGGTTCGGCCGAACTCCGGCGGGTAACGGTTCTTTCCGGGCATCTCAGCGCTCCCCGCCGACAATCGCCAACTCCTCCAGCGACTCGCGGAATTCGTAACCGTCCCGATAGCACGAGGCCACCAGGTCTCCGGTGTTCACGGCCAGCGATCGCGAGTCCGGGTCGTTGACGGTAAACACGACCGAGGCGAGCTCTCCCTTGCGGCGGATCGAGAAATAGATGAAATCCGGCCGCGTCGAGTAATACGGGTATTCCTTGTCGCGCATCAGCAGCGTGAATTCCTGGCCGTCGCGTTCCCGGGTGACGTCTGCCGATCCACCCTGGCTGTGCAGCGAAATGTCCGTGATCTCCTGGGGCTCGGGTCCGCGCGGGTCGAAGGTGATACCGCAGATAAAGCGCTTCACGCGGCGCAACTCGAAGGGCTGGTCCGCCGGCATGCCGACGTGAAGGCTGTCGTCCGCGACCAGGAAGGTGGAATCCACTCTCCAGTACTTGGTCTCGGAAAGATAGAGATCGTGGACCGAATAGCGGCGCAACTCGCCCTCGCCGAACACGCAGGCTTTCGGTCGCATGCCGCCCTCG
This sequence comes from Gammaproteobacteria bacterium, assembly GCA_026707445.1. Lineage (GTDB taxonomy): Bacteria > Pseudomonadota > Gammaproteobacteria > Steroidobacterales > Foliamicaceae > Foliamicus. The sequence goes on from JAPOWV010000065.1 coordinate 6,086, forward strand.
AACTGCCCGGCCACGCGTTTCCAGTAGACGTCGCACTCGTCCAGGAAGAAGGCGTCCCCGGCCTTGAGATCGACAAAAGGGCCCGGATTGTGCTGGGCGCCGAGAAAGCGCTCCGGCTCGTTGAAGAAGCCCTGCCGCATGCGGATCCCGCCAGCCTCCGGGGCTGAGGAAAAGATGACCAGCCGCTGGCGGAAGACCCTTTCGGGGTCGTCGTGGGTGTACTCCTCCACGTAGAAGACATGTTCGCCGAACTCCGGTGCTTCAATGCGCTTGTGCGTCGTGTGCACGCGCACATGCCGCTCTTCCTCCGGCGTACTGGAACGCGGGTCCGCCTGGAACCAGCGCTGCTCCTCGTTGTCGAACTCGCCTTCGAACCAGTCCGTCAGGATCAGGAGATCGCGGGCGAGGGGATCATATTCAGTCGCCGCGACCGCGGCCAATGGAGCGCACAAGAGCGCAACAACCAGGATTCTCATGGTGGAACTCAGGCGCGGAGCAGCGCGTCCACCGCGGCGCGCTCACCCGACTCGAAGGCGCCCTCCATGCCGCGCTCCATCAGGGCCGTGTGTTCTCCCGCGAAATGAATATTGCCGTGGGCTTCGCGCATGTGGGCGGCGAACTGCCCGACCTGTCCGGGACGCCAGAACACCCAGTCCCCGCCGCCGTGGACTTCGCGATGACAGGACTGGATCCCGATCGGTTCGAGCGCTCCCTTCAGCGAAGGCCGCACCCGCTCGAGTTCGCGCATCGTGTATTCGCTGACCTGCTCGTCGGTCATGAAGTCGTACTTGTAGGCCTCGTTGCCGTTGATGAAGGCGACCGCGGAGGTCGCCTCGCCGTTCGGGCCCCGGTGATGGACGCCGAAGCGCTCGAACGGTTCGTCGGTCCACATGCTGCCCGGCATTTCGTCGAGCTCCCAGAAGTTCTTCCTGAGCAGGAAGTGCACCTGGATGGAGGTGCCGTAGTCGATTTCGTCGATCGCCCGTTCCATGCGCGCCGGCAGGCGCGGCGCGAACTTGACCTTGCGCAGGACCGGCCAGGGCGTCGAGCAGATGACCTGGCGGGCGGTGTAGCGCGTGCCGTCCATGCAATGCACGGTCACCTCCTTGCCCTTGTCCTCGAAGGCATAAACGGTCTTGTTCAGTTCCACCGGGTTGTCCAGGGATGCGGCCATGGCTTCCGGCAGGCGCGAGTTGCCGCCCTTGATCTGCACCCAGGCGGGCTGGCCGGCGTTGGCCAGGGCCCGCGAGGCATTGAATTCCCCCACCGCATAGCGGCGCATTTCATGCAGGGCCGAGGTGTTGTCCATGTGGTCGGTATGGATCACCACGTTCATCAGGCGGATCGTTTCGTCGTCGAAACCGAGATACTCCTTGAGGTAGTGCGTCTGGGGAATATCGAAGCGCGCGAACTCGGGCGTGATCCAGGCATCCAGAGGCTGGCCCGACAGCGGATTGTTCTTGTGCGACAGTTCGAACAGCATGCGGTGGGGCAGGATCCGCCGGTCGTCGCCCTCCGTGGGGTTGAGCGGATGGCTTTCCCAGTCCGCGGCCAGGATGTATTCGCCCCGGATGCGGTAGCACCATTCGCGAATGTCGGACACGTCGTCCGGCCCCAGCATTTCCAGTCCGAGCCTTTGGGCCGTGTCGATCATCCGGGCGTAGTTGGCGCCCATCCATTCGCCGCCGGCCTCCGGCTTGCCCGGCACGTCCATGAGCGTGTAAACGCGACCGCCGATCCGGTTGCGGCCTTCCAGCGTCATGACGTCAAGCCCCTGCTCCTGCAGGATGCAGGCGGCGTGCAGGCCCGACAGGCCGGCGCCTACAACGATGACGTCATGACCCTTGTAGTTCGTGACCGCGCGCGCCGCGGCCGGCAGCCCGGCCACCGCCAGCGCGCATGCTCCGGACCCGATGAAGCGCCTGCGCGAGTAGCCCCCGGTGTCGATGGACAGACCACGGTGTTCTGCCCCAAGTGCGTGATCAGGCATTCGCCTCCTCCGGCGTAAAGCGATCCTGTGGGAAATATAACTGAACGCTCTGGATTCGTGTCCGTCTATGATGCAAACTCAAAAGCGGATCACGAGGCCCATAATGAATAAGGCAGGGCAACAGATCGTCGGGCGCTCTACGCGCCGGCGTTTTCTGGCCGGTGGAACGGCCCTGGCCGGCTCGTGGATGCTGCCGCGCGCCTTGCGGGGTGCACAGACCGGGGGCGGTCTCGATGCGGAAGTGATCGTGATCGGCGCCGGCCTGGCCGGGCTGAACGCGGCGCTGCTGCTTGAGGAACTGGGTGTGAGCGTGATGGTGGTGGAGGCGACGTCGCGGTTCGGCGGCCGGCTCCATACCGTTTCCGACGACATCGTTCCCGGGCATCCGGAACTGGGTGCAAGCGGAATGGGTGGCGGTTATGCGCGGCTGCTGAACGCGGCCAGGCAGTACGGCGTGGAGATCGGGCCCGTGCGCCCGCGCACCGAGCCCCGCGAGGGCGAGATGCTGTACTGCGTCCAGGGCCAGTTGATCAGCGAGGACGACTGGCCGGGTCATGCGCTCAATCCGTACCGGCAGGACTGGGCCCGGCAAATGATGCCGTCGCGACCGCCCTACCAGGTCTATGCCGAGTTGAACCCGTATCCGGAATCGGACCTGGGCGCCTGGCGGCGGCCGGAGTTTGCCGCATGGGACCGGCCGGTCGGCGAGGTGCTCACGGAGGCGGGCCTGGCTGAAGCCGGCGTCGAACTGGGGGTGGGACACAATTCGAGTTACGGAACCGATCACCACGACCTGTCCGCCCTGATGATGTTTCACACGATCAGTTTCGCGATCCACCAGGCCAACTGGCCGGGCCAGGGCGGGGCCGCAAAGGGCGGGAACCAGCGGATTCCGGAGGCGATGGCGCGCAACCTGAGCGGCGACGTGCTGCTGGACAGCCCCGTTGCGGCGATCGCCGACCAGGGCGATCGGGTGCAGATCAGCCTGGAGGACGGGCGGCGGCTGAATGGCGCGCGCGCGATCATCGCCATTCCGTTTTCGGCGCTGCGGAGGATCGGACTGGATCCGGAGCCGCCGGCCGTGCAGAGGGAGGCGATCGACAACCTCGGCTATACGCCGTGCACGCAGGTCCACTACGCGGTGAAGCAACCCTACTGGGAACAGGACGGCATGGCGCCGAGCATGTGGACGGACGCGCTGCCCGGGCGGTTCATGGCGCTGAAGAACGACCCGGGCAGTCCCGACGCGGTCACCAGTTGCCTAGTCTATGTGAACGGTCATTTCGCATTGAAACTGGCGCATATGGACGAGGAAGCCGCGATCGCCGAAGTGACGGCGGAGCTGTTCCGGCTGCGTCCGTCACTCAAGGACGCGCTGGAACCGATCTACCTGTGGAAATGGTCCAATAATCCGTATGCCGGCGGCGCCTACGCTTACTGGAAGCCCGGTCAGATTACGGCGTTTGCCCAGACGATCGCCGAGCCGCATGGCCGCATGCACTTTGCCGGAGAACACACCGCGCAATTGAATCGCGGCATGGAGGGTGCGATGGAGTCCGGCGAACGCGCCGCGATCGAGATCCTCGAATACCTCTAGCCGATGCCGGGGAGGCCGCCGGCGCGCCGGCGCATCCAGTTGCGCAGGTTGGACTGCGATTCGTACAGTCCCGCGCTGGGCAGCAGCAGCACCTCGTCGTTCTCCTCGAGTCCCGCCAGCACGACCGAGTACTCGAAGTCGCTCAAGCCCGTGCGAACCCAGGCCGGCGCCGGTCCGTCGTCGCGCATGACCAGCACCCAGTATTCCGCCCTGAAATCGTAATCCGGTTCCTGCCGCAGGAAACGCCGGCCGGGGCCGCCGCCCGGTCTCGCGCCGCCGGTCCAGGGCCGTCCCACGCGCCGCGGCTGATTGCGCATCGCGTCGCCCATGGCCCTGCGCATGGCCTCGCGCTGTTCGGGGCTGGGCTGCGGGCGCTGCCCGGTCCGGTTCTGCTGGCGGGCGGAATCCCTGGAATCGGGCCGTATCGTTGCCGCCTGCCCGCCGTCGCCGGTCTCTTCTCTTTCCTTCATGACCGCGTCGTGAAGGTTGCCGTACGGCCAGTTCAGCATGTGCGCCGTCGCCTCGATGTCGTCGATCGTGCGCAGCGCCGCCATCGGCACGGAGGGCGCCTCGAGTTCCTCGGCGATCTTGATCTGCACCTCGGCGTTCATGCCCGGCAGCAGCAGCGAGTCGGGGTTGTCGAGCAGGATCAGGACCGAGAACATCGTGACGTTCTGTTCGATTACGGCCAGCGGCTCGATCTTCTCCACGTAACCGGCGAATTCGCGGTTCGGATAAGCCGCCACCTTGACCTGCGCCTGCATTCCGGCGTTGATCTTGCCGATGTCGGTCTCGTCCACGCGGGTGCGCACCAGGACCCGGCCCAGATCGGCCATGCGCAACAGCAGTGTGCCGCCGCCCACGTCCTGGGTCGGCGATGAGATCACCTGTCCGGGCTCGACGTTGCGCTCGATGATGGTGCCGTCGATCGGCGCCAGCACGTCGGTGTCGTCCAGCGCGATGCGGGCGTTTTCCACGTCCACGCGGGCGCGAACCAGTTGCGCCTCGGCCTCCGAGAGCGACAGCGCCGTTTCTTCGTACTCGGCGTCGGTGATGGTGTTATCGGCCACCAGCCTCTCCGCCCGCTCCATCTGCAGTTCGGCGATGGACTGGCGCGATTCGGCGGCTTTCAGTGCCGCCTCGGCCTGGGCCAGGTTGTTGGTGGGGATGCGTTTGTCGATCCGCACCAGCAGGGCGGAACGCTGCACCGGGTCGCCGTTTTCGGCGTTGATCGCAAGTATCTCGCCGGAAGCCTTGGACTTCAGCTCGACTGTGCGCAGCGGTTCGACGGCGCCGGCGGCCTCCACGAACACGCGGATGTCGCGAAGCTCCACGGGCGCCTGGTCGTAGGCCTGCGGTTCGGGCGCCGGTTCCTCGGCGCAGCCGGCCATGACCAGCATCATTCCGAAAGCCGCACCGACGCGCCACGCAAAGGAGGAATTACGCACAGGCTTCCGCTCCTGCGCCGCTGTCGGCCGTGATCCTGCCGTCCAGCATCTCGATCCTGCGCTCGGCCCGCGCCGCGATGCCGGCGTCATGGGTAACCACGATCAGCGTGTGACCGTCACTGTGCAGGGAATCGAACAATGTCAGGACTTCCGCTCCGGTCGTGGAGTCCAGATTACCCGTGGGTTCGTCCGCCAGCAAGATTCGCGGCCGGGTCACCAGCGCGCGCGCAATGGCCACTCTTTGCCGCTGTCCCCCCGAGAGCTGGCTGGGCCGGTGCGCAAGGCGGTCGGCCAGCCCGACCCGTTCCAGGGCCTCGGTCGCCCGCTTCAGGCGTTCGCGGCGGCGCATCCGGGCATAGATCAGGGGCGCCTCCACGTTCTGCACGGCGCTGCAGCGCTCCAGCAGATTGAAGGTCTGAAACACGAAACCCACCTGCCGGTTGCGCACCCTGGCCAACTCGCGGCCGTTCATGCGCGACACGTGCACGCCGTTCAGCCAATAGTCTCCCGCGGTGGGCGTCTCCAGGCAGCCGAGCAGGTTCATCAGCGTCGATTTTCCCGAGCCGGACGGGCCCGTGACGGCCAGGTACTCGTTCGGCCGCACCGCCAGGCTTACATCGCAAAGCGCGACCACCGTATTAGTCCCCATACGGTACGTCCGCGTCAACTCGCGCGTACGAATAGCGGAAGTGCTCATCTACTGCCGCACGTCCGCAAAGTTCATGCTACCTGGGGCTTTTCGCCCTGTATCTCCTTCCGGGGAGACGCATGAACCCATCCCTGGGGCTCGGCGGCGGCTGTCCTGCCGCCGACGCTCCCCGGAAGGAGATGCAGGGCGAAAAGCCCGGCTGGCGATATCGAAGCGCCATGGCATGCGGCTAAAGGCGTTTGCGGAGCAGCTCATTGACGATCTGCGGGTTGGCCTGGCCCCTGGTGGCGCGCATGACCTGGCCGACCAGAAACCCGAACACGCGGGTGTTGCCTTCCCGGTACTGCCGGACCTGTTCGGCGTGTTCAGCCATGACCTCATCGATGACGCCTTCAAGCGCTCCGGCGTCCGAAATCTGGCGAAGTCCGCGCTCCTTGATGATGTCGTCGGCGCTGCCTTCGCCGGCCCACATCGCCTGGAACACTTCCTTGCCCAGTTTGCCCGACAGCGACCCGTCGCGCAGGCGGGACAGCAGCACTCCCAGATCGCCGGCGCTCACCCGGCTGTCGGCGATGTCCAGCCCGTCGCGATTCAGCGCGGCGGCCAGTTCGCCGCTGGTCCAGCGCGCCGCCAGCTGCATGTCCCCGCAGGCCTTGCCCGCGGCCTCGAAATAGTCGGCCGCGGCGCGGCTCTCGCATAGCCGCCGGGCGTCTTCGGCGGGCAGGCCGTAGTCGGAACGGAACCGGGCGCGGCGTTCCTGCGGCAGCTCGGGAAGGGTTCCGCGCAGGTCCTCCAGGAACCCCGGCTCCAGGGCCAGCGGCGGCAGGTCCGGATCGGGGAAGTAGCGGTAGTCGTTGGCCTGCTCCTTGTCGCGCATCGGCCGCGTCGTATCCAGGCCGGAGTCGTACAGGCGGGTCTCCTGGGCGATCGTTCCGCCCTGGCGCAGCACGTCGGCCTGGCGCAGGATTTCGGAATGCAGCGCGCGCTCCACGAACCGGAAGGAATTGAGGTTCTTGATTTCCGTGCGGGTCCCCAACTCCGCGTCTCCGGGCTTCCTGAGCGAGATGTTGGCGTCGCAGCGCAACGAACCCTCCTGCATCGCGCCGTCCGAGATACCGATCCAGGTCACCAGCTGGTGGATGCCGCGCATGCAGGCGGAGGCCTCCTCCGGGGACCGCAGTTGCGGCTCCGTGACGATTTCGAGAAGCGGCGCGCCGGCCCGGTTCAGATCCACGCCGGTGGCGTTGGGCATGGCGTCGTGCAGAGACTTTCCCGCGTCCTCCTCGAGGTGCGCGCGGGTCAGTTCGATCTGCCGGGGCGGCGTGCCGGGAACGGCCACTTCCACCGAACCGCCGCTCACGATGGGCAGTTCGAACTGGGAAATCTGGTAGCCCTTGGGCAGGTCGGGATAGAAGTAGTTCTTGCGCGCGAATACCGAACGGCGCGCGATTTCGCCGCCGGTCGCCAGTCCGAATCGGGCGGCCATGGCCACGGCCTCGCGATTCGCGACCGGCAGCGTGCCCGGAAAACCGAGATCCACCAGGCAGGCCTGGGTGTTGGGACTGGCCCCGAACACCGTCGATGCGCCCGAGAACATCTTGCTGCGCGTGGCGAGCTGGACGTGGATCTCCAGCCCGATGACGACGTCGAATTCCATCGCGCGATCTCCCGTCAAGCCTCGCCGACGGGGGCCGAGGCGCCGGGCGGCCAGAGGCGATGCCAGTCGGTTTCCAGCTGGTAGGCGTGCGCGGCGCGCAATACGTCCGTTTCGGCGAACGGCCGGCCCATGAGCTGCAGTCCCACCGGCAGTCCGTCCACCGTACCGGCGGGAATCGAAATGGCGGGAATTCCGGCCAGGCTGGCGCCGATGGTATAGACGTCGTTGAGGTACATCTGGATCGGGTCGTCGATTTTCTCGCCGATCCCGAACGCCGGAGCGGGCGCGGTCGGGCCCGCCAGCAGGTCCACCGTTTCGAAGGCCTTGGTGAAATCGGCCGCCAGCAACCGGCGCACGCGCTGGGCCTGAAGGTAATAGGCGTCGAAGTATCCCTTGGAGAGCACCCAGCCGCCCACCAGAATGCGGCGCCTGACTTCCTCGCCGAAGCCCGCCCGGCGGGTCCTCGTATAGAGTTCGTCCAGACTGTCGGCGCCGGCTTCGCGGAGACCGAATCGAACGCCGTCGAAGCGCGAAAGGTTGGACGAGCACTCGGCGGGCGCGACGACGTAATAGACCGGAACCGAGAGCGGCAGCCGTGGCAGCGAAACCTCGGTAACGACCGCGCCCAGGCCGCGCAGGGTCTCCATGTTGTCGAGGAACACCTGCCGGCAGCGGGCCTCAAGGCCCTCGTCCATGAACTCCTTGACGATACCTACCCGTACCCCTTTGAGCGCCTTGCCCTTCAGGCCCTGCAGGGGTCCCGAATAGTCTTCGCCGTCGCGCTCCGCGCTGGTCGAGTCGCGCGGATCATGGCCGGCCATGCTGTCCAGCAGCATGGCCGCGTCCTCGGCCGTGCGCGTAATTGAGCCGGCCTGATCCAGGCTCGAGGCGAACGCGATCATTCCGTAGCGCGACACCCGCCCGTAGCTGGGCCGGAAGCCGGTCAGCCCGCACAGGGCCGCAGGCTGGCGCACCGACCCTCCGGTATCTGTGCCGGTCGCCGCCGGAACCAGGCCGGCGGCTACGGCGGCGGCCGAACCGCCCGACGATCCGCCCGGCGAGCGGGAGAGGTTCCAGGGATTGCGCACCGGGCCGGCATAGCTTGTCTCGTTGGACGAGCCCATCGCGAATTCGTCCATGTTGGTCTTGCCGATCAGCAACGCGCCGGCCTGCGCCAGCCGCTCCACGACGGTGGCGTCGTAGGGCGGCACGAAATTGTCCAGGATTCGCGATCCGGCCGTAGTGCGCACGCCCCGGGTGCAGAAGATATCCTTGTGCGCGATCGGAATCCCCGCCAGGGGGCCGCCGCCGGCTCGCCCGGCGTCGGCCCGGCGCGCTTCGTCGAGCGCCGTTTCGCCGCACACGGTCAGGAACGCGTTCAGCTCGGAATTTCGTTCTTCTATGCGGTCAAGACAGGCTTGCGTGAGTTCCACGCTGCCGATGTCGCCCGCGTCCAGGGCCCGTCGAAGCCCGCAAAGGGAAAAGTCGATCATGAGGCTCTGGTCGCGCTATTCGATGACTTTCGGCACACGGTAAAGACCGTCGACGACATCCGGCGCGCAGGCCTGGGCGTCGGCGCGCACATCGGTCTCGGTCACTTCGTCGGCGCGCAGGGGGAGGACGAGATCCAGCGGATGCACCATGGGTTCCACGCCCCCGGTGTCAAGTTGTTGCAATACCTGCACGAATCCGATGATCCGGCGCAAGGTGCTGATCAACTCCTCTTTCTCGCCTTCCTCCAGCCCAAGGCGGGTCAACTGCGCCACGCGCAGCAGTTCCTCGTCCGAGAAATCCTCGGCCGGCTTCGGGTTCCCGGGTGTCTGAAGGTTGTTCATTCGGTGGCGAATACTATAGGGCTGTTTTGCCCGATCTGCTATGATTCACCGGGTTTCAGGGGAGTGTCCGCTCCCAGGGGTGCGCGGCGCCGATGAGCAATTTTGTCCGTGGTTTCGTTGAGCGGCTGTCCGTCGATCTGGCCATAGATCTGGGCACCGCCAACACCCTTGTGTACGTTGGCGGACGGGGAATCGTCCTGAACGAACCTTCCGTCGTCGCGCTTCGCCGTGGCGCCGACATCAGTTCGGGCGGCGTGCTGGCCATCGGCACCGAAGCCTTCGGCATGCTGGGGCGCACGCCGCGCGACCTGCGAATCGTCACGCCCCTGAAGGACGGCGTAATCGCCAACTACGAAGTTGCCGAGCAGATGCTCAAGCATTTCATGATCAAGGCCCTGGGCCAGAGTTTCTTTCGCCCGGCGGTCCGGCGCCTGGTGATCTGCGTCCCGCATGGCGCCACGCCGGTGGATCGCCGCGCCATTGAGGAATCGGCCCGCGACGCGGGCGCGCGCGAGGTTTTCGTCGTGGACGAGCCCATGGTCGCGGCTATCGGCGCGGGGCTGCCGGTGCATCGCCCCTGCGGCAACATGGTGGTGGACATCGGGGGCGGCACCTCCGAAGTCGCGGTACTTTCGATGTCAAGCGTGGTCTACGCGCGCTCCGTCAAGGCCGGCGGAACCCGGATGGACGACGCCATCGTGCAGTACGTGCGGCGCAACCACGGGATGTCGATCGGGCCCAGTCAGGCGGAAGTCATCAAGCGGGAGGTGGCGAGCGCCTACCCGGGCGAGGAAATCAAGGAGATCACGCTGCACGGACGCAGCCTGTCTCGCGGCCTGCACTCCCAGTTCACGCTGAACAGCAACGAAGTGCGTGACGCCCTGAATGATACCCTCGAGGAAATCGTGCAGGCGGTGCTCGATGTTCTGTCGCATACCCCGCCGGAGCTGGGCGCCGATATCAGTCAGCGGGGCCTGGTCCTCGCCGGCGGCGGCGCGCTGATGCCGAAGCTGGATTCACTGATTCGGGAACGCGCCGCAGTGCCCGCTTTTGTGGCCGAAGATCCGTTGACCTGCGTGGTGCGCGGTTGCGGTCACCTGGTGGAAACCCAGGGCACGGTTGCTTTCGCCAACCAGTTAAACGGCACGCAGTGGGACTGAGGGGTCCGATGGGGTAGCGCCGTGACCCGGGGGACCGCAACACTTAAGGCGGATCGCTTCCGAAGACGAAAAGGCCTGAGCCGCGCGGGCGAATGTCTCCTGATCTGCCTTTTGAGTTTCGGCCTGCTGGTGGTTGAGGCGAACTTTCCCGCCATCCAGAAGGTGCGCGGGATCGGCGAATTGATCCTTGTGCCGGTTCAGGCGACCGTGCGTCTCTTTTCCGGCGGCTTTCGCGGGGTTCAGGGCTATTTCCGCGATCAGTCGTCTTTGATGCGCGAAAACCGGGAACTGCGCACGCGGCTGTTGCGCCAGGATGTGGACCTGCAGCAAATGGCGGTACTGAAAACCGAGAACGAAGAGTTGCGTTCGCTGCACACGCTCAACGCCCAGCTCGGCTCGAACAATCTCACGGCCGAGACCCTGCCGGCAAATCCGGATCCCTCCCGCCACCGCGTGACGCTGAACAAGGGCAGCCGGCAGGGAGCGTATATCGGCCAGCCGGTAGTCGGTTCGGGCGGGGTGGTCGGTCAGGTAACCCGCGATTACCTGGTCACTTCGGAGGCGCTGCTGATCAGTGACGCCAGTCACGCCCTGCCGGTGATGTTCGAACGCACGGGATTGCGGGCGATCGCCCTGGGCACCGGCCGCAGGGATCATCGCCTGCTGCTGCCCTTTGTGCCGTCCCATGCCGACGTGATCCAGGGAGATACGTTGGTCAGTTCGGGGGCCGGTGGCCTGTTTCCTGCGGGATTGAGAGTCGGTGTGGTGGAGGATGTCCGCAACTCTCCGGCCGAAGCTTTCCTGGAGGCGTTCGTGTCGCCCTCCGCCAACCTCGAAAGTCCGCGCCAAGTGCTGTTGCTGCGTTCGGAGCCGCTGCCGCCGGCCGGCGAACCGGGACCGGCCAATGGGGAGTCGCCCGGCGCCGCGGCTGCGGGATCATGACGGACGGCGCCGTTGCGCGGAATTACGCGCTTGTAGGCGCGGCTTTACTGATAAGCATCGTGCCGCTGCCCCGGCTCCTGGACCTGTGGCAGCCCCCCTGGCTGGCCGTCGCGCTGATCTGGCTGGTCCTTGCCGCTCCGGAGAACGCGCGGCTTGCGGTCGCGGCCGCCGCCGGGCTGCTTCAGGACCTGCTGGTGGGCTCGCCTTTGGGTCTGTACGCTCTGGCGGCGACCGTGCTGGTCTTCCTCGCCGCCAATATGCGCCCCCGGATCGTCTCCTCGCCGCCCTGGCTCAGGTTTCTCCTGGCGATGCTGATATTGGCGGCGTACCTGGGTGTGGTGGTGCTGATCGGGGGCTGGTTCGGTTACGTCGGCTCCTGGGCCGGCATCGCCAACAGCCTGATGAGCGGGGGCGTGTTGATCCTGATCGCGTTCCTGTTCCTCAAGGTCTAGATTTTCCGGGGCCCGCGCATGGCGACCAGACCGAAAGGCGAACACGTCGGGCGGGGAACGCTTGTTCGGCGGGCCACCTACATGGCCTTTCTGCTCGGCCTGTTGTCGCTGGCGCTGCTTGCCCGGCTCGGTTATCTGCAATTGATCCAGCACGGCTATTACGCCCGGCAGGCGCTGGGAAACCAGGTGCAGGGACGCAAGGTTCCGCCCCGGCGCGGAATCATCCTCGATCGCAACGGCGAAGTGGTGGTGGCGAACCGGGCCGGATTCCGGCTGATCCTGGTGCCGGAACAGGTCGATGACATGGCCGGTACGCTTGGGCGTCTGGCGCATTCCGGAATCCTGAAGCGGGAGGATCAGTCCGAACTGGTTGAATCCTCAAGACGCTCGCAGCCCTTTGAAGCCATCCCGATACGGACTGGCCTGAGCGATGAGCTTATCGCCCGGTTTGCCGTCGCGCGCCACCAGTTCACCGGCGTGGACATCGAAGGATTGCTTCTCAGAGAATACCCCCTGGGCGCGGCCGGCGCTCACGGACTGGGTTACGTGAGCGAGGTCAGCGCCGAGGACAAGGAGCGCCTGGAACCGGAGGAGTACGCGGGAATCTCCCACCTCGGCAAGACCGGCGTGGAGAGCAGTTACGAGGACTACCTGCGCGGAAGCGCGGGCAGCGAGCGAGTTGTTACCAATGCTCACGGCCGGCCGCTTTCACGCACGCGCGAACGGGAACCCGAACCGGGGGCCGACCTGCTGCTGGCGATCGACAGAAACCTTCAGGCCGAAGCGTACGCCGCGATGGACTCGCGCCGGGGCGCCGTAGTCGCAATCGATCCCAACGACGGCGGCGTGCTGGCGCTGGTGAGCAGTCCGGCTTTTGACCCAAACGATTTCGTTGTCGGCATGGACCGGGAGGCCTTTGCCGAACTGAGCCGCAACATCGACCGGCCCATGTTCAACCGGGCGGTGCGCGGGGCCTATCCTCCCGGCTCGACGATCAAGCCGATGCTGGCCTTTACGGCGTTGACGGCCGGCCACCGCGATGCTGGCCACACCATCAACTGCCGGGGGAGTTTCCGGCTGTCCGGAAGCAGCCGCCTCTTTCGCGACTGGAAACGCGAGGGCCACGGCGCGATGAACCTCCACGACGCCATCGCGCAGTCCTGCGACGTGTATTTCTACCAGTTGGCGCGTGAAATGAACGTTGAAGGGCTGCACGAGAGTCTCGTTCAGTTCGGATTCGGGGCGCCGACCGGCGCGGACCTGATCGGCGAGGCAGCCGGGATCGTGCCGTCCCGGGCCTGGAAGCGCGCCAATTTCAGCGATCCGGCGCAGCGGCGGTGGTTCCCCGGCGATACGGTGGTCGCCGGCATAGGACAGGGCTACCTGACCGTGACGCCTCTGCAACTCGCTCAGGCGGTCGCGCAGCTTGCGATGCGCGGGCGTCGCTACAAACCGCGGCTGGTTGAGGCCATCCGTGACCCGGCCGGCGGCAGCCTGGTGCGGATGCCGCCGGTACAGACCGGTACGCTTGCGCCGGAAGCGGTGGAGCATTGGAGCACGGTCGTCGATTCCATGGTTGCCGTCGTGCATGGCCCGCTCGGAACGGCCAGGGAAACCGGCGCAGGGCTTGACTTCCGGATCGCGGGAAAGACCGGAACCTCGCAGGTGAGGGCGATGCCGCAGGACGACGAGGAAATACCTGAAGAGGTCGAGGAGCGCTTCCGGGACCATTCGCTGTTCGTGGCCTTCGCGCCGGTCCACGATCCCGTCATCGCGCTTGCGGTGATCGTGGAGAACGCCGGCTCGGGCTCCGGAGCGGCCGCTGAGGTGGCCAGCCGTCTCCTGGAGACCTACCTGGCGGGCAATGCCCCGCCGGACCTGGTGGCCCGGGCGCAATGAACGCGGTGGCGGCCGGGCAGGGCGCGGGCGTGCTGCCGCGCCTGAATCTGGACGGCTGGCTGCTCGTTTGGGTAATGCTGCTGATTTCGGGCGGGCTGGCGATTCTGTTCAGCGCATCCGGCGGCAGCGGCGACATCATGCTCTTTCAGGTATCGCGCCTGTTGATCGGGATCGGGCTGATGCTGGTTCTCGCCCAGATCAGCCCTCGATTCATGATCCGCGCCACGCCCTGGGCATACGGCGCGGTAATGGTCCTCCTGGTCCTGGTGCTGCTGGTGGGCGAGGAGGGCGGCGGGGCCCGCCGCTGGCTGACCCTGGGGGTCCGCTTTCAGCCGTCCGAGTTCGCCAAGCTGGCGGCGCCGCTGATGCTGGCCTGCTTTTTTCATGGCTCGCGGGAACGCCCCGACTTTCTTAAGACCCTGGCGGCCCTGCTGCTGATTGCGGTGCCGGCCGGCCTGGTCATCAGCCAGCCCGACCTGGGAACCGCAGTCGTGATCGTTTGTTTCGGCTTCATCGCCCTGCTTCTGGCCGGCCTGAACCGCAAATACATTTACGGCAGCGCGGCGCTGGGCATGCTGGCGATTCCGGCGCTGTGGGTGAGTCTGCGCGATTACCAGCGCGAGCGAATTCTGAGCATGCTGAATCCGGAGTCCGACCCGCTGGGGGTCGGCTACCACGTTATTCAGTCGAAGATCACCATCGGCTCCGGGGGCGCCTTCGGCAAGGGCTTCATGGACAGCAGCCAGGCTCAGTTCGGATTTCTCCCCGAACCGACGACGGACTTCATATTCGCGGTAATCGGCGAGGAATTCGGGTTTGTCGGCGTTGTCGTCGCGATGCTCCTGTTCATCGCGATTACGGTGCGCATGCTGCAGATCGCATTTGCCGCCCAGTGGCGGTACTCCCGCATCGTCGCCGCCAGTCTGGCGCTCGGATTCTTCGTCAGTTTTGCCTTGAACGCGGCCATGACGACCGGGCTTCTGCCGGTGGTAGGATTGCCGCTGCCGCTTGTGAGCGTTGCCGGAAGCGCCAATGTGACTTTCCTGGCCGGCTTCGGTATCCTCATGGCCATCCGTTCCGATAGGCGTTATCTCGCCCGCTAGTCAGTCCGTGTTGCGCAAGTTCCTTCTGCCAGTCGCCTTGTGCGCGCCGCTCGCCGCGGGCGCAATGGACGTGGATGATCCCGAGGTCCGTGAGTTCATCGACGAATTGGTGCGCGACGAGGGGATGGACCGGGACGACGCAAGCGAACTGCTCGCCTCCGCTCAGTTCCGCCCCGAAGTGATCGAGGCCATGAGCCGTGCTCCTGAGCGCACTGTCGAATGGCGCGATTACCGGGCGATATTCATGGACTCCGGCAGGATTTCGTCGGGGAAGGCCTTCTCGCGGCTGCACGCCGAGTCGCTGGCGGAGGTGGAAAACGATACGGGGGTTCCGGCCTCCGTAGTGCTGGGCATTCTCGGTGTCGAGACCCGCTATGGCCGGATCACCGGCAGGCACCTGGTGCTGGACTCGCTGGCCACGCTGGCGTTTCATCATCCCCGGCGCGGTGATTTTTTCCGCCGCGAGCTGAAGGACTTTCTGGTGCTGCACAACGAGGACGCGCTCGACGCGGCGGAAGTCATGGGGTCGTATGCCGGCGCCATGGGGCGCGCGCAGTTCATACCGTCCAGCTACCGCCGCTATGCGGTCGATGGCGATGGCGATGGCCGGCGCGACCTGTTCGCCAACTGGCGCGATGTGCTCAGCAGCGTGGCGGGCTACCTGAGCGATCACGGCTGGCGCCGCGGGGGCCCGGTTGCGATGCCCGCAACGCTGGCCGGGAACAGCACGGCTACGCCGCAGGAACGGGGCCTGTCGCCACCCACCACGCTTGGCGCCCTGCGCTCGGACGGCGTTCTGTTTGACGGCGATATGCCGGATGAAACTCCCGCCGGGCTGCTGCTGATGCACGGCGCCGCCGGCCCCGAGTACTGGCTGGCGCTGCCCAACTTCTACGTGATCACGCGCTACAACCGCAGCTACATGTACGCGCTGGTCGTGCATCAACTCGGACAGGCCATCACTTCGCCGGACACGGGATGATACGAGTGTCGTGTAACGCCTGTATCGTCGCATCAGCGCGTCTCCCCTGGTTCGTGGCAAGGCGCGTCCCGCCGGG
>JAPOWV010000063.1 GCA_026707445.1 Gammaproteobacteria bacterium
AAGCGGCGCTTTGCTCCTCCTGCAGAACGTCCATCTCGCGCATTGCCAGTTGCAGATCCTCCCAGGCCTTGCGCTTCTGCCCGGGAGACCGCAGCAGGTAGGCAGGGTGGTAGGTGACCAGCACCGGCGGTTCAAGGTGGGCGGCGTAGTGCAGTTTGCCGCGCATGGCGCCGACCGGCCGGTCGGTTTCGAGCAGGCGCTGCGCCGCCACCGCTCCCAGGGCGACGATCAGCCGCGGCTCGATCAGCTCGATCTGGCGCTTGAGGTAGGGAATGCAGGCGGCCGCTTCGTCCAGGCCGGGATTGCGGTTGTTGGGCGGACGGCACTTGACGATGTTGGCGATATAGACGGTCGTCCGATCCAGGTTCATCGCCCGCAGCATCGCGTCCAGCAGCTTGCCGGCACGCCCCACGAACGGCTCGCCGCGGCGGTCCTCCTCCTCGCCCGGCCCCTCGCCGACGAACATCCAGTCGGCCCTGGGGTTGCCGACGCCGAAAACGGTCTGCGTGCGGCCGGAATGCAGCGCGCAGGCCGTGCAGGCCGCCACCTTGCTGCGCAGCGCCTCGAGTTCCGGCGGCGCGGCGGCAGCCGGCGGCATTGAGGCCGGCGGGCGCAAATCGTCCTGGGGGGAAGGGCGTCCCGCCCTCCGCGAAGGCGGAACGCCTTCGGTCGCGGGCGCGCCACCCACGGGCGGGTCAACCGCCGAGCGCGCCGTCCACACGGGCGTGTCCATCAAGTCCAGCAGATCGCGCTGCGCCTGGCTGAATCGGGTTTCCTGTCCCATCAGGGCGCGTAAACGCCAGCAGCCCGTGGCGACGCGACGCTGCTCACTCGGCGGCTTTGCGCAACGCTCGGCGACGTTGCTTCTGTACAACGCGCCAGGCCAGCAGACCCGGGCCCAGCGCCACGTAGACGCCGAACAGGGTGAACAGCATGCGCGGCGGGTCCAGCGCGATCAGGGCGAAGCACACGGGAATCGCCGCCATCTGGGTAAACCGCAGGCGCCGGTTCACCGCGAAATGCTTGAAGCTGGGATAAGCGATCCGCACACACATCAGCACCGCGGTGGCCAGCGTCACGAAACCCGCCAGCGTAAGGACCGGCAGGCCGCTCCATTGCGAATCGGCCGCCAGCCACACGAACCCGGCCACGAAGCCCGCGGCCGCCGGGCACGGCAGGCCCTCGAAGAAGTTCTTGTCGCCCACGGATTCCCGGGCGGTGAATCGGGCCAGCCGCAGCGCCGTCCCGACCGCGAACAGGAAGGCGATCACCCAGCCGACCTTGTCCCAGACCCAGCCGTAATCGCCCATGTATTTCAGGCCCCACTGGTACACGACCACCGCGGGAGCCAGACCGAAGGCAACCACGTCGGACAGGGAATCGTACTGGCGGCCGAATTCCGTTTCGGTCCCGGTCAATCGGGCGACGCGCCCGTCGAGGGCGTCGAGAATCATCGCCACGTACAACGAAACCGCGGCGTTCACGAAGTTTCCGTCGGCCCCGGCCACGATGGCGTAGAAGCCGGCAAACAACGCGCCGCTGGTGAGCAGATTGGGGAACAGGTAAATGCCCCGTTTGCGGATCGCCGCCCTGCCCCTGGCAAATTTCTCGCGGTTGCCGTCCATCCGGGCAAGTCTGCCACAAGCCCCTCCCGACCCGCCTGAACGGCTTCCACTACAATTGCCGCTCCGACATTCCGACCCCACGATGCGTCTTTCCAAACTGCCCCTGGCCACGCTGCGCGAGACCCCGGCCGACGCCGAAATCGCCAGCCACCGCCTCATGCTGCGCTCCGGCATGGTGCGCAGGCTGGCCTCCGGGCTGTTCACGTGGATGCCCATGGGCTGGCGCGTGGCCCGCATCGTCGAGCAGGTGACGCGCGAGGAAATGGAGCGGATCGGGGCCCACGAGGTGCTGATGCCCGCCGTTCATCCGGCCGAACTGTGGCGCGAGAGCGGCCGCTGGGACGATTACGGCGACCTCCTGTTGAAGATGCGCGACCGTGGCGAGCGGGAGTACTGTTTCGGGCCCACGCACGAGGAAGTGATCACCGACATCGCGCGTCGCGAATTGAAGAGTTACCGGCAACTGCCGGTCAGCTTCTTTCAGATCCAGACCAAGTTCCGCGACGAAATCCGCCCGCGCTTCGGCGTGATGCGGGCGCGCGAATTCATCATGAAGGACTCCTATTCCTTTCACCTCGGCGAGGATTCGCTGCGGGACACCTACGGCGACTATCGCGAAGCGTACAGCCGCGTATTCGAACGCCTGGGCCTCAACTACCGCGTGGTGCAGGCCGATTCGGGCGAGATCGGCGGCTCGCGCTCGCAGGAATTCCATGTGCTGGCCGATTCGGGCGAGGACCTGATCGTCTGGTGCGACGGCGACGATTTCGCCGCCAACCTGGAGCTGGCGCCCGCCCTTCCTCCCGAAGGCGACAGGGAGGCGCCCGGCGACGCCATGTCGCAGGCGCACACGCCGGGCATGCGCACGATGCGGCAGGTCGCGTCGCACCTCGACCGGCCACTGGAGAACTGCCTCAAGACGCTGCTGGTCAAGGCCGAGGGCGGCGGCGTTGCAGCGCTGGTGCTGCGCGGCGACCACGAGGTCAACGAACTGAAGGCGACGGCCCTGCCCAAGGTCGCCAAGCCGCTGCAGCTGGCCAACGCGCAGGAAGTCGCGCAGGCGGCCAGTTGCCCGCCGGGGTTCGTGGGCCCGGTCAACCTGTCCGTGACCACCTACGTGGACCACGCCGCCGGCCACCAGGCGAACTTCGCCTGCGGGGCGAACCGGCGCGACAGGCATTTCGTGGACGTCAACTGGGGGCGGGACCTGCCCGAACCCGAGTGCGTGGACCTGCGAAACGCCGTCGAGGGCGACCGCAGCCCGGGCGGCGGGGGCGGTCTGCAAATCGCCCGGGGGATCGAGGTCGGCCACATATTCCAGCTTGGCGACAAGTACAGCCGTTCGATGAACGCGGCCGTGCTGGATGAGAACGGCGCCGAGCAGCACATGCAGATGGGCTGCTACGGCCTGGGCGTGACCCGGACGGTGGCGGCGGCAATCGAGCAGAACCACGACGAGCGCGGAATCATCTGGCCCGAAGCGATGGCGCCCTTCAGCCTCGTGATCGTGGCGCTGAACATCGCCCGCGACGAAGAGGTGCGGACGACGGCCGAGCGGCTCTACGGGGAACTGCAATCGCAGGGCGTGGAAGTGCTGTTCGACGACCGCGACGCAAGCCCCGGCGTGAAGCTGGCCGACGCCGACCTGGTGGGCATTCCGCACCGCGTCGTCGTGAGTTCCCGCGGCCTCAAGCAGGGCACGCTGGAATACAAGCACCGCCGCTCCGACGAAGCCGAACACCTCGGCGCCGCCGAAGCTACCGGGTTGCTGGCGGAGCGCGCTCGCCGCTGACCCTTCCCTGGGAGCAAGGGCGTCCCGCCCTCATTGCTGTCCCTTCGCCCTTTGTCGTTACCTTCTGCGCTGGAACCACTTCGCGACGTTCCTGCGCAGAAGGTAACGACAAAGGGCTCCAGTTTCTGCGGGACCGTTGGGATTGGCGGTGTATTGCGCCCCTTTGTGGAGGAAGCGTCGCGAAGTGGCTGACGTCACAAAGGGGCGCAATACAACGCCCGAGAGCGTCAAGATCAGGTGGGTAGGTGCAGCGGGGTCAGTGGGTGCGGAAGTCGGGGAGGTGCTGCCACTGGTCCAGCGGCTCGTCCGCCTGCTGAACTTCGGTTACCTGCGCGGACGGCGGCCCATCGCGCAGCCACTCGGCCAGTTCGTCCACCTTGGATTCCGGCCCCAGGGCCAGGACCATCACGTTGCCGTTGGGGAGGTTCCTGGCGCGCCCGCGCAGGCCGAGACGGTGCGCGACGCTGGCGGTGCTGGCGCGGAAGAACACGCCCTGCACGCGTCCCGAAACGATGTAGCGGCGGCAGACCTCTGCGGACATGGGCAGAAATTCTACCCGCTCGGCGCCAGCCCCGGGAGCCCCGGCCGCCGTTCCGGCCTATTCGGGAGGCATTAGAATCGGTCGCCGAGCGAAAACCGGAACTTTCCATGGGCGGCCAGCAATCCTTCCGCGAAACTTTCGCCCGGGGCGGGTCGCTGCTTCAGGGCGGTCCCCTGCTCAATCGCGAACGGGCGGAAAAGGTGCTGAAGGAGGAATCGCTGGACGGGCTGATCGTCGCCGAGCCCGTCAACGTGTTTCACCTGACCGGCTACTGGCCGCAGCTGGGAAAGATGGGGTTCGCCGCGCCCAGCATGGCCTTGCTTTCGGCCGATGCGAAGAAGCCGGTGGCGCTGGTCATGCCCCAGTTCCTTTATTACTACGTGTACGCCGATGCCAACTTTTCCGGTGACGTCGAGCCCTATCTGTACACCCACCGGGCCGTCAGCGGCACCGCCATCCAGGGCGATTACGACGAACCCGCGGCGGGCGCGCTGCACGTTTACCGGGACAAGGGCGATGTCCCGATGGGCGAGCTGGAACTGCATCGGCGCGCGGCCGTGGAGGCGGCTGCCGAACGGCATGGCGTAAGCGCCGAACGGGAATTCGCGATGGTCAGGGCGGCTCGGGCGCTGGATATGACCGGCGGACGAATCGGCGTCGACCACATCGCGATCATGGCCATGCTGGAGTCTTCGCCGCTGTCGGCGACCGCCGTGCCGGCGGACAACACCCTGCGCAAGATCCGCCTGGTCAAGTCGCCGCGCGAGATCGAACTCATGCGGCTGGCCGCGCAGGCCAACGCCGAGGCCGCGCTGGCCGCCGTCGCTGCGGTCCGCGAGGGAGCGACCACGCAGGAACTGAGGGCGGCGTTCTTCGCCGAGGCCGCCGGCCGCGGCAACGCCGGCGTGTTCATGGCCATCGACCGGATGATCACGGAAGTGGCGGACTTCGAGTTCAGGGAAGGGGCCGCTTTCTTCGTGGACTGCGTCAGCAGCGGCTGGCACTACCACGGCGATTTCGCGCGGACCATTTTCCTTGGCGAACCGGCCGCGGCGATGCGCGACGCCACCCGCGCCATGCACATCGGCTGGGAAGCGATCCGCGAACATCTGCGCCCCGGTCTGCGCTATTCGGAAATCCCGCCGATCGGACAGAAGGCCGTTCGCGCCGCCGGGCTGGACTTCGACATCCCGTTCTCGCCGCACAGCGTGGGGCTCACTCACACCGACGAGCCGGGCCAGGAGGGGCGGCCCTACTGGATCAAGGACGACCTGACGCTGGAGCCCGGGATGGTCCTGAGCGTCGACTGCCCGGTCCTGAACACCGGAATCGGCGGCTCGGCGCACATGGAAGACCTGAGCCTGATCACCGCTGACGGCGCCGAACCCATCCACACCATCACCGACCCCGTCATCGTCGTATGACCCCCAGAAGATGAGCGGCGAACTGAAGATCCTGGTCGTGTATTACTCGGTCAAGGGCGCCACCGAGGCCTTGGCGCGCGCCATCGGCCGCGGAATCGAAATGACGCCCGGCTGCGAGGCCGTGCTGCGCACCGCGCCCCCCGTTGCGGCGCAGTCCGGCCAGGCGATGCCCGAAGTCCCCGAAAGCGGCGCACCCTACGCAAGCAAGGACGATCTGCGCGATTGCGCGGGCCTGGCGCTCGGCAGCCCCACGCGCTTCGGCGCCCCCGGCGCGCCGGTCCAACACTTTCTCGACGGACTCGCGGCCGAGTGGGTCTCGGGCCTCCTGGTGGACAAGCCCGCCGCGGTATTCACGTCGTCGAACAGCATGCACGGCGGCCAGGAAGCCACGCTGCTGTCGCTGGCCGTACCCCTGATGCATCACGGCATGCTGATCACGGGCATCCCCTACACCGTGCCCGAATTACGCAAGACCACGTCCGGGGGCTCGCCGTACGGCGCATCGCACGTCGAGCGCACCAGCGCGAACGGCCTCACGTCCGACGAGAAAACCCTCGCCGAATCCCTGGGCCGCCGCCTCGCAACGCTCGCCCTCACCCTCCACACATCCTGAATCGCTCTCGGGCGGTGTATTGCGCCCCTTTGTGACGTCAGCCACTTCGCGACGCTTCCTCCACAAAGGGGCGCAATACACCGCCAATCCCAACGGTCCCGCAGAAACTGGAGCCCTTTGTCGTTACCTTCTGCGCAGGAACGTCGCGAAGTGGTTCCAGCGCAGAAGGTAACGACAAAGGGCGAAGGACCACGCGCAAGCTGGAGCGCGGTGTTGCCCCCTTCCCGGCAGGAGCGTCGCGAAGTGGCTCCGAAGGGAAGGGGGCAACACCGGGCGAGGGATTTGCTGGCCCATAATGCGATAATTGCGCGCGCCGTTGGATAAGCGGCGGAAATCACTCCCGAGAGCCGAAGTGCAAGACCTGCGCAACATCGTCGAAGCCGCGTACGAACAGCGTGCGGATCTCGCGCCCGACAGCGCGCCCGCCGAACTGCGCGCTGCCATCGACCAGGCAATCGGCCTGCTCGACAGCGGCGAGGCCCGCGTGGCCGAACCCACCGACGACGGCTGGCAGGTCAACGAGTGGCTCAAGAAGGCCGTGCTCCTGTACTTCGCGGTAACGCCCAGCCGCGAGATTTCCGGCGGCCATACCCGCTATTTCGACAAGGTGCCGCCGAAATTCGCCGGCGGGGACATCGAGTCCTCCGGCGTGCGCGTGGTGCCGGATGCGCAGGCGCGACGGGGCGCCTACATCGCTCCCGGCGTCGTGCTGATGCCCAGTTACGTGAACATCGGCGCCTACGTGGACAGCGGCACGCTCGTGGACACCTGGGCCACGGTGGGAAGCTGCGCCCAGATCGGCAAAAACGTGCACCTGTCCGGGGGAGCGGGCATCGGCGGAGTGCTGGAACCCCTGCAGGCCGCGCCCACCATCATCGAGGACGACTGCTTTATCGGCGCCCGGTCGGAGATCGTGGAGGGCGTGATCGTGGAGCGCGGCGCGGTGATCGCCATGGGCGTGTATATCGGGCAGAGCACCCGCATCTATGACCGGGCCCGCGACGAGGTCCTCTACGGACGCGTCCCCGCCGGATCGGTCGTGGTGCCGGGCAGCCTGCCGGACGGCAAGAGCCGGGCGCAGCTCTACTGCGCCGTGATCGTCAAACAGGTGGACGAACGCACCCGCCGGCGCACTTCCCTGAACGAGCTGCTGCGCGATGGCTGATTCCCGCGACCGGCAAACGCTCGATCTCGCCCTGGCGTTGATGCGGCGTCCCTCGGTGACCCCCGCGGACGGGGGTTGCCAGGAACTGATTGCCGGCATGCTCGAGGAGGCCGGCTTCAGTGTCGAGCATATGCCTTTCGGCAAGGTCTCGAACCTCTGGGCGCGGCACGGCGGCGACTCGCCGGTGCTGTGCTTCGCCGGCCATACGGACGTGGTGCCGCCCGGGCCGCTGAAAGACTGGGAACACGACCCGTTCGAACCGGAACTGACCGACGGATGGCTCAAAGGGCGGGGCGCCGCCGACATGAAGACCGGCATTGCGGCCATGGTTCGCGCCGGCATCGACTTCGCCCACGACCATCCCGATCATCGCGGATCCGTTGCCTTTCTGATCACCAGCGACGAGGAGGGGCCGGCGAGGGACGGCACCCGCCGCGTGATGGATACGCTCAGCGCCCGCGACGAAACCATTGACTGGTGCGTGGTGGGAGAGCCCTCCTGCTCGGAACAACTCGGCGACACCCTGCGGGTGGGGCGACGCGGATCGCTGAGCGCCACGATGACCGTTCGCGGGGAACAAGGCCACGTCGCCTACCCGGCCCTGGCGCGCAATCCCATCCAGAGCTTCGCCCCGGTGCTCGCGGACATGTACGCGACGCCGCTCGACGAGGGCAACGAGCATTTCCCACCGACCGGCTTCCAGGTCGTCAAGGTGCAGGCCGACGCGGGCGCGACCAACGTGTTTCCCGGCGAACTGGTCACGCGCTTCAATTTCCGCTTCACCAACCAGTGGAAGAGCGAGCAGATCAAGCAGTGGGTCGAGGACCTGCTAAGCCGCCACGACATCGAATACGAGATCGAATGGCGCCCCGCCGGCGAGCCCTTCCTGACCGCCCACGGCCCGCTGGTCGAGACCGCCCGCGACGTCGTGCGCGAGGAGTGCGGAATCGACCCGGAGCTGTCCACCGGCGGCGGCACCTCCGACGGGCGTTTCATCGCGCTGCACGGCGCCGACGTGGTGGAATTCGGCGTGATCAACCGCACCATCCACCAGGTCAACGAGCGCATCCGGGCCAGCGACGCCGAAGGCCTGCGCCGCGTCTACGCGCGGATCATGGAGCGGCTGCTGCTCAAGCAGGAACCGGAGTAGGCCGATGAACGTCGGTTTCATCGGTGTCGGGACGATTACCGAGGCGGTAGTCACGGGTCTTTGCGAGGCGGAAGTCCCCGGGCTTTCGATTCTCCTGTCGCCCAGGAGCGTCGATCGTTCGCGCAAGTTAAGCGAGCGCCATGCCGCCGTGGAGGTGGCTGGCGATAACCAGCAGGTGCTGGACCGCTCGGAACTGGTCATTCTCGCCGTTCGCCCGCAGGACGCCGCAGCGGTACTCGGCGCGCTCGACTTCCGGCGGGACCTCACGGTCGCAAGCTTTATCGCAACGATCAGTTCCGGGGACATCCAGCGGCAGGTCCGGCCCGCCGAGTTCATCGGCCGGGTGGCGCCGGTCCCCCCCGTGGCGCGGCGCACCGGCCCTATTGCGATGTGTCCGCCGAACCGGAAGTTGGCCGACCTGTTCGATCCCATCGCTACGGTAATCCAGGTATCGGACGAGGCGCAGCTTGACGCGTTCTTCTCCACTTCGGCGCTGATGGCGCCCTATTTCGAGTTGCTGGAGTCCGTATCGGCCTGGCTGCGCGCCCGGGGCGTCGATCCGGTGGACGCGGACCGCTACACCGGCTCGCTGTTTCGCGGCATCGCCCAAAAATCCACCCAACCGAAGGGCGAGGGTTTTGCGGACCTGGTCGAGGAACACGCGACCCGCGCGGGAATCAACGAGCAACTCCGCCGCGAGCTGATCTCCGCCGGGCTGTACCAGCGAATCCAGGCCGGCCTCGACCTCATCCAGGCGCGGATGCAGGGCCGCGCCACGCTGCACGACACCCTGGACCTCAAGTAGCTGGAGGGAGGGCGTCCCGCCCTCCACGAGGACGAGACGTCCGCCCTCCCTGGCGTCAGAACAGGTCCCAGGGGTAGGACATCTCCGAATCGACCGCGGCCAGCACCTTGCCGGTCGTCGCGTTGTCGTCCAGCGCTTCGACGATCAGGCCGGCCAGGTCGCTGCGGTTGATGATGCCTTCGGCCTCGCGGCTCTCGCTTAAGTAACCCTTGCCGGTGGGCGGTCTCGACCGGAGCGCGCCGGGACGGATGATCGTGTAGTCCAGGCCGCTGGCCATCAGGTGGTCTTCGGCCTGCGTCTTCAGCGGCAGGATTTCCCGCAGGAACACCCGGGCAAGCCAGGGCGCCGCATAGTGGCTGTCGCCCGAGCCGATGCTGGTGACCAGCACCATCCGCTGCACCCCGGCCGCCTCGGCGGCGTCGAAGATGTTGCAGTTGCCCAGGAAGTCCGGGCGCGGATCGCAACTGAAGCAGCCCACCGTGGTGATGACAGACGTGTAGTCCCCGCCGTCGAAGGCGGCCTGCACGCTTTCCAGGTCCAGCGCATCGCCGACGGCGAAGTTCACGCCCAGCGGCTCGAGCCCCGAACTGTCCGACGACGGGCGGACGAAGGCCGTGACCCGGTCGCCCCGTCCCGCCAGGATCTTCGCGACCTCCAGCCCGGTGTTGCGGGTGCCGCCGAACAGCAGCACATGGTGACCGCCCTCGGGGGCCGCGTCGGCCTCCATTTCGAAAACGGGGTACTGGGTGGTTCGGAAGGAAAGCAAGACCAGAACGGCGATGACCGCGAGGACGATGAGAATAATGCGTCTTTTTGTCATGAGAAAGCCTCTTTCGGATGAAACCGGTCAGCCGGGGAACTGGGCCACGCCGGAGAGCGAGTTTCTTTGCCCGATGTTGTTGCTTCGGACGACTTCCCCGGTCTCCCGGCTGATGATCACGACCTCGCCGGTGAAGAAGTTGCCCACGATAATTCCCGCGCCGTCCACCGTCGGCCCCGAGGCCGCCCATCCGGGGCTGCGCATGTCGTAGTAGCGGCGCGTCTCCCCCGAGTCCTTGTCGAGCACCACCAGGCCGTTGCCGGTGCTGATCAGGAGCGATCCGTCGAGCATGGGCATCAGGGTCAGGACCATGAAGACGTTCTCGTCGTCGTCGAACACCCTCAGGTCCGGCAATTGCCGATCGTTGGCCAGGTCGTACTGCATGACCCGGTTGCCGGTCTCGGACAAGTAGACCATCCGCATGTCGTCGTCGGTCAGCACTGTCGATGTAACGCCATGGATGCCCACGACGCCGCCATGCGTGTCCGAATGGAATTCCTGCAGCAGCCGGGCGTCCGGGCTGAACTTGAAGATATTGCCGTCTCCGATCACGTCGCGGCCGGCCAGCAGGTTGAAGACGGTCGTGTTGGTGGGAATGGTCGTGTTGGGTCCCTGCAGGTGCTCGCCGAAATACAGGCTGCCGTCGCGGGCGAAGGTCACGCTGCTCAGACTGCGCTCGGAGAAGCTGCGCACCGGCTTCTGCACCCCGTCCGGGCCGATTTCGACCACCGCCGGCGTCCCCTGGGCAAAGGCCCACAGCGTGCCGTCCGGCGCGAAATTCAGGCCGCCGATCTTGTGCGTCGTGCCTTTCGTGTAGAGCTCGCCCTTGAGGTTCAGTTCGGCGTCGTACTGGAAGATGCGCCCGGTGCCCATGTGATCGTCGGTGGGATGGTCCATGATGGTGGACGCGACGAATATGTCGCCCTTCACGAAGGGCTGGAAGGTCGAAGCGCGCTCCTCGGCGGCGCCGGCCAGTCCTGCCGCCAGGACCAGCACGGTCGCCAATGCCAGGGCCCTCGAATACGGATTGCGGCTCAGCATTACATTGTCCCCATGGAGTCTGTGTCGTCGGAAGGGTATCCGGCTTCAAATGTACAGCGGATTACCGGAAACTCGCCGGAGCCGCGGAAGTCCCAGACTCGATTGTCCGGCACGCGCTCGTCGGGATCGATAAAGCCGTTGCCGTTGGCGTCGCAATAGGCATCGATGAGTCCCAGGAAATCGCCGGGCCGCGGCGCCCATCCACTTTGTTCGGCGGTCAGTGCGCCCAGGTCCGAAGCGCCTGCGGAATAGGTCATCGCGGACCAGAAGTTGCCGTCCTCCTCGCCCTCGACCGTGAACCCGGAAATTCCTCCGGAAGCGCCCTCGCTCGTTACCGGCCCCGCCGCATAGCTCGTGCGCACGCTGCCGTTGTTGCGACCCACCAGCCCGCCCACAGCATCGCCGCCGAAAACGGCCCCGGCGGCATAGCTGTTGCGCACCTCGCTTAAGGAATTGAACCCCACCAGGCCGCCGATATTGCTGCCGTCACCCTCGACCGCCGCGATCGAAAAACTGTTGCGCACCTTGGCGTCGGTGTTCATTCCCACCAGCCCGCCCAGATCGTTGCCGCCGACGACCTGGCCTGTCGAATAACTGCTCAGGACCAGGCCGAAGGTATTCAGCCCCACCAGGCCGCCCAGGCCGCGGCTGCCGGACACTTCGGCGTTCGACCGGCTGAAATAGACGCCGCCGCGCACGTCGCCGACCAGCCCGCCTACCGCCTGGTTGCCCGAAACCGTGCCGTGAGACTCGCCGTAGGCCACCAGGCCGCCGCTTCCGCCCACCAGAACGCCCAGCGCCAGTTCGCCGGCCACCTCGCCCTCGGCGCGGCAGCGGTAGACCATGCCGAAATTGCTGCCCACCAGCAGGGCCACGCCGCCGCGGCCGATCACGACCGCATCCTCAAGCGCCAGGTCCCGAACCGTACCCTGGGCGCCCAGCACGCCGATCAGGCCAATCCCGCTGCCCCCGGGACGCGAAATGCGCAGTCCGCGGATCGTATGTCCCCCGCCGTCGATTACGCCCTGAAATCCGAAGCGGTCCAGCGTCACCATGCAGTTTCCCGCCGCCCCGCAGTCGCCGATCGGCTCGAAGTTGCTGACGGAAGAGGCGTCCAGGTCGCGCACCAGGCGGTACTTGCGCGCCATGCGCACGGCCCGCTCCAGCGTCGTGGACTCGCCCTCGCTGCCGCCGAGATTGCCGATGGCCTCAAGCTGCCGGATGTCGCAGATCTCGTAAAAGCCGTCGCCATCGCTGTCGAGGACGAACTCGCCGGCATCGTCCGGGGCGGCGTCGTAGGCGTCCGCCAGCCCGTCGCCGTCCCGGTCGGAATCCACGCTCCCGGACAGGCTCGCGCAGGCCGCGTCGCCGACCGGGCCGGAGGTCTGCGCCGCATCGCGAATCGCCTGCGCCAGCATGCTGTTGTAGCGCGCGATGTGGTCGCTGTGATCGAACTTGGGCGGTCCCGACGGTCCGCGGGGCGGGCCGCCCTGCTGGGCGCCCGCGGGCGGTCCGGCGGTGTCCGGAACCCCTTCCTGCGTGCGTTGCCATATTTCCCGCGGCGTCAGGTAGCCCGGCTGGCTGGCGTAGTAGGCGGCGATGTCCTCGAGGTCCTGGTCCGTTTTGCTGAGCACCGATCCACGCATGAGCGAGTGCGAGCGCCCGCCGTCGCGGTATTCCTTCAGCGAAAGAAACAGGTAGCGCTCGTGCTGCCCGCCGATCTTCGGATTGATCGGCGACGGACTGTAGCCGTCCTGCCCATGACAGGCGAAGCACTCCCTGGCCAGGCGCTTGCCCCGCTCGACGTCCCCCTTCGCCCAGGCCGGGGGGCCGGGCAGAAGCCCCGATATCGCGATGACGACGGTCAGGGTTGCGGCGAAATGTCCGGGCATGCTTACGGCCTCCCGCAACTACGGCTTCGCCTCGGCCGAAACGGCTTGCCGCCATTGGGCCATCAGGGCTTCGCCGCTTTCCGGCCCGGCAGCATAGCAAAGGCCGAGATCGAGCAAAGGCTTGAGCCACGGCTGCGCGCTGCGGGTCCAGATGTGGCTGGTAGGCATGATGTTCGACGTATCGTCCAGGGTTCCGGCCTTGACGCTCAGTGTACGGCTCTTTCCCGTTCTTATTCCCCCGCCCCAGTGGTAAAGGCGCGTGCCGCACCCGCTGCAGAACGCGCCGAACTTTTCACGCCCCGAACTCCCGCGCGCGCCGAAAACCGAGGGTTTTTCCCCCGTGAACTCAATATCGTCCTCCGGAACCCACATCGAAATCCCGAACGCACTTGAAGACTGCTTCTGACAGTCCTGACAGTGGCATGCATACAACGCAACCGGCTCGCGCAAGAGACGGAATCGTATCGCGCCGCACTGACAACCGCCTTCCTGTCCAGCATCTATCGACATGACGAAGACTCCTCCCGCGTGGGCAATCACGCTCGGATTCTCCCTGATTGCATCCCGGGCGTGCAATCGCTAAAATCCGCGCTCCTTGCGACGAGGAATAAACGTGCCTAGCGTACGGGTAAAGGAAAACGAAGTTTTTGATGCGGCCCTTCGCCGCTTCAAGCGCGCCTGCGAGAAGGCCGGCATCCTGGCCGAGGTGCGCCGCCGCGAGTTCTACGAGAAGCCGACCCAGGTCCGCAAGCGCCAGAAGGCCGCCGCCGTCAAGCGCCAGGCCAAGCGCACCAGCCGCGAACAGAACCGCCGCCGCCGCCTCTACTAACCCCTCTGAGACCGCGATCGGGCGGTCGTTGGATTTCAGCTTGGTAGGCCCTTCAGCGTCCCAGTTCAGGGTCCTTAGTATTGAGAGGATTTCGGAGAACCTCGTTGCGGAAAGGACGATCCGCAAACGACTATGTAGAGATTACGGTATCGAGGACATTGGCGATCCGGTGAAGATGGCGGACAGCCTGGTAAGGTCCATGGGTCAGGTTCGTTCGTGTGAAAGTGGCACCGAGTATCCTCAAAACAATAGGACAGTATTCAGGGCTGCCGCATTGGCGATCGCCAGCAATATGCGTCAGTGGTCGGGATTTCTCAGTCGTCGCGACAAGTTTGAATCGCTATTGGAGCAGTATGACCCCATCGCCTTCTCGCGCGCAGTTGAAGTTGATTGTGGCCGGATTCGGGATGTCGCGAATTGCCTTGGGGGACAGACCGCGCGAGGAGATGCTAATGCCTTGGCCAATTGGGCCAGAATGCTTGCGAAAGTTGCCGACTACTTCAATGCACTGAACGAACTGAAAACAGAGATGCAGGCAGGCGTTGACGATAGCGAAGTCGTCCCGGTGTTGGCAGCGTTGCTGGGATCGCCAATGAAGAGGTTGGAGAAACGGCGGCCGCCACCATCCGGCATGGAAAGCTGGAAGACGCCTGGAATGGGGATGGTCTTGGCCAGCGAGTTTCTCCGGAACCTGCACTGGGAAGGCTTCAAACCGGACCGACACATCAACAGGTTGCTTGGGCGATGGTTTCCCGAGGTCGTCAGGAAAAAGTCAGGGAGGGCCGACTTTCTTGCGCGTGAGATTCTCTACTGTGGTTCGCAGGACGTCATTACCGGACTAAATTACTCTCTGGTAGGGGTGGCAGTTACGCCGAAGGGCTGCAATTTCACAAAGGCTGACAATCTTGTCTGGGCGCTAGGAGCCTATGTCGAGAAAAAGAACAAGGAGTCAGATGAGGTCTATTGGAAGACCGTCGCCGCGCGTTAGTGTGGACCCTTTTCAATTCGTGCGGTCAAGAAACGTCCGCGGAGACCAGACCTCAACGGAACCGTATCGCGCCTCGGTGAAGTCGCGTATGTTGCCCGTGATCAGTGTCGCACCTCCAGCCTCCGCGGTCGCAAGATAGACCTCATCGTCAGGGTCGCGAATACCGAACACGACATTGACCGGCTCGACAACAACCGCCAATCGCTCGATCTCGCTGATGACGAAGGTCAAAGCTTCGCGGAATGGCCTTTGGCTGCGCCGCTCAGCGACAGCTTTGTATTCGGACAAGATTGGCTTGGACAAGACGATTTCGTGCGCTAGCACTACCCGGTTGATAACCTCGCGGCATGTGCCGTCAACTCTCGCCGCCGACACCAGAACATTGCAATCCAGGACAACCCTCATGCCCCGCGGCTGCGGCGTTCACGGCGCGATCGGGCTATGTCGTCGATCGCGTCCCGCATTATTTCGTCCTCAGACTGCCCGCGATCCGCGGGCGATGGCTGAGTCTCGGCAAATTTCGCGGCAATGCGGTCGGCGGCGGCGACCCGATCCACCACCTCTTTGGGCTTGAACAAAATACCGTCGCCGATAAGAGTTGCTTCCATGATGTCACCCTCGCGTAGGTCAATGTCTTTGCGAAGCTTGGCGGGGATAGTCACCTGGAATTTCGGTTTCACGGTTACAAGCGCCATAGTGACCTCGCTTATTAATGTTGGAAAGTTGTAAAATCATACTATAACGGAGCGCGCGAAGGACGAGCAAGAAGTCACAGTCAAGGCTTCGATTTGGGCGGGCGGGGCGGATGGTGCAATATTCGGAGTTATGGCGGGGCCGATTCCGAGAGAGTTCATCGACGATCTCCTCGATCGCGCCGACATCACGCAAATCATCGGCGAACGCGTCAAGCTGAAGCGGGCCGGCCGCGAGTACAAGGGCCTGTGCCCGTTCCACAACGAAAAGACCCCGTCGTTCACCGTCGTCCCCGCAAAGGGCTTCTTTCACTGCTTCGGATGCGGCGCCCACGGCAGCGCCCTGAGCTTCCTGATGCAGCACGACCGCCTCGACTTCCCCGCCGCGGTCGAGGCGCTGGCCGACCGCTACGGCCTGGAAGTGCCCCGCAGCGGTCCGTCCCGGCCTTCCGGCAAGGGGCTGTATGAACTGCTGAACGGGGCGGCCCTGCACTACATCGAAGGACTCAAGGGCAGCACCCCGGCCAAGGACTATCTCAAGGGGCGCGGGCTGACCGGCAGGATCGCGCAGTCCTTCGGGATCGGCTACGCGCCCGCGGGCAACGGCATCCTGGCGCGCTTCGGCCAAACGGAGGACGACCGCCGCAGGCTGGTCGACGCCGGCCTGGCGCTCAAGGGCGACTCCGGCGAGCTCTACGACCGCTTCCGCGACCGCATCATGTTCCCCATCCGCGACCGCCGCGGCCGCGTCACCGGCTTCGGCGGCCGGGCGATGGGCGACGTCCAGCCGAAATACATGAACAGCCCGGAGACGCCGGTGTTCCACAAGGGCCGCGAACTGTACGGACTGCATGAACTCGGCCGGCGCAAGGTCGACCGTTGCGTGCTCGTGGAAGGCTACATGGACGTCATCGGGCTGGCCCAGCATGACGTACCCGGCGCGATGGCGACGCTGGGAACCGCCGTCACCCCTCAGCAGCTCACACTGCTTTTCCGGATTTCACCCAGCGTCGTGTTCTGTTTCGACGGCGACCCGGCCGGCCGCAGGGCGGCCGAGCGGGCGATGGAGCGGGCGCTGCCCGAGATGCGCGGCGGCCGCCAGTTGAGCTTCGCCTTTCTGCCCGAGGGCGAGGATCCCGACAGCTACGTGCGCTCGGAGGGGGCGGCGTCGTTCAACACGGTGCTGGATTCCGCCACGCCGATGTCCGAGTTCCTGATGCAGACGCTGTCGGCGCAGTGCGACCTTTCTACGGCGGAAGGACGCGCGCGGGTGGCCGAACTGGCGCGGCCGCTGATCGGCTCCACGCCCATCGGCGTGTACCGGGACCTCCTCGTGAACCGTCTGGCTGACGAGGTGCAGCTTCCGCGCGAGCGCCTGGGACAGCTTCTTGAATCATCGCAACGGCGGCGCAACGCCGTCCGCCGGCCGGCGCCGGGAACGCTGCGAAACGATCCCTGGGGCAATCTGGCCGAAACGCTGGCCGGCCTGCTGCTCAATTTCCCGGAACTGGCCGCGGACCTCGATCCCCTGCCGGAACTTCAGTACCTGAAGGAACCCCGGGTAGGCCTGCTCGCGGAACTCTTCGATACGGCGCGCTCGACGCCCGGGATCAGCCCGGTCAAGCTCGTCGAGCGCTATCGCGAACGGCCCGAACACGGCCTTTTGTCGCGACTTCTGGCAAGGGAAACCGAGCTCACCCCCGAACAGGCCAAACGGGAGTTCGCGGAGGGCGCCGCCAGGATGCACAGGGAAAATTCCATCCGCGAAATGGCGGCCCGCACCCCCTCCTGATGCCGGCAACAATCGAAACGAACGGAGAATCGACAGATGGCGCAGAAAATCTACCTGGCGGTCGTGGGCGGCATCTTCGTCGCTTCGGCCGTGTTTGCGTTTATTGATCCGCACGCGCTCGGGGCGGCCATGGGCATTGCAGCGGCGGATCCGTCGGGCGTGACCGAAATCCGCGCGACCTACGGCGGCCTGGTGGCGGGCATCGGACTGCTGCTGATCTCCGGAGTCTGGTCGCGGCGACTGGCGTTTGCCGGCCTTGCCTGCTCGGTTTTCGGCGTCGGCGCCCTGGCGCTGACCCGGCTGGTCGTCGAGGTCATCGACGGCAATCCGGGATTCTCCGCGAACCAGGGCCTGGCGACGGTCTTTGAACTCGTTGTCCTGGCGCTGGGCGTATTGTTCCTGCGGCGGACGCTCAGGCAATGACAGGCGCCCGGGCGGATGCGGGTGTTGAAATCCCTTGAGACGGTTCCCACATCGGAAGCATCAAGGAACTCAGGCAGGGCGCGGCTTCCGTTTCCCTGCTTTATGGACCGTCAAAAATGAGCGATAATTGACCGATTCACCCTCCCGGAGGCACGCGCCGCACATGACCGCCGGAACCACCACACAACGATCGCGCCAGAGAAACTGGCTCAAGAACCTCATTTCGCTGGGACGGCAGCGCTCGTACATCACGCACACGGAACTGACCGACCAGCTCCCCGACGAGATCGTCGAGATGGAGCAGATCGAGGAGATCATCAACGTGCTCCGCGACATGGACATCAAGGTGTACGAGGAGGACGAGGTTCCCGATGCGGACACCCTGGCGCTGACCGAGGGCGAATCCACCGACGAAGGCGACGTGGACGAGGCCGAGGACGCGATCAGCGCGTTCGAGGTCGAACTGGGCCGGACCACCGATCCGGTGCGTTTGTACATGCGCGAGATGGGTTCGGTGGAACTGCTGACCCGGGAAGGCGAAATCAGCATCGCCCGGCGCATCGAGCAGAGCCGCAGCGAAATCAAGCGCCTGATGGCCTATTACCTGCCCTCCGTGCAGCACCTGCTGGACCGCTTCGAGGATTGCCGCGCCGGGCAGATGAAGCTGAGCGACCTGGTGGCCGGGATCATCGATCCGGACGAACCCGAAGACCTGCGTCCCGCCGCGGAGCGCGACCCGGCGGACAACGCCGCCCGCAAGCAGCCGCCTGATCCCGTGGAGCTGGAAAGGCGCCTTCTGGCGCTCAAGGCCCAGTGCGCCCGCGTGCATCGCGCCCTGAAACGGGTGCGCATACAGGAACTTAAGGCGCAGAACGGCGGAGACCCGGAGCACTTTGTGCTGTCCTGCCGCAATCTGAACCGGACCCAGCAGATCATGAGCCGCATGCTGCTGGAGCTGAAATTCACGCCGCGCGCCTTCGACGGCATGCTGGGCGCGTTGCACACCACGATGCGCGCGCCGTCCGACGACCAAGACGCGCTGTATCCCTCCTCCGTCGCGGGCTGCGAGAAGCGGCTGCGCCACATATTCGTCCGCAGGGCGAAGGTTCCGGTCAGGAGCTTCAAGGACTACTTCGCCAACGAACCGAGCAGCGACGACTGGCTCGAGGAGCAACTGTCCAGCGAGGAATACGGCTCGAAACTGGCGCCGTACGCCGAGGAAGCCCGACAGCTAACGCGGCGGCTGCGCCGGGTGGAGGACCGGTGCTGCCTGCCGATCAACCGCTTCAAGGCCATCCCCAAGGAAGAGAACGGCAAGGCGATGGCCCGGGGGATCAAGGAGCTGTACCGGGAGATTTCCCACAACGAGCTCAAGGCCAAGGACGCCAAGAAGGAAATGGTCGAGGCCAATCTGCGACTGGTCATTTCCATCGCCAAGAAGTACACCAACCGCGGGCTTCAGTTCAACGACCTGATCCAGGAAGGCAACATCGGGCTGATGAAGGCGGTGGACAAGTTCGAATACCGCCGCGGCTACAAGTTCTCGAC
>JAPOWV010000030.1 GCA_026707445.1 Gammaproteobacteria bacterium
CTCCCCTGGCCCGTGGCCGCGTTGCGCCCCTGGGCAATGGAATACACCATTCCCGGCGGGACGCGCCTTGCCACGAACCAGGGGAGTCGCGCTGATGCGACAATATGAGCGTGTCACGGCTCTAGTCGCTCCAGCAGCAATTGTGCCTCGACATTATGGGGATCGAGCGCGAGCGCGCGCCGAAACCACTCCGCCGCGCTGTTCCTGTCCCGCTGCAGTTCGCACACGCCACAGTTGGCGTAGACGGCCGCCCGGCGAATTCCGCCGGCTTCCCGGGCAGCCCGTTCAAGCAGTTCGAGGCCCTCGTGCGGCTTTCCGGCGCGGCGGCACTGGAAAACGCCCAGGCTGTTGAGCGCCTCGACATCGCGCGGCGCCAGCCGGACCGCGCGCCTGTAGTGGCGCTCGGCCCGCTCCTGATCTTCGAGGCGCTCGTAGGCCATGCCCAGCACGCGGTGGGCCTCCGATGAACCGGGATCCTGCCGCGTGGCGCGCAGCAGCTTGTCGCGAGCCAGTTCCGGGCGGCCCTGGGCCAGGTACGCCGCACCCAACTCCAGGTTCAGTGCCGATGCGTCCGAACCGGCATTCAGGCCCGTCTGGCATCCGGCCGTCAGCAAGGCGGCGGCCACTGCCCATAACGCCCTCATGCCCGAGCGCTCATTCCGGCGGGAACGCTCCTGCCGTTCAGCACCGTTCCCCGCAACTGGCCGCAGGCCGCGTCGATGTCGTCGCCGCGGGTCTTGCGCGTGATGGTCATGATGCCGGCGTCCAGCAGGACCTGGCGGAAGCGGTCGATCACTTCGCGCGGCGAGCACTTGAAAGGGGCGCCTTCCACCCGGTTATAGGGGATTAGATTCAGTTTGGCCGGCCGGTCCCGTAGCAGCTTCGCCAACGCCCTGGCCTGGTGGGGCTGGTCATTGACGCCGTCGAGCATGACGTACTCGAACGTGATTTCACGGCTCTCCGTCTCCCGGGCATAGTTCCAGCAGGCGTCGAGCAGCGGCCCAAGGGGATAGCGCTTGTTGAGCGGGACCAGGAAATTGCGCAGGTCATCGTCCGGCGCGTGCAGCGACAGGGCCAGGGCGACGCGGGACACCCCCGCGAGCTTGCGGATGCGCGGCGTAATGCCGCTGGTGCTCAAGGTCACCCGCCGCCGCGAGAGTCCCAGGCCCAGGTGATCGACGAACACCGAAGCGGCGCGCACGACCTCGCGGAAATTCGCCAGCGGCTCCCCCATCCCCATGAACACGATATTCGTGATTGCCCTCTCTCCGGTCCCGATTTCCCTGCGCGCGACCAGGACCTGGGCCACGATTTCCGCGGCGCTCAGGTTCCGGTTGAAGCCCATCTGTCCGGTTGCGCAGAACGGACAGTTGACCGCGCAGCCGACCTGCGAGGACACGCACAGAGAGCCGCGGGTGCGTTCGGGAATGAAGACCGTTTCGATGACCTGCCCGCCACCTGCGTCCAGCAGCCACTTGCGCGTGCCGTCCGCCGAGCGCTCATGCCGCAGCACGTCCGGAAGGACCAGGCCGGCCGTCCGACCCAGCGACTCGCGCAGCGACAGGGTCATGTCCGTCATCCTGCTCGGCTCCAGTTCGCCGCGGTGGTAGAGCCACCGCATGAGCTGGCGGGCGCGGAACGCCGCCTCGCCCCGCGACACGAACCACTCTTCCAGTTCGCCCCGCGGCAAACCCAGCAGCGAAACGGCGCCCGCTTCCCTGTTCACCCGGTAGCCCGGCGTCAGTGCGGATGCAGTTCGGCGCGCCGGAAGAAAAAGTCGATTTCCTCGCCGGCCGTCCCGGGGCCGTCCGACCCGTGAACCACATTGCGCTCCACGCTCTCGCCGAAGTCGGCGCGCACCGTGCCCCGGGCGGCATCGGCCGGATTGGTGGCGCCCATCAACTCGCGATTGCGGTCAATCGCGTCTACACCTTCCAGGACCTGGACCATGATCGGGCCGGAGGTCATGTAGGCCACCAGGTCGTCGTAGAACGGACGTTCGCAATGCACCCGGTAGAACTCCCGGGCCTGCTGGTCGTCAAGGTGCAGCATGCGGGCGGCTATGATCTTGAGGCCCGCGTCCGCGAACCGCTTGTATATCTCTCCGATCAGGCCTTGCGCAACGCCGTCCGGCTTGATGATCGAAAGGGTTCGCTGACTCATACGGTAAAGCTTTCGCCGCAGCCGCACTCGCCTGTTGCGTTCGGGTTGGTGAACACAAATTGCTCGTTCAGGTCCTTCTGGATGAAGTCCACCTCCGTGCCCTCCAGCAGTGGCAGGCTCTCGCGCGCCACGACGATGTTCAGGTCGTTCTGGCGCATCACCACGTCGTCCCGTCCCACCTCATCGGCGTAATCCAGCACATACGAGTAGCCGGAGCAGCCCGTCTCCGTAACGCCCACGCGGAGGCCCACGCCGCTGCCGCGGCGTTGCAGGTATTCCAGCACCCTGGCTTCGGCGCGGGATGTAAGGCGCAAACTCATCGGTCTACCTCACAGTCAATCCAGACAGTCAATTATCCTCGCCCCGCAGGCAGGCTTGCAAGGCTTCCCGGGCGCAAAGCAGCAGCGCGCGCGCCTCGGGCGGCGGCTTGAGTTCCTCGTTCAGTCGCGCGGTCCATTCGTCCACGGCCAATCGCCGGCCGGACGATTTCAGCGCCGTGGCGCCGTTACGGGCAGCGGCCGCCAGTATCGGCGGACCCAGTACGCGAAATGCCGTCTCGACCACCTCGTCACCGTTCCAGCGCGCTTCCAGGCGTATCCAGTCGCCTGCGTTGCGCCGGCCGGCCTGGCCCAGGGTGACGCATCCAGGGCCGGCTGCCAGCGCTGGTTTTTCGTCCGATAGAGCACGCAAACAGGCAACTGCTCTTCCAAATATCTCGCTGGCTTGGTCGATTTCCTGCGCCGTGCTGAAGCGCCCCAGGCTGAACCGGATCGTGCTTCCGGCCAGAAGCGGGGACCGTCCAAGGTAGCGCAGGACGGCGGACGGTTCGTCCTGCGTCCTGGAACAGGCCGAACCCAACGAGAAAACGACACCGTCAAGCGCATCCACCAGGCTGCTGCCCTCCACGTCCTCGACGCTGACGCTGAGGATCCCGGGCGCCATATCCGCGCCCGCGCCGTTCAGCACCACGCCTCCGACTGTCCTGAGGCGCTGCCATAGCCGCTCGCGCAGCGCGGCGACCCGCTGGCTCTCCTTTTCCATGTCCTTGCCGGCAATCTCGCAGGCGACGCCCAAGCCTGCGACCTGGTGCGTCGGCAAGGTCCCGGGGCGCAGCGAGCGTTGCTGCCCTCCGCCGAACAGCAGCGGCTCGATACGCGGGATTCGCTCGCGGTTGATGCACAAGGCCCCTGCCCCCTTCGGTCCGCACATCTTGTGCGCCGTAAGGGACAGCAGATCGATGCGCTGCCGGCGCATATTCAGCGGAAGCCTGCCCGCGCTCTGGGCCGCGTCGACGTGCAGCCAGGCGCCATGTTCCGCGCAGAGCCTGCCGAATTCCGCAACGTCCTGAACGACTCCGATTTCGTTGTTCACGTGCATAAGCGACACAAGCACGGTGTCGGGGCGCAACGCGGCGCGCAGGGCCTCACCCGTGACCACCCCCCGCGAATCCGGTTCCAGGCAGGTCACGTCAAAACCTTCGTTGCGCAATGCAAGGCACGAATTGAGGCCTGCCGGATGCTCGCTCAGGCCGGTAATGACGTGACGCCCGTGCCGCGATCGATAACGGGCCGCACCGATCACCCCCAGTCCGATGGACTCGGTCGCGCCCGAGGTGAAGATGACCTCCCCGCCCGACAGGCCCACCAGAGCGCCCACCTGCGCCGCTGATTCGGCGATCAGTCTTGCTGCCTCGGTCCCACCCACGTGTTGAGCGGAGGGATTTGCGTGAGGCCCGGCCAGAAGCAACCGCCCCATGCGCTCGGCCACGCGCGGATCCACCGGCGCGGAGGCGGCGTAGTCCATGTAGATCGGCGCGGCGGGGGGCATCAGATTGATCGGCTCAAAATGACCGGTTAAAGGGCCATTAGGATACCAACAGGAACGCATTAGAATAGAGTCCCGGGACAGGGCAACGCGCGGAGAATCAGCTTGCAGGTATTTGATCTCGTAGAGCGGGGAGCCAGGGCCGCCAACGAACCGAATCCCGGCGCCGCCATGCACGGCATGCTGACCGGATTGCGTGAACGGCTCGACGACGTGAGCGAGGCGCTGGACTTCTGCGGCTGCGGCGAAGAGACGGACACCCCCGACCGCCAGATCTTCTACCGGTCCCCCAACCTCCTGATGATGCGCGTTTGTTTCTGCCCCGGCCTGCGCACCCCGCCGCATGATCATTCGACCTGGGCGGCGATACTGATGCTCAGCGGCAGCGAACGGAACATTCTGTACCGCCGATGCGGCCGGCATGGGCTGGACAGGACAGGCGAAGTGATGCTCAAGCCCGGCTCGATCTTCCGAATGAACGAGGATACGATCCACGTGGCCGAATGCGCCACCGAAGAGCCGGCCATCGCGCTGCACGTTTATGGCGGCGATCTCGACTACCTTCCGCGGCGCATGTGGCATCCGCACACGCTCGAGGAATTCCCCATGAAGATTGGCCACTACCAGGAATTGTCGGTTATTGCCTCAAACGATTTGCACGCTCCCCTGGCCGTCCCGCCGCTTGCCGCCTCCGCCTGACACCCCGAGAGCGCCGTTTCACCGTCCCGCCGGCCACGGCCGGCATGGGCCAATATCCCGCAGCAACGATCCCGCCCTGGAAATACCCGGTCCAGCACGATGATGCCCCTGCTCAATACCGCGACCGCCGCCGCCCGGCGGGCCGGAGACATGGCCCTGCGCTACGCCGATCGGATCGAGCAGCTTACGGTGCGCAGCAAGAGCCCGAATGAGCTCGTGACGGAGGTCGACGAGGCTGCCGAACGGATCATCATGGAACACATTCGCACCGGCTACCCCGACCACGCGTTTCTCGGCGAGGAGGGCGGCGCGAGCGGTTCCGGCGACTACGAATGGATCATCGACCCGCTCGACGGCACCACCAACTACATCCATCGCTTCCCGGTGTTCTGCGTGTCCCTGGCGTTGCGCCGCAGGGGCGAACTGCAGCTCGGCGTGATTTACGACCCGATGCGACAGGAAATGTTCACCTGCACGCGCGGAGGAGGAGCGAGGATGAACGAGCGGCGCATCCGGGCCAGTCGCCAGGAGACCCTTGCCGGAAGCCTGATCGGCACCGGCTTCCCCTATCGCCGCAACCTTCAATGGGTGGACGTCTATATGCGCATGCTGCGCCAGGTCATGCGCCACACCTCCGGAGTGCGGCGGCCCGGCGCGGCGGCGCTGGACCTGGCCTACGTCGCGGCGGGACGCCTGGACGGCTTCTGGGAATTCGGACTGAAGCCCTGGGACATCGCGGCCGGGGCCCTGCTCATCGAGGAGGCGGGAGGCTGGATATCGGGTCTGGAACCGGACACCGACTGCATGGAGACGGGCCATGTGCTGGCGGGCACCCCCAAAGTCTACGCGGAACTCAGAAAGCTATTCGACAAGAACTTCGGATAGTGCTCAGGTCACGGCCCCGTCGTTGGCGGTTTCCTTCTTCGGCGGCAGCAGGTCCGCCGTGCTCACGTTGAGCGCCAGCGCGGTATTCCCCGCGACGTAAATGGAGGAGTAGGTTCCCACCACGACGCCGATGATCAGGGCCGAGGAAAACCCCTTCAGGGCCTCTCCTCCGAACAGGAACAACGCAATGAGTACAAGCAGCGTGGTCAGGCTGGTGATGACGGTGCGGCCGAGCATCTGGTTGACGGAAGTGTTCATCACGGCTTGCGCGTTACTGGTGCGTATCCTCCGGAAATTCTCGCGTATACGGTCGAACACGACGATCGTGTCGTTGAGCGAATAGCCGATCACGGCCAGCGCCGCCGCCAGGATGGTGAGATCGAACGGCAACTGGAACAGGGAGAAGATACCGAGGATGATGATCACGTCGTGCGCCAGCGCCGCTACCGAACCTACGGCGAATTTCCACTGGAAGCGGAACATGACGTAAAGCAGGATCATCAGCAGGGCGAAAAGAACCGCGAGGCCACCGCGCTCGGTGAGTTCCTGACCCACCTGGGGCCCCACGAACTCGACGCGGCGCAGGTCCACCTGCTCGCCTCCGGCGCGCAGCACACCCAGCAACTCCTCCCCCACTCCCTCCGCATCGATGGTCTCGCGCGGCGGAATCCGAATCAGCACGTCGCGGGCCGCGCCGAAGTTCTGCACCTGGGCGTCGGCGTAACCGGCCGCCGCCAGGTCCGATCGAATCTGTCCGAGGTCGGCGTCCGCCCGGTAGCCGACTTCCAGCAGGACGCCGCCGGTGAAATCGATGCCCAGGTTGAGCTGCCGCGTAGCCAGCGAGCCCAACGAAACGAGCACCAGGACCACGGACAGAATGGTGGCGATCCGGCGTTGGCCGAAGAAGTCGATTTCGCGGCGGAGACGCAGCAGTTCCATGGTCACACCGCCAGCCTTTTCAGGCGCCGCCTGCCGTAAACGAGATTGACCACGGCCCGGGTTCCGACGATGGCGGTGAACATGGACATCAGGATGCCCAGCGACAGCGTGATCGCGAAACCCTTGATCGGTCCGGTACCGAAGGTAAACAGCACGATCGCCGCGATGAGGGTCGTGATGTTGGCGTCGGCAATCGTCACCAGCGCCTTCTCGTAGCCGGCGCGGATGCTCGCCTGCGGCGAATTGCCGTTGCGCAGTTCCTCGCGGATGCGCTCGAAGATCAGCACGTTGGCGTCCACAGCCATGCCCACCGTAAGCACGATGCCGGCGATCCCGGGGAGCGTCAGCGACGCCTGCAGCAACGACAACAGCGCCACGATCAACACCATGTTGGCGGCCAGCGCCATTGTGGCGATCATGCCGAATACGCGGTAATAGACGCTGATGAACAGCACCACCAGCAGGAGGCCGAAGAGAATGGCGCGCATGCCCTGATCGATGTTGTCCTGGCCGAGCGACGGACCCACGGTTCGCTCCTCGACCTTGAAGATCGGCGCCTCCAGCGCCCCGGCCCGCAGCAGCAGCGCCAGGTCGCGCGCCTCCACGACGTTCAGCCCGGTGATCTGGAAGCGGCTGGAGAACACGCCGCGGATCGTGGCGTCGCTGATTACGGTTTTCTCCTCGCGGGTAACGGGTTCGCCCCTTTCGTCCAGTTCACGCTTGGTCTCGATGAACAGCACGCCCATCGGACGGTTCAGGTGTTCCTGGGTGGCTTCCAGCATCGCGTCGGCCCCGCGCGCCGCCAGGTTCACGTGCACGGCCGGCTGGCCGTTCTCGTCGAATCCCTGCCTGGCGTCCACCAGCTGACCGCCGTCGGCGATGATGGCGCGACGCAGGAGGATCGGTCGGCCGTCCGTGTGATATTGCAACTCGCAGCCCAACGGCGCGCGTCCCAGCCGGTCGGCTT
This sequence comes from Gammaproteobacteria bacterium, assembly GCA_026707445.1. Taxonomy (GTDB): domain Bacteria; phylum Pseudomonadota; class Gammaproteobacteria; order Steroidobacterales; family Foliamicaceae; genus Foliamicus. The sequence continues at coordinate 7,478 of JAPOWV010000030.1, forward strand.
CCAGGGCGTTCTCTTCGTAGCAGGTAATCCGAAACTCCACGGTGGCTGTGGAGCCGAGAATCCGCGACGCCTGCGCCGGATCCTGCACTCCGGGCAGCTGCACGACGATTCGTCCCTGGCCCTGGCGCTGTACCAGTGGTTCCGCCACTCCCAGTTCGTTGACGCGATTGCGCAGTATCGTGATGTTCTTGCTGACGGCGTTGTCGCGCAATTCCCTCAGGCGCGCCTCGCCCAGCGTCGCGGTGATCCAGGCGGCTTCGCCGTCAAAGCCCGAATCGTATTCAAGATCGGGCTCTATCTCGGTGAGCAGATCTTCCGACCGTTCCAGGTCCTCGCGGCGGCGCAGTTCGACCCGCACGGCGCCATCCTGCGGCTGCACCGTGCGCCGGATTCCGTCTTCGCGCAGGCGCCGGCTGAAGTCGTCGGCGTAGCCCTCAACGCGCTTGGTCACGACCGAATCGGTATCCACTTCGAACAGGAAATGGACGCCGCCCTGCAGATCCAGCCCGAGGCTCATGGGCCTCAATCCCAGCGCTGCAATCCAGTCAGGCGTCCGGGGCACGAGATCCAGCGCCAGGATGTAACCCGGTCCCAGTTGCTCCACCAGCAGGTCCCGCGCGCTCAACTGCGCTTCCACCGAATCGAACCGGATCAGCAGAGAGTTTCCGCGCTGCCTCGCGCCGAGGATTTCAAACCCGGCCACGGCAAGCGCCCGGCGGGCGGAATCGGCTTCCATCTCGCTGATCTCGCCCTGGTCGTCACGCGATATCAGCACCGCGGGGTCGTCGCCGTAAATATTCGGAAGCGCAATCAGCCCGCCGCCGACCACGGCGATCAGCACCAGCAGGTTCTTCCAGAGAGGATAGCGATTCATGCGCGCAGCCGCGCGGGCGTGCCGCTTGTGCCGTTCAGATGCCCTTGATCGTGCCCTTGGGCAATACCGCGCTCACGCTTTGCCGTTGCACTTTGACCTGCACGTCGCTGGCCACTTCCAGCGTCACGAACTGCTCGGCCAGACCGGTAATGCGGCCCACGATGCCGCCCGAGGCCAGCACCTCGTCTCCTTCCGACAGCCCGGCCACCAGCGCGCGGTGGGCCTTGTTGCGCTTGCTTTGCGGGCGAATGACCATGAAGTACATGACCGCGAAGATCAGCACCATGGTGAAAATCATCGGCAGCATGCTGGGGCCTTCGCCGCCCTGCTGCGCCCAGGCGGGAGAAATCAGTATGTCGAGAAGCATGACGGGTGGGTCCGTTTGTGGCTCATTCCTGACCTGAAATTATCGCACACCACGCGCTTCGATCACGAGTCGTAGGGGGAGAAGGTATCGAGGGTGCCGGCGTCTATGGATTCGCGCAGGCGGCGCATGAGGTCCAGGTAGAAGTGCAGGTTGTGCAGCGAATTAAGTCGCAGTCCCAGGGTCTCGCCGCAGGCGTCCAGGTGGCGCAGATAGGCGCGGCTGTAGTTGCGGCAGGTAAAACATCCGCATCCGGGATCGACCGGCCGGGAGTCGTTGCGGTATTGCCGGTTGCGGATGCGTATCGGCCCCTTGCGGGTGAACAGCTGGCCGTTGCGCGCATTGCGCGTGGGCATGACGCAATCGAACATGTCCACGCCCAGGCGCACGGACTCGACGATGTCCTCGGGCTTGCCCACGCCCATCAGGTAGCGCGGCTTGCCTTCGGGCATGTGCCGGGCGAGTTCGGCGAGCACGGCGTTGCGAAGACTGCCGCTTTCCCCCACCGACAAGCCGCCGATGGCGAGACCCGGGAAATCCAGATCCTCAAGCCGCTCAAGGGACTCCCGCCGGAGATCGTGGTGCATGCCGCCCTGCACGATACCGAAGACGGCCGCGCCTCCGGCGGAGTCGAAGGCCGCCCGGCATCGCGCCGCCCACCGCATCGAACGCAGCATGGATGCCCGCGCCTCGGCGTGGTCGGCGGGATACGGCGTGCACTCGTCCAGGACCATCTGAATATCGCTGCCGAGCTGCGCCTGGACCCGCATGCAGGTCTCGGGGTCCAGATTCACTTCCGCGCCGTCGATCGGCGAACGCAGCTTGAGTCCCTCCTCGCGGATCCCCTTGCCGCCCGCAAGGCTGAACGCCTGGAAGCCGCCTGAATCGGTCAGTATCGGCCCCTGCCAGCGGCCGAACTCGTGCAGACCGCCGAGCTGTTCGACCAGTTCGGCGCCGGGGCGCAGCATCAGGTGGAAGGCATTGGCCAGGATGATCTCCGCGCCCAGTTCATGCAGGTCTTCCACCGAAACCGCGCGCACCGCGCCGTAGGTCCCCACCGGCATGAACGCGGGCGTGCCGACGGCGCCGCGGGCCAGGTCCAGCCTGCCCCGCCGGGCGCCGCCGCAGGTTGCGATCACGGAGAACTTCATGCGGCCAGCCGTGGTTTCTCCAGAAGCATTGCGTCCCCGTAACTGAACAGGCGGTAACGCTCGCTCACCGCGTGCCGGTACGCGTTCAGCACGCGCTCCCGGCCCGCGAACGCGCACACCAGCATTAGCAGCGAGGACTCCGGCAAGTGAAAATTCGTGACCAGCATGTCTACTGCGCGAAACTCGAACCCGGGCATGATAAACAGCCGGGTCTCACCGTGAAACGGCTTGATTTCGCCGCCCGAGGCCGCCGTCTCCAGGGCGCGCGTCACGGTGGTCCCGACCGCGCACACGCGCCCGCCCCGGCGTCGGCATACCTCGATCCTCCGGCATGCGTCATCCGACACCTGCATGCGTTCCTGATGCAGTTCGCCGTCCCGTAGCTGCCTGGCGGTGACCGGCTTGAAGGTGCCGGCGCCGACATGCAGCGTGATTCGTGCAATATCCACACCGCGGTCGCCCAGTGCGCCCAGCATGGCATCGTCGAAGTGCAGGCCGGCCGTGGGAGCCGCAACCGCTCCTGCATGCCTGGCGAACACCGTCTGGTAGTCCTGTCGGTCGGCCGAGCGGTCCGGCCGACGGATATACGGCGGCAGCGGCACGTGTCCGTGGCGGTGCAGGTGAGCGTCAAGGTCGCGGTCGAACTCCAGCACGAAAAAGGCGTCCTCTCGCCCCGCGACCCGGGCCGTGGCCCCGCCTTCAAAGACCAGTTCCTGTCCGGGGCGCGGCGAACGGTTGGCGCGCAACTGCACCAGCGCACGGTCTCTTGCGAGAAATCGCTCGAGGAGCATCTCGACCCTGGCGCCGCTTTTCTTCGACCCGAACAACCGCGCCGGAACGACGGCCGTATCGTTCACGACCAACAGGTCGCCGGGCTCAAGCAGGCGGGGAAAGTCCGCGAACTGCCGGTCCCGCAGTCCGCCGCCGGCCGGAAGGTGCAACAGCCGGCTGGCGCCCCTGCTCTCAAGGGGCCGCTGCGCAATCAGTTCCTCGGGCGCGTGGTAGGAAAAATCTTCAGCCGCCACGCGCGCATTGTAGGGAAAGCCCTCGCGGGTGTCGTGCCTTCTTGCCGGGGGCTAGCGGGACCTGGCGCGAACCCGTTGGAGATTCGGCTAGGTTGAACCGTGCGGATGCATGGGTGGAGCTTCGGGGACGGCGGGCGCGGGCGGGCTGAGCAGATTGCCGCGCGTGATCCTGCCGGAACGCTCCGGCAACTCGAAGCGGACCGTGCGGCTTCGCTTGTGCCGCATCACTTCCAGTTCCACCTCCTCGCCGGGCTCGTACGAGCGCAGTATGCGCGTGGCCTGGCGGGCGTCCCTGAAGGTCCGTCCGCCGATCTTGCGGATCACGTCGCCGTCTTCCAGACCGATGTCCTCGTTCTCGGGCGCGCGGACCACCAGCAGGCCCTCGTCAACGCCAAAATACTCGCCCAGGGCCGGTGTCAATTCCGCGACTTGCAGACCTCCCAGTCGCCATGCCATGTCGGAGAAAGACAGGAGGTCGGCGGGAGCGCGGCGCACGCGCACTGTCCGGCGATCCCGGCCGCCGCCGTTATCCACGTCAACCTCCACGTCCACATTGCCGCCGCTGAAACTGTTGGCCAACCTCCGGGCCCAGTCCTCGGCGCGCGAGGCGAAACGGCGAGGCGCCGCGATGCCCCTGCCGGCAACGATTTGCGTCCAGGCATCGGTCTTGACCTGAGCTTCCAGGTCGTCGCCGTCACGCCGGTACCCGATGGAGACTTCGCTGCCCGGCTCGGTTTCGGCCAGCATGTCGCGAAGGTGCTCATAGGACTGCCCGCCGCTTGGGCCGGCCAGGGATTCACCATTGATCGAGGTCAGCAGGTCTTCCGCCCGCAATCCCGCCTGATCGGCCGGTCCCCCCGGCGATACCGACAGCACGTTCAGTCCCTCAACCGGACCGTCGGCCCAGTTGCCCAGGCTTATGCCCAGGCGCGCGCCCTTGGCGCGTTCCTGCAAGGCCAGGACTTCCTGACGGAGCATGTCGGCGAACTGCTCTTCAGGCAGACCGCCCTCATGCGGGTGCGCCTGAAGCCCGATAGGGGCCAGCATCAAAGTCAACAATGGCGTCAGTGCAAGAATTTTCATGATTCGATACTCCAGTCTTCTTTCTCGGACACGCTAGAAATCGGCGTAAATGAAACCGGCCTCCGCCGCCTCGGCGTGGCGCAGGTCAAAAAGGTCTTCCATCAGCAGGGCCCGTTCCTGCAGCAGCCGGCGCGGGACCGCCTGATCTCCGGCATTGAGCGTAGCCGGTATCAGTCCCTCGTCCAGCAACGCAATCTGGTCTTCAAGCTCGGTAGTAAGCCCGAACGAACCCACTTCCAGGACCTGGCCGGGACCCGCCGGATCGAACAGAGGCAGCGACCTCAGGCGTTCCTCCTGGAACTGCGAGAAGGCCACCAGCGCCTCCATGTCCATCTGCTCCAGCTGCTGCCCGAAATCCACGGCGGCTCCGCCCGCCGTCTCGGATGCGATCTGCGAGGGAGGGCGGGACGCCCTGCTGGAAGACGAGACACCTTCCCCTCGGAATACGACCGCCTCGGGACCGGGATTGCGGGCATCGGCGTCAATGTCCGTTCCCGCGAAGAAGCCGGCGCCCATTTGCAAGCCGACCACGGCAACCGCGATGCTCGCCGCGACCGCCATTCCGCCGCCCCAATAGCGCCGGCGGCGGGACTCGAGCTGCCGCCGGGCTTCGTGCCGGTCCAGCACGCGCTCCCAGCCGCCGTCGGGAGCCTTCTTCGGGGGCAATGCCCTCAAGGCGCCGGCAATGCCGCCGTCTTCGGCGAAGCTGTTCTCGGTTTGACTGCTTGTCATCGGATCTCCTTCAGGCGATCATCGCCTGCCGCACCGGCGTCGCGGACGCTTCGGCGGCGGGAGCCAGGCGCTCCCGCAGGCGCTTGTGGGCGCGCGCCAGTTGCGATTTGGAAAAACTGCTGGTGCGATTCATCATTTCGGCGATTTCCTTGTGCGTGTATCCCTCCACGTCGTGCAGCCATACGACCGCGCGGGCCACGGGCGACAGACTGTCGAGGGCCGCTTCCAGGTCAATGGCCAGCTCCGGCGTTTCCTCGTCGGCCCGGATTTCGAACGTTCCGTCGTCCCCGACGATCTCGGAAAAGAGCAGGCGCCGGCGGTTCCACGCGGCGCGCATGTGCATCAGGCACCGTGAGACGGCGATGCGCCGGATCCAGGTGGCCAGGGAGGCTTCTCCCCGAAATTTTGCAATGCCCCGCAGCACTTCCACGAAACTCTCCTGCAGTATGTCGTCCGCCACCGTCGGCGACCCCGTCATCCGCAGCGCCAGCGTATAGACCGGGTCGGCGAACTGGCGGTAAATGATCTCGTGCGCCTTCATGTCGCCGCGCTGGGCGGCCCGCACGAATGCCGGATCGATGGTCCTGTTGGCAAACCCCGACATGCTCGGATAGATGCGATTCCCTTACAGATGGTTGCAACGCACTAGTGTATCCTTCCGTTCCGGCGCCGGGATGGCGGAATTGGTAGACGCACCGGACTCAAAATCCGGCGGGGTGAAACCCGTGCGAGTTCGAGTCTCGCTCCCGGCACCGTCCGAAATCAGATTCTTCACCTCGATCCAACGATCTCCCAAAATACCTGTGCCTGCGCCTCCGAACAAATTCTGCAGCCAGTGCGGCGCCCCGGTGACCAGCCGTATTCCGGAAGGAGAAGACCGGGAGCGGGAAGTGTGCCCGGTCTGCAACTTCATCCATTACCGCAATCCCATTCCGGTCGTGGGCTGCGTGCCGGAGTACAAGGGGCGCATTCTGTTGTGCCGGCGGGCCATCGATCCCCGATTGGGCTACTGGACCGTTCCGGCCGGGTTCATGGAGCTCGACGAGACCCTGGAAGAAGCCGCTTTGCGCGAAACCCGGGAGGAGGCCTGCGCCGAGGTGCGCCTGGGCGAACTCTTTTCGATTGTGGATGTGCCGCGCGCGGGCCAGGTTCACTTCTTCTTCAGGGCGGAGGTCGTCAACGGCCAGTTCGAGCCCGGCGTCGAGTCGCTCGATGTCCGTCTCTTCGCGCCCGAGGAGATTCCTTTCGACAGCATTGCCTTTCGGAGCGGCATCATCGCGCTGCGCCGATACCTGGAAGGTCCGGAACAGGGTCTGGTCCTCGATGCGGTTCGTCCCGGCGCTCCGGATTGAATATCATTAGGGATTGGCGCCGGAAACCTTCGGAATACCTGATCAATGACCTTCCTGGTACTGGAAAGCTGCATCAAGTGCAAACTGATGGACTGCGTGGAAGTCTGCCCCGTGGACTGCTTCCACGAGGGCCCCAACATGCTCGTGATCGATCCGGAGGAATGCATCGACTGCACGCTGTGCGAGCCGGAATGCCCGGTGGACGCGATCGTTTCCGAGGACGAGATTCCGGCCGGCCAGGAGCAGTTCCTGGAGCTGAACGCCGAACTTTCCCAGGAATGGCCGGTCATCACTGAGGCGGGCGAACCGCCGCCCGACGCCGACGACTGGCGCGAGACTCCCGACAAACTCCAGTACCTCGAACGCTGAATGCGCCGCGCCCGGGTAACCGCCGCCGCTCTCATTCCGATCACCTGGATCGTCGCAGTGGCAGGCGCACTGCTGTTGTCCGCCTGCGGCGGCGGATCTTCCTCGTCCCTGCCACCCGCCGCGCCAGCCAACCGTGCGCCTGTCGCCGACGCGGGCAACGACATCATGCAAGTCATCCAGTCTTCCCCTGTTGCCCTGGACGCCACCGGCAGCAGCGATCCGGATGCCGACACACTGACGTATCGGTGGGAAGTAAGCTCGCAGCCGGAATCTTCCGCTATCGAGTTCGATGACCCCGCAAGCGCGCAACCGTCCTTCGCCGCTGCGCTGACCGGGGAATACGTTTTCGAACTTGAGGTGAGCGACCCGGACGGGCTCTCAAGCACGGATACCGTTATGGTAACCCTCACCAACGAACCGCCTGTCGTCGATGTCGCGAGCGTTGACCGAATTGCCCTTGTCGGCGCCGAGGTGACTCTCGACGCGCAGAGATCGAGTGACCCGGATGGCCACGAGTTGAGTTTCACCTGGCGGATCGTCGAGCGGCCGGCGGATTCCGGCATGCAGGCCGTCTACGATGGCCCGCTGCAGACGATACGATTCGACCGGCAAGGCACCTACGTGCTCGAACTCGAAGTCGACGATGGTTACGAGCCCGCGCTCCTGACGCTCGAATCCTTCGATGTCACTGTCTACACCGTAATTGCACTGGACGAATTGATTATCGACGCGGAGTTTGATCCCGTCGGTGAGCGGATTGTCGCGCTGACCAAAGAAAAACTCCTGACGATCCGTCCCGATGGCGACAGGGCCGCCGTCGAACTGCCGACCGCCGGCAAGGCGGTTTCGGTCTCGCCGGATGGAGCGGATGCCGCTGTGGGCCACGACGGGTGGGTATCGCATGTCGACCTGAACGAAATGCGACTGCTGGAAACCCACAGCCTGGCGGCCAACCTGGGCGACGTCGTTATCGACGGAAACGGTTATGCATACGGCTTCCCCGACACGGGCCAATGGGTCTCGATTTACAGCGTGGATCTGGTGTCGGGCGCCGTCAGACTGGGTGTACAGGACTTTGTGCGCCATCAGATGCGGGCAAGGCTGCATCCGTCCGGCGCCAAGATCTACGGCGCGAACACCGACCTCTCACCGAGCGATCTCGAACGCTATTCGATCGTCGCCGGCGCAATCGACGGCAACTACGATTCGCCGTATCACGGCGATCACGAGTTCTGCGGCAACGTCTGGTTCGACCCGGACGGCGAACTCATCCTCTCGCCCTGCGGCGTGGTCGTGCGCGCAACCGACGATCGCGCAACGGACATGCTCTTCGCGATGCGGCTCGAAGGGTTCAGCGCCACCGATCGTATTCGCGACGCGGCATCATCGAACGCCGACGGCGGTCTATGGTACGTGGTGGCGGAGCGCGATGGGTGGGCCCCCGATCACGTTCAGACGTACGACATCGAATTCGGCCGGCGGGCCGAACGATTCAATCTGCCGCTGGTCGATGCGGCCGGAGAACGGCGCTGGTTCGCGGACTTTGTCTTCGCCAGCGCGTCCTCTCAGGCGCACTACGTGATTGCCACCGACGACTCGGGCGATTCGAAGCGCCAGGCGCTGCTGGTCAGGCAGTCGCCTTAGGCATCGGCCTTCGGCCCTGCTTCAGTCGTCGGTTTCGTTGAGGATCGCGGCGAGGCGAACGGGCGGCACGTAGCCGGGAATCAGTTCGCCGCCGGGGGTCAGGAGCGCCGGTGTGCCGCTCAATCCGATTTGACGGCCCAACTCGAAGTGCCGCTCCACGGAAACGGAATCACATTGCCGCTCGGGCACGAATCCACCGGCCTTCGCCACGGTCAGGGCCTCGCGACGATCATTGGAGCACCAGATCGATTGCATCGTGGTCCAGCTGTCGGTGTCCGGTCCCGAGCGGGGGAAGGCCACGTAGCGCATCCCGATGCCCAGTTCGTGATATTCGGCCATCTGCTGGTGCAGCCTGCGGCAATAGCCGCAGTCCACGTCGGTGAAGACAAGCAACTCGTGCTCGGTCTTGTCCGGCAGAAAGTCCAGCGTGTCCCACTGGTCCAGACTCGCCAGCAGTTCGCGGCGCACTTCGGCGCGGCGCGATTCGGTCAGGTTCTCGCCGCTGGACACGTCCTGGAGATCGCCCGAGCCCAGGAAGCCGAACTGCCCGCTTGCATCGACGTAGGCGATACGGTAGCCGAACCGCAGCTCGTACAGGCCCGGGACCGGGGTCGGACGCACGTCGTCCACGTTCGCGTACTTCTCCCTGAGTTGCGCGATATCGGCCTGGATGTCGGCGGAGTCGCCGGAGTACAGAACGATCGGCGCGAGCAGCAGCGTCAGCGGGGCAATGCGCCTGAGGAAATTCGTCTTCATGCTTGTCGCTCTGTGGTCCAAGCCGAAATTATAGTTTCGCCTTCGGCCCGGCAAGGCTCAGGAAGCCCGGGCCCGGTCGGAGTCCGGCAGACCGAGGCCGTCGCGGCGCAGCAGCAGGATTTCGTCGCGCAGGGACGCCGCCTCCTCGAATTCGAGGTCCTGGGCGTGCCGGTACATGCGCTTTTCGAGCTGCTTGATCTTCTTCATCACCTGTTCCGGCGTCAGCGCCCGGTACTCGGACACACGTTCGGCCACCCTTCGGGCCGGCCCACGGCGGCTTCGGCCCCGAACCACCGCACCCTCCATGATGTCCGGCACGTCCTTCTGGATTCCGCGCGGTTCTATGCCCCGCTCCCGATTGAATTCAAGCTGCTTGCCGCGCCGGCGGTTGGTTTCGTCGAGCGCCCCCCGGATCGCCCCGGTGCGTCTGTCCGCGTACAGAATGGCCATGCCGTTGAGGTTGCGCGCAGCCCGCCCGATAGTCTGGATCAGCGAGCGTTCGGAGCGCAGAAAGCCCTCCTTGTCGGCGTCGAAGATCGCGACCAGCGAGACCTCGGGCATGTCCAGGCCCTCCCGCAGGAGGTTGATGCCCACCAGCACGTCGAAGGTGCCCAGGCGCAGGTCGCGGATGATCTCCACCCGTTCCACGGTATCGATGTCGGAATGCAGGTAGCGGACCCTTACGCCGTGCTCCTCGAGGAACTCCGTCAGGTCCTCCGCCATGCGCTTGGTCAACGTGGTGATCAGCACCCGCTCGTTGCGCTCGACGCGCAACGCGATCTCGGAAAGCACGTCGTCCACCTGGCGTGACGCGGGGCGGACCTCCACACCCGGGTCGATCAGCCCGGTCGGGCGCACGACCTGCTCCACAAGCGCGTCCGAATGTTCGTGCTCGAACGGACCGGGCGTCGCCGAGACGTAAATAGTCTGCGGCGAGATACGTTCGAATTCCCTGAACCGAAGCGGACGGTTGTCGAGCGCCGACGGCAGCCGGAAGCCATACTGCACCAGCGTCTCCTTGCGGGAACGGTCGCCGCGGAACATGCCGCCCAGTTGCGGCAGGGTCACGTGACTCTCGTCCACGAACAGCAGCGCGTTGGCCGGCACGTAGTCGAACAGGCACGGCGGCGGCTCGCCCGCGTTCCGGCCGGACAGGTAGCGGCTGTAGTTCTCGATTCCGGTGCAATAGCCCACCTCGAGCATCATCTCGATATCGAAAAGGGTCCGCTGCTCGAGCCGCTGCGCCTCGACCAGCCGCTGCTCCGAGCGCAGGAGCGTCAGACGCTCCCTGAGCTCCCTCCTGATCTTGTCCACCGCGCCTTCCAGGGTCTCGCGCGGCGTCACGTAGTGTGTCTTGGGGTAAATCGTGACGCGCGGGACGCGGCGGCCCATTTCGCCGGTCAGCGGATCGAAGTAGCGGATGTCCTCGATTTCGTCGTCGAAGAGCTGGACGCGGACCGCTTCGCGCTCGGACTCGGCGGGAAACACGTCGAGAACGTCGCCTCGGACGCGGAACGTGCCCTGCCTCAGTTCCGCCTCGTTGCGGGTGTACTGCAGGTCCGCCAGGCGTCGCAGCAACTCGCGCTGATTGACCCGGTCGCCGCGCACCAGGTGCAGGATCATCTGGAAGTAGGTATCAGGATCGCCCAGGCCGTAGATCGCCGAAACAGTCGCCACGACGATGGTGTCCTTGCGCTCCATGAGCGCCTTGGTCGCCGACAGCCGCATCTGCTCGATGTGCTGGTTGATCGATGCGTCCTTCTCGATGTAGGTGTCGGTGGAAGGCACGTAGGCTTCGGGCTGGTAGTAGTCGTAATACGAAACGAAGTACTCGACCCGGTTTTGCGGAAAGAAATCCCGGAACTCGCCGTAGAGTTGGGCGGCCAGCGTCTTGTTGGGCGCCAGCACCAGCGCCGGGCGCTGCTGCCGGGCCACGACGCTGGCCAGGGTATAGGTCTTGCCGGAACCGGTCACGCCGAGCAGCGTCTGGCGCGCCAGACCGGCTTCGAGTCCCTCGCAAAGCCCGTCCACAGCCTGCGGCTGGTCGCCGGCCAACTGGAAATCGGCCTGCAGTTCGAAGCGGTCCGTCTTCATGCCGGCACTGTAGCATTTCCGGCGGTTCGCGCCGATAAAATACGGGCCGCAGAAACAAGCGAGTCCGATCATGAATATCGTCCAGCTTTCCGAGCGTGTTCAACGCGTCAAGCCGTCAGCCACCATTGCCGTATCGTCCCTTGCCCGCGAAATGCGCGCGGCGGGGCGGGACGTGCT
>JAPOWV010000081.1 GCA_026707445.1 Gammaproteobacteria bacterium
TTGCCATCACGTAACACTCCACCAGTCCGGCCCAGGTCTTCGGGTAGGTCGCGCCGAGCGCCCAGGTGCCGAAATTCGAGACGGCGAAGAAAAGGACTGCCGAACCCAGTCCGGCTACAGCGATCCTTCCCCAGGAGCGCTGCGAGCGGGCGATGAATCCGCAGCTGACGACCAGGATCACGGAAAGATAGGTTACCGGCTGGTCGGCGTAGAAGGCCCAATCGAGCCGCCCTGAAATCGCCCATATGCCCAGGTCGCCCGCCAGGTAGATCGCGATGGGCGCCAGGTATGCGACGGTGCGCTTCGCAAAACAGGCGGCGCCGAAAATGCACAGCGGCAGTATGGGAGAGAAATTCCAGGGGTAAACGGTGTTTTCCGGGTCGATGGGAACACCGAGCGCATGCAGCAGATACGGCATCAGCCGAAAGCCCACCGCAATAACCACGAGCATCGCCAGCGTGACAGGTCGAGGTCGCAACATCAAACTCTTCTCCCAGGACGCACCTGTTCGCGCAATTCTATACAAAGCCCGGGACCAGGCGCGCCGAATCAGGCCGAATACGCGTAGTACTCGATCCCCTCGTCCTGAAAATCCTGCCCGGTCCTCGTTCCTATGCTCTCCACGCGGAAACCCGGCGGCCTCGGCAGATCGTCCACCGAAAGGCCGGCGTGCAACGCCTCGTATTGACTGCGGCTGAGATCGTAAGCCGGCTCCAGGGCCTTATTGAAATGAATACGCGCCGCCGCTTCCCTCCAGCCGTGGCGCACGCGCATGGGCAGCGCCTCGGCGGCATCTCCGCTGCCGTAACCGATCAGCAGGATCTCGTCCCCCGCCCAGTCCTCTCCGGCCTGTGCGGCTTCCTCCAATCCGGCCGCCAGCCAGGCGAACAAGGCGCCCGAATAGATGTTTCCCAGCTGCATCATGCTGTCATCGCCCCAGCGGAGGGGATGCAACACCAGTTCGTCGAATTCCGGCATCGCGCGCAGCCCTTTCATGAGTTCGTTGGTCCTCGGAAACGGGTTCCAGGCGCTCTGTCCGTCCGCATCGTGTTCCGGCAATACTTGCCGGCGGCGCATTTCGCGGAGGGCTTCGTCGAGCGAAGTCCCGGTTTCAGGGCAAAGCCGTTGCAGCAGGCGCGAACCGTCGCCATGACTGAGCGCCTCGGCGCACAATCGCACCAGCGCAAAGGCGCTTTGAGGCATGCGCCGGTAGGGACGGTGAAAGAACACCGCCCGCAGTTCCTGCAGCCACTCGGCAGGCGACACCCCCCGGCGCTGGTACAGGTGCGACAGCGCGTTGCGGACCTGGTCCAGATAGCAGTAGGTCGAGAAACGGCCGTTGAACACCGGATAGTGAAGGTTGGAGCGCGGCCGCCGGTCCGCATCCATGAGAGGCTTGCGGAAATCGGAGATCCGGTAGTCCGAGGCACGTCCCGCGTGGCCCAGGTCCAGGCTGGCAAGGGCCGGGTTGCTCTCTACCAGCAGCGCCACGGCGCCGGCGCCCTGGGTGGGTTCGCCGGAGCTGCCCCGCGCGTAGAGGGCCAGATCGGAACAGATCACGATCGCCGCGGAATCCTCGAGCAAACAATGACGCACGGCATTCTTGAGCGCGTAGACGCCGCCCAGGCAGGCGTGTTTGATTTCGGGGACTTCGCAATGCTGCGAAAGACGCGGCATTCCAAGATCATCCAGCGCCTGGTCAAGCATGCCCTTGATAATGATGGACCCTGCGGAGTTGTCGTTGCTGGACTCCGTTCCCAGCGCCAGCAGCCCGATCCGGGCCGGGTCCACATCATTCTGGCGAATCAGTTTCAGCGCCGCATTAGCGGCCATCGTATAGACGCTTTGCGCGGGACCGGGCACCCGGAAGGCATGGCCGACCACGGCCGAAATCTTGTCCCAGGAGGCGCCGGTCCACCCGCACCAGTCCTCAAGGCTGACCCGGTACGGGGGCAGATCCATCGCCATGCCGCTGATACCGGCGGTGAGTCCTGCATCTTGCGGCGCCCTGCGGGCCGGAGGGGTTCGCTGAAGTGCCATGAAGTGCTTTTACCCTTTTGTCGAGCGCGCGCAGGGCGAAATGTGCTCATGACAAGCCCCCCGCAGTCATAACGATTATAAGCGAGGCGTTTACTCGGATGATTGGCCTGCGCAGCCTTAGCGGGCGGCAGTCCAGGCATCCATGCCACCCTCCAGATTCATCGCTTTCCTGTATCCGAGACTGTTCCAGAAATTGGCGGCTTGAAGGCTGCGCATTCCGGACTGGCACACAAAAACAATCTCGTCATTCGGATCATAGTTTGCGACAACATCGGACAGTGCCGTGAGGGGGACATTCCTGGCGCCTGCGATATGACCCTGCCTGAATTCCATCGGTTCCCGCACGTCAATCAGAACGGGTTGAATGCCCAATTTCAAAAGCTCGCCAAGTTGTTCCGGCGTGATCATTGAAGTTTATTCAGTTCCTCGAAAGACTGGCGATATTTTTTCAAAATCCACGGCACGGCAAGAAACAGGGGAATGCCGAAAATTACAGGCAAGGATGCCATCGAGTAACGCAGATTGTCGTATCCAAATACGTAATCGTTCATAAGCCCGACACATAGCGGGCCAAGGCCCTGCCCAAGCAAAGCGGTGGCCATGTAATAGATTGCGACGGACTGACCGCGGATATTGGATGGAATGATATTCAGGAGCGCGGTTACGCCCGTTGCGGTGGACAGGGCGACAGCGGCGAGCATCACGCCAAGAAAAATAAGCGCCAGGTCTGCGGACGGCATCAGGGGCCAAATGACCCCTGCAACCGTCATTACAGGCACTCCATACAAGCCCACAAGCAAAGGCGCCGCAGTGCGGCCCTTTTGCAACAGCCTGTCGGACATCCATCCGCCGAGGTTTACGGCAAGCGGCCCCAGCACGATGAACAATATGCCGATGGCCTGCCCATATTGGACCGGCGACCAGCCCCATGTTCTGGCGAATGCCGCGGCCCCCCAACTGGAGCTGAAGCCGATCAGAATCACATATCCAAAAACCCAGACCACTCCAATAAGACTGGCCGGACGACTGCGGATATAGCTGAAGACGGCACGGTATCCGATGCCTTGCGCGTTGGAGGTGACGGTGTCCACTGTGCGTTCCGGCTCTCTCAGGAATAAAACCACTGGCACCAGCAAAAGACCCGGCAAACCCACAACCAGCAGGCTCACCCTCCAGGGCGCCAGATCACCCAATCCCGGAACGGAAACGTAATCCGATTGCGTAGCCCAGGCGATGACCGCGGCCCCCGTCAGGGCGGCAATACCTGCTCCAAGAGAAATTGCCATCGAATAAAAGGCAATGGGTTTTCCGCGTTTTTCTTTCGGAAAACAATCGGCCATCAGGGACATGGCGCATGGGCTGAGAGAGGCTTCACCCACTCCAACCGACATGCGCGCAATGAACAGCCCCAGGAAGGACCGCGCCAGACCGGACACTGCGGTAGCCGCAGACCATATTGCCAAACCGGCAGCCACGATGAACGTTCTGCGTCTGCGGTCCGCCAACCAGCCAAAGGGCAAACCCATCAGGACATAAAAGATGGCAAATGCCGGCCCCAGCAATAAGCCTATTTGCGTATCCGTGAGACCAAGTTCAGCCTGTATGGGCTGAATGAGCAAGCCAAGTATGAATCTGTCGATGAACGAGAAAATATAGACAATGGTCAGCAGCACGACCATGTACCAGCTATAGCCCGGGGCAGGCCACCGGCGAGCGGGCTCGGCATGGCCCGTTGACAAAATCATTCCCCCGTTGCGGCAATACCGCGCTGAATGAGGTTGACTGCAATCCCCTCCGGTCCCCGGAAGATGAACTCCCTGTCTTGAGTCACCATATTCGGCCTTTCAAAAATCACAATTGGCGGCGTCAGCGCCGTATATCCAAGCTCCATGACTCTTGCATGGACGGCATCGATGTTGTTTGTTTCCATAACAATGGCAACGTCACCCGTAACCAATTTTGAAGCTGCGCCATCGGACGCGACTGATGTTGCAGCGCCAATCTGCAGCAGGGCCACATTGGCGATTTCCAGATCACCGGATTGCAAAATGACAATACGCGCGGTCGTGTCCCCATATCCCAGGAGGCTGCTGACCGCTTCGCCGCTCAGGGGCAGGTCCAACCTGACGGAGAGCCCAAGCACATCGCGGAACAATGACAAAGCGCCGTCCATATCCTGCACGACAACGGTTGTTCTCAGAACAGGGGATGTTTCCGTTACCGTTGGAGCCGCCAAGTCATTCTGATCAGACGCCGTTGCCGGAGCCAGCGGCGGCGCGGCAAAAATCCCCAGTGCGCACAATAGACATTTAAGCGTTTGCATTGTCTGACCCCTTTTCCTGACCGCAAGCGATACCATCGCCCGCAAGCCAGATAACATTGCACCTCGGCGCAAATTCACCGTTGCCGCCGGGGTGGAGAGTGGACCTGGAGAAAACACCATGACCGAGACATCTCAGATCCGTGGCTTGTACGAGAGTTGCATTGGCGTGCCCGATCTTGTTGACGGCACAAAGTTCTGGGGCCAGTTTGGATACAAGGTTACCCGGCAAGGTTCACTGTCCGCCCGGGAAGCCAAAGGTCTTTACGGTGTCGATTCAGCGCTGACTTCGGTCCAGATGCAGCATCTGGACACTGACCACAGCTTCCTGCGTCTCATGCAGTGGGACAAACCGGTCAATGCCGGTATCGGCATCACAAGGCACCTGCGTCAGGATGGTGGACGGTGGGGCGTTGTCCTGACACGAAGTATTCTGAACATTCTCAATCATGTGGAGGATGCGATTGCTCTGGGGCAACCCTGGAGCTACATAATTCCGCATTGGTTACAAGTGTATGCGATGGACAAGGGTCAGCCCTTTTTCTCCAAACCCATTGGCATTCGTGAAGGCATTGTCACGCATCCTTTTCATCGATTGGCGCTGTTCGAGCGCTACAACTACGAAAAGCCGACTTACGGCCTGATTGATGACAACAGCTTCCTGAAGACGAGTCAGTTTACCCATCACGGCATCATGATCCGCTCGGACGACCCTTCAAATCTTGCGTTCTATGATCAGTGCCTCGGCCTGCTGAAGCAGAAAGAACACAGCCTTGGAGGCAAGCCAACCTGTGCTCCCGGCAACAAGGCGACTTTTGCCCTGAGTGACGACGAGGTTTATCACATTCACGACTTTGATGACCCGCGCTCATCACTCGACATTTCAGGCCATTTGTCCGGGCGCCTGAAGATTGTCCGCATGGCCGAAAGCGCGGAAATGCCTGACGTTTACGACAAGAGCCGCCCGGGCGCGCTAGGCATGTCGCTCTTCACTTATCAGGTTCGGGACATTGACGATTACCGTGCCCGCGTTATTGACGGCGGCGCCACTGACGTGACTGACGTATGCGGAAATGAATACGGCGCACCAAGCATTTCGTTCGTTGCGCCGGACGGAAACTCCTGGAACCTGGTCGGAAACCTGTGAGCACATGAATGGCGGCGGAGGGAGTGGGATTCGAACCCACGTGGGGCGGATCGCCCCCATCTGATTTCGAATCAGCGCCGTTAGGCCTCTCCGGCATCCCTCCGGGGGCGGATTATATTGCGCCGCCCCTCGATGGGTCGCCGACCCGCCTTAGTCCAGGCGCTTGGTGAATCGCAGAACCGGTATCGCGATCGACACCAGAAACAGGCCCGAGATGGCGTACATCTGCGGCGCCAGGTCGGCCAGGGTCGCGCCGCGCAGGATGATTCCCCGGACCACTTCGACGAAGTGTGTAATGGGGAAAAGCAGCCCCACCCATTGAGCCACCCTGGGCATTCCGTCGAAGGGGAACATGAAGCCGGACAGCAGCAGCATCGGCAACATGAAGAAGATCGCCCCCTGGATCGCCTGGAACTGCGATTTGGCGAAAGTCGATATGGACAGGCCGATGCCCAGTGTGGCGGCGACGAACACGAGGCTGGCCAGGTAGAGATCAAGCAAGGACCCCAGGGTCGGCACGCGGAATAGCCAGGTTCCGGCGAAATAGACGATCGACACCTGGATCAACCCGATCAGGATGTAGGGCGCGATCTTGCCCAGCATCAGCTCGTAGTTGCGCACCGGCGTGGTAATCAGGAACTCCAGGTTGCCGCGCTCGCGCTCGCGCACCACCGCGACCGCCGTGAACACGATCATCGTGAAGTTGAGAATCAGGCCGACCAGGGCGGGCACGATCTGCACGGCCGAGCGCCGTTCCGGGTTGTAGTAGAACCGCAGGGCCAGGGGCATGTCCGGCTGTCCGGCCACGGCGCGCGGCGACGGCAGAAACTGCACCAGCCGCTCTATGGCGCTGATGATGGTCGGATCGCCGGCATCGACCATGAGCTGCGCCAGCGGACGGTCGCCGTCGCTCAGGCGGCGCTCGAAATCCGCCGGGATGTAGAGCACGGTGCGCAGGTCGCCGCGGCGCATCTGGTCCAGCAATTCGGTCACGTCGCCCGACCGGCTGACGAAATCCAGCACCTGGCTTGCTTCCAGGGCGCCCGCGAGTTGGCGCGACATCGAGGTGTCCGCGTGGTCCACCAGGCCGGCAGCCATGTGCCGCACGTCGGTGTTGATGGCGTAGCCGAACAGGATGATCTGGATGAGCGGCAGTCCCACGATCATTCCGAGCGTCAGGCGCTCCCGAAACAACTGGCGTATTTCCTTGTCGACGATGGCCGAGGTCCGCCGGAACCAGAACCGCACCAGGGCCAGCAAGGGGGGTATCCAGGAAAGGCTGAACACGAAGGCCCGCCAAAGGCCCACTACGATGAATGTGAACGCCCGCCAGAGGTTCAGCGGGACGGCCTTTGAAAGTTCGTGGCGGCCACGAATACGTCTTCCAACGTGGCGCCCGTTCGCTGCACCGCGCCCTGCAGCGACGCCTTCCTGAGCAGGGCGTCGATACGTTCCACCGGGGACTCCGTGTCCGGATCGAGCATGAAGCGCAGACGGTTGCCGAGCTGGGTCACGGCCAGGACCCAATCGTTCGGGGCCAGCAATGCACGGGTGCGCCTGGGCATCCGGGTCGCGACTTCTACCGTGATCGCCTCGAGCCGGTCCATCAGTTCCTGTGGCGGGCCTTCCCGCACTATCACGCCCCGATCGAGAAATGTGAGGCGGTGACATCGTTCCGCTTCGTCCATGAAGTGGGTGGAGACGAGGATCGTCGTGCCCTGGTCGGCCAGTTCGAACAAGCGGTCCCAGAAATCCCGCCGGCTCTGCGGGTCAACCGCGCTGGTGGGTTCGTCCAGCAACAGCAGCCGGGGTTCGTGGAGCGTGACGGCGGCCAGGGCCAGCCGCTGTTTCTGGCCGCCGCTCAGGGTTCCGGCGAGGCGTGAATGCAAATCGTTCAATTCATACAGGGCGCTGTTCACCTCGATGCGTTGCCGCATGCGCCGCAGGCCCAGATCGAATACGCGGGCGACGAAGCGCAGGTTCTCAAGGACGGTCAGGTCCTCGTACAGCGAGAACTTCTGGGTCATATAGCCCATCTGCAGGCGCAGTTTCTCGGCTTCCTCGGGCACGCGACAGCCGAGAACCGTGGCCCGCCCCGCGGACGGCACCAGCAATCCGCACAAAAGCCGCATCGTGGTGGACTTGCCGGAGCCGTTGGGCCCCAGGAATCCGAATATGCGGCCGCGCGGGACGTCGAGATCGAGATTGCTTACCGCGGTTACGGGGCCGAAGCGGCGCGTCAGGCCGCGGCAGGAGATGGCAAAGTCGTTTTCGTTCACCTGAGGGACGGAAAGTCGACTTCCACCGGCTGCCCCACCGGCAGATCGCCATAAGCGTCTTCCGTGATCGACACTTTCGCCAGGTAGGCAAGCCGGCTGCGGTCACGCTGAGTCAGCGAGAAATAAGGCGTAAAGGCCGCTTCCGAGGAAACGAAGGTCACCGTGCCTTCGATTTCGTTTGCAAGGCCGTCCACCCTTATCCGTGCGGCCAGTCCCGGCTGCACGCGGGCCCGCAACGGTTCCGGCACGTAGATCCGCGCATGCAGCGTGTCTCCGGCCAGCATGACGGCCAGCGTCGCCCCCGGTGGAGGACGTTCTCCCAGCTCATACGGCAGTGCCTCGATCCGGCCATTCCGCGGCGCCACGATTTCCAGCCGTTCGGCGCTGATCCGCAGGCGCTCCAGCCGGGCCCGGGCTTCGTCCACGGCGGCCTCGGCCTGTCCCAGTTCTTCCACCGTGGCCCCGTCCAGCAGGTCTTCCAGAACGGCGCCCAGTGCCTCCACGTCGGTACGGGCGATTTCCACGTCCCGCAACGCGCGGTCCACGTCGGTTTGGCTGGCGATGTTCTGCTCCGCCAGGTCCCTGACGCGCAGATGTTCGCGGGTGCTGACCTCGAGAATCTCCCTTGCGCCGTCAAGGCGCGCACGGGCGGCGCGAATCGCCTCCTCCCGCGGGCCGCGAACGAGTTCCGCGAGCCGCTGGCGTGTCCGCGTAACGGCCGCTTCCGCCGCCTTGAGATCCTGATCGACCCGGGCGCCGTCCTGTCGCATCAATAGCTGCCCGGCCTGCACCCGCTCCCCTTCCGTGACGTTCAATTCGACGATCGTCTCCTGAAACTCCGCCAGGAGCTCCATTCGTTCGCGTTCAAGCGTGCCGACCAGCGGAAGCGGCGATGAATCACCCGTGCAGCCGCCGGCGAGCAGAGTACAGACAATCACCCCGGCAAACGCTGCCTTTTGCAGCGCAGTGTGGGGTATTTCAGGATTCACTCTGGTTACCGATGGTTTTCGAAACCAATGATAACGAAAGCTCTCCTAGCGGCGTACGCGAAAAAAGGCGCGCAGCAGTTCAGCCGACTCCTGCTCAAGAAGGCCGGACTGCACTTCGCATCGGTGATTGAGGGACGCGTTGTCCAGAACGTTGAAGACACTGCCGGCGGCGCCCGACCTGGGATCGTGTGTCGCGAATACCACCCGGGAGACGCGTGCCAGCACGAGGGCGCCGGCGCACATTGCGCAGGGTTCCAGCGTTACGAAAAGTTCGGCTTCCGGGAGGCGGTAATTGCCTGCCGAGGCGCAGGCGGCACGCAGGGCTTCGATTTCCGCGTGGGCGGTGGGGTCCGCGGCCTCGATCATGCGGTTCCTGCCCTCGCCCGCGATATGCCCCTCCCGGACCAGCACGGCGCCCACCGGCACCTCGCCCTTTTCGCCCGCCTGCGCGGCAAGCTCAAGGGCGCGCAGCATGAAACGCTCGTCGTCGCCCGTATGCGGCGGCCCCGCAGTCATTCCCACTCGATGGTCGCAGGCGGCTTGGAGGATATGTCGTACGTCACGCGGGAAATGCCGGCCACCTCGTTGACGATTCGGCCGGCGACCCGTTCAAGCAATTCCATCGGGAGCCGGCTCGG
This sequence comes from Gammaproteobacteria bacterium, assembly GCA_026707445.1. Taxonomy (GTDB): domain Bacteria; phylum Pseudomonadota; class Gammaproteobacteria; order Steroidobacterales; family Foliamicaceae; genus Foliamicus. Next base: position 9,414 of record JAPOWV010000081.1, read on the forward strand.
GCTTGCGGTCATGAAATCGGTCGTGTTCACGCAACGCAAGGCAATGACCGGTTCGTAGCGCCGGCCGTCGCCTTTCACCGCAACGCTGCGCGAAGGGATGAACACGGCGAAGGCCTGCGCCACGCGGTCGTACCAGCCGGCGCGGCGCAACTCCGAAATGAAGATGTCGTCGGCCAGTCGCAGTTTTTCGACCGGCCCGGCTTCCACTTCGCCCAGCACCCGCACGGCCAGCCCGGGGCCCGGAAAGGGATGCCGACCGATTAAATCCGCCGGCAGGCCCAGCTCCAGCCCGACCTTGCGCACCTCGTCCTTGAACAGCAGGCGCAGCGGTTCGAGCAGCTTGAGCTTCATCCTTTCCGGAAGGCCGCCCACGTTGTGGTGCGACTTGATCAGGTGCGCCTTGCCGGTGTGGGCGGCGGCGGATTCGATGACGTCAGGGTAAATCGTGCCCTGCGCAAGCCATTCCACGTCCGGGATTCTGGCCGCCTCCTCCTCGAAGACCTCGATAAAGCAACGCCCGATGGCCTTGCGCTTGTCCTCGGGGTCGCTCAAGCCCTCAAGCGCCGCGAACATGCGGCTGCGAGCGTCCACGACCTTGACCGGCACGCCCAGCCGCCCCAGGGTATCCACCACCTGCCCCGCCTCGTTGAGTCGCAGCAACCCGTGATCCACCAGAACGCAATGCAGGCGGTCGCCTACGGCCTTCTGCAACAGCACCGACAGCACGGAGGAGTCGACGCCCCCTGACAGGCCCAGCAGGACCTTGCCTTCGGTTGCGGTCCGGCGAATCTCGTCGATGGCGCTGTGGGTAATGGCGGCCGGCGCCCAATCGCTGCCCAGGCCGCAGATTTCGTGCACGAAGCGATCGATCATCTGCTGCCCGTGCCGGGTGTGAGTCACCTCCGGATGGAACTGCACGCCGAACACGCCACGTTCCCGGTCGGCGATCGCTGCCAGCGGCGCGTTGTCGCTCTCGCCTATTCCCTCGAACCCTTGCGGCAGCCCGTTTACGTGGTCGCCGTGGCTCATCCACACTTCAAGCGGCTCTTCGGACAGTCCGGACAGCAGGGCGTTCTCGGAAGTGACGCGCACTTCGGCCGGCCCGAACTCGGACCGGTCGGCCAGTTCCACGTTGCCGCCGAGCTGGTGGGCGATGGTCTGCATTCCGTAACAGATGCCCAGCACCGGCTTGCCCAGATCGAAGACGCTCTGCGGCGCGCGCGGCGTGCGCCCGCCGGTCACGGACAGCGGACCCCCGGACAGGACGACGCCCGCCGGTGCGAATTCACGCACGGCCTCGTCGCCCACGTCCCAGGGCATGATTTCGGAGTAGACGCCCGCATCGCGGACCCGGCGGGCGATCAGTTGCGTCGTTTGCGATCCGAAATCAAGGATCAGGATACGTCCCTGTGTCACACGCGACCCCGGTAATTGGGGGCCTCCTTGGTGATGGCGACGTCGTGCACGTGGCTTTCCTTCATGCCGGCCCCGGTGATCCGGACGAATTGCGCCCTGGTACGCAGCTCGTCGATCGATGCGCAGCCCGTGTACCCCATGGCCGCGCGCAGTCCCCCGGTCAGTTGCTGCACGATGGTCACGAGGCTGCCCTTGTACGGCACCCTGCCCTCTATGCCCTCCGGCACCAGCTTTTCGAGTTGTTCGGTCGAGTCCTGCTGGTAGCGGTCGGACGAACCGTACTGCTGGGACATGGCGCCCAGCGAGCCCATGCCCCGGTAGGACTTGTAGGAACGCCCCTGGTAAAGCTCGACCTCGCCCGGGGCCTCTTCCGTTCCGGCGAACAGGCTGCCGATCATGGCGCAGTGGGCGCCGGCCGCCAGCGCCTTGGCAATGTCGCCGGAATAACGAACGCCACCGTCGGCGATTACCGGAACATCGTGCTTCGAGGCTTCAGCCGATACTTCCGCCACTGCGGTGATCTGCGGGACGCCCACGCCGGCCACGATGCGCGTCGTGCAGATCGACCCCGGACCGACACCGGCCTTCACTCCGTCCACGCCGGCCTTGATCAGCGCTTCCGCGCCTTCGCCGCTGATCACGTTGCCGGCGATCAGGCGCATATCCGGATAGTGGGCCCGCAGCCATTTGACCCGCTCAATGACCCCGCGACTGTGTCCGTGCGCGGTATCCACCACCAGGACATCAACGCCGGCTTCACTCAACAGCGCCGCCCGCTCCTCGGTATCGGCCCCGGCGCCCACCGCCGCGCCGACCCGCAACGCGCCCCGGCCGTCGTTGCAGGCGTGCGGGAAATCGCTGGCCTTCTGGAAGTCCTTGGCGGTGATCAGTCCCTTGAGCTGAAAATTCTCATCCACTACCAGCACCTTCTCGATGCGGTGCTTGTGAAGCAGCGAGAGAACCTCATCCTCGTCGGGATTCTCCTGAACCGTGACCAGGCGGTCCTCCGGTGTCATGACCTCGCGCACCGGGCGGTCCAGGCGGGTTTCGAAGCGCAGGTCGCGGTTCGTAACGATCCCCGTCAAGCGGCCGTTGTCCTCCACCGGCAAACCCGAAATATTGTTCCGTCGGGTGATTTCCAGGACCTCGCGAACGCTCTCGTCGGGATTGACGGTAATCGGGTCGGACACGACGCCCGATGCGTATTTCTTGACCGCCGCCACGTGCCGCGCCTGGAGTTCCGGCGTCATGTTCTTGTGGATGACGCCCAAACCCCCTTCCCTGGCCAGCGCGATTGCCAGCGCCGATTCCGTCACGGTGTCCATCGCCGCCGACATCACGGGAATATTGAGATCGATGCCCCGCGCAGCGGCTGTGGCCAGGCTCACTTCCCTGGGCAGGACCTCCGAGTAGGCGGGCGCCAGAAGAACATCGTCGAAAGTCAGGGCTTCCTGGATGACTCGCATGGACCGAACCAATTGCGCAACAAGCTATCATTTTACAAATGCGAGGCGAAGTGGTAAATCTCGGCGCAGGCGAACGGACCGAAGACGCGCCATTGCTGCAAGTGGGACAGTTGGTCCGGCTCATTGCAGCCCGCCTCAGGGACGAGTTTGCGGCAGTGAAAGTGGAAGGCGAGATCGCGGACTTCAGCCACTACCGCGGGCGGCACATGTACTTCAAGCTGAAGGACGAGGACGCGCTGATTCAATGCGCGATGTTCGCCACCGCCAACCGTCGGCTCACGTTCAAACCGGCCGACGGCCAGCGCGTCATAGCCACCGGCCAGGTCCAGGCCTATACGCCGCGCAGCAGCTATCAGTTGATCGTATCGGACATGCGCGAGACCGGCGTCGGCAAGTTGCTGCAGCAGTTCGAGGCGCTCAAGCGCCAGCTCAAGGAAGAGGGGCTGTTCGACGAAGAGCGCAAGCGCGCGATCCCCTTGCTGCCGAACCGCATCGGGCTGGTCAGTTCGCGGGAGAGCGCGGCGGCGCGCGATGTCGTCACGGTATTGCGCAACCGCTTTCCGGCGCTGCCCGTGATCCTGTACCACACCCAGGTGCAAGGCGCGGGAGCCGCCGAACAGGTTGTCGCGGCGTTGCGCGCCGCGGCGGAGCAAAAGAACTGCGACCTGGTTATTCTGGCGCGCGGCGGGGGCGACCTCGAAGACCTGGCCACGTTCAACGACGAACACCTGGCGCGTTTCATCGCGGCCTTCCCCATACCGCTGATCAGCGGTGTCGGGCACGAAACGGACTACACGATCGCGGATTTCGTTGCCGACCGAAGGGCGGCGACCCCGTCGCAGGCGGCCGAGATCGCCACGCCGGACGCAGCTGACTGGCTGCGGCGGGTGGAGCGGGCCCGGAGCAGCATTGAACAGGCGGCCGGCTCGGTGCTGACGGGCCGGGGCAGTTCGCTGAGCCAACTGTCGGGGAGACTGACCCGCGCCGGCCCTCCCGCGCGGCTGATGCAATGCGGTCAGCGCCTCGACGAGCTGCACGACCGAATGCGCAGCGCGGCCGCACGGCTGCCGGGTTCCGGCGCGCAAACGCTCGCGACGCTGCGGACCCGGTTATTGTCCGGTTCGCCGATGAATGCGGCTCGCGGAGGCCGGACCCGGCTTGAGTGGCTGGTTCCGCGTCTCGGCGCCGCAGCGCAAAATCTGCTTGCCGCCTCGTACCGGCGGGTGGACGTGGCCCGCTCGGCGCTGCGCGGGCTGGGCCCGCAGAACACGCTCAGCCGGGGCTACGCGATCGTGACCGGTCCCGAAGGCCAGGTGCTGACCGACGCCTCTCAGGCGGCTCCGGGGAGCGACATCCAGGCGCGGCTGGCCCGCGGTATCCTGCACGCCCGGGTGCGAAAGAAGAAAGACTCAGGCTGAAGACTCCGTGTAGGGATTGGCCCCTGTGCGCAGTTCGATGCGTACCGGCGTGCCCCGCAAGCCGAATTTCGTTCGAACGCGGCGCGCCAGGTAGCGGCGGAAACTGGCCGGCAGGTGTTCCGTCTGCCGCCCGTGAATGACGATCAGCGGCGGGCGTTTTCCGCCCTGGTGGGCGTAGTTAAGCCGAATCCTGCGACCGCCGCGCCTGGGCGTCGCATGCTCTTCCACGGCCCGCCGCAGCACCGCGTTGAGTTGGCCCGTGGGCAGGTCCCGGCTGGCCGACTCCACGCCGGCCAGCGCGCTGTCGAGCAGCTTCGTCACGCTCCAGCCGCGCAGTGCCGACACCCGGTGCAGATCGACGAAATCCAGAAAATTCAATTGCCGCGTCAACTCGTCGTTTACGCGGGTTCGCCCGGATGCCGGAACCCGGTCCCATTGATTGGCGCCGATCACAAGCGCCCTGCCCCGGTCCAGAGCCAGGGAGATCAGCCTCAGGTCCTGCTCCGTTGCGCCTTCCCGGGCATCGAGAAGAACGATGACGGCGTCCGCCTGCTCTATCGCCTGCAATGCCTGCGTTACCGACAGCCGTTCGGGGCCGGGATCGACCCGCGTGCGCCGCCGGATGCCCGCCGTATCCACCAGCGTGCAGGGCGCGCCGCCGTACTCGAAGTCCAGCGGCACGCTGTCGCGCGTGGTGCCGGCCTCGTCCCGCACCAGCATGCGCTCCTCGCCCAGGTAGCGGTTCACCAGGGTCGATTTACCCACGTTCGGGCGGCCGATGATCGCAATCCGGGTGCGTCCCGGGTCTGCCTCCGGCGTTGCCGCGCCGGCCGGCAGCGCGCGCGCCACCGCGTCCGCAAGCGCGGCCACCCCGTCTCCGCGCAGCGCCGATATGGCATGCGGATCGGGGATGCCCAGGGCGTGAAACTCCGCCACGCTGATTTCCGGCGTCTGCCCTTCGCTCTTGTTGACCGCGAGGATCACGGCGCAGCCGGCCTCGCGCATCCAGCCCGCCGCCGCTTCGTCGGCCGGGCAGAGTCCCTGTCGGGCGTCGGTCAGCAGGACGGCGAGATTGCTCTCGGCCAGCGCCCGCTCGAACTGTCCGCGAAGCGCCTCGTCCCAATCGCCGCCCTCGCCGACGCCCGGCGTATCGACCAGGATTACGCGCCGGCCGGCCAGCCTGGCCAGGCAGTGGCGGCGGTCGCGCGTCAGCCCGGGATAATCGGCGACTAAAGCTTCGCGCTTACCGGCAAGCCGGTTGAAAAGCGTGGATTTGCCTGTGTTGGGCCGCCCGGTAAGGGCCACGACCGGTAACATGGCCCCGCTCCACCTGGGCTACGAGCCGGCCGCGGTTGCGGAGCGCCAGGCAGTCAATTCGCCGGACACGGTGAGCGCGAACAGCTTGTCGCCCATCACAAGCGGTTGCGAGCCGATGCGGCCGTTCCCGGCCCGGGCCCGCGCCTCCAGTCTTCCCGTGAAGACGTTGAAACCGTGCAGGTACCCCTCCAAGTCGCCGACCATCACGTGGGCTGCGAACAGCGCCGGGCGTGAAAGGTCCCGATAGCCGAGCGAATCGGAGCTCCACAGGGGGGTGCCGCCGGTTCGGGCGTGGGCACTTATCTGACCGTCCTCGCTGACCGAATAGACATTGTTCGCGTCCACCACCAGACCGTTGTAGCCGGAGAATTCCCGCGACCACAGCAACTCGCCCGACTCCGCCGCCACCGAAGTCAGCAGACCGTTGTAGCCTGCGACGTAAACGTCGTTGCCCACCACCTGCACGTCGCCGTTGAGGTCCACCAGACGTTCCAGTTCGTTGCGGCCCGCCGGTGCGGCGAGCGGTACGTCCCATGCCTTGGCGCCGTCGGATTGCTGATAGGCCGTCAGCCGCCCGTTGTCGAACCCGCAGATGACCATCTGCGACTGCACCACCGGCGCGGACGTTCCCCGCAGACTGAGCCGGGGCATGCTCTGGGAAACCGACCAGAGCTCCTGGCCGGTGGCCAGGCTGAACGCGTACAGAAAACCGTGCACCGTGCGCACGAACAACCGTCCGCCGCCGATCACTGGCGCCGCCAGCACTTCGCCGTTGACATAGGCGCGCCATTCCTCAATGCCGCTGTCCGCATCCAGCACTACGACCCAGCCGCCGGAGGAACCCAAGGCGACCACGCCGGCCCCTACGACCGGGCCGGCGGAGAGACTGAGGTCCGTGTCGCGCCGCCAGCGCTGCCGGCCGTTCGCGGCGTCGAAGGCATGAACCACGCCGTCGACATTGGCCGCGTAAATCTTCGAGCCATCGCCGTCCAGACGCAAGGCGAGGCGCAATTCGTCACCGCCATCCCCGACCCTCGCGGACCAGACACGACGTATCCGGAACTGTTCGCTGAACTCCGTGAGTTCGCGGGGCTGGCGCGCCTCGCTCTCGTCGTCGCCGCCGAAAATTCCGCAACCTCCGGCCGTCAGGGAGCCCGCGGCAAGAACCAGCACAACCAGCCCTCGTCTGGGAGAGAAGGGCTTCATCGCTATCCCTCCTCGGCTGGTGCGCTTTCGTCAGCCGGCTGCGGCGCTGCCGCCTGGTCAGCGCCGGACGCGGCCAGGTGGTCCAGCTTCAGGCGAATCCAAGCGGCGTCGATCTGGCCGCTGTGCTCCAGCGCCGCCTGGTAGGCAGCACGCGCCGCGTCCTTCTGCCCCAGCGCCTGGTGCAGGTCGCCGCGCATGTCCTCCGCCAATTGCCTCCAGGCAGGCGAATATACGTCCGAATTCAGCGCATCCAGGCCATCTTCAGGCCGATCCATGTACAGATAGACCCGCGCCAGCCGCAAGCGCGCCAATTGCCGCAAGTCCCCGTTCGATGTCGTTGCGATGACGGCCTGCAACTCCTGCTCCGCCAGGGAAGGCTGGGTCGTATCGACATACTCCTTTGCCATGAGCAGGCGGGCGTGATCCGCATAGCCGCTGCCTTCGTGGTCCGCGACCAGGCTTTCCAGCAGCGTGCCGGCGGAATCCCGGTCGTCGGATTCGATCGCGGTTCGGAAATCCTCGTAGAGTTCGGATGCTACGGCGGACTCACGGTCCTGCCGCACCTGCCATTGGTCATAGCCGAAGTAGCCGCCGATCCCTATCGCAACGGCCACGATCGCGGTCGGCGCGTATTCGCGCACCCAGCCCCGCACACGCGCCGCCTGCTGCTGATCGGTAAGAAAATCATCCATGGTCCCGAATTGTACGGTCGGCGGGACCGCGCAGCACGCGCGGAAGTTCCTCGATCGGGATGTCCTCTTGCTCGCTTTCCTCGCGCAGGTCCTTCAGGCCAACGGTTCCCCCGTCCAGCTCCCTCTCGCCGATGACCAATGCGTAGCGCGCTCTGGAACGGCTTGCGTGGCGCATCTGGGCCTTGACGTTGCCCCCGCCGCAGTGCATCTGCACGGGCAGGCCAGGGCACTCGTTCCTCAGCTTCTCGGCCAGTTTCAGACCGGCCTGACGCACGTCGCTGCCGCCCAGCAGGACCAGGTAAGCGCCTTCGGCCTCGGCCGAGTCCGCAGGGCGCGCGAGTTCAAGCACGCGTTCAATTCCCATCGCCCATCCGATTGCGGGCGTGGGCGGCCCTCCAAGCTGCTCGACCAGCCCGTCATAGCGCCCGCCGGCGCACACCGCGTTCTGCGCTCCCAGGCGGTCGGTCAGAAACTCGAACACGGTCCTGCTGTAGTAGTCCAGACCCCTCACCAGGCGGGGATTGACGCGGAAATCCAGTCCGATTGCGGTCAGCAGCGCTTGCAGCTCGGCGAAGTGATCGGCGGATTCCGGCTCGAGAAACCCGGACACCTCCGGAGCCTCGCCGATCAGAGCGGCCATGTCCGGGTTGCGGCTGTCGAGTATGCGCAGGGGATTCCTGTCCAGCCGGCCGCGGCTGTCCGCGTCCAGCGACTGCAAGTGATCCCCGAAGTACTCCCTCAGGCGGTCCCGGTACGCGGCACGGCAACGGGAACCGCCAAGGCTGTTGAGTTCCAGCACAATGCCGTTCACTCCCAGCCTGGCGAAGATGCGCGCGGCCAGCGCGATCAGCTCCGCGTCGATGTCCGGCCCCGCGAATCCGATGGCCTCCGCATCGAACTGGTGGAACTGCCTGAGTCGCCCGCGTTGCGGCCGCTCACGGCGGAACATCGGCCCGGCGCACCAGACGCGGTGGCGGCCGCGGTGCAGGCCGTGCTCCAGCGCCGCCCGGACGATACCGGCGGTCGCTTCCGGACGCAGGCTGATGACCCGGCCCTTGCTCCCCTGGGTCGTATACATTTCCTTCTGCACGATGTCGGTGTCCTCGCCCACCGAGCGAAGGTAAAGTTCGGCGTGCTCCAGGAGCGGAACGCGCAATTCGCGGTAGCCGTGCTCCTCGAGCGTTGCGGTGACGATTCCCTCGGCGCTGCGCCAAAGGGCGGCGTCCTCCGGAAGGAGATCGCGAACGCCTCGAACCGATTGAACGGATTTTCCCGGCACGCGCCGCCTCCGCCTGACTGCAGTCCCAGGTCAGGAATCAGTCCGAGAACCAGCCAAGCACCATGTCGCCCCAGAACTGATAGGCGATCAGGCACAGCGCCGTAGCGACCAGGATCCACGTCACCAGCTTCAGGCGTCCCCAGCGCTGGACCCGGGACGGCGCCAGGCCGACTTTCGCGGGAAGGCGGTCCCAGTCCGGGTACTTGCGCCGATAGTCGCCTATCAACTCTTCCGCGTTGATCTTGAGAAGCTTGCAGTAACAGCGCAAATGACCGACGACGTGGGCATGCGCGCCAAACATCTCGATCTGCCCCGCCTCCAGCGCACTGACGGCATCGGTCGACAGCCGGAGCTCCTGGGCGACATCCTCAACCGTGATCATCTGGGCCCGGCGGGCGGATTGCAGCCGCTCGCCGTAGGAACCGGCCGGATTCTGCGTCTTTTCTGCCATCTCGAAAAATCTCCTGGTCAATTCTGCGCTCTAGAGCCGTGACACGCTCATATTGTCGCATCAGAGCGTGCGTAGCGTGGCCCTGCAAGGCGCAGCCGGCACGGAATACTCGCCGTATTGCGAACGGCTGCAACGCCGCGGGGGCGCGCTACGCACGCTCCCGAAGGGCGCGCCTCCCCTGGCCCGTGGCCGCGTTGCGCCCCTGGGCAATGGAATACACCATTCCCG
>JAPOWV010000021.1 GCA_026707445.1 Gammaproteobacteria bacterium
GGGCGCTGGATGCGGTGGTGTTCATGATCTACAGCTTGAACGGCGAACGCTGCACGTCCTCCAGCCGTCTTCTGGTGCAGCAGTCGATTCACGACGAGTTTGTCGAAAGAGTCGCGGGGCGGGCGCAGGCCATCCGGGTCGGCCACCCGCTGGATCCGGACACCGAGGTCGGCCCCCTGATTCACCCGGATCACCTGGAAAAGGTCAGTTCGTACTTCGACATCGCCAGGGACGAGGGCGCGACCGTTTCCGCCGGAGGCGCCCGGGCGGAACTGCCCTGGCCGGGTCACTACGTCCAGCCCACACTGTTTACCGGCGCGCGCAATGACATGCGGATCGCCCGGGAAGAGATATTCGGCCCCGTACTGACCGCCATCCCCTTTACCGACGAAGCCGATGCCCTGGCCCAGGCCAACGATTCGCGCTACGGGTTGGCCGCGTACCTCTGGACCGCCGATCCGGATCGCGCGCGGCGCCTGTCCGAGGCGCTGGAAGTCGGTATGATCTGGGTGAATTCCCAGAACGTGCGGCATCTGCCTGCGCCTTTCGGCGGCATGAAGGCCAGCGGGATCGGCCGCGACGGCGGCGACTACAGCTTCGACTTCTACATGGAAACCAAGAACGTCAGCATCGCTACCGGCGAGCACCGGATTCCCGGTTTGGGGACCGGCTGACGCGACAACATTCGGGGGGCACTGCAAATGTTGATCATTACCCAGGAACCTTGGCATGCGGATGCCACCGGTGCCCGGCTGCTCAGCCTGGCGGAGGCCGCGGCCCTGCAGTTCGGCGACATCGGCGGCTCGTTGCTGCTGCTGCCGCTGGGGGAGGCCGATTGGCAACAGCTACGCCCCGAACGGGAGTTGCTCGCCGAGGCCGGCGCGGCGTCGAATTTCCATGGAATCTACATCGCCGGCGCGGCGCCGGTGCTGGCGGCCCATTCGGACGAGCCGCAAACGGTGGGTTTCGTGGTAGGCCCCGACGGCTACACGGCCTTGCGCGTTCCGAAGATCACGCCCGACTTCGTCGAAGGGTTCACCGACAGCGCCTGCGAACTCGGGAGGCCCGCCGACCTGCCCGTGCTGGATACGCCGCTGGGCCGGCTGGGGATTCTCAGCGGTGAGGACATCCTGTATTCGCACTACGCACGGGTGCTGACTTACAACGGCGCCGAAGTGATACTGAACCCCTGCCGCGAGCGCCGCGACGCCGGTTTCGACAGCCGCCTGCGCGCGCGCCGCACCCGCGCCTACGAGAGTTCCGCCTACGTGGCGGTCGCCACCCCGCACTCGCAGCTGTCCGGCGACGTGAGCGTGCGCCTGCCGTGCGTCTCTGCGCTGTACCTGCACGACCAGCAGACGGTAGAGGAGGCCGGTCAGGGCGAGAGTTTCCTCAAACCCGACTTCAGCATCGAGTTTCTTCGCCGCAAGCGCTCCACGCTGTTCATGAACCAGCCCGTGTACATGCGCAGCATGCTCTACGCGCCGGGCTACCTGCAGGCCGCCGCTGCCGACCAGGCTGCCGCCCGGGAAATGCCGGCGACCCGCGACGGATGGCGCGAGGAAGCGGGCCGGCGGACCGCGGCGCAGGCGGAAGCCAACCGCATAGACGGGCCGACCGAGGACCAGTACTCGGCGCTGCTGGTTCAGAACGAGTTCCGCGTGATCCACATGGACACGCCCAATCCCGAAGAAATTCTCAGGCAGAACCTCGACGAGGCCATCGGCCTGGCCGCCCGCAGCGCCTTCATCCCCAATGTCCGGCTGGTGTGCTTCCCGGAATTCTTCATGACCGGCTCGGGCGGCTTCGGCAAGCGCACGCCGAAGACCCTGGAGCGCATCGCGATCACGTATCCGGGCCCGGAAACGGACGTGTTGAGCGAATTCGCGCAAAAAAACAACGTCTACGTGGCCGGCTCGACGTTCGAGAAGGACCCGCGCTTCCCTGAAAGGGTGTTCAACTCCGCCTTCATCCTCAACGATTCCGGCGACCTGATCCTGCACTATCGCAAGCTGCATTGCGCCGACATCTGGGGGCAGCTGCCCGACACGACGCCCGGCAGCATCTACTCGCGGCTGGTCGAGGAACTGGGCTACGACGCGCTGTTCCCGGTGGTGGACACGCCGCTGGGCAAGCTCGCCACCATGGTGTGTTTCGACCACACCGTGCCGGAAACGGCGCACATGCTGGCGAAACGCGGCGCGGAAGTGATCATTCACTGCACTTCCGATCCGCACGGCGCCGGCCGCCGGCCGTGGGAGGAGTGCCGCATGACCCGGGCCCACGACAACGGCGCCTATATCCTCGCGCCGCGCCCGGGTGGCGAGTACTTCGACCCGCATGCCGTGCATCCGGGCACGTTCCTGCGCGGCTACACGCGCATCATCGGCTATGACGGCCGCCTGCTCGGCGAGGCCGACACCTCGGGCAAGGTGAGCTTCCAGGCCAACCTGGACCTGGCCGAGTTGCGCCGCTACCGCGCCAACGCGTCCGCCAACATGCTGATCTGGGACGAGCCGCGCAGCTACGTGGACTGGTACGAACAGGGCCACGGCCTCCCTGGCGACTTGTGGGCCGGCGACCCGCAGGACAACCCGTACGCGAACTTCGCGGCGATGAAGGCCTCGCTGGATCGCTTCTACAGCGAAGGAATCTACCTGCGCCCCGGAACATCGCGAACCGGCGCCGAAACCGACGCCCGCAGCGTAATAATATAATCCGCGGCTGCGCGCCCGTAGCTTAGCCTGGATAGAGCATCTGGCTACGAACCAGAAGGTCGGGAGTTCGAATCTCTCCGGGCGCGCCAGATGTTGGCGGGCGAGTAATCATGCGCCATGGCATGAACGAAAGGCTCTGCGCAGGATTCAGTGCTCTCGTGGCAATTGGCCTGATTCTGGCTCTCGCTGCTTGCGGCGGCGGCAGTGGCGATTCACCCTCCGGGCCAGATCCGGCGACCAGTCCCGGCACGCCCAATACCGCGCCATCGGCCAGCTTTACCGTCAAGCCTGCAAGCGGCACGGCGCCGCTTGCAGTCACACTTGACGCATCGGCCTCGGAAGACAGCGACGGTTCCATTTCCCGGTACAGGTGGGAGTTCGGCGATGGCGCAACCGGGGAAGGCCGATCTATGCAGCATACCTATTCGGAGGCAGGCTCCTACACAGTCCGGTTGACCGTGACCGACAATGACGGCGCAACTGCTACAGCCCAGCAGAATGTCCAGGTCGAGCAGAACGCCCAGGGGACCGGATTGCTGATGCCCATACGCACGGCAACCTGCGAGCAACTGTACCGCCGTCTGAGCGATGCGGAGGGAGCCGAACTCGTGGCGCTGGTGCGTGGAGGGAACTTGCGGTGCATCACCGATCTGCAGTGGACTGAGGACAGGTCCCTCCAGGTGGCCGTCTCCCGTGAGCAAAACGCCGTCACCGTTGCCGAGGCCGTTCCGCTGGTGATGGAGAACTACGATGGGGCGGGCGCCCACGGAGTGAAGCAGATGTTTCTTTACCTGCGCATGGTTAAGGACATTCACTTTTGGTGCCGCACCCGCAAGCAATGTTCGGGCGAAGAATTTGAAAGCGTTGCGGCGTGGCCGGTAGGCTCCGGGTCGCCTGCATACGAAGCCGTGAAGTCGGGCGCCGATTCATTCATTGACCACCCGGAATTCTTCGGCTACGGGGAAGATCATGGCGACAGCTTGTGGGAATTCGCGAACGTAGTAATCGATTGGGGTATGGAGGAGGTCTATCTCTCTGTCGTTGCAGATTGGCTCAACGCCTGGGACGACCGTCATGCATCCATCCCGATCTATCGGGACGCCATGATCGTGATTCTCGGTATCTCCTTCCAGGGGCATCGTCGGCCCGGTGAGTTTGGACCGGTTTTCGGAGCGGACGAGGCTCTGATGCATGCGTTCAGGGATTTCGTTCTGGAAGAACGCTGGCTGGGGACCTCCTCGCAGCGGCTCGTCGAGTTAAGCGTCTTGGAGTTGGCGCGCTTCACGGCGTATCCGGGCACTCCTAACTACGATGCCGTTATACCGGTTTTTGACTCCATTCGGAATGCATACGAAAACCATGTCCGCGGCGAGGGTCTGTGGTTGCGTGTGGTGGCCCAGATCAACCATGACGATCCGGGAAACTGCTCCCGTTATGACCTGTGCGAGTGGTATGCCGGGGAGGGTTTTCACGCGAACTTCCGCGCGGTGCTGTTCAAAAACGCGCTGCGTTGCCTCGGTACTGCCGGTCCCGGCGATTCCATAAGGGTCATGTCTCAGGACCTTACGCCCGATGAACTGGACACGGCCTGCCGCCGACTGTTCGACCATGCAGAGTACTTTCACGAGTTGTTCGAAACGAACTACACTCCGGTTCGCGACGATTTCAACGATCATCTGGAGATTTTTGTCTTCCGGGACGGGGACTCCTGCGAGGATTTTGAATCCGGCGCTTTCGGTGGATATCCGGATTCCTGCAGCGGCATCTACTTTGAGGGTGACCCGTCAGACCGGGACAACATGGCGCAAATGATCGTCACCGAGTACACACCCGACGAGAACCCTCGCGACCCCGAACTGGCTGTCTGGAACTTTGAGCACGAGTTCGGTCATTACCTGGACGGACGTTTCAACAGACATGGCGGGTATCGTGGGGCGGACGACAGCATTCACTGGTGGACGGAGGGATTTGCCGAGTACTTCGCGGCGGAAACCAGCCCCTACATAAGACTTCCCGCTTTTCGGACATCGTTTTCGCTGTCCGAGATTCTGCTTCACTCGGATTCCCTCCCGACGCCGTACGCGGACCGCCATCTTGCGGTTCGCTTCTTCATGGACAATCATCGCGACTTCATCGACACGCTTCTGGGCTTCACCCGCGCGGGGAATTGGGACGCGTACACTTCGCACCTGACCAGCGAAGCGCCCAAGTACGAGGCGGAATTCCGATCCTGGCTCGATCAGGGTCGCAGTGCTGAATCGACTGCGGCGGAGTGACCATACCGCAGTCCACTAAGGAGGAAAGTCTTGACCATCGCGGGAAGAATCAGACACCTGACGCGGATCGGCCTTTCGCACATGAATGAAGCGGTCCTGGACGTGTTGTTTCATGCCCACGGGAAGCCGGCCGGGCTTACGGCTGCGCAAATTCATGAACGGATGGGACTGGGCGAGGACTTCGGAAACCCGCCCCACGGCGTCGTCGAAGGCTTGCTTTCCCACCTGGAGGGCGCAGGCAGCGTCACATCCGATTCAAACCGCGAACCGGACGGTGAAGTCACCTGGCGACTGAACGAACAGGAATACGCCCAGCGTTGCGACTAGTCTTGGTCGCGCGCCTGCCGTAGCCTTCTCATTGCTCCCTTCTTCCGGGAGTATTGGAGGCAGGGATGCCGGAGCAAGCTACAGGGATGTATTCACGCGTCTCCCGGAAGAAGGGAGCAATGAGAAGGCGGAATCGAAGTCGCGCGGCGTTCGCGGCCGCATGTATACTCGGATGGTGAAGTGGGAGGGTTTCACATGACCGACAATCCCGGCTACACGGCCGATTTCATCAAGTCCGACACGGACCGGGCGACGTTCATGAAGGATCCGGCGATGGATCATCTGATGACGGCGCTGGTGTCGGTGAGTACGGAGATCTGGGCGCAGGCCCGTCGCATGAAGATCATGGAGCGATTGCTGGAGGACCATGGGAAGGTGACGCGCGAGATGATCGAGGGTTATATGCCGAGCGTGGAGGAGGAGGCGTCCTGGCGTGCCGAGCGCGACCGCTTCATCGAGCGGACTTTCGGCTCGCTCACGGCGGGGCATTCGTTCGAAGGCCAACCGACGAGGGGGTTCCATGACCGGCCGGGCGCCGAGGGTCCGATGAATCGCTCCGGCATGGGAGGTGACCAGTCATGATGAATCGACGCACGATATTGGGATCCCTGGCCGCGGCCTTTTCGGCCACGGCGGCCACGCACAAGGCGAGCGCGTCCAAGGCCGCACCGTCTTCCTTGCCGCTCGACATCGAGCCGCGCGGCACCGTGGGCATACAGGAGCGCATGCCCAGCCTGGACCTGGAGAGCCGGCACGAGTTCCTGACCGGTTTCAGGGCCTGGGCGCAGGGACCGCTGGGCAGGGCCGCCGAGGAACGGGCCAACGCCATTTTCAAGGCGAAGGGCATTGATCCCGAGGGCGACGTTCCGCTGGAGCAGGTCCAGGCGGCCCTTGAGGGCGACCCGATCGTGGGCGCCAGCGTTCGCTACTGGATCACCGGTCAGCAGCATTGCTGGAAGCTGGTTGCCGACGAATTCCACGCCAACGCCGACGCCTACATGGCCGAACTGGACGCCGCCGAAAAGGCCGGCCCGGGCTCGGTGACGCTGGATCCCGATTTCAAGGTTCCGGAATACGCTTCCCACGAAATTCACATCCAGCCGGGCGGCTACGTGGGCGATCCCTTCGCCGGCTACATTTATCACTACGGCACCAATCACTTCCGGATGGGCAACGAACAGGACCAGCGGCAGAAGCTGGTCGCCTCCACGGCGGAGCCGCCGGAAGATGGCCGTTTCAAGCGCATTCTCGACCTGGGCTGCGGCCCGGGCCGGCTGACCGTTGCGCTCAAGGACCGGTTCCCGGACGCGGAAGTCTGGGGCATTGACGTTTCCGGGCCGATGGTCCGCTACGCGCACATGCGCGCGGCCGATCTCGGCAAGGAAGTGCACTTCGTCCAGGGCCTGGCGGAAGACACCGGTTTTCCGGATGGCCATTTCGACCTGGTGTATTCCTACATCCTGTTTCACGAAGTGCCTGCTTCCGTCACACGGGCGATCGTGAAG
Organism: Gammaproteobacteria bacterium; assembly: GCA_026707445.1. GTDB lineage: Bacteria > Pseudomonadota > Gammaproteobacteria > Steroidobacterales > Foliamicaceae > Foliamicus. Next base: position 6,826 of record JAPOWV010000021.1, read on the forward strand.
GAGGTGCACCGGATTACCCGCCCGGGCGGTGTGTTTCAGTCCGGCGATTTTCCGGCCGATCAGCGTCCGCCCACCCCCTATCGCAGTTTCCGCCGCTGGTGGGACTACCGCTGGAACAACGAGGTCTGGCGCAACGAATTCCAGGACTTGCATTTCGGCAACGAAATCGCAAAAGCCGGATTTACCGTGCGCAATTCCAAAAAAGGCCTTGGATTTCTCGGGTCCCTGCGCGCAACGCGCAACGCCTGAAGCCCTGCGCACCCGCCAACTTTTCGATCCCATGAGAACGGGAGGACATCCCATGAGCAACCGCTGCAAAGCACTTCCGATTTACCTGGCCGTAGCCGCGGCAATTTTGTTCGGCCCCGCCCAGGTCAACATCGCGTTCGGCCAGGAGGCCCAGCTGGAGGAGATCGTCGTCACCGCGCGCAAGCGCGAGGAGGCGATCCAGGACATTCCGCTGTCCATTACCGCGTTCACCGCGGAGGAGTTGCAGAAGCGCAGCATCCAGGACATGCGCGACATCGCGCTGTTCACACCCGGATTCAACTTCGAGGATTTCGGCGGCTCCGGAGGGACCACGCCGGTCGTGCGCGGCACCACCCAGGTGTCGATATTGCAGTCCGGCGAGCAGAACGTATCGGTTTTCTTCGACGGCGTGTATCTGCCGCGCAGCTACGTTACCGACCTGGGCTTCGCCAACATGGAGCGGGTCGAGGTGGTCAAGGGACCGCAAAGCGCCCGCTACGGACGCAACGCCTTCATGGGGGCGATCAACTACATCCCCAGGCGGCCCGGAGACGAATGGGACCTGCAGGGGCAGGCCGTGGCCGGCAGTCATTCTCGTTATGACTGGGCCGGCACGGTGTCCGGACCCATTGTCCCCGGTCTGATTTCGGTGCTTGCGGGATACGACTACTCGGAGTTTGACGGCACCTGGAAGAACCCGCACCCGTTCCCGGACGTTGATTTCAAGCAGGGAACCGACGGCCGGCTGGGCGGGCACGAGCGCTCGGTGGCCAACCTGGCCTTGCGCATTACGCCCGGTGATGCCCTGACCATCGATCTGGCGTATTACGACTACGACTTCGACAGGGAACACCGGGCCCAGAACTTCTTCGCCGAGTTGGGCGCGGACAGCCACTTGCTGAACTGCGGCCAGTGGAATCCGGATGTCCGGCCGGCGGGGCGGCCCGGCTTCGGCTACGGCGGCGAGTGGTACCGCCTGTACTGCGGCGAGCTTTGGGTGGACGTCATCCCCTCAGATCCGAGAGGATACGCCCGGCAATTGAACGCGCAGTTCACGCGGGGCTCGGTCAACTGGGCCGTCAACGATTCGATAGCCGTGGAATACATCTATGGCACCTTGGAGGCGGATTCGAAGACCCTCGGTTACAAGGACCTCCTGCCGGGTTGCCCGTTCGCCACCCCGCCGTTGCCCGGCTGCGTTTTTGAAAGCGGCCCGATAGGCGACTTCGAAGTGGATTCCCACGAGATCAGGGTGTCATGGGACACCGGCGGACCATTGCGGGCCGCCGCCGGATACTTCTACACGAAAAGCCGGGATGCCTATATCGCCAACTTCAGCACCATGTGGCCCTTGAGTGCGGCGCCCACGGCGCCGGTCGATATTCTGGACCGGTCGGCATTCGTCGTCTACGTGCCCTTGAGGAATCTTGTAAACAGGAACAAGACGACCTCCCCGTTCGCAGAGATCAGCTATGCGTTCATGGACGGGCGGGCGCGCATCGGCGTTGAGGCGCGCTACTCGAATACGGACAAGTTCGAGGGCAATCGGCCATCCGAGGGGCTAGACGGAAATCTGGTGTTCGCTGGCGTGGTGCTGGAGGACGAGTTCTCCTCGTTCACGCCGCGGATTACGCTGGAGTACGATCTCAGCGCCGACCGGCTGCTGTTCGTTTCGATCGCCAAGGGAGTCAAGCTGGGCGGTTTCAACGCCTCATCCGTTCGGGTGGAGGACCGCACCTTCGACGAGGACCAGAACTGGACCTACGAGATCGGCTCCAAGAACATCCTCCTGGACGGGCGGCTGCGCCTGAACGGATCGCTGTTCTGGATCGATTGGTCGGACGTGCAGATCAGGGCGCAGGACCCCGGCAACCCGGCCGACCTGTCGCTTTCGCTGACCGCCAATCTTGGGGATGTGAGCTCCAAGGGTTTTGAGGTGGAGGCCGCCTATGCGATCTCCGAGAATCTGACCGTCAGCGGATCCGCCTATTACGGCGACGCCAAGTACGAGGAAGGCACATTCGACAAGCGTTGGGGCGGGTTGCCCTCGGTTTGCGATGATGTCGTGTGCCCGATCGACGGCCACGTGGGCGGCAATCAGATGCAGCGCCAGTCCAAGGTGCAGGCGACGTTCGGAACCGAATGGCGTGACGAGCTCGCGTTGGGCTTCGCCGAGGAGTACTTCATCCGCTTCGATCTCGCATATCAGTCCAAACAGTACGCCGACGCCATGAATCTGGCCTGGGTGCCCGAACGCAGCATCGCGAATGCCAGCATCGGCATTATCGGGCGTTGGTACGAGGCGCGGCTCTGGGCCCGCAATCTGTTTGACGAGCTGTACGTGTCCGGCGCGACCGTGGGCGTGCCCAACAGGCAGTACAACGCCTACCTGGGCGAGCGCCGCACCTTCGGCCTGACGTTTATCGCGAACTTCGACAACTTCGCAGACTGACCGGAGCGCGTTTCCGACGGCTCGCCGTTCCCCGCGAGTTCGGGTGCGGCGGGCTGAATGAGTACCGCGACCGGCATACATCTGGTCCTGTTCGATATTGACGGGACGCTGGTAGATTCCGATGAGTTCGACTCGGAGCTCTATGTAGCGGCCGTCAGAAAGGTTCTGGGGATAGAGATCGGCGACGACTGGTCCGCGTATCGCAACGTGACCGACGGCGGGATCCTGGATGAAATCATCGACAACGCGGGGCTGACGGACGGTCGGCCTGGCATTCATTCAGAAGTCAAGGCTGTTTTTGCCGGCATGGTTTCGGAATACCTGGAAGAACGGGGAGGCCGCTTGCCCGAAATCGAAGGCGCCGGGACTTTCCTGGCCGAACTCGAGTCACTTCCGGAAGTCTCGGTGGCGCTGGCCACCGGCGGCTGGGAGGATACGGCGCGGATGAAGCTTCGCGCCGCCGGCCTGGATCGCTACTCCCTCCCCCTCGCATCGGGCTCGGACGCCTTAACGCGCACTGAAATCATGCAAATCGCCGAGAAACGGGCGCTTGACGGCCGGGACGCCGACCGGCGGACCTACTTCGGCGACGGCGTCTGGGACATGCGGGCCAGCGAGGAACTGGGCTACGACTTCATCGCAATCGGCGACAAGGTGCAGCACAACGCCCGCTACCCCGATTTTCGGTACAAGCGAACGATCCTCGCTCACCTGCTACCGGGTGCGGACTGAGCGGCATGTACGAAGCAATCAGCTCAGGCGCTCGATTCCGGGGCAGGAATCGAAGCCACGATCCAGGCTCAGGATGCGGCTGATTCCGGCGCTTTGCATCACCGCGACATGAAGGGCGTCGCGGGCCGACAGCCCTTCCACGGACAAGAGGATTTCCCTGGCCGCGCGGATCTGCACCATTCCGTAGGTCAGGACTTCATCGGTTATTGATTCCAGGCAGTCGAAAGCCGGGTCGATGGCGTCAGGGCGGCCAATGGCCGTATATCGATGCAGGATTTCCTGATAGACCTCGACATCGGTCACGAATCGCGTTCGCTCCCGAATCAGCGGGTCCAATACCGCACTGAGGCGGTCCTTGTTCGGATGCCGCGCGCCAACGAGGTACATCGGGACATTCGAGTCTATGAAAATCACTGCGCCTGATAGCCTTTCTCTATTTCTTCCAGCATGACGTCAATGTCCGCGGTGGGAAACTGGTGGCGGCAGGCTTGCGCCAGGGCTTGAAGCTTGCGATCTACCGACCGGCGCCGGCTAAGCCGCGCCTGCCGAAGGGTCTGACGCACCCATTCGGCCACGGTCATTCGTTCCTCGCGCGCGGACCGCTGTAGCGCCCGATACTCGTCGTCCTCGAACAGGACCTGTAGTCGCTTAGTCATGGCGATGAGTTTATGTTACTCATCACACATGAGTCAATCCTTCTGGAACGCTTGTCCCACAGGCCGCCGGCCGATTACGTTTCCCTCAAGGTCGAACAGAAGCAATTCGACAGAGGCTCCATACGGGAGGTACAGGACAACCGAGTCGGTCCTGACTGCCTCCATGCGATCGTAGGCGATTTCGTCCGCCCGTTCCGCGTTTCTGGCCTCGACAATGCAGGCTGTTTCGCGGCACTCGGGGACGGCCACGGTCACGGCGCGCCGGCGGCCCGACATTTCCATCCAGCCTGGGCGGCCATTGACGAATCGGGTGCGGGAGGAAAGCACGTGCAGGTCGATGCCCGCGCCGATCTGCATTGGTTCTCCACCTCCGGTCAACAGAACGACCGGATCGGCGCCTGCCAGGCCCTGCCGTTCGGCCTCGTCTCGCAAGACGTGCTCAAATCCAGGCTCCGAGCGTTCGCCAAGCAGTGTCTGGTCGACAGTCAGCGGATCGATTCCTGCAATTTCACGCACGAAGTGCGCCATGGGCTCCCATGAGGACGTGGGCTGCTCCTGCAGGTGCGCCCATCCGCAATGAACCAGCACTTTCGCATCGGGGTCCTTCGAAAGGGTCCCGTCCAAGAGATTGCGTGCCTGCCAATAGTCGCGGCGGGCCTGTTCATTACGGGAATCGGCCGTGTTCTTCTGACTGCCCCGGATCTCGTATCCCACGATCTCGTACCCGAGGGCAAGCGCATGCCTCAAAAGTTAGGGGTGGCTTGGGCCGAAGAGTTCTCCAATTGCATATTTTGCAGGTGATTCTGGATTACTTGGGGTACTCGCGTCGTTTCTTGCTTGGCATTGCATTCCTCTCTTGCCAGTCTGAATTGAACGGTTCAAGGGAAGACAAGACCTGTTCCGTCAATTGATCGTGATATGCTCGTCATATGATCGGAAGTGTTAGAGGAAGAGTTGGATGGACTTTCAAGCCTATGCTGATCGCTCCAATCTGCCCGCGAGCGAGGCCACGCGGGTAGCGGCGCTGCTTGAGATGGACGGACCCGAAGACGTGAGCGATGTTCAACTGGCGCTGACGGTCTCCAGGGGTTTGCATGCCCGGTCGGCACGCGCTTTGGCCAGGCTGCTGGGCACAAATCGCATAGTAGGGCCCGTAATCCCCGAAGCGACCCTTAGGCGTGCGCGCAGGGCCGGAAAATCACTCTCGCGCGAGCATAGCGAGCGACTCTATGAAGTCGGGCGTGTTGTAGATGCAGTGAGCTGCGCCTTTCGTGGTGACCGTAACTCCATCGAAGCCTTCCTGAACCGTCCGCATCCACTACTCGAAGGCAGTACGCCTCTTGATCTTGCGCGATCCGGTTCAGCGGGCGCGGATGCCGTGGTAAGTCTCATCCGCCGTGCAGAGGCCGGCATGGCCGTGTGACAATGCCGCGGCGCCTAGCCGGTGACATGCGGGCGTACCGGATCGGCGACCCACAGGGACGATTTCCCATTTGGAGCCCCGACGGCGCCATGCGGGTCGCGGGACGTTGGCATGAAGCGGGCGCGGAAGTCATCTACGCGTCCGAAAACTATTCGACTGCGCTGCTGGAGGTCCTGGCGCACTGGAATGGGATCCTGCCGAGAGGCCAGCAGTACATTGAGATCACGATTCCCCGCGGCACCAGCTACGAAATGGTCACGGAGGATGCCATTCCGAATTGGTTCGGAAGGAGCGCGGAGGCGGCCCGGCGCTTCGGCCGTGACTGGTATGCCGAGAATCGAAGTGCGATACTGATCGTTCCTTCTGTGGTTGCGCGCATGGAGCAAAATGTCGTTATTAACAGCCGGCATGCGGAGTTCACGAGCCTCATGGTGGGCCCCGAGAAGCCCGTGTTCTGGGACGAACGCCTGTTGCCGTAGCGCCGCAGGAGATGAGGTGCTGGAGCGGTGCGAGGTAGGCTGAGCCTGCATTCGTTCATGGTTTGCGTGGTTGCGTTCACCGCGCAGGCGCAGACAACTGAGGAGTTCTTTCCCGGACGGCTGTTGTTTTCGCCGGAAGAGGAGGCGCTGTACATGCAGCGCTACGAGAAGGCGCAGGTGCGCAGGACCGCGGACGAGATTTACGTCGATCAGGAAGCGATGACCGGCGCCGATGACTGGGCGCCGCTGCCGGCTGCCGCTGCCGAGGAGCGAACGATCTCGGAGAAGGCCCTGGACGGCGCGGAACGCTATGCGGAGATCAACAACTCCAACGCGTTCATCGTCTGGCGCAACGGGAAGATCGAGCGGGAAACCTATTTCGGCGCTCACACGCGCACTTCGCCGATCAACTCCTTCTCGCTGGCCAAGCAGGTCACGGCGTTCGCCATCGGCCGGGCACTTGTGCTGGGCAATATTGCGTCGCTCGATCAGCCGGTGGCCGATTACGTAACCGAATGGAAAGGCGATAACCGGCGGGAGAAAATCCTGGTTCGGCACCTGCTGGACATGCGCGCGGGCTTTTACCCGCAGGTCCCGCCGCGGGGTCCCGCGGACCTGATCTCCCGCACCTTCCTGCACCCGCGCCACGACGAGATCATCGTGGCGGAGTACCCGGTCATCGACGAACCGGGCACGCGTTACGAATACAACAACGCCGCGGGCGACATGGTGGCGGTGCTGATCGAGCGCGCCACCTCACGCCGGTATGCGGAGTTCGTGGGCACCGAAATCTGGCAAAAGATCGGCGCGATGGGCGGTGCGGTCTGGGTGAACCGGCCCGGAGGAACGGCGCACTCGGGATGCTGCATGCTGGCGCCCGCCGAAAACTTCCTGAGGCTGGCGATCGCGATGCTCCAGGACGGCGTTTGGGAGGGCGAGCGGCTGTTGCCGGAGAGTTACGTCAGGGAAATGATCACGCCCACCCGCGAGAACCCGTACTTCGGCCTGAGCATCTGGGTGGCCGGGCGCTATTCCGGGCGGCGCGGCTTCGCCAACCCGGACCGCGGCATGCCGGAAATCCTGCACGGCGAACCTTATCTCGCCGCCGACCTCTACCTGTTCGACGGCAACGCCAACCAGGTGGTCTACACGGTGCCCTCACAGAATCTTGTCATCCTGCGAACCGGCCTGCCGCCGCCGCGAAACGAGAACACCGAGTGGGACAACAGCGTTCTGCCCAACACCATCATGCGCGGAATCATCAGGGATCAGCGGCCGTCCGCGCCGCAACGCTAGTCAGCCGACTTTTTCGCCTGCGCCACCATAAGAGAAACCCGGTCGCGAACAGCGCCGGAAAGAACAGGCCCGCGACAAACATCACCACACGGCCGGGTAAACCGGCTATGGCGCCGCTGTGCAGGCTTGCGGCAAAGTCGGCCGAAAGCAGTGACATCCATGTCGGCGCGGCAGGGGCGGACAAGCGGATGATGTCACCCGTGTACCGGTTGACGAAAACCGTCGTCTGCTTTGCGACCGCGTTTTCACCCGGAGGGAAAACCCGTATCAGGAAAAAGGGCTGCGGTCCCAGAGGCCGAAGAATAAATCCCAGCCAGGTACCGGGCACGGCCTCCAGTGCGGCGTCGGCAGCCTCCTGCCAGGGAATGGTCGGTGGCGGACTGCCCGCTTGGGCCTGCATCGGAGGACCGGGATTCATCGGCGCGGACGGCGGCGCGGACACCGGCGCGGCCGGCGGCACCGAGGATGGCGCGGCGGCAGGTGCCGGTGGTCCCACCTGCGGCGCGGTCAGCTTCCAGACAATGGGCGGAACCGTCACGGCGGAGAGAAACAGGAAGGCGAACATGTAGACCCCGCCGAGGTTGTGCAAGTCGCGAATGACACGACGCGAACCGCCATCCCACTTCACGGAAAGCGCTCCCGGAAGGCGCTCTTTCCTGGGCCACCACAACGCCAGTCCTATGGTGAACATGGCCATCAGCAGGACCGACAGGAGGCCGAGTGCGTTCTCGCCGACGGCGCCCAGCGTCAGATCGCCATGCAACCTGCGGATTAGCGCCAGGGACGACAGGCTGGAGCGTTCACCGACGATTTCGGCGGTGAACGGATCCACGAATACCTGTCGTTCGTTGCCGCCGGCGTCCACGAGCGTAACCGTGAGCGTTCTGCCCGGCGCGTCGTCCAGGCGCGTGACAAAGGCAGGCTGCCAATCCGGATACGTCCGGGTGGTCTTCGAAATGATGTCATCGATCGGTAGACGAAATCCCTTTATTTCGGCGGTGTAGAGATCCGGACTCAGCGCGACGTCAAGTTCATCCTCAAAGACCAGCAGGGAACCGGTAACGCCGACCAGGACAATGATGAGCCCGGCCGAAATCCCCGACCATCGGTGGAACGCGAGAAGCGCCTTTTTCGTACGCGGCTTCATGCGCCGCACTATACCGGCTAGGCTCCGCCCGGCGGCAGGTACCAGATGGGCGAGGTCCAAGCCATTTCTTGGATGGTCCTGGGGGCGTCGTTATCGCAGGCTTCCGGACGCTCATCGGCCGGGAGGGCGACACATTGCGCCCAGCTCCAGCGCAGGGTGGGCACTTCCACCGCGCGCAGGTAATAGTAAGAAGCCTCATCCGGATCGAACTCCGGGTCTTCGAACACGGCGCACAGGTCCGCCGATCCCGTGCCGCTCCAGGCTCCAGTCTGAAGGTCCACTTCGCCCTCGCTGTTTTCATGCCCCGCCACGTCGAAGACCTTGTAGCGGGCCTGGCCGTCGTCGTCGACCCAGCCCTTGATCACCTGGAGCTTCTGCAGTTGCGCCGCGTCCGGGTCCGGGTCTGCGCTCACGAATAGTTGCGGCGCGGCCCCTGCAGGCCCGTCGCTCAGATCGCCGCCCATGGGAATGCCCCGGGCATAGCCATGCGCCGCCCTGTCATCCATTTCGCAGGCGTTGTCCGCGAAGCCCCAGCCCGCGAACAGGCGGGGGCTGATGCGCGTTCCGGTGGTGCCGAACACCTCCTTGCGTCGCAGGGACTCGAAGATCGCATCGCGCGAATTCTCCACGGCCCACACGCCGGCCAGGCCGCCCGGATTGGTATTCAGGGGGGAAGGCGAAATCCGGCGGTCGGGCAACCGGGTCTCCAGGTCGGTCTCCGGCGCGAGGTGCCCTGCCCAGTCATGCTCATGCGTGTCGCCCGCCGTGGAAATGTGCCCGTCCGTGGAAGCGATCACGCCCATCTTGTAGGAATTGACGCCGATCACGGCCCGGTCCTGCAAGCCGGTCAGGAGAATGCTGCGCAAAAAATCGTTCCTGGATATACAGCCGGCGCGCGCAAAGCCGCGGGTGCCGATTTCCCCTTCTGCGCAAAACCGCACGACCGTCGGTTGACCGGTGAGCGACAATGCCTCCCTGCCGACGCTGCGCACCTGCTCCTGCTCGCACAGCTCGTCCTCGGCGCCGAGAATGTTCGGCAGCCCGTTGAAGCACTCGGAATTTCCCTTGTGCTGGAACACCTCCATGACCGGCTCCATCGCGTTGCGCAGTTCCGCTATCTCGCGGGCCGTGTCGCTGGACTCGAACCGGGAAATGAAGGACGGAAACATGGCCCCGGAACTCAGGTTCGAGTTATGCGGGATCGCCAGCACATCGCAACCTTCCACGCCTTCCAGGCACTGCTCGGTCAACTGCTCCCACAAGTCGACGTCCGTGGGTGACTCGATATAGGAGATCGCGTACTTCGGTACCCGGTCGTTCCGGAAAATGACGTTGCGGTGGTAGTTGTTGCTTCTGGGCGTGCCCGTGTGCTCGTAACCAACGAAAGTGGTGAAGCGGCAGGCCGAGGTCCGGTCGTAGGCCTCTTCGGCCATGTCCCGCGTGTTCTGCCACAGGGAAAGAGAGGCTTCAACGCAAACCGAACCGTCTTCGCCGCAGACGTCGGTCACGCGCTGGGGGTCCTCGCTGATGACTATTCGAATGAAGGGCGACAGCCCCTCTCCGCTTTCACCGCGCAGGAACCTGCAGGAGTTGGCGTCGTACACCTCGCTCTCTTCATCGAAACAGAGCTTCATTTCGCCGAAGAACTCGGAGTGGTCGGTGACCGCCGCGAAGTCCAGCGGACGCTCGAGTTTCTGGGTCATCAGAACGCTGCCGTCCTCGGCGTAGGGCGGGATCGGAATGGCTTCGCCCCTGGCGAAACGGTACGCGTCGGCCGGAGTGGTTCTTGTACCGATCGGGCGGGCGTCGAAAGAGTAGGCCGTATGGATGTGCAGGTCGCCGAAGTACGCATTGCGATTGGCGTTTCGGTCGATGCAGACTTCCCGGTCCTCGGTGTATGTCACCAGGCTCTCACCCGGCGGTTCCTGGCCCTGTTGTTGAGCGCACCCGCAAACCAGGAACGCAAGAATCGATAAGCCGAGCGGCTTGAGCGGCATACATCCTCCTCCCCGGATGAAGGCCCGCTAACCGGCGCCGGATTGACGCTCGGTTTGCGGGAAAGGCGTCCGCCAGCCGTCCAGCCAGCCTTCGATACGGGCGATCCTTTGTTCCACCGAAGAAATCCGCGTGTTCAACGAAGAGATCCGCGTGTCCAGGCCGGAAATGTCCTGACGCAGATTCCTCCACACCAGCAGGATCGCGCTCAGAATCGGGACCACGATCGAGAAAACCGTTGCTAACACTTCTCCGTCCATGAGTGCCTCCTTGGCATTGAATTGCAGAAAAAGTATAGCAATAAGCACGTCGGTAAACAGGGCGTGATCATGCGTTCTCGCCCGCTTTCCGGATACCCACTTGCCCGCTTAGACTTGCCGCGTTATGAAATTTCACTCCCAGCACTACCTTGTCGGCGAGCAGGCCGATCAGACCCCGGTCCCCGAGCAGTTCGAGGCCGGGCCGTTCAGGAAATCCCGCCCGCCGGAACCGCTGCGGTTCGAGGTCAACATGGTGGCCGAGGCGCACGGCAAGCAGCAGAAGACCGGCACCGTGCAGGTCAACATACCCGGCTTCAGCCCGGTCACGCTGTATTGCGACGAGCAGCCCCCGGTGGGCGACGACCAGGCCCCGCCGCCACTGGCGTTCTTCACCGCCGGCATCGGCTTCTGCCTGATGACGCACATGACCGACATCCTCAACACGCGCAAGATCGAGGTAACTTCGATGCGCCTGGAGCAGCGGGTCCGGTTCATGACCACGCTCGGGACCATGCGCGAACTCGGCCACCGCACCACGGGCGAGACCGAAAAGGTGGAGACGCACGTCATCATCGACAGCCCCGAACCGCCGGAAAGGATCCAGGCCCTGCTCGAGGAAGCCGAGAGCTCCTGCATGGCCCACCATGCGCTGCGCAATCCCATCCCCTGGTCGACGCGACTGGTGTATAACGGTGTTGAAATCGACGCCCGGGACAGCTCCGAGTAGATATGCATGGCTTTGCAGGAATTTCCGACGAACTGACGATTCACTATGTGTCCCAGGGGCAGGGCCGGCCCCTGGTGTTCATTCCGGGCTGGACCATGGATACGGGAGCTTTCAGGGAGAACCTCGGGCCGCTGTCGGTGGATTTCCGGGCGATTGCGTACGACCCGCGCAGCCACGGAAAGTCGACCCGGACCGAAACCGGACACGATTACCGGCAGCACGGGGCGGACCTGGCGGCGTTCCTGGACGAGTTGGAACTCAAGGATGTTGTGCTGCTCGGCTGGTCGGCCGGCGCCTGTGCCGCCTACTCCTACTTCGAGCAGTTCGGATACGGAAACGTCCGGGCCTTCGTCAATATCGACCAGCCACCCAAAGCGGTCAGGGAAACGCCCGCCGACTGGGGAATCAACTCGCGGGAACAACTGGCGCAATTCGAGCAGTTCATGGCCTCGCCGCAAAGGGAGGAGTTCGCAAGAATGGCCGCGCCGACGATGTTTCTTGAGCCGCCTACCGACGCGGGGTTTGTCGACGAATTCGTTGCCAGCTCGATGAGCACGCCGCAACCCGCCGCTTCGCTTCTGCTGCGGGAAGTGAATCGCAGCGACTACACGGAGACCGCCAGGGAGGTGGCCTCGCGCATACCCGTGCTGCATATCGTCAAGCAGGAGCACGGGGAGACCGCCCGGCGCTGGATCGAAGCCAACGCGCCGCAGATCGAACTGTGCGTGTTGGGTGGACACATGATGTTCATGGAGTTTCCGGCTCAGTTCAACGCCGCCGTCATCCGCTTCCTCAACGCCCACTTGCGGGAGACCGCTCGCCCTTAAGGCGGGGTGTGCGTCATGTGCTCGTGTTACGATTCAGAACCAGACGGGCGCAAGGGATCCCTTGTCCGTTTGGTTAATCGGAATTGTTGGCTTGTTGAGGGACTAACATGCAAGAATGGCTGGACAGTCCGCTTATCGTGACGGCGATCATCGCTGTGATTTCTGCGTTTGGAACCGTATTCATCTGGGTGGGCAAGGTGAACTCAGATAGAGAAGGATTCAAAATCTTCATGAGAAAAGTGGACGGCAATCTTGAGAAGATTGCTGACAATATCGCTCAGATAGTTACGCGCATTTCTGTGATGGAGAGGGGCAGTCCACTCCGGCTTAATGAACTTGGAAGGTCCATTTCAGAGTTTCTGGACGCGGCGAATTGGGCGAAAGGCATTGCCGGCTCTCTACACGAATCAATGAGGGGGAAGTCTGAGTATGAAATCCAGCAGCTTTGCTTTGAGTATTTCCGCAGTGAATTCAAACCAGACGATGAGCAGGACGCAAAGCTAAAGGACTGCGCTTATCAGAACGGTGTGCCGGTGTCCGTCGTTCTTGACGTTTTGGCGCTTGAAATGCGAGATATCCTGATCGCCGCCAAGCAAGCAACTCCCGATAGCCCGGCCGCCGTCCCTGCCATCGGCCAATGAGATATGACCGTCTGAACAACAAGCGCCGTAAGCCTGCGCTTACCGAGTTTCTGCGGGATTCTCCGCTTGCCGGCGTGAAATTGCACCTGGAGCGCGACCGCTCCCTGCCGTACGGCAGCCGGCCGCGGCCAGTGGTTCGATCTGGTCCAGATTGCTGCCTGCGCGGGAGCGTCTGGGATTTCGGGCGCCGGAATCCTTCAGCCGGAACGCAGTGAACCATGGCCAAAGTCTACGTAATTGGCACCTTCGACACCAAGCAAGCGGAGCTTACGTACGCGGGCGAATGCGTGCAGTCAGCCGGAGCGGCCGCACTCCTGATTGACGTCTCGACAGTGTCCCCCTCGGATGCCTCGGATGTTCCGGCCGGGGACGTCGCCAGGTGGCATCCGGGCGGGGAATCCGCTGTGCTGGGCCAGTCCGACCGGGGCACAGCCGTCGCGGCGATGGGCGAGGCATTGTCCAACTACCTGGTATCCCGCGACGACATCGGCGCCGTGCTCGGTCTGGGCGGGTCGGGCAACACCGCCATCGTTACCGCAGCCCTGCGCGCGCTTCCCGTAGGGGTGCCGAAGATCATGGTCTCCACCATGGCTTCCGGCGATGTTTCCGCTTATGTGGGCCCCAACGATATCGCGATGATGTACTCGGTGGTGGATATCGCAGGCCTGAACGCCATTTCCCGGCAGGTCATCGCGAATGCGGCGCACGCCGCGGCCGGCATGGCGCTGAACAGGGCGGAAACTGCCGACTCCGCCAGACCGGCACTCGGCTTCACGATGTTCGGGGTGACGACGCCGTGCATCACGGCCATTCGCTCGGCGCTGGAGGCCGATTTCGATTGCTTTGTCTTTCACGCCACTGGCACGGGTGGACAGTCGATGGAGAAACTCGTCGATTCGGGATTGCTGGGTGGCGTCTTTGACATCACCACGACTGAAGTGTGTGATTACCTGGTGGGGGGTGTTCTTCCCTGCACGCCCGACCGCTTTGGCGCAGTAATCCGCAGCGGGGTCCCGTACGTGGGATCGGTGGGCGCTGTCGATATGGTCAATTTCGGCGCCCGCGAAACGGTACCGGAGAAATTTCAATCGAGGCGCCTACATGTTCACAACCCGCAGATCACCCTGATGCGAACGACTGTCGAGGAGAACGAGGCCATCGGCGCATGGATCGTGGAAAGGGTCAATCGGATGACAGGGCCCGTGCGTTTTCTGCTCCCGCTCAAGGGGGTTTCCGCGATAGACAAGGAGGATCAGCCGTTCCATGACCCGGAGGCCGACGAGGCTTTGTTCGACTCGATACGCACCGGCTGGACAAACTCGCCGAACCGCAAACTGGTCGAGGTGGACGCACACATCAACGACGACGTGTTTACCCGGGAGGCGCTGCGCCAATTTCGGTCCCTGGGATAAGAACCCTCGCCCGCGCCTGCGCCTGCCTGCTGGCCCTGCTGTTGACGGCCTGCACCGTTACGGGCGGCCAGGAGCCGTCCATGCTGGAAGCCGGTAACGATGCCATCCCGGCAGCGGGACTGCTGGTGGATCTGGACGCGGACCGGCATGTGACGCTGGAAACCCGGCCCGACCTGGCGGGTGAGGGCCACAGGGTGGGTGAGGTGTCCGCATGGGGCAACCAGGTGAAAGGCGGGAAGATTATTGATTTCCGCAACTTCCGTCCCGGCGGCAGGCCCGCGCTTCGCGGGCCCGTGGCGGAGCTCAACGGGCATCACGCCATCGTCTTCGACGAGGACGAACTGGTCAACAGCGCCGAGGACGCGCTGGATCATCTGACCACGGGCAGCGGGTTTACCTGGGCGGCGGTGATCGCCGGCCACCGGCAGGTGCCCACGCGCGCTCCCTACAAGAACATCAACGCTTTCTTCGGCAATCTCAAGAACGGTCCCGAGTTTGAGGGCGTATGGGCGGGATTCGACGACGACAACACGGTAAGCATGAACCCGCGCAATTCCCGTTCGTTCGGAACGTGGAACCGGGACAACCCCAAGCTCACGGGGCCGAGGCTCGAGGAAGGCCGTTTCCACGTCGTGGCCGGTCGCCTGGGGGCGGGCAGGGGCGCGGTGATCGCGGAACTCTTCGTCGATCAGCCCACGGCGGTGGACAGGGACACGTTTGTGGTCGTCCCGGAAGCCGACCCGTCAAAACTGGCGATCGGACAGGAACGGGAGGCTCTGGATCATCCGGGCAAGGAAGCGTTCAACGGCGAAATCGCGCGCATGCTGTTCTGGGAAAGACCCTTGTCCGATGCGGAGCTGGCATCCGTCATTCGGCATCTCAAGTCCACGTACGGTGTCGGGGACTGACCGGGACCTCCTGAATGCTCAGCGGCAGGATGCCCACGCCTTCAGGGAGATGCGTCGGATGAATTCGCGTGCCGTGTCGTGCGCCGGCGGACGAACCGCTGCGCAATGTCCGGCTCCGTCTTGAGTTCCCGGACCGTGATGTCCTTGAATTGCACTGCCATGGCCATGTCCCGGTGTATCTGCAATGCAAAAGCGCCCTCCAGCGAGCGGCTGGCCTCGTCGTTGTCGATTGCCTCCAGCGTCACCATGCCATTGAGCGCGTGGATGAGGCGGTTGCCGTATGCGATCACGATGTGTTCGTTCCACTCGGGATAATGTCTTGCCGCGGCCATGATTTCGGCCTTTGAGTTCACTGTGCCGGTGACCCGTCGCTCGAAGGTTTCCCCTGACGGGTTCGCGGCGGCGAAGATTTCGACCGTTTCCCCGTACAGCGCAAGCAGTTCACGCGCCTCGTCCTCCCACAGCATGGCAAAGGTCCGGTCTGCGTGCGTGGTCACGATGTTTGCCTGGTAGCCGCGAACGACAAACGGTTTTCCTTCTATCCCGCGGCCCCGGTATTGCAGGCCGGAATTGCCGATTTCGGTAAGAAAGCGGTACTTGAGCCGGGCTTCGAAATTGGCAAACGTCCCTTCCCGAATGAGGTAGGTGTTTTCCTCAAGCGGGGTGTCCGTGCGGCCGGTAATCGCGCCGTCGATCACGGACCAGTACCGGCTGTCGCCCGACCAGCCGTCTAGGGACTTGCCGTCGAACAGAGAGATTTCTCCCGGGGCTGCAGGTTCCTTCCGAGCCGATTCCGACTGGCCCGCCGCCGGCCAGGCCACGAGGATTGCCGCTAATAGCGCGCCTGGATAAATCGCGATGGCGGCCAGCCCCAGCAGGTCGACGGGGCGGGCACGCCGGCGGTCGTCGCGCACGGCTATTCGCCGATGACTTCCCGCCACGCCGAGTCGAAGCTGATGGCGAGCACGGCCCTGGTATCGCCGATGTTCGTTGCGTTGTGATAGACGCCCTTGGGAATGCTGACCGTGTCCCCGGCCTTCATCTCCACCGTGACGTCGTCCATCGTGTGCAGGATATGGCCCTCGACCACATGCAGCACTTCATCGCAATTGGGATGGTAGTGCCTGGGGTTGGATTTGCCGACGTCGACGATAGCGATTCCGGTAGTGAGTACATCCGTATTGCCCATGGGTCCCGTGACGTGCCAGTCGATGCGGCCCCAATCGAGATGCATCACGGAGTATTCCTCTGCCGTCATCACTCGGGACACCGAAAACGGGTTTTCTCCATACCGTGGATTGAGCAATTTGGCCGCAAGCACCGGGTCGGCCTGCGTGGACACACCGGTTTCCGGGATCTCGATGCGGCTGGCCCAGGCGATGGCGTTCAGCAGCAGCGTGCGAACCCCCGGTACATCAAAAGCGGACAGTTCGTTGCCGCCCGTAAAGGCAAACGAGCGTCCGCCATCGACCCGCTCGAAGGCCCATGCGGCCACTCCCTGCCGCGGCTCCGACGCCGCGGCGTTTCCCGCGCCTGAAAGGGGCATGATCTGCCCGGTCACGACCGGCCGTACGTGGCCGGATTCATGGTCGAAGTCCAGGGGTGAATAGGCTTCGTCCACGTACGCGATTTCCCCGACCCCGCGGCCCGCGGGATGGTCGTTTTCCGCCGTGCTTACGGAGAAAAACGCCTTTGACAGCTCGCCGTCGGGAGGCAGGGTGCCGCCGAACCAGCTCTTGAGCGAAGGACGCAGCGCGTCGTCATCGGTGAAAGCCGCGTGATGGACGGCCACCAGCGACCCGCCATCGGACACGAAGCGGCCCACAGCGGAGCGGACAGCAGCGTCCTGAAGTGGATTTTCCTGCCGGCCGTCGAAATACATCACCAGCGTTGTCGCCCCGTCCAGCGACGTTTCCTCGGTCCACCCGAACGGAAAGGCCTCGATATCGGGTTCCGACCCCTCTTCGGACACGGCGGATTCCATGAGCATGGTTTCCAGGGCGCGCACGCCGGAGAAAAATTCATGTACGCCTTGCCCCTGGCTGGTTCTTGCTCCAACGATCACGATCCTCGTTTGCGCTTCTTCGGCAAATCCGGGAGCGGTGGGGACCAGCAACAACAGCGAGAGCGCGAAGATGAACTGCTTGATGAATGACATAGTCGTTTCCTTTGTTTTGTAGGATTGGGAAATCAATCGGCTAAAGGGAGATTCTTGAACGCTTCGACCTGGCCGGAGATGGCCCGCTCGGTCGGCAGCCTTTCAATGCTGGAAGCGCCGAAGAACCCATTGATTCCGGGGAGCATTCGCAGGGCGGCGCCGACGGCGTCAGGCTCGTCCAGCGGTCCCCCGTGAGCGATCACGATGACGTCTTCGCGCGCGCTTCGGCCGGCTTCCGCGATTTCCATCACTTTGCGGACGGAATCTTCCAGCGTACTCGCCACAGTGGCGCCGATGCTTCCCGCCGTCGTGAGCCCGAGATGGGCGACCAGTTGGTCTGCGCCCGCTTCGGTCATCGACCGGGCTTCATCGGCATTGAAAACGTACGGCGAAGTGAACAGGTCCAGGTCATGGGCCTGCGAGATCATTTCCACTTCCTTGTCATAGCCCATTCCGGTGCCTTCCAGGTTGGCCCGGAAGTTGCCGTCTATCAGCCCCACCGTGGGGAAGTTCTGAACGCCGGAAAACCCCATGTCCTTGAGCTGGCGCAGGAACAGCGGCATGTTCCTGAACGGGTCCGTGCCGCAGACGCCGGCCAGCACGGGCGTGTCCCGCACCACGGTAAGCACTTCGGCAGCCATTTCGACCACGATGGCGTTGGCGTCCCCATACGGCATCAGGCCCGCCAGCGAACCCCGGCCGGCCATGCGGTAGCGCCCGGAGTTGTAGATGATGATCAGATCGGCGCCGCCGGCCTCCGCAAACTTTGCCGAGATTCCCGTTCCGGCGCCGCAGCCGACAATCGGCCTGCCGGCGCTGATCTGCCCTTGCAGCCTTGCGACAATTTCTTTTCGCGCAATCGACATATGCAATCCTCCTTCGCCGCCGCCTACAGAAACAGGTCGACGATTTCCGCATCCGGATTGTTACGGACCCCGCTGACATCGTCGAAAATCATGGTGGGTCTGGTAGCGGCGCCGTACTGTGGCCAATCTGGCAATCCCGGAGCATTCGGGTCGCCCCCCGCAGCGAACTGCGACCAGTAACGGGTCATCAACTCGGACAGTGAGCGTGGCCGCTCGCCGCCGCCGGTCTGTTCCGCAACCATCTCCGTGTTGGCGAACACGAAGGCGATATCGCTGGTGTGGTAGGCGCGCGGGCGCCCGTCGAACAGGTCGGTGCGCCAGTCGAACAGGTAGTTGAATACCCTGCGGTTCCGTGCGGCGCTGGCGCGGTTGCAGTACTCGACGGCGGACAGCCGGAACCTGCGGGTCAAAAGCACCGACAGCACATCGACCGGTCGCCATTCGGCATCGGTCTTTCGCGCCGCCTCGATGGCGGCATCCGTCCGGCCGTGCAGTTCCGGTTCCAGCTCTTCCTTCAGTCCCGACCAGGACAACTCCTCAAGATGCGGATTGTTTCCGCTGGGCGAGATTTCGTTGCGCGTGCTGCCGCAGATGAGCGGAATGTCGGCGGAGTTGGACATGGCCGCGGTCGAGCCGGGCTGGTAAGGAAGAAACGGCGTCTCCGCGGTGGGCTGGTACCGCCAGGATCGTCCCGCCCAGCGGGACGTCTCGATACCTTGCACCCTGACCGCGTCGCTTGCCGCCTTCGCGGCCCGCAGGAATTCTGCGACCGGCAATTCCCGAAGCCTGCGCACCGATCCCGCGCTCGGTGGCAGATCGAGGACACGCCGAATTTCCCGGGTGAGCCTGGATGCGGTCTCCTGGTCGTGCACCTCAAGGCGTGCGCCGCTCTGAATGACCGCCCGGTGAAACAATCCGGACGCCTCGGGCATGGCAAGCAGGACGCTGATCTTGTAACCGCCTCCGGACTGGCCGAAGAGGGTGATGTTGTCGGCGTCACCGCCAAAACTCTCGATGTTGGCGCGCAGCCATTTCAGCGCGTCAACCAGGTCCAGGACTCCGGCGGCCGGCGACTCGGAGAACGATTCACCCATATCGGTATAGAAATCCGTGTATCCCAGCGCGTCGATGCGGTGATTGAGGCTCACCACCACCACGTTCCTGCGCCTGGCGAGGTTTTCCCCGTCGCAACTCAGGAATTCCTGGCTGCTGCCTCTGCGAAAGCCCCCGGGGTGCAGCCACACCATCACGTTTTTTTTGGTTTCGCAGGCGACCGGGGCCCAGATGTTCAGGCGCAAGCAGTCTTCCATCGCATCGCTCGGCTGACCGTTCGGCGCGAGAAACCGGAACACGTCGTGGGCGCGGTCGCGGCTTTCCTCCGGGATCACGGGGCATACCGGGCCGTAGTTCAACGCCCTGCGGACCCCGGTCCAGGGGGTCACGGCAGGCGCTCGGGCGAAACGGAAAGCGCCCACCGGCGGGTCCGCATAGGGCACGCCCTTGTAGATGGCCACGCCGCCGCGCTCGTATCCCTGGAGCTTTCCGGCGGTCGTCTCGACCGCGGCGGAATTGGTGAGGAGCTGCCCGCCGGCGCAATTCGGTGGATCGACGGCGGTGTCGGCGCCACCTGGAGCGGCCGTCGCGGCCAGCGGCGCCGCGGCGACGGCCGCGACGACTTCCCGGCGACTGAAACCTGCGCCTGTGCTTTTCTGATGAGCCTGCTTGGGGGGCATCGCGATGGGGGGTCAATAGGGAACGCGCATCGGCGCGTCCGGGCGCTTTTCGAGAGGATCGAAGAGGCGGACATTGCGTCCCAGGCGGTCGTAATCGCCCATGTCCGCGCGAACGGACTCGACGAAACCGAGCAGGTTGGCCACGATGTCCGGATGCTCCCGGGACAGGTCGTAGCGTTCGCCGAAGTCGCTCCTGAGATCAAAAAGCATGGGACTTTCGATCGCCGCCGCGTCTTCGGGGTCTACATGATCCGACGGCGTCAGCGGCGCCACCCAATCGGGGTCCCGGGGGCGCGGAAGATGGAGCTTCCACCTGCCCCGCCGCACGGCCTGGAGATGGGTCCAAAGGAAGTAGGCAAAGTCATTGCGCGGGCTGCGCTCGGAATCACCGTTGATGAATCCGCTGCTGTCCAGCCCGTCAATGACCCGGTCCGAGGGAATCGCCGCGTTCGCCAACGCGGCGAAAGTGGGGAAGAAATCCTGCAGCCCCATGATCTCGGGACTGGTTCGACCGGGTGCGATCCTGCCGGGGGCCCAGATTACGCAGGGTACGCGGAACCCTCCTTCCCAGGCGGACGCCTTGCCGCTGCGGAATGGGCCCGCCGAACCGCCGTCTTCGCGCTTGACGATCCAGGGGCCATTGTCGCTGGTAAACACGACGTAGGTGTTGTTCGCCAGGCCAAGCCGCGCGACCTCGTCGACGATCCGGCCGACATGGAAATCCAGTTCCTCGATGGTGTCGCCGTAGAGTCCGCGGGGCGATCCTCCGCGAAATTCTGCGGATGCATCCAGCGCGACATGGGGCATGTTGGGGCAGAAGTACACGAAGAACGGCTTGTCCGCGCTACTCCTGATGAATTCGATGGTTTCGTCGGCATAACGCTTCGGCAGCGCCGCCTGATCGGGCGCCTTTTCGATCATCCGTCCGTCGCGCAGCAGGACGATATCCTCGGGCCAGTCGTTGCTCGCGGGCGTGCCGAAGTGAACGTCGAATCCCTGCGACGGCGGCAGAAGTTCGGTTTTCCAGCGGTTGTTCGAGTGGCCGCCCAGCCCCCATTTGCCGATCATTGCGCTGGTATACCCGGCCGGCCGCAGGACCTCGGCAAGCGTGATCTCACGGTCGTGAAGCACCGTGTGGCGGCTCTTCGTATTGCCGGGTTCGGCCACGCGTATCGGGTAGCAGCCGGTCATCATCGCCGCGCGCGCGGGGCCGCAGAACGGCTCCGCATACATGCAGGTCAGCTTCAGCCCCTCGGCGGCGAGTGCGTCTATGCGGGGCGTTCGGATGTTCGGCGAGCCGAACGTGCCGACATCGCCGTAACCCAGGTCGTCGGCGAGTATGAGGACGATATTCGGCGGCGGTCCGGACCATGCGCGAGGCGCCGCCAGGGCCGGAAGCGCAGCGCCGATTCCTGCCTTCAGCATTGTGCGCCGGGTAATCATGGGCAACCGCGGGTCCTCGAACCGATCAGCACAATTGCGCTAAACCTGCACTACTCTAATAAGTTTGGGAGGCGCCGACAAGCGCGGACGACTGGATGCGCAATTCCAGGGCATCGCCGGCCGACAATCGAATGGGCATGTCGAAGCGCACCAGGCAATCCTGGCCATTGCTGCTTACCGTTGCATGGCCCATTGATGTGACTACGCTAGCGGCAGTCTCATTGGAACGTGTGCGCAGCGCCATGGTTCGCAGCTTGAGCGCGCCGTGGTTGACAGTCAGCTGCACGGCCAGCGCGGCTCCAGCGCGCCGTTGTTCGAAGCTGCCCCAACCCTCGGGCGCCGTGAACGCCGCCTTGAAATTGCCGTCCTGCGCAAGGCGGGGCTTGAAGCCGATATGCTGCCGGGGGCCGTCAATCTCGTATCCGCACAAGGCCAGGAATATCCCGTACGCCGACATGGCGCGGGAGTAGTGGTCCGAGCACTCGATCTCGTTGTAGGGATTTCTTGCCTTTGGCCGATAGCGATCGTGCACGGCCCGCGTTATCGCCAGACCCTTCTCCAGAAGGTCCGGCTGCGCGTCGCTCTCCCAGATCATGTGCCCTGCGAGCTGGTATTCGAGGCCCTGAAAGCAGGTATTGAAATAAGCGAACTGCCAGTTGTCCTTCCACGTCTCAGGCGGGCCGCCATTGGGCCAGGTGCATGTGAGCACGCCCGCATCGCCCACCAGCGCATAGGGGTTGCCGCGGTGACGCGGGTCTTTGATCGAGGCCTGGTAGCGGCCCACGTCCGGGCAGAAGTTATGGTCCCAGATGCGGGCCAGGGCCCGGCGAATCATGCCGCCGTCGAAAAGGCGGCCCAGTCGCAACTGAAACGCCCACCACTGGCCGATCACCTGGTCGATATGGCAGCCATCGCCGAGCCCGATCTCGCCGGGTAGTGAAGGATCTTCCTCCTGGACGAAATAGCCGAATTCGGTGCGAAAAAGAGCGGCGATGCCTCTGCGTCCCTGATCGGCGATGGCACGGCACCTGCGGGCGAAATCATCGTCGCCCACGGTTTCGGCCATGCGCTCGCCGGCCGCCAGCGCCGCAACGTACAGCGACGCGAAGGCCGGCACCTTTCCGTACCAGCTCGCATCCAACGTGTTGGACTGTTGGCCGCCCGGGATTCCGTCCACACGTCCGTCGCGGGCGTCCGTAGCGATCAGGAATTCGATCGCTTTTCGCGTCTTCGGCCAGACGCGGTTCAGGAAACCGTCGTCCGCGCTCATCTGGTGCTCGCGCAAGGTGCGCAGGACCACACCGGCTTGTCCGTCAATGGCGATCGAATCTTCGAATTCGGCGCGCGAACGGACCCCGCCGTCGGCGCGGAAAGCGATGCCGTAATCGGTGCGTTCCCTCAAATCACGCTCTAGTGAAGGGAACAGCCGGGCGACCGCCTGCGCATAGTGCCAGACATGCGTGCAGGTGCCGGGGCAGCATCCCACGCCCTCCCAGCCCCAGAACCGGCCGTCCTCGAATCGGATCGAGGTGTTGGTCTGCAACGCGTTGACCGAGTTGAAGCAACGTTCCAGAAGCCAGTGGGGCAGGGTGCTGTCGTACCAGGTATCCCGCCAGCGCACGGTAGCCTGGCGGAGTTGGAGTTTTTCCTCGGCCAGGCTCCGGGCGGCGTCCGCCGCATTGCCGAAACGGTTCACATACCAGCGCCTGGCCCTGGCCTGCGGGAAGGCGCGCTGATTGCTGTCCCAGGTCCTGGCCTGAAGACGGAGGTTGGGAAAGTACCAGGCGACGACGAAATCGCAGTCGTGGGAGTCGCCCGTGGCGAGGTCAAAGCGGCTGGACAGGCCCGCTATTGCCGGAGACCACGGGTGCGACTGATAGGGTTCGGAACCGGAGCGTTGCATGGCGTCGCGCTGTAGGAACGCATGCGTGGCCGCGCGTGCCTGAGGATCGCTGCAGGCAAGCGCAAAGGACCCGAAGTCCGGGAGGTCCTCGATCGGGGGCTGGTATTCCTCGGGGAGTTGGTTGTCCCTCACTGCCTGGCCCAACACGCCGATGCCGTGTTCCAGGCGGAAGACACGGTTTTCCAGCGGAGCGTCATTTCGATGGGCGTTGTAACGGAGCGCCGGGTTCTCGAACCATCCTTCGATCCGGCCCTCGAGATTTTCGGAGCCGGTATTGCGGATGCGATAGCGAAGCAGGACCGCCGGCCACGAGGAGTGATCGGCCTCCAGCGGAACAAAGGGCGTCATGGCCTCGAGATCGACCTGGATGCCGGCCTGGCCGGATCGGTAGCGAACATGCGCCGTTGGGGCGGTACCGGTGAAGGCGATATCGCTGAAACCAGTATGGTCCAGCGGAAATCTTGCCTCCGAGCCGTTCCGGCGGATAACCAGCGCGAATCCCTGTTCAAATCGCCAGGGGCTGTCTGCCTGTGTCGGAGGTTCGAGGAAATTGGCCCCGTCTCTCTCCCTTAGCCGGCCGCCGCGCAGATTCGTATGCTTGCCCGGCTTCAGGGTGGAGGGCACCACGCCTTCATGGGCCTGATTGAAAATATCCCAGCACCATAGCTTCCCGTCGCCTCCCAGGTACACCGTGCCGGCGCCGATTCCGCCGATCGGCATGCCGACGTACCGCTGTTCGTCCCAGGTCCGATAGACTCGCGCCGTTCCCCGTTCGGAAAGGCGGTCAAGCCATTCCCGGCTGAGTTTCTTGTCCAGCGGCACACTTCGCAGCTCCGCGGGGAAGGGACCTGCGAGTACCGCGGCGGGCCGCGTCGGTGAAAGGGCCGGCAGCGCAGCGCCGATTCCTGCCTTCAGCATGGTGCGCCGGGTAATCATGGGCAACCGCGGGTCCTCGAACCAATCAGCAAAATTGCGCTAAACTTACTTTACTCTAATAAGTTTGGAAGGCGCGGGCAAGCGCGACCGTCCGGACGCGTAATGCCAGCGCGTCTCCGGTCGAAAAATGGAAGGCGGCGGCTCTTCACGGGCATTTCTATAGAATGGCCCGCACCGGCATCGACCGGGGAACCGGGCCTGCCGTTTCTTTGCCGAGCGCCCGACGGCACCATCGCTACGCAGGATATTCCGGAGATCACTCATGTCCGCCACAAATCTATCCTTACTGAAGCCGGATTCCGAGAGGAAGAACTGGTTCATTCATGACCGTTTCGGAATGATCATTCATTTCGGTCTCTACTCGCTCCACACGCAAGGCGCCTGGTACCGGAGCCGGCAGGAATTGCCCCACGAGCACATTCTGAAGTACTTTAATCAGTTCAACCCCGACCTCTACGATCCCGGGGACTGGGCCCGGCGAGCCCGGCGCGCCGGCATGACCCACATGACACTGACCTCCAAGCACCACGACGGCTTTTGCCTCTGGCCGACCAAAGAAACCGATTTCAACGTCAGCAACACACCCTACGGCAAGGACCTCATAGGTCCATTTGTCGAAGCCTGCCGCACGGAGGGCCTGAAGGTGGGCCTTTACTACTCCCTGATCGACTGGAGCCGCAGGGATTTCGCGATCGACCCCTTTCATCCCCTGCGCAATTCCGAAGACCTTGAATCCTACAACGCGAAATGCGACGTTTCGCGCTACCAGGCTTTCATGAAGGCCCAGGTAACGGAATTGTTGACTCAGTACGGCGAAATCAGCCACTTTTTCCCGGATTTCAGCTATCCGCGGGCGACGCATCGGGGCGTTTCCGGCAAGGGACGCGATTACTGGGACAGCGAAGGGCTGCTCGCGCTCGTGCGGGAGCTGCAGCCGAACGCGATAGTGAACAACCGGCTGGATCTGCTGGATCTTGAAGCCGATTTCTACACGCCCGAGTGTTTCGTGCCTCATGAAGCGCCCCTGCGAAAGGGCCGGCCGGTCGATTTCGAGTCCGCTTTCACCATGTCCGAGCGATGGAGCTACAACCGCGACGAGGAAAACTGGAAAAGCCCGCATCAACTGATTCGGATTCTGGTCGACATGGTCGCCATGGGCGGCAATTTGATGATGAACGTCGGCCCGACGGGACGGGGCATCCTTGACAAACGGACCATGGCGGCGCTTGACGCCTATGCGGACTGGATGGAACTGCACGCGCGTTCCATATACGGATGCGGGAAATCCCCGTTCCAGGCGCCGAAGGACTGCCGGCTGACGCAGAACGGCAATCGGGTATATGTGCATCTGTTCAGCTGGCCCTACAAGCACCTTTACCTGGAAGGTCTGGGAGGCAAGGTCGCCTATGCGCAGCTGCTTAACGACGCCAGCGAAATCAGCTGGCTGCCGCCCGGCAGGCGCGTGCTCGGAGAAGGCGAGGGGCTGCAGGGCCTGGACCAGGACGACTTGCCGCACGACATTCTTGTCCTCCAGCTTCCACCCGCGAAACCGCCCGTGGAAGTGCCGGTCATCGAACTCGTTCTGAAGTAGGCGACCGAAATAAAGGACGGCCTCGCGTTGCTGCGAGGCCGTCAGCCCAAGGGGACGGGATATGGGCTAGAAAGTGGTGCGGACACCGAAGAAGTAGCGGCGCCCGAAATTGAAATAGTCGCGGATTCTTTCCGGTATTCCAAGGTAACTCTGCACATCCTCCCCGGTGATGTTCTTTGCCTCGAACGACACCTGCCAGTTGTCAAAGAGGTCGTAGGCGATACGTCCGTCCAGTTGTCCGTAGCCTTCGACATACCGCGGCAGCCCTCCGTTCCCGTTGGTGCGCTGCAGGAAGTCGTCGCGGTAGTTGTAGGCGAGCCGGGCGCTGATGCGATTGGCTTCGTAGAACCCGATCAGGTTGTAGGAACTCTCAGAAATACGCTCCAGACCGACGCGATCCCCCGTGAACGAGTTGGTATTTTCCGTGTCGTCATCGATCAGGGTAAGGTTGGCGACAACGCCGAATCCATTGTCCCAGGCCTGCTGGAAGCCCAGTTCAAGCCCCCGGAGCTTTCCGCCCGAACCGTTTATCGGCCCGACGATATCGAATTCCTCGGGAAATCCCGGCACCATGGCTTTTTCACCTGTCAGGCCGGAACTGAAGAACGATTCGATGTCCATATGGAACACCGTGGCGGAGACCCCGCTGTTGTCGCCGAAGTAGTATTCCAGCGCCAGGTTGATATTGGTGGAGCGGAATGGATCAAGGAATGCGTTGCCTCCCCTGACCGTAAGCTGGCTTGGATTGACGGTTCCGCGAGGCGCAAGTTCATCCGCCTCGGCGCGGAACAGGGTCTTCGACGCGGCGAACCGGACGATCAGGTCGTCCCGGACCTCCCAGCGGACGTTCAGGCTGGGCAGGACGTCGCTATAGGAGTTCTCCAGGTGGATCTGGGGAAGCAGATAGCCCTGCCCGGTAAAGGCATCGCGCACCGTCGCCGCGGGATCGGGCGTCACGCCTTCCGCGTCGGCGATAATTTCGGTCTCCACCCAGCGAACACCGACGTTGCCGGACAAGGGTCCGTTGGAGAAATTCATCTGCACATACAACGCCGTCGTTGATTCTCCGATCAGCGCGGTGTCCGGCGCGTTGGGCAGGAAATCGTGCTGGGGCGGCAGGAACTCGCGATTGAGAACGTCCTTGTTCGGGAAAATGAGGTTACCGACCTGCTGTCCCGGCATCTGGTCACCGTAGTCGCTGACGCCGAGGTGGGCGGCGGTCGTGTGAACCGCGCTGTTCGGATCGGTGAAATGCTGGTCCAGCGGGGTGAGCGAGAAATTGATGAAATTGCTGCGCGCCCTGGCGCCGAAGACTCCGGCAAAGTACTCGGCGTCCGCGTAACGAATGCCCGCTTCCACGTCATCGATAAAGTCGTTGTCGTCGAATTCGAAGGAGGCGCTGAACCGGTATTGCGTGTCGTCCTGCTCGTTGGAGGTCTTCGATCGGCGCACGCGCCACGCCTGCCAGCCGTCGGTTGAAGTGGGATTGGCAACGAAATCGCCCAGCGGCATGGAAGACGGCACCCCGGACGCAAGGTCGGTGCCGATCACCAGACCGCGGTGGCGGATTCCGGTATGGTCGAAATCTCCGCCCGATTCGGATTCGGAATACCCCAGGTCGCCTTCGAAAGTCCAGGGACCCGAGGTCCATGTGCCGTTCAGGCCGCCCATCATCACGTGCGCGTCGGTGGAGAGGAAGAGGTTGAATATGTTCATGAAGCTGGTGCCCGGAACAATACTCGCCCCGATAATGGTTCCGCTGGAGGTGGTCTGGACCGTCGAGGCGTCCAGTGTCCGGCCACCGCCGAGGCGGGTCAGTCCGACCATGGACACCTGCGTTGAAACTTCCTTGCGACTGTTGTAGAGCAGGTCGCCCTTCAATTCAAAGTTGTCGTTAGGCCGCCACTGAACTGCTGCGGTGGCGCCCGTCCTTTCCGAGGGCACCACCCAGAGTTCATATCGGGATGCCCGCGGGCGCCAGAATTGCTGGCCTCCGGAACAGCGTGCGTTGTAGGTGGCGTCCACGCAGTCGAACCCGTCCGTGGTGAAGCCGTCCTGCCGGTTGTCGCGTTCCTCGTAGTGTGCGGTCAGCATGATGCCCATCGTTCCGTCCGCTGAGGTATTGCTGATCGATCCCGTAATCCTGGGCAGGTTCTCGTCAAGCAGGTCGGCATAGACCAGTTGAGCGCTCGCCGCGGCGCGAAATCCGCCGCCATTGTCAAAGGGCATGGCGGTTGTCACGTCGACATGACCGCTCAGCGAGCCGTCGATATCGCTGGCGGCCGAAGACTTGACGACACTCAGGGAGGAGACGAATTCGGAGGGCAGATTGCGAAAGTCCACGCCGCGCTCGCCGAAGCCGGTAGCAAGGACTGCCCGACCGTTGACAAACGTCCGGCTGGTGTCCGGTCCCAGACCGCGGATACTGATGAAACTGCCTTCACCGAAAGCGCGGCCGCTTCGATCGATCTGCACGCCGGTCACCCGCTGCAGTGATTCGGCCACGTTTTCGTCCGGGAACTTGCCGATGTCTTCCGCGGAAATGCTGTCGATGACCTGGTCTGCGTTTCGCTTTGCCTCGAGCGACCGCTGCAGTGATCCGCGGATGCCGGTCACGACGATCTCTTCGATGGCCTCGTCGTCGGAATCGGACTGGGCGGCTGCGGTTCCCGCTCCGAATGCGAGTCCGGCTGCAATGGCAATCACCCAAAAGTATTGCCATTTGTTCGCAAAAAATGGTGTGTTCATGGCTGCTTGAACTCCCTGAAAATCGCCTCGCCGGCTCGCTGTCAACCGGCCCCGAGCGGAGTCCGTGGCAGATTCATATTGATCGTCCCCGTATCCGCGATATCCTCTTATATCAGGAATCCAAACTTTTTGCAATAGTATCGATTTACTAGAATTATCATAGTCCGCGCCGAGTCGCTCTGTTCCAAGAAAGGTGTTCGATTGCAGTAGTATTCAATCACGGTCGGCATTTTCCCTTTCCCGGCGCGAAAGCGGTTCTGAAGTCTGGGAATCTTGTCTTCAAGCGCAGGAGACACTACCGTCTTGATGCAATTCGAATGAAAACAGCAGTTACAGGCCCGCTCTCGCCGGGGATTCCGCAGCGGTCGACCCTCGCGCTGGTCACCCTTTTTCTTTGCCCCGGCCTGCTCATCTACACCGTTTTCATGGTCTGGCCCGTGGCGCAGGCCGCGATGTTCAGTTTCTTTGACTGGAACGGATTCGGCTGGCCCGCCGATTTCACCGGATTGCGCAATTTCGTCAGCGTTCTTAACGACCCCCTGTTCTGGAAGGCCTTCGGCAACAATCTCTACCTGATTGTCTTCATGATGGCCACGGTGGTGCCCGTCGCGCTCGGGCTGTCGGTGGTGATCGCCCGCAGGATCCCGTTCGCGATCACTTTCCGGCTGATTTTCTTCCTGCCGTATGTGCTCGCCGACCTGACCGCCGGTCTGATCTGGCGCTACCTGCTCGACGGAGACTACGGAATGCTCTCCGGAGTCAGCCTGTTCGGACTGGACGAAGCCTATGTGCTGGCCAATCCGCAACTGGCGCTTACGGCGGTGGCGGTGGTGATGGTGTGGAAGAGCTTCGGCTTCCACCTCATCCTGTTCGTGGCCGGACTGCAGCAGATCGACCATTCGCTCTATGAGGCCGCCGAGATCGACGGCGCGGGCCCGTTCCAGAAGCTGACGAGAATCACCATCCCGTTGCTGGCCCCCACCATCGCGCTTTCCGGGTTCTTCGTGGTGATCAGTTCCATCCAGGCCTTCGACATGATCATGGCCATGACCACCGGCGGTCCCTCCCGGTCCACCTCAACCATGGTGCACTACCTGTACGCCGACGGCATCGCGAGCATGCGGATCGGATTCGGCTCCGCCATCGGCGTGGTCATCTTCTTCATCACCCTGGCGTTCTCTGCGACCTACCGGAAGTTGAGCGGCCGATATGCCTAAAGGGAATCCGAGTACCGTCCGGGATTCCGCAGCGGCAGGGCGCGCACCGGGCCGGCGCGTCGATGTGGGCCGCGTGCTGGTCTGTGCGGTGCTCTCCGTGTTCGCGCTGGTCGTGCTGGTGCCGCTGGTGGCGACCGTGCTCGGAGGCTTCAAGACGCTGGGGGACTTAAGGGTCAATCCGCTGGGCCTGCCCAGCACCTGGGTCTGGAGCAATTACGGAGACATCCTGCTGAGCGCGGATTACTGGGTCATGCTCAGGAATTCGCTGGTGGTGGCCTTCCTTGCGGTCGTGTTCACGATCCTGGTCGCGTCCATGGCCGCGTTCGCGTTTTCACAACTGCGCTTCTTCGGCTCGAAGTTCCTGCTTGGGTACGTGGTCATGGGCCTGATGTTTCCCACCGCAACGGCCATTCTTCCGCTCTTCATCCTCATTCGCGACCTGGGGCTCATGGACAGCCATATCGGTCTGGTGCTGCCCAAGGTTGCCGGCGGCATTTCGGTGGCCGTGGTCCTGTTCGCCAATTACTTCAGGAACCTGCCCGGGGAGCTGTTCGACGCGGCCTTCGTGGACGGTTGCGGCTACTTCCGGTTCTACTGGGAGATCGTGTTGCCGCTGTCGGGGCCGATCATCGCAACCGTTGCGATCATCAACTTCGTGGCAAGCTGGAACACCTACTTTTTGCCGATGGTCCTTCTGAGCACTCCCGAACTCTTTACATGGCCGCTGGGCCTGATGGACTATACCGATGAGCGGGGATCGGACTGGCAGATGATCTGCGCCTTCGTGACGCTCACCATGCTGCCGATGATCGTTGTGTTCCTGGCCGCGCAGCGGCACGTCATCTCGGGCCTCACCTCAGGCGCCGTGAAATCGTGAGGCGTTCGGTGCAACTGATCGTCTCAACCGTGGGCGGCCGTCCTGCTTGACAGGAGTCTGCCATACTCTTAAGTTGCTGCAAGTGAACAGATATACTGCAAAAGTCGGCGCTGTAAGGAGCAGTTTCTGACGCATGGCGGGCCAATACTCCACTGATCTTTTCAGGCTCGATGACCGGGTGGCGCTGGTGACCGGCGCAGCCAGCGGCATGGGCCTGCGCGCCGCCTACGGGCTTGCCGACGCCGGCGCCCAGGTCGTGGCCGCGGACGTGAATTCCGGCGGCCTGGACGAGGCCGTGGCCGCAATGCGGGCCGAGGGTTACCGCGTGACCGGCGCAGTGGCCGACATTTCGGACCAGGAGCAGGTTGCTCAGATGGCGAAAACAGCCGAAAGCGTGTCCGGCCACGTGGATGTGCTCGTCAATTGCGCCGGTATAGGCGCACGCGGCGTGGCCAGGGACTATCCGCTGGAACTGTGGCGGAAGGTCATACACATCAATACGCGCGGCAGCTTTCTGTGCGCCAGGGCGGTGGCGCCCGGGATGATTGCGCGGAGAAAGGGTTCGATCATCAATATCGCTTCCTGCGCCGCTGCCGTCGGATGGCCGGGCAGCGTGGGTTACCAGGTCAGCAAGGCGGGACTGGGTCAGATGTCCCGCAGCCTGGGGGTCGAGTGGGCGCCGTACAACGTGCGGGTCAATTCGATTGCACCCGGTTCCGTCGATACGCCGCAGAACCAGCAGGAAGAAGCTCGGGAGCCGGAGTATTTCGCGGAACGCCTGCGGCGAGTGCCCATGGGACGCAGGGCGCAGCCGGAGGAGGTCGTGGGCGCGATACTCTTTCTTGCCTCGGACGCCAGCAGCATGGTGACGGGCAACCTGATCGCGACGGATGGCGGCTACATCGCCAGTTGAGGGAGTCGTGGCGAAAGTGCAGGGGAAAGAGGCATGAACGGCAGGTACAGGACGCTTTTCGACTTTGGCGGCAAGACGGTCATCGTGACCGGCGCAGCGAGCGGGCTGGGCAGGGAAATTTCGCGGGCCCTGGCGGACTTCGGCGCCGATGTGGTCATCGCGGACAAGAACGCCCCCGGCCTGCGCAAGGTTGCGGCGGAACTCGAGCCCGCGGCCGCCAGCGTTCTGCCCTGTCCCACGGACGTGTCCGTTCCCGAGCAGGTGGATGCCCTGGTGAGCGCCGCGCTGGGCGTGTCGGGGCGCATCGACGCGCTGATTCACTGCGCGGGTATAGGCGGACGGTCGCCCGCCGTGAGCTATCCGATGGAGCTTTGGGACGAGGTGATCAGCGTGAACGCCGGCGGAACCTTTCTCTGCACCCAGGCGGTTGGACGGGTGATGCTGGAGCAGGAAAACGGC
The DNA here is from genome assembly GCA_026707445.1 of Gammaproteobacteria bacterium. GTDB lineage: Bacteria > Pseudomonadota > Gammaproteobacteria > Steroidobacterales > Foliamicaceae > Foliamicus. The sequence continues at coordinate 38,874 of JAPOWV010000021.1, forward strand.
GGCGCCATCGTCAATCTTTCATCGATCGGGGGTATGGTGGGCAAGCCGGGTAGCGTCGGCTACCAGGTGAGCAAGGCCATGGAAATTCAGATCGCCAAGAGCCTGGGCGTGGAGTGGGGGCCGCACGGCGTGCGGGTCAATTCCATCGCGCCCGGGCTGTTCATGACGGAGACCATTCGGGCCGAGACCGAGAAGGAGCCGGACGTGAACGCGGACTTCATGAAGATGCTGCCCCGGGGACGCGCGGGCGAATTGCACGAGATCGTGGGCGCGGCGCTGTTTCTCGCTTCGGATGCGGGAAGCTACGTGACTGGAGCGGTGATTCCAGTGGACGGCGGAGCGCTTGCGTGGTAGGAACAGGATGACAGCGATCCTGCTGGGCTGGCAGAAGGCCGCGGAGCAGCTGGAGTGGATCCGCACGCTGGCTCCGTCCGGCTGCGAATTCCTGGTGCCCGAACATTCGCCGGACGAGGGCGACTATGACGCGGACCCGGCGGAACTGGTCCGCCTGGGCCGCGAGGCTGAAATCATCGTCGGCTGGAACTTCCCCCGCCAGGTCTTCGTCGAATCCCGCAAGCTGAAGCTGGTTTCGTCCGCCCATACCGGTTACGACCGCTACGATCTGGCGCTGTTTCTCGAGCGCGGAGTGATGCTCGCCAACGCCGGCGGCGTCAATTCCGTGGCGGTGGCCGAGCACGCCTTGGCGCTGCTGCTGGCGCTCGCCAAACGAATCGCGGAGCACGACCGGTCGGTGCGGCGCGTCGACTGGGTCGATCTGACGCCGGAAACGGCCAGCGTCCAGCTTGCCGGGAAGGTCGCCGCGATCGTCGGTTTGGGGCGTATCGGGACACTTATTGCCGCAAGGTGCCGCGCCTTCGGGATGAAGACCGTCGGCGTCAGGCGCGATGTTTCCCGGCAGGTGGACGCCGTGGACGAACTCGTGGGCGCCGACAGGCTCAATTCCGTACTGGAAGCGGCCGATGCCGTAATCCTGGCCCTTCCACTCAATCCCCGGACCCGGGGACTGATGGGGCATGAGCAGTTTGCGATCCTGAAGCCCGGCGCCCTGCTGGTCAACGTGGGCCGTGGCATGGTGGTCAACGAGTCGGCAGTCCACCAGGCCTTGACCCGGGGCGATCTGGGTGGTTTTGCCGCCGACGTGTGGTGGGACTATGCCGACGCGTCTCCCGCGGGCTATCACTACAACGTTCCTTCGCGGCTGGCGGTGCACCGGCTGCCGCGCGTGGTGGGTACCCCCGACATGGCCTCGAACGTGCAGGGAATGCGCGAGCGCATGATTGAATTCGCCATGGAAAACGTGCGTGAATTTCTTGACGGAAAGACACCCGCGCGCGCGGTGGACCTGCGCAATGCCATCGGGCCGGGCGCCTGAAGTGTGGGGGATCGGGCGTTGACGGGGGCCGCCGGTCACGCATCGGTCGATCCGGCGCTCTTCCGCAAAGTCGTCGGCAGTTTCGCCACGGGCGTCACGATCGTCACGACCCTGGATTCGGAAGGGTCCCTGCACGGCCTGACGGCCAACAGCTTTACCTCGGTATCGCTGTCGCCGCCACTGGTGCTGGTTTGTGTTGAGCGCCGGTCGAGGAGCCTGGCCGCGCTCCGGCAAAGCGGGGTGTTTGCCGTGAATATTGCCAGTGAAGCGCAAAGGGAGCTGTCGATACGCTTCGCGACCAATGCCGCGGACAAGTTCGATGGCGTTCAGACCCAACGCGCGGCCACGGGCGCGCCCATCTTCGCCGAATCGGTCGCATGGCTGGATTGCAGGCTGAGCGACATCGTTGCCGCCGGTGATCATGACGTGGTGATCGGCAAGGTGGTGGATATGGCCGAGGGCTCCGCGTTGCCGCTGGGCTATTTCCGCGGCGGTTTCTTCAATGTTTCGGACGAGCAGAGCGCGTCCCAGACGCGCGGGCAGACCGTATTCAGCGTGATCGTGGACCACGGCGGCCGCGTTCTGCTGTGTCGTGCCGGGGAGGGCGGCAAGTGGTCGTTTCCCGAGGCGCCGGGCGATGCGGGCGGGCTGCCCCTCGGGGGTCTGCGCGAACGGCTGGCCGAAGCAGGCGCCCCCACGACCATCAGTTTCCTGTATTCCGTTGACGAAATACGGCACCGGGAATGCACGCTGCTGTTGTACCGCGGCGAGCTGTCGGCAAAGCCGGACCTGGCGGACCGGGAAAACTGGAGGTTTTTCGACGCTGGCGCGACGCCGTGGGAGGACCTGCTGGACTACCAGACGCGGATGACGCTGAAACGATATTTCCAGGAGCGCTCGCAGGGCCGGTTCGGCCTTTTCGCCGAGACCGGAGAAGGAGGCCATATCGCGCCCATCGTCGACAACCTGCGTTCGTACTCGAAGGAGGACGCGGAACGTCAGTTGGGCTGACGGAGGAACCCCACGGCGATGTATACGGACGTGATAACGCCGAACACGGCCGTTCCGATGGCGGAGCGGCCGCGACTGGGTTTCCTGTATCCACGCGGCGGAAGCGCCTTCGAGTACTACCACTTCGCGGAATATTTCAACCACAACCTGTTGTGCTACCTGATCGGCGGCATGCATGCGTACGGAGGCGACAAGACCCACTATCCCGATCCCCTCTACGCGATCGGATCGATCGAGAATCTGAGTTACCCGACGCGTTCGATGAAGCCCCTGCGCGTTCATGCAGCGATCTGGGCCACAACCAGCGCCAGCTTTATCGGCGGGATGCAGTGGTCGAAAGACCAGGCTGCAGGGCTTGCCGAGATCCTGGGCGCTCCGGTCAGCAGCACCGCGCTGGCCTATGCCGCGGCCATCCGGGCCCTGGGCATACGCCGTGTGGCGGTTCTGGCCAGCTATCCGACGGAAGTCACCGAAGCCTTTCGCGGTTTTCTGAGCGAAGCCGGGATCGCGGTGGGCGGCGCCATTCACCTGAACACGGAAAGAGGAGAGGACGCGTTCGACCTTGGGCCGGACCTGCTGATTGAAAAGGCGCTGTCGATGGACTGCTCCGGCGCCGAGGCCCTGCTGATACCGGATACGGCCATGGCGGCCTTCGAGGTCATGCGCCGGCTGGAGGCCGAGCTCGATCTGCCCGTACTCACGGCCAATCAGGTCACAATATGGGAAGCGATCAGGCTGGCCGGGGCCCGCGTGCGGACCGCCGACTACGGCCGGCTGTTCGCGCTGACCTGAGTGCTTTCAAGACACATGAAAGAGGGACCCGATTGGCCAGTCTGACGCTGAAGAACGTCTGCAAGTCCTATGATGATGTTGAAGTCATTCGGGACGTTACCGTGTCGGTGCCCAGGGGCACGTTTCTGGTGCTTGTCGGACCGTCCGGTTGCGGCAAGTCGACCCTGCTGCGGATGATTGCCGGGCTGGAACCGGTAACCGGCGGCGAAATCAGCATCAATGACCGGGTCGTCAACGATGTTCCGCCCAAGGAGCGGGACGTCGCGATGGTATTCCAGTCGTACGCGCTGTACCCGCACCTCAGCGTGGCGGAAAACATGGCCTTCTCGCTCAGGATGCGGCGGGCCGGCCAGCAGGAGATCGACGAGAAGGTGGGGCGGGCCGCCGAACTGCTCGGCCTTTCCGATTACCTCGACCGGTTGCCGCGGCAATTGTCCGGAGGGCAGTGCCAACGGGTGGCCATGGGCCGGGCGATCGTGCGCAATCCGGCGATTTTCCTGTTCGACGAGCCGCTTTCCAATCTGGATGCCAAGTTGCGCGGTCAGATGAGGATGGAATTGCGCGAGCTGCACCGCGAGATCGGCAACACGACGGTTTATGTAACGCATGATCAACTGGAAGCCATGACCATGGCCGACCGGATCCTGGTGCTCAACGAAGGCCGCACGGAGCAGATCGGGGAGCCGATGGAACTCTATAACCGGCCCGCCAACCTGTTCGTCGCCCAATTCATCGGCACGCAGGGAATGAATATTTTCGAAGGCCGAATCGACGGTAACTGCTTCGTGTCCGGCGCCAGCGGCAGGATCCCGCTACCGGCCTGGGCCGGGCGGCACAGTGGCCGGGAGGTCGCGCTGGGTATCCGGCCGAAGCATTTCGAGTTCGTCGACGATGGCGGCGAAGGGATCGGCGCCACGGTGGCGGGCGCCGAAATCACCGGGGCCGAGGTCTTCCTGGACCTGCGGTTCGGGGGGCAAGCGTTCAACGCGAGCTATCGGGACCCACTGCCCGGGACTGCCGGATCGTCAATGTCGCGAAGCTCCGCAAGGTTCAGGCGCGGCGATCGGATCCATGTGGCGCCCCGGCGGATCCACCTGTTCGACGCCGCCACCGGCAACAGGATCTAGCCACGAGACTGGTGTTTGGAGGAAGCGCAACATGCAGCGAATGGGATGGATCATCCGGATACAGCCGGAGAAAATCGCCGAGTACAAGGCGCTTCACGCCAACGCCTGGCCCGGGGTGCTGGAGAGGATCCGTCAATGCAACATCCGAAACTACAGCATCTTCCTGCGCGAACCGGAAAACCTGCTGTTCGGGTATTTCGAGTATTACGGGGACGATTTCGAGGCGGACATGGCCAGAATGGACCGCGACGAGGAAACCCGGCGCTGGTGGAAACTCACCGATCCCTGCCAGGAAGGTCTGGAAACCCGCGCGGAAGGCGAGTGGTGGGCGGCCATGGAGGAGGTATTTCACTGTGATTGAGGCCGCGTCCCTGGCGCTGGCAGACCGACGGATTGCCTGACGTGCTCGCGGACTTGCTCAAGCAGGACGACGCCTCCGCTTCGGAGGGATTCGATTTCTATTCCGACAACGCTGCCGGAGTCCACCCGCGGATCCTGGAGGCCCTGGTCGCCTGTAACAGGGGCTTCGTGCCGCCGTACGGAATGGAACGATTTACGCGGCGCATCGATTCCGCGTTCTCCGAAGTATTCGAACGCGAGTGTTTCGTGTTCCCGGTACCGACCGGTACCGCGGCGAACGGACTCGCCCTGGGAGCGTTGGCGCCGCCGCACGGATTGATCTTCGCGCACCGCAATGCGCACATCGTCACAACGGAATGCGGCGCCCCGGAGTTCTTCACACTGGGGGCCCGGCTGGCGTTGCTTGAGAGCCCGCACAACAAGCTGGCGGCATCCACGTTCGAGTCCGCCCTGCATGGCCACGCCCGGCGCACCGTGCATCAGCTCCTGCCGGCGGTGGTCAGCCTCACGCAGGCCACGGAACGCGGCACCGTATATGCGCTTGAGGAAATCGCGGCGATCAGCAGCCTGGCGCATGCGGCCGGATTGAAGGTCCAGATGGATGGCGCGCGGTTCGCCAACGCGATGGTGAGCCTGGATGCCACGCCGGCGGAGATGTCCTGGAAAGCGGGTGTGGATGCGGTGTCGTTCGGGGCGACCAAGAACGGCACGATGAACGCGGACGCGGTCGTGCTGTTCGACGAGGGACTGGCGGAGAAGGCGCGGTTCATACACAAGCGCGCCGGCTTCCTGCACTCGAAGATGCGCTTCATGTCGGCACAGTTGCTGGCCTACCTGGAAGACGGCTTGTGGATCGCCAATGCGCGGGCCGCGAACGCCAACGCGGAGCGGCTGGCAGCGGCCCTGGCTTCGGTAAAGGGCGTGGAACTGAACGATCCGGTACAGGCGAACGAGCTTTTTCCCCGCCTGCCCGCACGTTTCCGGCGCCGATTGAAGTCCGAAGGCGTTCACTTGCGCGATTGGCCCGACGCTACGGGTAATCTGTTCCGCATCGTGACGTCCTATTGCGACGGAGAATCCAGAATCGGCGCGTTCGAGAAGGTTTGCCGGGAATTCGGCGGTGGCGAAGCGAACGCAACCCGTAGCGGCGAATGATGGCGCGCGCGGCTTCAGCAACGTTTCGACGCTCGGCGAGGGCAGGCTCGCTTGAGCTTTCGGAAATCGTGCGCATTTCCGAGAAGGCCAGGGCCATGAGGGCCGCGGGCGAGGACGTGCTCAGTTTCGGCACCGGAGAGCCCGATTTTCCGACGCCGCCGCATGTAATCGAGCAGACCTGCGCCGCCATGAGGCAGGGCGCTATCCGCTATCCGCCCACACAGGGGCTGCCTGAACTGCGTCAGGCCATCTGCGACGATGCCGGGGCGCAAACCGGATTCTCGGCGGACCCGGCGGAAGTGATCGTCTCCACCGGTGCAAAACAGGTCCTGTTCAATGCGTTTCTGGCAACGCTGGATCCGGGCGACGAGGTCATCCTGCCGGCTCCGTACTGGACAAACTACGCGGACATTGTCGGGTTGGTGGGCGGGAAAGCGGTGCGGGTGGATTGCGGCGCGGAACTGACGCTAACGCCGGGACGCCTGCGCAGCGCCATTACGCCGAAGACGAGGTGGCTGGTGCTGAACTCGCCGGGCAACCCGTCGGGCAAGGTGTACTCGCGCGCCGAACTCGAGGCCCTCGCGGAAGTCCTGCGGGAATTTGCGCAGGTTTGGGTGATGGCCGACGAGATCTACCAGCATATTTCCTACGAGCCTTTCTGTTCGTTCCGCGTGGCGGCGCCCGACCTTTCGGACCGCACGCTGATCGTCAACGGCGTATCGAAATCCTACGCCATGATCGGGTGGCGCATCGGATGGGGAATCGGGCCTGTGGAGCTGATCCGCGCGATGGTGGCAGTGCAGGGCCAGTCGACTTCTCCCGCATCCGTCGTGTCCCAGATCGCGGCCTGCGCGGCGCTCTCCGGCCCGCAGGAGTTGCTCGGGGAGCGTTGTGAATCCTTTCGCCGCCGCCGGGACCTGGTGGTGAGCGCGATCAACGCCATTGAAGCGGTGTCGTGCCGCGTGCCGGGCGGCGCTTTTTACATATTTCCGGATTGCCGGGCGACCTACGGGCTGAGTGCTCCGGACGGGACGACCATTGCCGACGACTCGGACTACTGCGGTTACATACTCGATTCCGCCAGGGTAGCCATCGTCCCCAGCCGCACCTTCGGGCTGGGAGGTCACTTCCGCCTGTCCTACGCCTACGCGGAGGAAGACCTCGTGGAAGGCTGCCGCCGTATCGAGGCGGCGACGGCCGCGCTTGCGCCGTGTTAACAGGCCCCGGGCTACCCCAGCTCCGCCACCGTCTGCAGTTTTCTCATCGCCTCTTCGGGTTCAATGCGGCTGTTGAGCAGGTCAACCGTTACATCGTGCATGGTCTGACCGACCGCCGCCGGCATGGCGTTTTCGATAAACGTCTGAAACCATTCCGATTGGCTGACTTCGTTTGCAGCGGCCCGCAACATCGGATCGGTGACACTGCTTCCCGCGGCCACATGCACCGGAATGTTCAGTCCGAGTTCGGCAAGCCTCCGCTGGTTGGACCGGTTCGTGAGAAACCTCAGGAATTCAAGGGCTGCATCGGACGACCCCGTGGTGAGCGCCCAGCCGCCTACCGCACCGTAGATGTCCGTTCTGCTGCCGGGCGTGCCGGGTACTACAGGCATGGAAAAGAAACCGATCGTCCCGGTTGCAAGACCAATGCCGTCGGAGGCGTTCTTTTGCTGTTCGCTCGGTGTGGTGGCGCTGTAGGCCATAACCATTGCGGCCTTCCCGTCCCCGAACAGGCCGGTCGCCTTGGGATACTTGGAGGCCGCGAATCCCTGCTGAAAGGAATCCGCCTCCGCCAGCTGCCTGACCATTCGCGCGGCCTCGATCATGCAGGGCATCAGAAAACCCTGGCCCCGGCCCTGCATTGCGTGCCGAAACGCCTCTTTCCCGCATACGCGCGTGGCGGCCAGTCCGAAATACGACCCCACGGTCCAGGGGTCCGCCGGACCCGCCGCGATCGGTGTCACGCCGAACGCCCGCAGGGCGGCAACCGCCTGGAGAAAATCGCCCCAGGTTTCCACCGAACCGGCGTCGATTCCGGCTTGCCGGAACAGGTCCTTGTTGTAATAGAAGTCCACCTTGGTGATGTGGTGCGGCACGCCGATGATGGCGCCGTCGTAGGTGAAGTTGTCCAGCGCGGCGGGCACGAAGCTGTCGGACCAACCGTCGCGCAGCATCTCGGCGCTCAAGTCGCGCACCGCCCCGATATCGTAGAGCTGCCGCAGGAGGCCGGCGCCCTGAGTGAACAGGATGTCCGGCTTGGTGGGCGATGCGATCAGGGTCGGCAGCCGCTGGCTCATCCGGGCGAGATAACGGTATTTGACCTCCACGCCCGGATTGCTGGCCTCGAAATCAGCGATGACCTCATCGTAGAAGGCGATGATCCTGGGGTTTCGCTCGGCGAACACCCAGTGGACCGTGGTGGCGCCATCCGCATTCGGCGAACGCTTGTCGAGGTTGAGGCTCGACCATCCCGCAACCGCGACCAGGGCGCAGAAAACGATGGCGATCCAGGGTTTACGGATCAAGCCGGCAGTCCTGCGGCCTGCGCCGCGTTACCGCCGCGGAAGTTTCCGGACTTCATATCCGTCATGGTAGCAGTGTCCAGTAAAGTAGCTCGCTCATGACAAGACGAGCGCACCATGGCGGGGTCGCGACAGGTCAGCGGCCCTGGGGCGGAGAGCGGGAACCGACGATCAACGGAACAGGATCCGACGCTGTCGTTGACGGGGGCCGGGTGGCGCTGTTCGAAATTGGAGACCGACACGGAATTCGGGCCGCGATTACCAACTTCGGTGGCCGGGTTGTGGCATTGATGGCGCCTGATTGGCAAGGCGCCATTGCGGACGTTGTCCTTGGTTATGGAACTCTGAAGGGGTACCTGGCCAATCCGGAGCACTACCTGGGCGCCCTGATCGGGCGATACGCAAACCGCATAGAGAATTCGCGGTTCGAACTCAAGGGCGTCAGCTACGAGCTGGATCCGAACGAAGGCCGTCATTGCCTGCATGGAGGCAGCCCCGGCTTTCATGGCCGGGTCTGGAATATTGTGAATCACGACAAACACAGTCTTGTTCTGTCCCGCGTGTCGGCGGACGGGGAGGGCGGTTTCCCGGGGACCCTGGAGGTTCAGGCAAAGTATGCGATCGAAGACGAGACTGCACTGGTGATCGAACTGACCGCGGTCTCGGACAAGACCACAGTTGTCAACCTGAGCAGCCACATGTACTTCAATCTGGCCGGCGTGCACGCAGGGCCGATCAACGATCACCGACTTGAATTGCGCGCCAGCCGTTTCACCCCGGTTGACGAGCAACTGATTCCTACCGGCGAATTCCGCAGCGTTCGGAGCACGCCCATGGACTTTCGCAGTGCGCGGCGTATCGGAGAGGCTATGTTTCAGGACGACGAGCAACTGAGGTTCGGATCGGGCTTCGACCACAATTTCGCCGTGGATTCGCATGATGCGGGCACGCTCAACGCAGTGGCGATGGTTACGGAACCCAAGACAGGCAGGACAATGCAACTGTTTTCTAACCAGCCGGGGGTGCATTTCTACACCGGCAATCACCTGGATGACGCGGGAACAGGCAAGCAAGGCATTGCAATCGAACGGCACCACGGTTTCTGTCTGGAAGCGCAGAACTTTCCCGCGGCGCCGAACCGCGCGGGTTTTCCGAACTGTGTCCTGGAACCCGGCGAGCCCTATCGTTCGGAAATCGTCTACCGGTTCGGCGTTGCCGGCGGGCGCCGGCCATGAGCGGCCGGGACCGAACACCACCGTCGACAGCCGAATCGGCTCGGTGTGCCGAATTGCTGGCACGCATGACCCTTGCGGAGAAGATCGCCCAGTTGTGCGCGGTTTGGGTAACGGACCTTCTTGAGGACGGAAGGTTTTCGGAAGAAAAAGCCGGCCAGCACCTTGCCGAAGGCATCGGACATGTTTCGCGCGTGGCCGGAGTCAGCGGACTGCCGGTTGGTGAGGCCGCCGCCGTCGCCGATGCGATACAGGACTATCTGCGGCACAACACGCGGCTGGGTGTGCCGGCAATTCTTCACGAAGAGTGCCTGTGCGGCTTTCAGGCACGGGGAACCACGTCCTTCCCCCAGGCCATAGGCTTGGCAAGCGCCTGGAATCCGGACCTGGTGGAGCGAATCGGCGCGGTCATCCGCAAGGAAATGCGGGCCGTGGGAACGCACCAGGCTCTCGGACCGGTGCTCGACCTGGTACGCGACCCGCGATGGGGCCGCTGCGAAGAGACTTTCGGCGAGGACCCGTATCTGGCCGCTTGCATGGGACTGGCTGCCGTTCGGGGCTTGCAGGGCGACGACCTGCGCACCGGCATCGGCGCCACGCTGAAGCATTTCGTGGCCCATGGCTCGTCGGAGGGCGGCCGCAACGAGGCGCCCGTGTCCGCCGGGCCCCGCGAGCTGCGGGACTGTTTCATGGTTCCCTTCGAAAGGGTCGTGAAGGAAACGGAAGTGCTTTCGGTGATGAATGCCTACCACGACATCGACGGCATCCCCTGCGCGGGTTCCGCAGAGCTTCTGACGTCGATACTGCGTGAGGAGTGGGGATTCGGCGGAATCGTCGTTTCGGACTACGAGGCCGTGGACCAGCTGCGGCGCATGCATTTCACGGCCGCGGACAAGGCCGAGGCGGCGCGCCAGGCGCTCGAGGCCGGAATCGATGTGGAGCTGCCCGCGGCCGACTGTTTCGGGGAACCGCTTGCATCGGCGGTAAAGTCGGGCCGGGTAAGCGTGGAATTGATCGATCGCGCCGCAATGCGCGTGCTTGCCGCGAAGGAACGGCTGGGCTTGCTGGATGCTGCCCCCTCCCGGCAACCGTCAGTGGACCTGTCGGTCATCGACAGCGCAAGCCATCGCTCGCTGTCCGGGCGGGCAGCCGGCGAATCCCTGGTCTTGCTGAAGAATGATGGAGTGCTGCCATTGGGCGGGAAGCTGGCCTCGCTGGCCGTTATCGGACCGAATGCCCACAGCGTGCGCAATCTGCTGGGCGACTACGCCTTCGAAGCGGCCTATGGCGTTCCGGTGGGGCTGTCCGAAGGGACCAGCATTCTCAAGGGTCTCGAGGACATTGCCGGACCTGGCGTAAGGCTCAATTTCTCCCCGGGCTGCGACATCGGGGGCGAGGACTCAAGCGGGATAGAGCCGGCCGTTCGCGCCGCAGAGCGCTCCGATGCGGTCGTTCTGGCCGTGGGCGGGCGTTCGGGAAGCGAACCCGTATTGCGCGGTTATTCGGAGCATGGCGATACCTCCGGGGAAGGGCGGGACCGCGCGGAGCTGGGCCTTCCCGGCGTGCAGGAGCAACTCGTCCGTGAACTTGCCGCTACCGGTAAACCCATGGTGCTGGTGGTTGTGGACGGCCGTCCGCTGGCGCTGGGAAATGTCGAAAGGCATGCGTCGGCCATACTCTGGTGCTGGCTGCCCGGGAAGCAGGGGGGAGGGCCGATTGCCCGGGCGCTGTTCGGCGCGCTCAATCCCGCGGGCCGACTGCCGGTCACTCTGCCTCGCGAAACGGGCCAGGTCCCGGTGCACTACAACCGCCACTCCGCTTCTTCCAAATGGGACTACATCTTCGGTTCCAACCGCCCGCTTTATCCCTTCGGGCATGGCCTGAGTTACACGCAGTTCGTTTACGGCGGACTGCGGCTGAGCGCGGAGCGGATCGGCCGCGACGAAACTCTCGGCATAGCCTTCGAGGTGCGCAACGCCGGAAGGCGCGATGGCGATGAAGTGGCGCAGCTATACGTGCGTGATGAAATCGCCAGCGTCGTGCGGCCGGTTAAGGAACTGAAGCGATTTGCCCGCTTGCACCTGAAGGCCGGCGAGGAAACCACGATCAAGTTCCGGTTGCCGATGCGGGAGCTGGCCTTTCACGACCGCTCGCTTAACCGGGTGGTCGAGGCCGGTGCGTACGAGATTCAGGTCGGCGCGTCGAGCGAAGACATTCGCCTCAAGGAAAGGTTCAGCGTCGTCTGAGAGGGTATCGGCGCGGGCTCCCTGCGCCGCATAGCGTTAACACGCCCTGGTCTTGGTTGGATTTGTTAACCTGCGTTTTCAGACACAGGCGGCGGCATTTCGCCGCGAGCAATCAGGAGGCCCTCAACTCTCGCTAAGCGGGTCTCAACAGATACCAGTCTTTGGTTGGTATCTGCCCAAGTCATCCAGATTGCGATAAGAAGTGTCACAGTTACCCCGAGCCCGGTGCTGACAATTGTGATCATTTCTTTGTTCATATTGGAAATATACTACAAGGAGACATTAAGGTATTCGTTCGGAATTGGCGAGTTTTTTGGAATTTAGAGAATTCTTCGCGAAGCGAGTTCGTTACTAAGGTAAATAAGCCCGAAAATCAGCGATTGGCCAGCGTCCATGCGGCCGCTGCCAGCACGCGGGTACCCAGGGCAAGGTCGAACGGCTTTGCGTTTTCGGCCTCGTGATGGCTTATTCCGCCCTCGCAGGCGACGAATACCATTCCGGTGGGGCAGATCCTGCCGAGGTGCAGCGAGTCGTGGCCGGCGCCGGACAGCATCAGCGGGCCGGAAGCGTTCATCATGTTTGCGCAGTTTTCCAGCAGGCCGATGATTGAAGGATCGAAGGCTATCGGATCCACTGTCGAGAGCACCCTTACCTCGGTACGGCAAGGGTGCGCCTGAGCCGGGGCCACTTCCCGGATCAGTCCCTCCACCTTGTCCATTACCGCCTTGTCGGGGTGCCGCAGGTCGATGGTCAGGCGCACCTTGTCGGTTACGGTGCCCGGCGAGTTCGGAAAGCTGTCGATCCTGCCGAAGGTCAGTCGCAGGATGTCATCGTCGTCTTTCGTCAAAGACCGCAAGCTCACCATGATCCGGGCGGCGCCATCCAGGGCGTCCTTGCGCAGCGCCTGCGGAGTCGTGCCGGCATGCGCCGTTTCCCCAATGATCTCGACCTGGATCCTCCTTACGCCCTGGATGCCTTTCACGATGCCGACGGGCAGGCCCGCCTGCTCGAGGATGGGGCCCTGCTCGATATGGATCTCAAGCGACGCGCACGGGCGCACCGAGTGAATCGGACGCAGCTCCGCGCGGGTCGCAGCGATGGAAGCGGCCAGCTCATCGCCCACCCGGGCGCCGTCGACAGTCCGGTTGTCAAGCACCGCGCTCAGTTCGCGGGTGCCGGCAAAGGCGCTGGAGCCGGTGGCTCCGGGCAGGAAGCGGCTGGCCTCTTCGTTGGTCCAGGCGGCGACCTCGATCGGTCTTTCCGGCGTCAGACCCTGTTGACGGATCGATTCCAGCACCTCGAGGCCCGCCAGCACTCCGAACGCCCCGTCGAACTTGCCGCCGGTGGGCTGGCTGTCCAGGTGAGAGCCGACGATAAGGGGGTCCTGCGACGCGGCGGCGCCCGGCATGCGAACGAACAGGTTGGCTGCATCGTCCTGAAAGGCGGAAAAGCCGCGAGCCCGGGCCCATTCAATGACGAAATTCTTCGCTTCGGTATCGAGTTCCGTCAGGGCCTGCCGATTGACGCCGCCGTTCTCGAGCGCCCCGATCTCGGCCAGGCGCATCAGCAGGTCCCAGAGGCGGTCCTGGTCCACGGCGTTGCCTACGGCGGCGGCTTTAGCGTCGGGCCGCAACATCGTCAGACTTCGATCAGGCCGCGCGCGAATTGAGTCAACTGCCCGCACCCCGACTCCGTTACGACAACCGTTTCGCTGCTCGCCACCAGCGGTTCGCCGGCACGGCGCACGGCCTGCGGCAAGTGAAACACCATTCCCGGCTCCACGACGGTCTGATCGCCGTCCTGAAGCGTGAGGAAACTGCCCTCGCCCCAGTCCGGCGCAAAATTGATGCCCATCGAATACCCGGCGCGTTTGCGCAGCACGATCCCGTTCCTGTCGGCAATGCGCTTTACCGCCTGGTTGACGCAGTTGGACGTGGTTCCGGGGCGGATCGCCGCCATCGCCGCGTCGAGCATCGCTTCGGCAATCGCCATGTTCTCGATATTACGCTGCGTTGGAGGGCCTACCACCAGGGTCCGGAACAACGCGCCCGCGTACCGGTTCACCGAGCCGGCCACCTCCAGAAAGATATTTTCGCCCGGCACGATCCTCTTCTCGCTGGACCAGACCGAATGCGGCGCGAGCTGCCGGTGTCCGGACATGACGAATATCGGCAATCCCACGTATTCGCATCCGGACGACACCATCGCGTGGTGAATGTGGCCGGCCAACTCGGCTTCGGTCATGCCGGCCCGGAAATTGTCGATTCCCGCCCGGATACCGATCTCCGCAATTCGGCAGGCCCTGCGTATCTGCTCGATCTCGGCGGGGGACTTCTTCCGCCTCAGCGACTCCACAAGCCAGCCGCTGGGCTCCAACTTCATGTCCGGCAGCCTGTCCGCAAGCTCCCGATTCATGTCGACGGTGAAGAACCAGCCGTGTGTTTCCAGCCCGACCCTGGAACGGGTGAGCTCAAGCTGCTTCAGCGCTTCGACGAGTTCGCCGACAGGCGACTCGTTGTCCTGATAGGCCATCAACTGGTCTTGCCGGAACCAGGATCGTACCGGCAATCCCAGGGCCTCGAGCGCGCGCAGGATGATGATGGGCCTGGATCCCGGCTTTACGATCAGCATTTGCGGGTAGTAATAGCCTGGAGTGTGCCATCCGGAAATGTAGTTGATGTTTTCCGGAATATGGATCACCATCGCGTCCAGGCCGCCGGAGAGGATCTTTTCGTGTAGAGCGTCCAGCCTGCCTTCGAATTCCGCCACCGGAAACGCGGGTTCGGGCAGAAATTCCATTGTCGGCACGTGGTTCATGTTGACGGCCCCGGCGGGCATCGCAGGATATCTACTATCGTACAGTAGATTTACTGGAAATCAAAAATGCCGTTCCGAGCAGTCCGGCGCTCGGCGGACAGGGTTTAGTCCTCGTCTTGGGGCGCGGAAATCCGCCCGGTTTCCTCCGATTCCGAGCGCACCTGCGCATACTCGGGAAGGAAGGCGTTGACCCAAAGGACAACCGTCGTTGCGTCGGAGTTGTTCTTCCACCGATGCATGAGGTGGCTGTGGAAATAGAGCGTGTCCCCGGTCTTCAGCTCGTATTCCTCGTCCGGTTCCAGCCATAGCGAAAGGTGGCCGGACAGCACATAGACGAATTCCTGGCCCTTGTGCGACCAGATGCCGTTGCTGTGCCCGCCGGGGGCTATGTGCGAAATCTCCGCCTCCATGCCGGCCGGCTTCGAGATGATGTCTTCGATGATGATGGACTTGTCCTGGGTGACGAACCTCGGACGTTGGTCCGCAGGTACAAAGCGGCGCTTGGCGGGTGGGAGTTCCTCTCCCTTGAGCGTCGGCAGCGTGGTCCGAAGCGCTTCGCCCAGGCGGAACAGGGCCTCCATGGACACCCCGGTATTGCCGCGCTCCAGGGCGCTGATGAACGAGGGCGACAGGCCGGAGGATTCGGCAGTCTGGACCAGCGTCATCTTGCGCTGCTTGCGCAGCATCCTGAGCTTTTCTCCCAGCTTTTCGTCCACGTAGCTGTCTTCGGCCGAGGGCTCGGGAGATCTGCCGAGCTCGCGGCGGATCGCGGCGGGATTGAGGCGCTCGTTGTAATAGAGCCGGATGACCTTGCGGAGGCGTCGAACGTGCTGTTGGCGGTATACGCGGTGCCGGCCCTTCGTTCTCTCGGGTGTGATCAGGCCTTCCCGTTCCCAGATTCTCAGTATGCCCGGCGAGACGTGGAGCAGTCTTGAAACTTCGCCGATCGAAAGCGCGTATTCCGATTTTGCTACCTTCATGCAGACAGTTCTCGTCTTTGGCGAATGTACCTACCCGAATGCATGACGCGTGCCGGAGCCTTCCCCTAAGCGGCGTGTTCTTCCCGCGCCAATTGTACCGCGAGGTCCATGGTTGCCGCGTTGGCGGCGATGACCGGCAGCCGCAATTCCCGGGACAGCTCCGCCGACATCCGACGATCGCGAACCGCCGTGCAGGGAATGACGATCGCATCGCGGGGAGATGTTCCGGCCGATTGCGCCAGGGCCAGAAAATCTCTCAGGCGCAAGGCCCCCACCTCACCGTCGCTGCCCTTGCCGGCATGAGCCTGGCCCACCGCGTCGAAACCGTTTTTCCCCAGGAAGTTGACGAATTCGATCCCGATTTCCGCGTGATACGGAGTCAGAACAAGTAACTTGCGGGCCCTGATCCGCCTCAATGCCGCCACCAGCGCAAGTGACGTAGTGGTTGCGGGAACGTTTCCGGCGGATTTGGAGAGTGCCCTGGCTTGCCGTTCCCCGTAGTCGCCGTCGCCCAGGAACGAGCCGGAGGTGCATGCCCAGACGATGGCGTGCGGCGCTACATCGGCAGTCTGCGCCGCCGCCTTCGACAGCGATTCGACCGATCCCATGTCCTCGACCATCCGCGCCACCGCGTCCGAATCGCGCGGATCCGCGACGGACTCCGGGTGGACGCGGAACAAATGCGCCTCCGCGCCGCGCCGGGCAGCCATTTCGCATATTTCCCCATCCAGGAGAAAGGTCGAGGGCACCAGCACCGCAATCCGCGCGGTGCCTTCCGAATGGGCCATGGCTTCTTGTGCGGCGTTCACTATACTCACGCGGCTTGCGAATCCGCCCGTATCGCTTCGATGAGCCGCTCAAGGCCGGTCACGAGCTTGTCGCGGGAGGTTGCGAGAGACAGGCGCACCAGTCCGCGCCCGCCTGGGCCGAAGGTTTCTCCGGGCGCCACCGAGACTTGCCGGGAGCGCACAAGGCGCTTGGCGAAATCGTAGGTATCCATGCTCGCGCTTGAAATATCCACCATCATGTAAAAAGCGCCGCCCGGCGACCAGGTCCTGATGCCGGTATTCGCGAACATGTCCACGGCGAGGTCCCGGTTGCCGCGGTAGTAGTCGCGCATTACCGCTATGCTGTCCTGGGGTCCCCGAAATGCGGCCTCGGCGGCCTTCTGGGCCACGGAGCAGATCGAGCCGATTACGGGCTGCTGGAGCTTCGCCATGACTTCGATCAGGGCCTCGGGACAGGCCACGTAGCCGACGCGCCAGCCGGTCATCGCGTAAGTCTTCGAGCAACTGAAAAGACTGATCACACGCCCATCGCCGTCGAACCGGGCCGCACACGCGTGTTCCTCATCGAAAACGAACTCGTCGTAGCACTCGTCGGCAATGACCCAGAGGTCATGGCGCCGGGCGAAATCCACCATTTCGCGAACCAGGCCGGGGCTCATGACCGCGCCCGTCGGGTTCGATGGAGAATTCAGGATGATGCCCCTGGTCCGGTCTCCCACGTACTCGTCGAGTTCGCCGGGGTCCGGCAGAAAGTTCCTCGATGAATCAGCGGGGTAATAACGGATCTTCCCGCCGGCCGACAGCACCATCATTTCCCAGTTGGGCCAGGCGGGATCCGGCAGAAGAATCTCGTCGCCGTGCTCCAGAATCGACAGGCAGGCCGTAAAAAGCCCCGAGGTGGCGCCGCTCACGGCCACGATCCGGTCCGCAGGAACATCCAGGCCATTGACCCGCTGGAGTTTTTCGGAGATTGCCTGGCGCAGGGAAAGCAGACCGACCGGCGGCGTGTACTTTGTAAATCCGTCCCGTGCCGCCTGGCAGGCCGCCTCGACAATATGCGGTGGCGTTGGGAAGTGCGGTTCGCCTAAATCGAGACGCACGCAGTCGGGCGTCCGGGCAGCGAGATTGGCAATTTCCCGAATGCCGCTTTGGGGCATTTCGGCGACGGTCCGGGCAAGCGGTTTCATCGGGGCTTCTTGCAAAATTACTAGTTTACAGTAAGAATCCGAGCCAGAGCGAAGCTTGGGAGCAGGAATTATGGATCTCGGAATTGCAGCCAAGGTTGCCGTTGTCACGGGTGGCAGCCAGGGGATAGGACGGGCCATTGCCGAGTCGCTGGCCCGCGAAGGCGCACGGGTGGCGGTAGTGGCGCGCACCCGGAGCACACTGGAAAAGGCGGCTGAGGAGATAAGGGCAGCGACCGGGTCGGAGGTGATCGCCTCGCCGGCGGATACCGGGGACGAAGGTTCGGTGCTTGCAATGGCCGAAGACGTCAATGACAGGCTAGGGCCCGCCGAAATACTCGTCAATTGCGCGGCCGCGCCGGCCGGCCAGGGCCGCACTCCGCTGGCCTGGGAAGTCACCAGGGATCAGCTGATGGAGCAAATGAACGTCAAGGTCATGGGATACCTGCGATGCGCGCAGGCCCTGCTGCCCCAGATGCGCAGCAAGGGTTGGGGACGGATCATATCGATCAGCGGAATGGGGGCCAGAAAGTCGGGCGACACGGTGGGCAGCATCCGCAACGTGGCCGTCGTTGCAATGACCAAGAACCTGGCCGAGGAGCTTGGTGGCAGCGGAATCACCGCAACGGTGGTGCATCCCGGTTACACCAAAACCGACAAGGTGGCGGCAATGATTGCGCGGCGCGCCGCGGAAGAGGGTAGTTCCGAACAGGAAATCGAGGCAGGACTCGCCTCGGGCAATCTCAACGGCTATCTTCCCACGCCCGAGGATATCGGCGGCGTGGTCGCCTTTCTCGCGTCGCCGCTGTCGCGATGCATCAACGGCGACGTCATCGCCGCGGCGGGCGGCGCCAAGACCGCGATCCATTACTGACTGCGCCGTCATGGGCGCAAGCGGGAGCGCGGTCCGGGTGGGCGCCGACAGTCTGCGCCAATTCGTCTCCGACCTGTTCGTGCACATGGGCTGGAAGCGCAGCGAGGGCGATATCGTCGCCGACCACCTGGTTGTGGCGGATCAGTCCGGGCACCCTTCGCACGGGACCGGCATGCTGGGCGCCTACGTGGATTCGTTCCGGGCGGGAGCGATCCGGCCCGGCGCCGAACCGGCCGACAGTCCCGCCAATCCCCCGTTTGCCGTGATCGACGCCAACTTCGCGCTTGGACACATTGTTGCGCTGGAGGCCGTCGATCGCGCTGTGGGCATGGTCGCGCAATACGGGGTGGGCATCGTCAACGTCATCCGCGCCCACCACATGGGCCGTATCGGATACTATGCGGAGCGCGCCGCGGACGCCGGAATGATCAGCATGTTCTGGGCCAATGTTTACGGGCGCGCCCCGTTGGTCGCTCCCTTTGGCGGCACGCAGGCGAGGATCGGCACCAATCCCCATTGCATCGGCATTCCGCGTGTCGGCCAACCGCCGATACTGCTCGATTTCGCGACCAGCCGCATTCCCCTGGGCAAGGCGCGCGTGGCCCATACCCGCGGCGTCCCGGCGCCCGAAGGATCCCTTCTCGACCACCGCGGCAATGAAACCCGGAACCCTGCGGTGATGTTCGAAGAGCCCACCGGGGCGCTGCTGCCCTTTGGCGATCACAAGGGTTACGGGCTGGCCCTGGTGGCTGAATTGCTGTCTTCCGCGCTGGCCGGTGGAGAGACGATCGCGGAACTCGACGACGCGGGCCTGATCGCGAACAATCTCCTGGTGATCGTTCTCGACCCCACGCGCCTGGGACAGGATCTGGAATCGGTCTCGGAGCGTATCGAACGTTATCTTCGCTGGGTCACCGATGTTCCGCTTGCCGAAGGCGTGGACGCAGTTCTTGCTCCCGGAGATCCCGAATTCGACAGCCGCCTGTCGCATGCCGGCAGCGTGGAACTGAGCGCCGGGGGCCTTGCCCGGCTCAACGCGGCCGCCGCGGCCGCGGGATTCAGGCCGTTTACTGCATAGAGCCTGCAGCGCAGCCCTGATCGGGCATTGCGCGTTGCAGGCGCGGCATGACCTCATTGATCATGAGATCCAGATTGCGGATCCAGGCGTCGTACTGTTCGATGAAGTCGAAACACATGCCGATCAACGTTCCGAATCCGCCCGTCTCGCGAATCAGTTTCTCGGTCTTCGCAGCCACCGTTTGCGGCGATCCGACCAGCCAGATGTGCCGGGCGAGGTATTCCGGTGTGATCATGTCGTCCGTATGTCTGGGGTCCGCCTTCGAATACCTGGCCAGGCCGCGCCGAACAATGCCGGGGATCATGTACTCCTCCCAGAAACGAGCCACCTCTCCCGTGGAGGCCAGTTCCACCGCTTCCTCGTCAGTGTCCGCGACGAAAAAAGGAGGCGATACGGCCCAGTCGTCGCGCGAAACGCTGTGGCCGGCTTTCGTGGCCTCGGCTTCATAGGCGTTCCAGTGGCCCGCGAGATAGCCCGCGCCGATGTAGAAGCTCATCGGCCGGAAGCCCAGTCTGCCGGCCAGCGCCAGGGTTCGTGAACTGTCCGATATGCCCGCCATGCCCAGCGGGGGGTGGGGTTTCTGAAACGGCTTGAGGAACGGCCCTTTCTCGAAATCGTCGTAGTCGCGGCGCTTGAATTGCCAGAATTTGCCTTTGTAGTCGAAGGCCTTGTCCTCGGTCCACAGCCGGATCATGATGTCCAGCGCCTCCTGCGTCATTTGCGCATTCAGCATGGTGGGCGTGCCGTCTTTCTCGTAACGGATCGAGCCCAGCAGGTCCGCGTCCATTGGAACGGATCCGGCCCCGATGCCGACCATGTACCTTCCCTGCGCGAGGTGGTCCAGGTAGGCAATCCGGTGCGCGAGCTCGACCGGATGGTGGTAGGGCAGTACGTGTGCCCCGGGAGCCAGCTTGATCTGTTTCGTCTGCACCAGGGCCTGCGCGATCAGCAGATCCGGCGCGGGCACGGGCTCCCATCCGCAGGCAAAGTGCTCTCCGATCCAGGCTTCGGAATAGCCGAGCTCGTCGGCGCGGACGATGGTGCTGAGGATGAACTCCTGACCCTGCTTCGGGGTGCGTTCGGGCGCCAGGTGGGGCATGAAGAACAGCCCAAGATTCATGGGACCTTTACCGTGGAAGACAAAATGTCCGGGGGAGAGTATAAAACTTGCTGTATTCTGTCAAGTTTGTTGGAATTTACACGCGCGCCGGATGCGGTGCGCGTTGCCTGCCGGGGTAATATGGTTTTTCTTCGGGAAGGCGAACTATGAGGGGAACAACACAGCTGCGATGAAGCTCTTGAGATTTGGAGAGTCCGGCGCGGAGCGGCCGGGCCTGTTGGATGAGAAAGGTCTAATTCGGGACCTGTCGGCCGTGATTGCCGACCTGGAGGGCCCTGACCTGAAACCCGAATCGTTGTCGAAGATCGCGGGCAGCGACGTGAGCGGGCTTCCCGCCGTATCCGGCGACGTGCGCATCGGGCCCTGTGTCGTCAACGTGGGAAAAATCGTCTGCGTCGGGCGGAATTACGTTGAGCACGCCGAGGAGAGCGGCAGTGCCGTGGCGGACGAGCCGGTGATTTTCTTCAAGTCCACCAGCGCGATCAGCGGGCCGTACGACCCGGTCGTCATTCCGCGCGATTCCAGGAAGACCGACTGGGAAGTGGAACTCGGCGTGGTGATCGGCACGAGGGCGTCGTATGTTGCCGAAGCCGAAGCCCTGGATCATGTTGCCGGCTACTGCGTCGTCAACGACGTTTCTGAGCGGGAATTCCAGCTGGAGCGGCACGGGCAATGGGTCAAGGGCAAGAGCTGCGACACCTTCGCGCCAATAGGACCGTGGCTGGTGACGGTGGACGAAGTGCCGGACCCGCAGCGCCTCGACTTGTGGCTGGACGTCAACGGCAGGCGCTGTCAGGACAGCAACACTTCGAAGATGGTGTTCGGGGTGCGCTACCTGGTCAGCTACATCAGCCGCTTCATGACGCTGAACCCGGGCGACGTCATTTCCACGGGCACGCCCTCCGGCGTCGGGCTCGGCCACGATCCGCCCGTCTATCTCAAACCGGGCGACGTCATGGAGCTGGGCGTGGAAGGCCTGGGGCGGCAGCGCCAGGAGCTCGTGTCCCATGCTGGCGGAGTCGACGACTGATCGACTTCGGGAGCGGTGAAAACGCCAGGTTCGCGCACAGGCAGGTCTGACTGATGGCCGTTGCGGTTGGGATTGATCTCGGCACCCAGAGCGTCAAGGTTGTCTGCTACGACTTCGTGAATCGGCGCGTGGCCGGAAGCGCCAGCGCGTCCCTCGATCTTCGCCAGGACGGCGAAGGTGTGGCCGAACAGCATGCGGAGTGGTGGCTGGACGCGTTGCGCGAGGCGTCCCTGCGAGTCGATCCCGCCGTTCGCGGGAGGGCGGCGGCCGTCGCGGTTTCGGGCCAGCAGCACGGCTTTGTGGCGCTGGACGCAACAGACGCAGTGCTGGCTCCCGTGAAACTTTGGTGCGACACGTCCACGGCGGTGGAATGCGAGGAGATCATGCTGGCTTTCGGCGGCCGCGAAGCCTGCATCGAGCGGGCCGGCAATCCGATTGCGCCGGGCTACACCGCATCCAAACTGCGTTGGCTGAAGAAGGCCAGCCCCCACCTGTATGACCGACTCGACTGCATTCTGTTGCCCCACGACTACCTGAACCTGTATTTGACCGGCGAACGCTGCATGGAAATGGGCGACGCTTCGGGGACCGGCTTTCTCGATGTCCGCCGCAGGGATTGGTCCCGGGACATGCTGCGCGCCATCGATGCGGACCGGGACTTGAGCGACTGCCTTCCGTCCCTGCGCATCGGCAACGAAGCCATCGGCACGCTCCGGACGGAGATTGCCGAAGAGCTGGGCCTGCCCGCCGGGATTCCGGTGGCGATCGGCGGCGGCGACAACATGATGGGTGCGATCGGCACCGGCAACGTGCGCCCGGGCAGTCTGACGATGAGCCTTGGCACCTCGGGCACCGTGTATGCCTATGCCGACCGGCCCGTTGTCGATCCCGAAGGCAATATCGCCGCTTTTTGTTCTTCAACCGGAGGCTGGCTGCCGCTGTTGTGCACGATGAACTGCACGGTCAGCACCGAGCTGATGCGCTCGCTGCTCAACGACGATATTTCCGCTTTTGAGGAACGGGTGGCTGCTGCCGGGCCGGGCGCCGGCGGCGTCATTACGCTGCCCTTCTTCAACGGCGAGCGAACGCCCGACCTGCCGGATGCCAAGGGCTGCATCGTGGGAATCGACAGCCGCAACGCCCGGCCCGAGAACCTGCTGCGGTCCTCCGTCGAAGGCGCCACCTTTGCGCTGAAATTCGGTATCGACGAACTGGCGGGCCTGGGCGTCGATATCGGAGAGATCGTGCTGACCGGCGGCGGGGCAAGAAGCGCCGGGTGGCGGCAGATTGTTGCCGATATCTGCGAAGCACCGGTCGTGGTGCTCAGGCAGGATGAAAGCGCGGCCTTCGGGGCGGCGCTCCAGGCGATGCAGCTCATCGAAACGGGCGCATCGATCGAGGATCTCGTCGATGCCCATCTGGAAAAGGACGACAACCGCAGTTGCGAACCGCGCAGCGCGGCCGTGAATACTTACAGGGAGTGCTACCGCGAATACAGGCGCGCGGTTGCGGCCATGACCGCGATCTACGCCTAGGAGGCCAGGCAAAGGGGGCAAGAACATGAACCGCAGCGTCTTTATCGGCGATCGGGAATATTTCCCGGGTATCGCCAGGATCCAATACGAAGGCCCTGCATCGGACAACCCGCTGGCGTTCAAGACCTACGATCCATCCCGGTTAGTGGGCGGCAAGACCATGGAAGAGCACCTGCGCTTCGCGGTCTGCTATTGGCATACCTTCTGCGCCACCGGGGGAGACCCGTTCGGACCGGGCACGCAGATCCATCCCTGGGCGGAAAAGGGAGACCCGATGGATCGTTCGCGCGAAAGGGTGGACGCGGCGTTCGAGTTCTTTACCAAGCTCAACGTGCCGTTCTGGTGTTTTCACGACTTCGACCTGGCTTTCGAAGGCGCCGGCGTCGCCGACTCCGAGAAAAACCTCGAGCAGATGGTGGGTCTGGCCAGGGAGCGGCAGGACGCGACCGGCATGAAGCTGCTATGGGGCACGGCGAACGTGTTTTCGCATCCGCGCTATATGAACGGCGCATCCACAAATCCGGACTTCGCCGTCGTCGCCTATGCCGCCTCGCAGGTAAAGGCCGCGATCGACGCCACCGTGGAACTCGGAGGAGAGAATTACGTGTTCTGGGGCGGGCGCGAAGGCTATGCGTGCCTGCAGAACACCGATACCAGGAGGGAACTCGAACACATGGCGATGTTCTTGTCCAAGGCGCGCGATTACGGCCGGTCGGTGGGGTTCAGGGGCACGTTCCTGGTCGAACCCAAGCCCATGGAACCGATGAAACACCAGTACGACTTCGATGCCCTCACGGTGATCGGCTTCTTGCGCCAGCACGGACTCGCCGGCGACTTCAAGCTCAATGTCGAGGCCAACCATGCGACGCTGGCGGGGCACGCGTTCGCGCACGACCTGCGTATGGCCGCCGATGCGGGCCTGCTGGGCTCGATAGACGCGAACCGGGGCGATCCGCAAAACGGATGGGACACGGACCAGTTCGCTATGGACCTGTACGACTGCGTGCACGCCATGATGGTGGTGCTCGAATACGGAGGGCTCGGCAACGGTGGCCTCAATTTCGACGCCAGGGTCCGCCGCGAATCCACCGACCTCGAAGACTTGTTCATCGGGCATATCGGCGCCATGGATGCGTTCGCCCGGGGACTGCTGGTTGCCGACAGGGTCCTGGCGGACCCACGGATGTCCGAGCTTCGCTACGGCCGCTACCGGAGTTTCGACTCGGGCGACGGCAAACGCTTCGAGGACGGCGAGTTGTCGCTGGGCGATCTGCGCGATATCGCCGCGGCGAACGGAGAGCCCCGTCAGCGCAGCGGCAAGCAGGAACTCGTCGAGAACCTGATCAACGACTGCATCGTGACCGCCTGCTGACCGACGTCGCGCAGCGTTAACAAGCTCTAGTTGTTGAGCGTGATGAAGCCGCCGTCGATGGGGATGTTGGCGCCGGTGATGAAGGAGGCGTCGTCGGAACAGAGATAGGCGATCAGCACGGCGATTTCCTCCGGCGTGCCCATGCGCCCGATCGGCTGGCTCTTTTCCAGTTGCGCGAAGATCTCGTCGCGGTTGTCCGGATAGTTTTCGTCCAGGAAATTGTCCACGAACGGCGTGTGGACCCGCGCGGGGGCGACGCAGTTGCAGCGGATACCGTGGTCGATGTAATCCCTGGCTACGGAGTAGGTCATGGTCAGCACAGCTCCCTTGGTCATGGAGTAGGCGAAACGGTCGGCGATGCCCACGCAGGAGGCGATCGAAGCCAGGTTCACGATGACGCCGCTGCGGCGCGCCTTCATCGCGGGAACAATCGCGGCCAGACAGTTGTAGATTCCTTTCACGTTGATGCTGTAGAGCCGGTCGAGGTCCGCCTCGCTGGTGTTTTCCAGGTTCCCGACGTGCGCGATCCCTGCGTTGTTGATCAGGATATCGATCTGTGAATCGTCGAGAATGGCCGCCAACACGTCCGCCACCTCGTTGTGGTCCGCAACATCGCACTTGTGAGCAGCGGCACTGCCGCCGGCCCGGGCGATTTCATCCACTGTCTGCCTGGCGGCGTCAGGGTCAATATCCAGCACCACTACGTGGGCGCCGTCAGCGGCGAGCCGGGCCGAGACGCACCTGCCGATTCCGCTGCCGCCGCCGGTCACGACCGCAGTCCGGTTTTCCAGTTTCCTCGTCATATCAGCGATCCTTCATGCCGTGTCATGGTTCCTGTCCGTCCGTATGCGCTCCGGAAACGGGCGCGTCCGCGCGTAGCAATTCCCGTTCGACCAGTGCCGACCAGAAATTGTCGGGAATCCTCGTGTTGAACAGCGCCAGCGTCTGTTCGATTCGTTCCGGTTTGCCGATGCCGGGAATCACCGAGGCCACCGCAGGATGGGCCAGCGGGAACTGCAGCGCGGCCGCGGCCATCGGGATCCCGAACTCCTCGCAAGTGTCCTCGATCTTCGCGACTTTCTCCACCACCCAGCTTGGGGCCGCTTCGTAGTTGTAGTACAGGCGACCCTTGCCGCGAACGCCGGTTGCGAGGATCCCCGAGTTATAGGCGCCGCCGATGACGATCGAGCAATTGCGCTCCAGGCACTTGGGCAGAAACGTGTTCAGCGCCTCCTGCTCGAGCAGCGTGTAACGGCCGGCCAGCAGAAAACAGTCCCAGTCGCCGTGGTCCAGTGCGGCTTCGCATACCTCATATTCATTTACCCCCAGGCCGATTGCCGTGACGGCGCCGGCGCCGCGCAACCCGTCCATGGCGCGGTACCCGCCGTCCATTGCGATCGGAAACAGCTCGTCGTTTCTCGCGCCGTGGGTCACTGCGCCGATATCGTGCATGTAGAGAATGTCGATGCGGTCCAGACCCAGACGCTGCACGCTGTCCTCGTATGACCGCATTATCCCGTCGTAGCTGTAGTCGTAGAAGATGTCGAACGGCATGGGCGACATGAAGGCGTGGCGTTCCTCGGCATAACCAGCGGGTTTCAGCAGCCGCCCCACCTTGGTGGAAAGCACATACTCCCGGCCCCGGAACCTGCGCAGTGCGTCACCCACCCTGCGCTCGCTCAGCCCCTGCCCGTAGTGCGGGGCCGTATCGTAGTAGCGGAATCCACGCGACCAGGCGGAGTCGAGAATCTGCCTGGCGTCAGCATCCGAAACCGGGTGATAGAGATTGCCGAGCGAGGCGCAGCCGAAGCCCAGCGTATTCACGGCAAGGCTCGAGCCGCCCACGCGCCGCTTCTCGAGTGCAGCCATCACCCACCTGTGCGCCCAACGCGTGCACGCCACTGGGAGCCGCCGGGATACTCGAAGTCCGCTACGGATTGCTCGCGCATTCTTACGCTGAAGCCGGGCGCGGTGGGCGCCAGATAAGCGCCCTTTCGGACCACGCAGGGGTCCTCAAAGTGCTCGTGGAGATGATCTGCAAACTCGATGACTCGTTCGCCGATATCTCCGGAAATCATGACGTAGTCGATCATCGATAGGTGCTGCACATACTCGCACAGACCAACACCGCCCGCGTGAGGGCACACGGGCTTGCCGAACTTTGCGGCGAGCAGAAATACGGTAAGTATTTCGTTGAGCCCGGCCAGGCGGCATGCGTCGATCTGGACCACGTCGATTGCGTCGCTGGCGATGAACTGTTTGAAGAGGATGCGGTTGGCGCAATGTTCGCCCGTGGCTACCCTGATTTCTCCGATGCCCTCCTTGATCTTCCTGTGGCCCATGATGTCGTCGGGACTGGTCGGTTCCTCGATGAACCATGGTTTGTAGGGAGCCAGACGCCGCATCCACTCAATCGCTTCATTCACTTCCCAGGCCTGGTTGGCGTCCACCATGAGGATGACGTCGTTACCAACAGTTTCCCGGATGTTCCTCAAGCGGCGAATATCGTCGTCAACATTTGCTCCGACTTTCAGCTTGATATGGCGGAATCCCTTCTGTACGGCTTCCCTGCATAACCTCCGGATTTTCTCGTCGTCGTAGCCCAGCCAGCCGGCCGACATCGTGTAGGCGGGGTAGCCGTGTTCCTCGAGATGGCGGATTCGCCGGTCTCGCGTTGCGATGTTCCTTTCGACGATCGCCAGGGCCTCGTCGCGTGTCAGCACGTCCTCGACGTATCGCAGGTCCGCGCAGTTCACGAACTCCTCCGGGTCCATTTTCGACAGCAGGCGCCACACCGGCTTGCCCTCGGCGCGGCCCCACATGTCCCACACGGCGTTCACGATTGCGCCGGCGGCCATGTGAACAATGCCTTTCTCCGGTCCGAGCCAGCGGATCTGGCTGTCGGAACGAAGTTCGTTGTAGTATCCGCCGATATCGGTCCGGATATCGTCGAAGTCCTTTCCGATGACCAGGTGGCTCATCGCCTCGACGGTCTTGCAGCAAATATCGTTGCCTCGGCCGATGGTGAAGATCAGGCCGAACCCCCGATCGCCCTTTTCTGTCTCCAGCGTGATGTACGCAGCGGAGTAGTCCGGATCCTTGTTTGTTGCGTCCGATCCGTCCAGGTGATCGGACGTGGGGAAACGCACGTCACGAGCGGACAAGCGGACAATTCTGTTGGTCATGTTCAGTCCTTTGCCAAGTGCCTGCATATGAAACTATTCGAGAAATGGCGATAAATCAACGGGCAGGCCGCTCAAAGTCCGGCTGTGCTTCGCCGAGGCTATACTGAGATGCATGAGTACCTTGAACCGACACATGGTCTGTGCGCTTGCTGCATTCGTGTTGGCCGTTGCGGGGTGCGGCGGTGCGGACGATGCCGAAAGGGACGAATCACGATCGGCCGCGGACGATCGGCGCGCGGCGGTGGTTTCCGAATTCGAACGCGCCCTTGACGAGGCGCGGTATCTCCGTGACGACATCGCCGCCTTGCGCGAGGACATGCGGGCCGTGCGCGACACCGCGAACGAGGAAGTCCGGCGCGCTTCCCGAGACGCGTCCGTTCTGCGCGACGAAATCGCCGCCATTCGGCTTGAGATGCAGCAGTTGAGCGACGCCGCCGCTTCCGAGGCCGAACGCAGCGCCGAGGAAGCCAGGACGCTGCGCGACGAGATCGCCGCGCTTCGCGACGAGCTGATTTCCGCACGCGAGGCAGCCGAATCGGCGGAAGGCGATTCGGGAGACTTCTCCGTTGCGCTGAGCGAAGCGGACGAATATCCCGATCCCATCGTTTACGACGACGAAATCGGCAGCGGGACTTATTCGCCGCAAAGGCGGGCCGGAAACGCAGTCAGGGTGATCTACGGACCGACGTACCGCCAGCGGCCTTTGGCGGCGCCGCGCCGCGGCTACGGTCGCGATCCGCGGCGCTCAAGTCGCTCTCGAGATGTGAAGCGGCAGGTTTCGAACGTGACACGCACTAAGCCGGCTGCGCGAACCAGGCCACACGTGTCGCCTGCCAAAGCGGTTGCGCCGAGAGCGCCGGGGGTTACGGACACGAGGCCACAGGCGCCGAGCACGCGGCCCATGGCCCCGGCAGCACGACCCGCCGCACCAATTTCTCGGCCCGCCGCGCCTGCACCACGACCGGCAGCGCCGGCTCCAAGACCGGCACCCAGGCCTGTGCCGGTTCCGCAGAAGCCGGTCCACGTCCCGATACCGGAAAGATAAGGCGACAATCTTCGCCTGTTCGACTTCTCTCGCGTCCCCGGGGATGAGGGAGCAGCCAAACGGCGGCGATTTCCCGAACACTCGGCGGCGGCACTTTCTTCAATCGATTAGGCGTCAAAAATGCTCGCCTTTTGCCTGAATCGCATTAGTTTGTGCGAATGTTTGCAGTTTGATAGCATATTGCAGTCATTTTGGAGTTCTGCAATGGGCACACTAACCATTCGCAACCTGGACGACCGGGTAATCGAGACATTGAAGGCGCAGGCGAAGGCAAATCACCGCTCCCTCGAAGGAGAAATCCGCCACGCGTTGACACAGTACGCGGACCCCCTCGGGCGCATTGCGGAATTTCGTGACCGAACGCGTCATCTCCAGTCGCTGACCGTGGAACGCAAACAGACAGACAGCGTTGAACTCCTTCGCGAGGACCGCAATCGTTGAGAATCACCCTCGATGCCAGCATCGTCATCAAGTGGTTTGTCGTGGAACCGTCGTCTCAAGAATCACGGCTCCTGCTGACACGGCAATGGGAGCTTCAATCTCCGGATATATTGCTGCCGGAATTTGCCAACACCATCTGGAAGAAAGCAAGACGGGGTGAAATCGCTGATCCGCAGCCTTTCCTCAATGAATTGCGCTGCCTGTCCAGACTGATTGCGCTCCATCCTTCGGAAGTGCTAATTGAAAGGGCATCGTACCTGGCCATCAAAATGGACCATCCGGTTTACGACTGCCTCTACCTTGCGTGTGCCGAGGTCTCCGGCACCCCCTTGGTGACCGCCGACAAACGCCTGGTGGCCAGGGCGGATGAAAGCAAATTGGGCCTTGAGGTTCGCAACATCGGCACCCCGTCCACGGTGCGCTGGATCAAGGACGCGATTCCCGCCTCCGGATAGCCCGGAACCGCTGCTACAGGTTCAATTGCTTTCCGGTTGTGTAACCGCCATCCACGTAAATATTCTGACCCGTGATGTAGCTCGCCGCGTCCGAGCACAGGAAGGCAACCGTCTCGGCAATTTCATCCGGTGTCCCGGCGCGCTTCATCGGATGCGCCTTCAGCGACGCATCCAGCAGCTTTTCCCTGCCTGGCTCGTTCAGGTGCGAGGACATCGGGGTGGTCACCAGACCCGGGCAAACGCAATTCGCCCGAATGTTGTCGCTTGCGTAATCGACGGCGATGCACCGGGTCAATTGCGCCACTCCCGCCTTGCTCGCCGCATAGGCGCTCATTCTTTCGGGCGCCAGGCGTCCATACACGCTGCCGATGGTGACTATGGTCCCGCCCCCGTGTTTCCGCATGTGAGGAATGACGGCGCGAGCCACAAGGAAGGCTGACGTCAGGTTGACCTGCAGGACGTTGGACCAGCTTTGCGAATCCAGTTCCGTCACGGTGCCGTATTGACCGATGCCGGCGCAATGAACGAGCGCATCCAGCCCTCCTGAGGGGATGCCAAAGCCCTGCACGGCCTTTTGCGTCACTTCCTCGTCGCGTACGTCCGCCTGCTCGAAGCAGTCAAAGAGCGATGGATCGGGACTTGCGTTGAGGTCCATGCCCAGCACAGCGTATCCATCCCGATGAAATCTCCGCGCGCAGGCAAGGCCTATTCCCGACGCAGCGCCGGTAATCAGTACGCGCTTTCGCTTACTCATAGGCTGCACATGTAAGGCCGCTTCAGACGCCGTAGAACCGGGTAGCGGTGCCGCCCAGCACTTGCGCCCGGTCCGCTTCGTCCAGACTGTTCAGAAAGCGCGCGGCAATCGCAAACCAGCCGGGGTAGGCGCCGGCCAGCAGAAGCACCGGCCAGTCGCTGCCCCACATAAGCCGTTCCGGCCCGAACGTGGTGAGCAGGTGCTCCATGTAGGGGAGCAGGTCGTCGTAGCCCTGGTCCGGGCTCGCTTCGGTCAGCAGGCCGGACAGCTTGCAGTACGCGCCGGTTCGCTCGGCCAGCTCGGACATCCGTTCCGCCCACGGCTGCCACAGGCCCTCGGCAATGACCGGCTTGGCGCCGTGGTCGATCACGGTCTTGAGGTCCGGATGGCGTTGCAGGAATTCGAGCAGGTAGGGCAGGTGCTGGGGCCGGACCAGTGCGTCGAAGCACAGGCCGGCGTCGATAACGGCTTCGGTCGCCGGGGCGAGGTCCGGGCGCGTGATCCAGGCTTCGTCCTCGATGTTGTGGATCATCGGCCGGATGCCGACCAGCTTCGGGTGCCGCGCGAGATCCGCCAGCACCGTTGCCGCGTCAGGGCTTTCCATGTCGATCCAGCCCACGACGCCCGCAACCAGGTCGGTTCGGCCGGCCAGTTCCAGCAGGAAGCGCGTTTCCGCGACGGTCGGCGCGGCCTGGACCAGGATGGTCCTGTCTATTCCTGCGTCCTGCAGCATCGGGGCGAGGTCGCCGGGCCCATAGTCCCGGTACAGCGGCTCGAGCGCCGGCGTCAGCCAGCCGTAGTCGTTGCGTTCGACCTTCCAGAAGTGCTGGTGGGCGTCGATTCGAAGTGGCACTGGCGTGGATTTCCGGCCTGGCTAGTCCTGACGTTTGAAGGTCGTCGGCACAACCGGGTGGACCCAGTTCTTCGGGTCTTTCCGGCGGGCGGGCGAGGGGATGGAGAAATGACGGAAGCGGCCTGCGTCCCGCAGCTTGTCGAAATCGATTTCCCAGCCCTGTTTCACTTTCTCGATCAGCACCTTGCGGAAGGCCGTCTCCATCTGGTCGGACTTCACCAGTAACTGGTGCGCCATGGAACGGGGCACGAACCTCGGCTCGACCGTGGCGACGACGTCAAGATCTTCCTTGTAGGCGCGCCTTACGCCCTCGCGACGCGCTTCGTCGTGTTCTTCGTCCATCAGGTAGTTGCGGGCCTGGTGCATGAAGATGCGCGTGTTGTATGGATCGACGGGCGTGCGGGTGGAAACGGTCACCTGCCTGATGTTGCCCTCCCTTGTGATGTCGATCCGGTGGGAGATGCCCGCCAGGTAGGAATCGGTCGAGGCGGTGGTCTTGCCCCTTTTCTCGGACACGAGTTTGGCGATATCGGCGCTGACCTGGCTGCGCTTGGGCGGGACACGCTGGCGGGTGGCGTTGTGTCCCATGAATGCGTTCGCGACCAGCGGAACGATCTGCACTTCCGGCGCGCTGCGCCGCCCGAAGCTGGCATGCACAAACGCCGGATGAGCGCTGTCCAGGGAGTTTTCGTGGCCGCGGGCCCAGTTTACGTCCGCGTCGAATTCCATCGAGATCACGCGCCAGTTGTCCTTGTCGTGGTATTCGGGGAACTCGGTGGCCGGAATCCGGGGACGTTCGTCCTCCTCCAGGTCGCCCAGGAACACCCATACCCAGTCAAAATGTTCTTCCACCGGATACGAGTCGACCCGCGCGCGTTTGGGTATGCGCGCGTCCTTCCCCAGGGCGGGAATCTCCACGCACTGGCCCTGCGGATTGAACTTCCAGCCGTGGTAGCCGCAGCCGATGCAGCCGGTACCGTCCAGCTCGCCCCGGCCGATCGAACCGCCGCGATGGCAACAGGTGTTTGCCAGACACACCGCTTCGCCTTCGGGAGTGCGGTACAGGACGAAGTTCTGGCCTAACATACGCACGATCAGGGGCTTTTCCTGACTCACCTGTTGACTCTTGGCAGCCACATACCAGTTGTTTATCAACATGCTCGTCTCCCACTCTGACGGCCGCGGGCCTGCGCGCGCCTCATTGTACTTTCGCCTCTGAACGGGAAATATGCTGCGCACCGGCGGGGAGTTTCTGGCTGGCCTGAGAGACGGCCGACGGGTGTATGTCGGGGGCCACAGGGTTGAGGACGTGACCGCGCACCCGGCGTTCAGGGGCGCGGCCCGCACGATGGCCGGGCTGTTCGATTACAAGGCGGACCCCGCCAACGCCGGCGTGATGTCGTTCGAAGAGAACGGCGAACGCTACGCCAGCTACTACCTGAAGCCACGGACCCGCGACGACCTCCAAAAGCGGTCCCGGGCCCACTACGCGATCGCGGATCAGACCTACGGGCTGCTGGGCCGGAGTCCCGACCACGTGTCCAGTTTCGTGACCGGCCTGGCCATGAACCCGGAAATACTCGACCGGGACGGCGACGAATTCGCCGCGAACATCACGGCCTACTACGACCACCTGCGCGAAAACGACCTTTATGCCACTTATGCGGTGCACCCTGCGCCGCAGTCCAAGAACGCGGCCCTGTTCGGCGACAACAAGGGCCACCAGGCCGTGCTGCAGGTCGTCGATGAAGACCGCGAGGGTGTGGTCCTGAACGGCATGAAGATGCTCGCCACGGCGGGCGTGTTCTGCGATGAGGTCTGGATCGGAAACCTCACGCCCATAGCCGATGACCGCGGGAAGGAGGCGATTACCTGCGCGGTGCCGATGAATGCGAAGGGCCTGACCCTGTGGGCGCGCAAGCCCATGGAACCCCATGCCGTCAGCGAGTTCGACAACCCGCTCAGCTCGAACTTCGACGAAAGCGACGTCATGCTCATCTTCGAGAACGTGCGGGTGCCCTGGGAGCGAGTCTTCGTCCACGACCGTGCCGCACTTTCGCGCGAAATCTACATCGAGACCGCTTCGCACACGCTGGGCAATCACCAGTCCAACGTGCGCTTCCACGCCAAGCTGCGGTTTATCGCCGGAATCGTCCACAGGATCGCGCAGTCCGCCGGCGTGGACGGGATCCCGGTCGTGGCGGAAAAACTGGGTCGGCTGGCGGCCTGGGAAGCCTCCCTCGGCGGGATGATTCAGGGCCAGATACAGGACTGCGAAGACCTTGGCAACGGCTACCTGAACTTCAACCGGCGCTACATGTACGCCGCGCTGAACTGGTGCCAGGAGCACTACCCCGAGATCATCGCCATGATGAGGGAGTTGTCCGGAGGCAGCGTGTTCCAGATGCCGGCGGATATTTCCGTGCTTGAAAACCCCGAAACCCGCGACATCTTCCATGACTACTGGACCACCCAGGCCGAGTCCGCGGTCGACCGCGTCAAGCTCTATCGGCTGGCCTGGGACCTGTACGGCAGCGAATTCGGCGCCCGCCAGCAGCAGTACGAGAACTTCTTCGCCGGCCCGTCGTTCATCGTTCGCAATCACAGCTTCCGCGAAGCGCCATGGAGCTCCTTCGACGGCATGGTGGACCGTTTGATGGACACCATCGCCGTGCCGGGCCAATCACGGGAGGAATAGGGCCGCCGTGATTCCCGATCCGGTAACGACGCACCAGGCCGGCGTGATCGTCCCTCCGGGCAACCCCACGGTGGAGCCGGAAATGGCGCGCCTGCTGCCCGGGGAAATCACGATGTACGCGGCCCGGCTGCCCGTCTTGCACGGCGTTCCGCTCAACGAGCGCAGCAAGCTGTACGTGTCGCACTACCGCGACACGATGGGCGCCTTCGACAACCTCAAACTCGACTCCATGCTGATCGGCATCACCGGCCCTTCTTATCGCCTGTTGCCGGATGGCGACCGGAAACTGTGCGCGGACCTGACTGCGGAGAGCGGACTGCCCACGATCACCTCCAGCCGCGCGATCCACCAGGCCTTGCAGGCGATCGGCTGCGAGGAAATCTGCCTCGTTTCCCCCTATTCGGACTGGCTGACCGAGAAGGCGGTTGCCTACTGGCGGGCGGCCGGCTATCGGCTGGCGGCCGTTGCGCGGGTGTTCGAACCGCACGAGAGGCTCCATGCTTACGACACCCGGACTCCGCATGTCGTCAGGACGCTGAGGTCGCTAACGCCGCCCGAGGATGCGGCCATCGTCATGACCGGCACCGGCATGGTGACGCTCGAGGCGGTCAGGCTCATGGGAGACGAGCTGGCCAACCCGGTCCTGTCGTCGAATCTCTGCGGGGCGCGCTGGCTGCTGCGCCAGGCGGGGCTCAAGTCCGGGTCGGCGCTTTTCGATTCGGTCGCAAAGGTGCTGCTGCCCACACTCTGACGCGCGCGGCGCGGTGGTGGTCCCCGGTATCAGGCGTGGTGGCAGGCCACCCGCGCCCCGTTTTCCAGGGTCCTGAATTCCGGTTCCCGCTCGCTGCAGAGATCCGTTGCGACAGGGCAACGGGTACGGAACACGCAGCCTGAGGGCGGGGCGGTGGGGGAGGGCGGCTCGCCGGTGAGAATGATTCGCTCCTGTTGCCGCTGCGCCTTGAGGTCCGGCACCGGAATTGCGCTGATCAGGGCCTGCGTATACGGGTGGGCGGGTGAATCGAACAGGATGTCCCGGTCGGCGATTTCCACGAAATGGCCCAGGTACATCACCAGGACCCGGTCGCACACGATCCGCACCACCGACAGGTCGTGGCTGATGAAGATGATCGAGACCCCGTGCTTCTTCTGAAGGTCCTTGAGCAGCCCGATGGTCTGCTTGCGGGTGGACGCGTCCAGCGAACTGACCGGCTCGTCGCAGATGAGGAGCCTGGGCTTGAGGATCATCGCCCGGGCGATGCTCACCCGCTGGCATTGGCCGCCACTGAACTCATGGGGGTAGCGATCGCGGTGTTCGCGGTCCAGCCCCACGTCCCGCAATGCGTTCAGCACCGCGGCATCGCGGTCCTCGCGGCCCAATTCCGGGTGAAAGCGCCGCAGCGGCTCGGCGATGATGCTGCCTATGGTCATTCTCGGGTTGAGGCTGGACAGCGGGTCCTGGAACACCACGCCCAGGTCCCTGCGCCGCTCGTTCATCGCCTTGCGGCTCAACCCGGACAGGTCCTCCCCCTGCCAGACGATGCGCCCGCCGGTAGAACCGATGAGTTGCAGTATGGCGCGCGCCAGCGTCGATTTGCCGCAGCCCGATTCGCCGACTATGCCGACGGTTTCGCCCTCCGCGACGCTGAAGGAAACGCCGTCGACGGCTTTCAGCGGCACGGTCCTGGACCGTAGATGATCCTGCACACGGGTTGGGAAGTGCACCCTGAGGTCATCAACGCGCAACAGACTCTTGCCCGGGGCGGTTGTTCCGATCGATCGTCCTTTGGGCGGCTGTACACGCTTCGGTCGGGGCAGGGCTGCCAGCAGCGCCCGCGTGTACGGGTGCTCCGATGCGTTGAATATCGTTTCGGTGGCCCCCCTCTCCACGACGCGGCCTTCCTGCATCACCAGGACCGTGTCGCACAGTCCGGCCACCACGCCCAGGTCGTGCGTGATGATCACGATGGTGGTGCGCTTTTTCAGCGACCTGAGGAAATCCAGAATCTGCGCCTGAATGGTGAGGTCCAGCGCCGTGGTCGGCTCGTCGGCGATCAAGAGGTCCGGTTCGCACAGCAGCGCCTGGGCGATCATCACTCTTTGCCGCTGTCCGCCGGACAACTCGTGCGGATACATGCCGAAGCGGCGGCGGGGCTCCGGAATCTGCACGATCTCGAGGACCTCCAGCGCCCGCGCCTTCGCTTCATCCCTGCTCATGTCGGAGTGCTGATGCAGCACCTCGCACAGTTGCGCGCCGATGCGCATGAACGGGGTCAGCGAGGCCATCGGGTCCTGGAAGACCATTGAGACCCTGCGGCCCCGGATCCGGTTGAGTTGCCCGGAGGGCGCGTTGAGGATTTCCTCCTCCCGGAACCTGACGCTGCCGCTGGCCGCGGCGTTGTCGGCCAGCAGGCCCATCAGGGCCATGGCGGTCTGCGTCTTCCCGGAACCGGACTCGCCCACGATACCGATGCAGTCTCCGGGGTGGACCTCGAAATCCACGCCCCTGACCGCGTGCACCTCACCGGCGTGCGTCTCGAAGCGCACGTGCAGGTCCTCGCAGGCCAGAAGCGGCGTGCTCATCGCGTGCGGTCCTTGGGGTCCAGCGCGTCGCGCAGGCCGTCGCCGATGAAATTGAAGCAGAACAGCGTGATGACCAGAAACGCGGCGGGAATGATCAAAAGCCACGGCGCCGTACCGATCTCATCGGCGCCCTGCGAGATCAGCCGCCCCCAACTGGTATAGGGCTCCTGTACGCCCAGCCCGAGAAAGCTCAGGTAGCTCTCCACGATGATGTTGATGGGAATCAACAGGGTCACATACACGATGACCGGCCCGATCACGTTGGGAATGATGTATTTCAGCAGGATGGTGGGCGTCGAGAGGCCCGCCGCCATGGCGGACTCCACGTACTCCTTTTCCTTGATGGAGAGCGTTTGCCCGCGCACGATGCGGGCCAGCGTGAGCCACTCCACGGCCCCTATGCACAGAAAGATCAACAGGAAACTGTTGCCGAACACGGTCACCAGGATGATCACGAAAAACAGCGCGGGCAGGGAATAGAGCACGTCAACGACGCGCATCATGAGGTCGCCCGGCGTGCCGCCCCGATAGCCCGCTATCGCGCCGTACGCCACACCAATGACCAGCGCGACGAGGGTGGTCAGCACGCCGATAGTCAGGGAAATCCTGGCGCCGTAGAAGGTTCGGGAAAACATGTCCCGTCCATTCACGTCGGTGCCGAACCACAGGTAGTTGTCGGCGGTCGGCGGCGACTCCAGGTAGTCCCAGTTCACTTCGTCCAGGCTGTTCGGCCAGAATTCGGGAACCATGATCGCCAGCGCCGTGATCGCGCCCATGATCCACACGCTCGCCATCGCCGCGCGGTGGCGCCGGAACCGGGCCATTGCGTCCTGCCACAGGGAACGGCTGGGCGCGGTCATCGGGGACGCACCCTGGGATCCAGGTAGCCGTAGATGATGTCGGCCAGCAGGTTGAGCAGGATGATCAGCGTGGCGTACACGATCACGATTCCCAGGATCAGGGAGTAGTCGCGGTTCAGTGCGCCCTCGACAAAGGCGCGCCCGATCCCGGGCAGGCCGAAT
This sequence comes from Gammaproteobacteria bacterium, assembly GCA_026707445.1. GTDB lineage: Bacteria > Pseudomonadota > Gammaproteobacteria > Steroidobacterales > Foliamicaceae > Foliamicus. The sequence goes on from JAPOWV010000021.1 coordinate 76,519, forward strand.
ATCGTTTCGATCACCACCGAGCCGGTCATGGCGCCTGCGATCGCCGGCCCCAGGTAGCTCACCACCGGCATGCAGGCCGGACGCAATACGTGCCGGGAGATCACCTTCCATTCCGGCAGACCCTTGGCGCGCGCCGTGCGGACGTAGTCGGCACCGAGCGATTCCAGCATCGACCCGCGCGTGATGCGCGCGATGCCCGCGAGGGTGGGCAGTGCGAGCGCGACGACCGGCAGGATGATGTGCGCGAACTGGCCGTTGTTCCAGCCCGACAGCGGCAGCCAGCCCAGGTAGAGGCCGAAGAACAGGGTTAGCAGCGGAGCGGTCACAAAGGTGGGAATGCCCACTCCGGCCATGGCGATCGCCATTACGGTGAAGTCCACCGCCGAGTTCTTGCGCAGGGCGGCCACAATGCCGCACAGCATTCCCGCGAACAGGCCCAGCACCATGGCCGTCAGCCCCAGTTGCGCGCTTACCGGAAGCCCTTCGGCGATCAGTTCCGCAACGGTCCGGTCCCGGTAGGCCAGCGAGGGCCCCAGGTCGCCGTTGGCCAGCCGCCACAGGTAGTTGCCGTACTGCTCGACCAGCGGCTTGTCGAGGTCGTAGGCTTTGCGCAGGTTCTCCGCTGCCGTCGGATCCAGGTCAGGGATCAGGTCGAAGGGTCCGCCGGGCGCGATGCGAATCAGGAAGAAGGCAAGCGTAACAATGACGAATAGCGTGGGTACGGCTACCAGAAGCCTTCTCAGCGCGTAGTTCAGCATGCGGCGGCCCGTCAGGTTTCCCGATACTCGGAAAGACTCAGCAGCGAGCATTTCAGCCCGGTGTTCAGCTCGCCCACTACGTCTCCGGTGGCTATGTTCCTGCGTTGCAGCAGTCCGTGCAGGAAGTTGCTCAGGTAGAAGTGCTCGCCGTCCAGGGCCGGTTTGGCTCGCGTCCAGCCGTTCTCCAAAGGCACATCGTAGTTCTGGAGCACTTCTCCGCGGGAGTTGAAGAGGACGGCCCCCGAGCCGCTTGCCATCAGCACTTCTCCGCCGGGGAGCAGGCCCAAGCCGTAGGTTCGCACGGCGTCGTCCTCGCCAAAGGTGACAAAATCGGAAAGCTGCCGTCGGGATTCGGTGTCGTATCGGCAAAGCCGCCGGCCGGCTTCCGAGACGTAGTAAACAGTCCTGTCGTCGGCGTCCAGGGCCAGGTTGCTGATGCAGTGCCGGCCGCCGCGGCCTCCGTCGATTTCCACCTCGTGGAAGTTGACTGCCCTGGTTTGCGGGTTGAACCGGATCAGCTTTCCGTCGCCGTGCTCGTCCTCGACCGGCGCACCATAGAGGGAATGAACGCCGATGAGGATGTCGCCGTTGCGCGCCAGCGCCATGTTTCCGTAACGGCGCTCGGGCAGGTAGCCGTCCAGCCGGTGCTGCGCGCCGGAGGCGTCGTAGGCCAGGACGCTGTTGCATTGCGGATTGGTGGCGTACAGGCGCCGGTCGCAGGGGTTGTAGAGCAGGCCCACGAGCATTCCGGCCTCGCCGGTCCACAGTTCGCCCCTGGCGTTGAAGTCCCGGTCGTAGTGGACGATCCGGCACTGTCCGGAAATGCCTTTCCTGTAATCGATATGGCTCTGGTCGATCTCGTTCAGCACCAGGAAGAGATCGCCCGGCTGCAAATCACCCAGGTCGGCGGTGTCGCGGCGTCCTGTCAGTTCAGGGGCCTCCGTTGAGCCTGAGGTCCTTGGCCATTTTCGGCGCCGTGGAATTCGTCCAGCCTTCGACGCGCTGGTTCACCAGGAAGGCCCGGGACTGGAAATGCGAGGGGATGACGGGAAAATCCTGCATCACCCGCTGTTCGATCTCCCGCAGGTAGGCGGTTCGTTCCTCGTCCGAGCGGATGGTGTCGGCAAGCGCCAGGCGCCGGTCGATGTCGGCATTGGAGTAACCGGAATAGTTCCTGAAGCTGTCGCCCCGGATGAGTGCGAAGAACGACACCGGGTCGTAGAAGATCGCGTAGTAGGTCAACCGCATCACCTGGTATTCCCGGTCCGCCGCCTTCTTCATCAGCGCCCGCATGCCCACGGTTTCCAGTTCGGCCTCCACGCCGGCCTGCTTCCACATCGAGCGATAGGCCACCGCGAGGCGGCGGTCCCTCTCCACCGGGGAGAAGACGAATGTGAACCTGAGGGGATTGCTCCTGTTGAAGCCCGCCTCGTTCAGCAACCGCCGGGCTTCGGCCAAGCGCTCGCCCGGGGACATCCGGCTGAATGCCGGAGGCTCCGAGGGGTCTTTCCAGATCGCCGTCGGGACGACCGACCAGGCGGGCTCGTCGCCCGTCCTGAGCAATTTCTCCACGATCACGTCCCGGTCGATGGCCAGGGAAAGCGCCTTGCGCACCCTGACGTCATCGAATGGGGGTAGCGTGTTGTTGACCGACAGGTAGCCCAGCCCGATTCCGCGCGCAATCCGGAATTCTTCGGGGCGGGTCGCCTTGAGGTTTTCGTATTGGTTGAACGGGATATTGAGAATCACGTCCAGTTCCCCGGCCAGGTACCTTTTCAGCGAGGTGGTGGGCGAGGGCACCGGGTAATAGAAGACCTTCCCGATGGACACCGTGCCGGCGGAGTGGTAGTGCGGATTCTTCACCAGTTGGTAGTAGGTATTGGTGACGACCTTGCCGAGCATGTAGGCGCCGTTGGTAACCATGGTTCCAGGCTGGGTCCACTTCCTGCCGTGGACTTCGATAACGTGCGCGGGAACCGGGGCATTGCTGTAGGAAGCCAGCAGGCTGATGAAGTACGGCGCAGGGCCCTCGAGGATGATTTCCAGCGTGGAGGGATCGACCGCCCTCACGCCCAGGGAATCGACGGACTTCTCGCCCACCGAGATGGCGGTCGCGTTGAGAACCGGGAACAGGGCGCTGGCGCCGCGGGTGCCGGAACGGGGATCGAGCATGCGCCTGAAGGAATAAACGAAGTCGCCGGCCGTAATCTCCTTGCCGTCCGACCACTTCGCGTTCTTCTTCAAGCGGAATGTGTAGACCGTCCCATCCTCTGAAATGCTCCAGCTTGCGGCAATGGCCGGCGCCAACTCTCCATCCGGCGTCCGCGTGACCAAGCCTTCAAAGAGGTCATACATGATCGCCCCGGCCGAGTTGCCGACCACGTACTGCGGGTCGAATGTGGGCAACTCGTCATTGGTCCCGCGCCGGAGCACGCTTGCCTCAAGCTCCGGCGCCTGCAGCGGAGCGAGCAGTGGCAAGGCTGCGAGCATGCTTAGCGCCATGCGCCTCATGCCCGACACTTTACCCTCCGCGGCCGCCCGTGTCTTGCGGCCGGCGTCCGCCGCAGCCGCTAACGCGCCATCAGCACGACGATCCGTCCCGGCCCGTCCGCGGCAGGATGCTGGATATAGACATCGTCCTTGCCGTCCCCGTCGAGATCGGCAATCCTTGCGTTGCGTTCGTCGGAGGACATTGGCGCCGTCACGCTGATCGCCCTCGCCGCGACCGGCTCGCTTCCCGCCACGCCCAGAAACACGTTCAGCTCGTCCCAGCGTTCGCCGATCAAAAGGTCGCAACGGCCGTCGCCGTCAACATCGCCCGTGAGGATGGTCGGAAACATCGGCCCCCGCTTGTCCAGCGGCGAGAAAGGGCTGCGCACGTTTCGCGTCCAGTCGGGTTCCGCGCCGTGTTCCCCGTTCCGGATCCGGTAGAACGCCAGATCGATGGAAACCGAGTTGCCCACCATGGCGCCGAACATGTTGCCGAGGCCGATGTCGACGGCGCCGATGGCCGCGTCGTTCACGCCGTCGCCATCGAAGTCGAAGAAACGCTGTGACGCATAGCCCCAGGGCTGCAGACCGCCGGCTTTCCCCGGCGAATCGAACGAGGCGTCGGCAACGGCCGGGAAGCTCGCGCCGTTCGGTCCGGGACGGCCGAAATGAACGTTGTAGCGGCCGCGCAGCCGGAACGGGCTGCGCCCCTCCAGCGTCAGCGTGACCAGGTCGGCCACGGCGTCGCCGTTGAGATCATGGAATCCCTGCAGGATCGTGTGCCGCGTTTGCGGTCCGAACCCGAGCAGCATCGACGGCACGCTCGCGTCGCCGAACTGGAAGGCGAGTCCGTACGAGCCGTCGAAATCGAACTCGACATCGGTCGTGAAGGCGCCCGGCGCATCGCCGAACCCGCCCGACTCGTCCTGCCGGTAGGCCAGAAACCGGTCCCCATCCCAGAAAACAAGGTCCCGGCGCCCGTCAAGGTCGAAATCGAAGTGATGGACACGGCTCAGGTACCAGGACAGGTTCTCGGCCGTGATACCGACTTGTGCGTAGGTGCGCTTGTCGCCATAGGCCTTCGCGTTCGCGAAGGGATCGCCGGGCCCCAGCTTTTTCACCGGGCCGAAGGAGCCGTCCTCCGACTGCAGAGCGAGCCGGAAGCCGTCGGTGTCGGGCGCCAGCAGGTCGTCCAGCCCATCGCCGTTCAGGTCGCGCGCAATGTCGAGATGCGGTATGCCGTCCTCGCCGGAGGCGCGGTAGGGGATCCACAGGTCAATGAATGGGCGCTGCTGGCCCGACTCCGGATCAATCCACTCGACGCGTCCCCGCCGATAGGCAATGAGACGGTCCCGCCCCGCAGTCCGGGCGATGTCCACGAACCGAACGGCCGGGTCAAGCTCTCCTTCAAGGGTCGTTATCCAGTCCCCGCTTTCCAGTGCGATCAGCCGTATATGGCCGGACCGCGCCGGATCCATGCCGATCACGGCAAGCTGGGCTCGCCCGGAACCGTCGAAATTTCCCGTGAGCACGGTCTGGTGCAGCGCCGCCGGCGTGCCGATCTCGTGCGTTTCGAACAGCGCGCTGTCCTGTTGCGCCGTCAGGGTTGAAGTGCATCCGGCGAGGGCAAGGGCAAGGGCCGGGGCGGCAGCAATCCGGTGCGTAATCATGGGTGGCCTCCGTTTGGGTATCGTTTGCCGAAAACTAACCGTGAAGTCCACTATATGCAACCAAAACAGCAAATGTGTCATACTATTTGCCCAGGAAGTTTCATATAGTGATACCTTATGGTTCAATCCAAGCGACTTGTCAATGCACTGAAGGAGACCCTGAAGTCCCGGGACATCACGTACGCCGAGGTTGCCGAGCACCTCGGCCTGTCCCTGAGCAGCGTCAAGAGGCAGTTCTCCACCCAGCGGTTCTCGCTGCACAGGCTCGAGCAGGTGTGCGACCTGGCGGGCATCGATCTACTGGAGCTGGCCCGCCTTGCGGAAGAAAGACGCCTGCGCGTCGCTGCATTGACGGAGGACCAGGAGCGGCAACTCGTAAGCGACCCCGCGCTGCTGCTCACCACCGTATGCGTGCTCAATCGCTGGACCTTCGAAAGGATTGTCGAGCGCTACGGGTTCCCGTCGGTGCAGTTGACCAATCTGCTGGTGCGCCTCGATCGCATCGGCCTGATCGAACTGTTGCCGGCAAAACGCATCCGGCTGCGCGTCGCGCGCAACTTTGCCTGGCTGCCCGGTGGGCCGATACACCGTTATTTCGTGGACCGCGTGCAGGGTGAATTCCTCTCCGGCGAGTTCGATCCCGACCGCGACCTGCACCGCTTTTCCTGGGGCATGCTGTCGGACCCGTCGGCTGCGCAACTGCGCGGAAAGATCGCCGAGGTCATGGACGCGTTCGACGATCTGACCCGACGCGACGAGGTGCGCGCCGACGCCGCGGCGGCGGGGACCTGCTTTCTGGTTGCGCTGCGCCGCTGGGAACCGACCGCGTTTCAGTCGTTACGGCACTCGAACCTTGCCGATGACCGATAATCCGCCCGGAACCATTCGGGAGGAGGAAACCGCCTTGAGCACCATGCTGAGTCGATGCGCCCTTGCCGCCCTGGCATGCGGCGCGCTGGTGGCCGGCTGCGGGCAGCAGCCGCAATCCGAAAGCACGGCGCAACCGCCGCAGTCGTTTGCGCAGGTAGCGACCGTTCAGGGCGAGGTCCGGGGAACCGCCGGAGACGGGCTGGTGCAATTCAAGGGCATTCCGTATGCGGCGCCGCCCGTCGGCGATCTGCGCTGGCGTGCGCCTCAGCCGGCGCTGCCTCGGGAAGCGGTCCTCGTCGCCGACCAGTACGGCAACCGGTGCATTCAGCGGCCGCGAACCGAAGGCTTTGCCATGACGGACGCCTTCACCCAGCCTGAGAGCGAGGACTGCCTCTATCTGAACGTCTATCGTCCGGACAACGAGGATGCGCAACTGCCGGTAATGGTCTGGATCCCGGGTGGCGGGCTGACGGCCGGTTCGGGCTCTCGTCCGGTCAACCATGGCGGCAACCTGGCCAGGCTCGGCGTCGTCGTGGTGGCCATCAACTATCGTCTCGGGAGTTTCGGATTCTTTGCGCACCCGGAGCTGTCGGCGCAGGACCCCGATGGCGGACGGCTGTTCAACTACGGGCTCATGGACCAGATCGCCGCGCTCGAATGGGTGAGGGACAACATCGGGGCGTTCGGCGGGGACCCGGAAAACGTAACGATCTTCGGCGAATCGGCCGGCGGCTACTCGGTCTATGCCCTGGCCGCGTCGCCCGCGGCCCGGGGACTGTTTGCGAAAGGCATTTCACAGTCCGGTTACGGCCGCAGGGGGCAGCCGCGCGTCGCTTCGCTGGCGGACGGGGGCGAGGCGCCCATCGAAGAGAAGGGCGCAAAACTGGCGGAACGGCTGGGCACGCCCGAGGCAAGCCTCGACGAACTGAGGGCGCAGCCGGCGAAGAAGATCGTCGAGGCCACCGACTTCAGCACCTTCATCGCCCTGGCCACCGACGGCGTGGTCGTTGTCGATGATCTGTGGCCCGTCTACGACCGCGGCGATGCGGCGAGAGTGCCTCTGATGATCGGCGCCACCGACTCCGAGTTCGCGATGGGTCCGTCGGAGGGGCAGCGTGCACAGCTGCTCCGCTTCATGAGCGAGGACGTGATCGACGCGATGACGCCTTTCTACGGCAACGAAACGCAGCGCGATACCTATATGTACAGCGATTACGTGTTTCACGCGCAAAACCGCGGCGTTGCCGTGGCGCACGAGAAAGCCGGCAATGTCGTCTACGCCTACCGATTCGCGATGCCGGGCGTGGACGTAGAACGGCGCGAACTCAACGGCGAGACGATCTACGGCGCCTATCACGCGGGCGACCTGCCGTACGTGTTCGGCAATTTCACCGGCGATCACTTCGATCCGACCGAACCGGACGAAACGCAGCGCGCTGTTTCCGATCAGATGATGCGCTACTGGACCAATTTCGCGCGCTGCGGCGATCCCAACGGCGAGGGCCTGCCGCAATGGCCGTTGGCGGAATACGAAAACACGATGTACTTCGCGCCCGACGGCGTTCAGTCGCGGAAGGACACCTGGCTTGCTCGCCTCGACGCGCTGAACGAGCTTGTGGGCTTGTGACGGGCGCGCTATAGATCGGCGCCGGCTTTCAGGGGCGCACGACGCCGTCTCGGCATCCAGCCTCCGTCGGCCCATTTCATCGCGGCGAGGGCCCCAAAGCCGAACACCACGTAGGCCGCGATCAGCGCGTACAGCGTGCCGTCGAAGATGTAGGCCACAAACGCGCCCAGCGGTACCGAAACCAGCGTGGATAGCGAGGCGACCACCGCCGCGCCCACGCCGGCGATATGCCCCAGGGGCTGCATGGCCAGCGCCCCCAGATTGCCGAACAGCAGGCCAACGCAGACGAACACGAACAGCAGGTAGGCCATGAACAGCCAGAATGGGAGTACTCCATCGAAGGCGAAGGTCAGACCCAGGCCGACGACCGACCCGATCGTGGCCAGGGACATGGCACCCCGGGACAGCTTTCGCATCCCGTACTGCATCACCAGGCGGCCGTTGACGAACGTTGCGACCCCCACCGCCAGCGCCAGCACGCCGAAATAGAAGGGAAACAGCGCGCCGGTGTCGTAAACGTCCTGGAAGATCTGCTGCGACGCGCTCAGGTAGGCCAGGAACGGCGCGAACACGCATCCGCTGGCCAGCGTGTATCCCAGCGCGATCCGGATCTTGACGACTTCCACCGCCGTCCTGCCGATCGCCCGCGGGGATAGCGACCGCCGGCGTTCCGAGGGCAGCGTTTCGGGCTGGCGAATCGCGAACCAGAGAAAGCCGACCGCGGCGACGGCAAAGAACACGGCGAATATTGCGCGCCAGCCGCTGAGAAACTGGATCCATTGGCCCAGCGCCGGGGCGATTGTCGGCACGATGATGAATACTCCCATCGCGAACGACATGATGCGCGCCATCTGACGGCCCGCGTACTGGTCGCGCACCAGCGCCATGATCACCACCCGCGGCGCCGAAACGCCGATCCCCTGCAGCACGCGCCCCGCGATCATCACCTCGAAACTGCGCGCGTAAATGCTCATCAGGCACCCGGCCATGAACAGCACGAGGCCGGCATGGATGGCCGGTTTGCGTCCGATGCGGTCGGAAAGCGGACCGAAAACGATCTGGCCCATGCTCATGCCCAGGAACACCGCGGTGATGACGAACTGCACATCGTTGCGATGCACGACCCCGAGGTCCTCGCCGATCGCCGGCAGCGCCGGCAGCATCGCGTCGATCGCCAGCGCGACCAGCGAAATCAGCAGCGCGATGAGCGGCACGAACTCGCCCGTACGCAGGGCAGGGGTGGCGGCAGGCTGGCTCATTCTTCCTCTTGGGGGGCAGGCTCCTGGCTCGACGGAATCAGCTCGAGCCCTGGCGCGAACTGGAACGATGGGATTGGTGGAATTGTAAGTGCTTGGCGTACCTATGGCGGGAATTGTTCGCTTCGACTGATTACCGCGGCGGCACATCTCTTTTCGGTAGCCGCTCGGCCAGCGCGTCGCGTACGCTCGCGAAGCCGGCCTTACCAATCAGGTTGTTCCATTCATGAGGATCGGCGTCGAGGTCGTAGAGTTCTTCGGATCTGTCGGAATAACGAGTGTAGCGATAGCGCTTGCTCCTGATACTGTGGTTTCGAAAGCCGCTTGTCGTGATCGCCGTGGAATCCCATGCCGCGGCGGGATCCCGGAGCAGCGGCAAAAGGCTCTTTCCTTCCACATGCCCGGGAACCGTAAGACCCGCAAGTTCGGCCAGGGTCGGATAGATATCCATCAGCGACACGGGCTGGGAACTCCTTGACCCCGGAACCGTGACTCCCGGGGCGACGATGATCAGGGGCACTCGCGTCGACTCCCCCCAAAGGGTGTACTTACGCCAACGCTGCTTCTCTCCCAGATGGAAGCCGTGGTCCGAGAACAGGACAACAATCGTCTCGTCGCCGCGGCCGCTGGCGTCCAGTGCGTCCAGGATTCGGCCCACCTGCGCGTCCGCGTAGCTCACGCTGGCCAGGTAGGCCTGAACGCCCTGGCGCCACTTGTCCTGCGAAACGATCCAGCGGTGCAGCGCCATCGGCGGTCTGTCGGTTATCTCCAGATACGGCATCGTGGCGATCTCGGGCACGTCGTCGAGATCGCCCGCCAGCGTGTCGGGCAGCTCTATCGCCTCCAGCGGATAGGAATCGAAGTGGTCGCTCGGGGTGTACCAGGGCAAGTGTGGCCGATAAATTCCCGCGGCCACGAACCGCGGTTGTCCGGGTGTACGGGTGAGTTGGCCTGATATCCAGGTTGCTACCCGGGCATCGCCCATCCGGTCCGCGGCCTCGGTCAGTGCGTGCCAGTCCAGGTCCTTCGTGAAGGGGTTACCGTTGACGGGGCGGTCCGGGGGAACGACTTCGTCGGGAAGTTGCCGATCGACGGAAGGAAAAAAACGGCTCCACGCGTTTTGATCGTTGTAGCCGCTGAACCCCTCGGGGTCGAAGGTATGTGCGTGAAATATCTTTCCGGCCCCGATGGTTTCGTAGCCCTGATCGCGAAAAAACCTCGGCAGCGTCGAAATGTTCCGGAACACTTCGAGCTGCCGCCAGTCGGTGTCATTTTCGTACACGCCACTGGACGACGGCCGCAGCCCTGTCAGGAGCGCCGTACGCGATGGGTTGCATAGCGGAGCGGAGGCATGCGCATTGGTGAACAGCATCCCCCGTTCGGCCAACGCGTCGATGCGGGGTGTCCGGGCCTGGGGATGCCCGCCGAGCACGCCGACCCAGTCATTCAGGTCGTCAATTGCGATAAAGAGAATATCCGGACGATCGGCGCCGCGAACGGTCGGCGAAACCGCGACCAGCACAAATAGAGTCAGTGCCAGGACCGCCAGTCTCGGCAATAGCATTATTTTACAAATAATTATCATTCAAATAATTTGCTATTCTAACTATTGTGTATTATCTTTTTGAGGGCGCCTGGCAGGGCCGTTGCGGGCTTGCCGGGTAGCCGCAAGAGTCAGTGAACTCCGAACGGGGAGACAAGCATAATGGGCAAGAGACTGCAAGGATTTTCAGCTGCCGCCTTATCCTTCATTGTGGCGGTAATTGCGTTTGATGGAGTGGTTCCGGCCGCGCGAGCGCAGGAACAGGCCAGTGCCTCTTCGGCGGCGCTGGAAGAGATCGTGGTGACCGCCCGGCGGCGTGAAGAGAGCCTGCAGGATGTGCCGATCTCGATCTCCGCCTTTTCGGCGGAACAGGTCGAACAGCAGGGAATCACGAACCTCATCGACCTGAATGCCGCGGTGCCCAATCTCTCTCTTGGCGGCGGAGACTTCACCAACGGTTCCAATTCCATCGGGGTGACGATACGTGGGGTCGGCGATGGCTCCAGAATCAATCTCGACGGGGCAGTCGGCTTCTATATCGACGATGTTTTCATTCCGCGGCTAACGGGAACGATGGTCGATCTGCTCGACGTGGAGAGCATTGAAGTACTGCGCGGTCCGCAGGGAACCCTGTTCGGGCGCAACACGACGGGCGGCGCCGTGAGATACAGCTCCAAAAAGCCCGTTCTCGGCGAATACGACGCCTATCTGAAAGCAACGGCCGGCAACCTGAATCATCACGGACTGACGGGCGTGCTGAATGTCCCCCTGGGTGAACAGGCGGCCCTGCGGGTCAGTGGCTATTTCCGAAACCGCGATGGCTATGTCGACAACAGGATCGCCAGCCTGGATCCGGCGAGCGTGTCGATTGTCGATTCGGGAACGCAGGACCTGGGCAATAACGAAAACTGGGGCGTTCGGGTCGGGTTGCGGTTCCAGCCGGCCGACAACCTGACGGTTGACCTGACCGGGGCCTACATCGAAGACAAGGGTCATGGTCCTCCCATAAAGGTCACGTCCTGGAATTTTGACGCCTTACGCGGCGAAGGCGAACCTTGCCGGATTCTGGCGCGGGGGATCGTCAGGGGCCGGGAGACGCGGCGGCCTCCGGGTGGGACCTGCACGATCAGCCGCGCCTCCGATCGCGCGTTCGACGGAGTTGCCGCAACGAATCCGGCGCTCACCCAGGTAATCGGCGACACGTTCGCGGTATTCCCGGGCAACGAAACGCGCGGCGGACTACCGAATCTGGAGGACTTCACAACCAAGTTTCTTTCGGCCGTGGTTTCGTGGCGGATCAGTGACTCACTGAGTCTCACCAGCCGTACGGCCTCGCTGGTCATCGATCAGCTGATCATGAACGACAACGACTACACGCCCATCGTCTGGCGGGAGCGCGTGCGGATGGGCACCAGCGACAGTATTTCGCAGGAACTTTTGCTGAACGGCGAGACCGGGAACATCGACTGGACCGCGGGACTGTACTATTTCAGCGAGGAACCGGAAGAACTCACCCGCGGTTCCGACAATGGCACGCCCGACGTCTTCATACGCAATGAAACCCTGGATGCGGACGCACTTGCGCTGTTCGGCGAAGCAACCCTGCAGGTAAATGACGCGCTGGACATCACCGCAGGCTATCGCTGGACGCAGGACGACAAGACGCTGACCGCCATCGCGGACGGCCCGATTCGCAGCCGGGACCGGAACTTCCGCCCGGCGCCGGGCGATCCTCCGCCGCCCACCGAGGCTACCGGAAGCAGCGACTGGACGTCCAATACCTGGCGCGTGAGCGTTCAGTACGACTGGTCGGACAATGTGATGACGTACATATCGGCGAGCACCGGGTTCAGAAGCGGCGGATTCAACAACGAGATGGATCTGAAACACGGCCCGGAGGCCAACTATGGAATCCTGCCGTTCGACCCGGAGGAGATCGATGCCTACGAGTTGGGTCTGCGCAGCGATCTGGCCGGCGGCCTGATGCGTTTGAACGTTACGGCCTATTGGCAGGAATGGACCAACCGCCAGCTCCGCACGGTGCGCCCGGACGGTCTCAGGTTCGTGGCCAACGCGGGCGATGCGGAAACCCAGGGAGTCGAGGTGGATCTGTCATGGCAGGCAAGCGACGATCTGCTGCTCTCGGCGTCGGTCGGGACCATCGATGGCGAATGGACGGCAATCGATCCGCTGATGGCCGGCAATATCCTGATTGATTCGGAGCCGCACCGCATGCCCGATCTTTCGTACGCGCTGGGCCTTCTTCACACCTATGAATTGACCAACGGTTTTGGGCTGACCAGCAGCCTCAACTATGGCTGGACCGATGATCAGTACACCTCTTCGCTGGAGACCCGCACTATTCCCATCGAAGCCCACGGACTGATGAATGCCCGGATCAAGCTGACCTCCGCGCAGCAGACATGGTGGGTTGCCCTTTATTGCACCAATTGCCTGGATGAGGATTACATCGTGACCGGCGGCGATTTCACCGGCCGCACGCCCAACCAGGCGCGCGTACGTGACCGCGGCAGGGAAGGATACCGCTGGGAGGAAATCGGACGGCCGCAGGAATGGGGGATCGAATTCGGCTTGGACTTCTAGTTGCCTCGGCCCGGAAAAAGCTGTGTAATGGGCCTCCGGCTTTAGTCGCTGCAGTTACAGTTCATGCCGTCGGCACTTCCCAGGAAAAGGAAAACTTTCGGATCCGCGGTAACGTCTCAATCGCTTTCGCTCGGCGATCTGAACGATTTTCTGGGCATCAAGATCCGGAGGATTCAGCGCTCCATCAACCGCCACCTTTCGGACGCGCTGGAAGGAATGGATGTGGCGGTGGGGGAATTCGGCACGCTGGGCCTTATCGCCGCGAACCCGGGACTCGCCCAGATCGATATTGCCCGCGAATACGATATCGACAAGGCGACGATGGTCGGCCTGCTGGACAATCTGGAGGCGGCGGGATATGTGCGCCGCCGCAAGCACCCGAAGGACCGAAGGCGCAATGCGCTGACTCTGACGAAGAAGGGCGTCGAACGGTTTGAAGAGCTGAAGAGCGCCTTTGCCGCTCAGGAAGCGTCGTTTACCCAGACATTGACGAAGGCCGAGAAAAAGGTCCTGATGGACCTGCTGGATCGTATTCCGCTGCAATAGATACCGCAGGGTCTGCTAGTAGCTGTAGATTTCCTCTCGTGAAAGCTGGATTTCCAGCCAGGTAGCGAGTCGCGCCAGCCACTGATTCCGGTAGTAAACCAGACCGTCAGCCGCAACGGCGGGCGACGACCCCGCGATCAACATGACCTTTTGCCCCTCGGCGAAGATGTCTTCTTGGTAGTAGGTCGCGCCGTTGCCTGCCTGGGCCAGCCACGCCAGTTCCTCCTCGTCGCCCAACGCTTTCGCCGCCAGCGCGCGAATGGGGTCTCCTTCATTGAGTCCGGCAACAATTGCAATGTGCGGGGCTTCGTGAAACGGCTCGAAATCCTGAGGTTCCACATGACGGTAGCTCACGGACTTCCTTGCCAGAAAATCGGTGAGTTCGCCGACCAGTGCAAAGGCTTCCGATGTCGCAACGATCAGCAAGTCCTCGTGGAGCTCCACCGGAGGTTGCGAAGAGACCGGGGACGGCGGATCCCCGATCGACTGACATCCTGCAAGCAGCAACAGCCCTGCTGCAATCAGTCGCCGGTCAACGAGCATGAGGATCAGTCCGCCGTTTGCGCGCCGCGCATGGCGTCGGGTTGAATCTTCCAATCGGCGCCCAACGGAGGCGTGACGCGCAATTCGCTGCGGGGCAGTTCCTCGAGCTTTCCGCAGAAGTCGTACGGATAGGCTTGGGCCCGCGCCAACGCCCACAGTGGGTTGTCGTGCGCATTGAAAGCCACGTATTCCCAGACGACTTCTCCGCCGTCCGGATGATTCTCGTCGGGACGCACCTGGAAGATCCTTCCCGTGTTGTCTTCGGAAATCAACGTGTTGCCGTTCGGAAGCCGCTGGACCGAACCGCGGGAGCGGCTGAAAAACCGCCAGGAACGGCCGGACGCTTCGTATTTCCAGACAATCCTGTTCTCCACCGGATCGATCTCGACGATCAGTGTCTTGCCGATGTGGTCCTCGTCCGGCGAATAGGCCCCGTTGTCGAAGACCAGGAAGTTTCCTGCACCCGGCAGTCCCCTGGGAATCATGTGAGCCTCGTGCTGGCCCGCCAGGCCGCCGAGATACCTGTGGCCGCCCTTGTAGGTGATCTCGCCCGTGTCCCGGCTGATGACCCAGAAATTCGGAAGATTGCGCGTGTTGAAAATGACATTGCCGGGCTTGAACCGCTCGTCGCCCGCGTCATACCACTTGTTTTCGGGCACCACGCGAACGGAGTTGCCGTGCGACCAGTCGATGATTCGTCGCCAGGCCGGCGCAAAGTCGTTGATGTCGATATGGTCGTGCGCGGCCCATTTCCACGTCACCTCGCCTTCGCGGGTGACGTACACCAGCTCATCGCCGATGAGCTGCACGCCTTTCCGGCGAATCCGGCCGAAGTAGGGCCAGTCCACGTCCACCACCGTATCCAGAATTTCCTGCGGCACGGGAATGCTGTACATCGCAAGCAGCTCGCCATTAGGCATGAGCTCGAAATCATGGTGCAGGTAGTGGGACTGCTGATCGCTGAGCCGGCCTCCAACGCCCCGCTGGTCAGGCCGCCATCGCCAGATCTCCTCGCTGTCCCAGCCATACTCGACGATGTGATTGATTCCTTCTTCCTCGCTCTCCTCGATCATCATCAGGCTGCAGTTCGGCTGCAGCCGATAACGTTGCCAGGTCCCCACCTTCCACTCGTGGACGACGTTGCCGTTCATGTCCAGCAAACGGGCCCGGTCCGGTTCGCGCACGACTTCTTCCGAAGCCCCGTAGTTGGTGACCAGCGGCAACAGCAAATAGCTGTTGTAGGCCTTGTCGGGGTCGTAGCGGGTTACGCCGGTCGGGTATACGGAAGGGAAAGCGTGCGCGATTCCCGAACGGTCCGCTCCCGGGATTTCCGCGATCAGGAGCAGCGCCAGCGTCGCAAGGATGCTGGAAACATAAGGAATCGTGGATTTCAGCGGTTTGGTCCGGACCATCTCGAAAGCTCCTGGATCATGCAAGGCCGTGGTGAAGCGTAATCTTTTTTTGTCGCTCCGGCAGCGCCTGCACCGTATGCGATAATGATTTCGGAAACAATAATTGTATTGAAGAATGATTGAAATTACCAACCACTTGGCGTAGTCTCGCTGGCCGGCAACAGCAATCCAGAGCATGAACGCAACAAGCCAGCAGGCGGCACGCGATGTCCGGTCCGAGGCCGGCCTCACCGTCGTTCGTTACGAAAAGGGCGGCAGGACCGGCTACGGCATCCTTGAGAAAGGCCGGGTAACCGCGATCCAGGGCGATATATTCGGCGAGTTCACCGCGGGCGACCGGCACTTCCCGCTCGACGAGGTCGTCCTGCTTGCCCCCATCGAGCCGAGAAAGGTTTACGGCGTAGGCATGAACAGCCACGGCTACCGGCAATATCGAATGGGCGCCGAGTATCCGGAAGCCGATCCTGCCGAGCCCCCGGTATTCGAGAAGTCCGGTTCGGCCATAACCGGCCCGCATAGCCATTTGCTCGTGCAGGAAGGAATGACCGGCATTTCCGGAAGCCCGGAACTGGCCGTGATCATGAAACGCCGCGCGAGCGGAATTGCCGAGGATGAAGTGGACGATTACATACTCGGGTATTCGGCATCGTTCGACGCGATGTATCCGGAAGTCGCGATCAGAGACATGCTGGCGGCCAAGGACTTTCCCACTTCCTGCCCGCTTGGTCCCTGGATAAAGACTTCGCTGGATACCAGCGATCTTGAGGTGTCACTGAGCGTCAATGGAAAGGTGTATCACCAGGGATTTACCAGGGACTTCATCTACGATATTCCGCGCGTCGTCAGTTTCCTCTCCTCACGGTACGTCCTGGAGCCGGGCGACGTCGTTCTGATGGGCGCGATGGGCAGGGAGGCCCACGTGGACGGCAAGTCCGCGGACTTTGTGGATCGATTCACCGACCTCGGGGAACTCCGTCCGGTCGCCTACCCGAAATACCAGCCGGGCGACCGGCTTGTCGTGCGCGTTCAGGGCGTGGGAGAGCTGCCGTTCAGCATTTCCCGGGCGGAGTAGCGCCTGTCAGGACAGCCAGTTCGGCAGGAACGTGATGATTCCCGGCACAAGAAGCAACAGCATCACCAGGAGAAAATCCGCCGCCAGGAACGGGGCGATCCCACGGAAGATCGTCCCCACAGGCACGTCCGGCGCGACACTCTTGACCAGATAGACCGCCATGCCTATGGGCGGCGTGATCAGGGCAATCTCCATCGCCCTGATGATGATGATGGCGAACCAGATGCCTTCAAAGCCCAGCGCCTGGGCGACGGGAAAGAACACCGGCACGGTGAGGGCCATCATTCCGGTCGTGTCCAGCACGGCGCCGAGCAGCAGGTAGATCAGGAAGATCGCAAGAATCGCGAGCAACGGCGCCACGTCCAGCTCCACGATCGACTCGCTTATGGCGGCGGGGATTCCGGTGGCGGTCATGAACGAGGTCATCATGAACGCGCCGATGAAGATCGCGTACAGAAAGCCCGTGGTCTTGAGGGTGGCGACGATCGCGGCCTTGAACTTCGCGACAGTCAGCCGTTTGCGGATCAGCGCGAATGCCAGGGCTCCCGACGCGCCCACGGCGCCCGCCTCGGTGGGCGTGAACAATCCGCCCACCAGACCTCCGAGCACCAGCGCCATCAGGAGCACGACTTCGCCGACAACCTTCAGCGACGAAAAACGCTCGGCCCAGGAGTATCTGCGTCCCGGCGGGCCGAGCGCCGGCCGCCAGCTGCACAGCAGGAAAATCGTCGCCATGTAGAAGATGGCTTCGAGGATTCCGGGGACCAGGCCGGCAAGAAAGAGCTTGCTGATCGATAGTTCGGTCAGGAGGCCCAGCACGATCAGCATGCCGCTTGGCGGTATCAGGCTGCCGATCGTTCCCCCCGCCGCGATGCTTCCGGTGGCGAGGGCGGGGCTGTAGCGGTACTTCCTCATCTCGGGCAGCGACACGAGACCCATGGTCGAAACGGTTGCCACGGAAGAGGCGCTGACCGCCGCAAAGCCCGCGCAGCCTCCCACTGTCGCCATCGCCAGACCCCCGCGTTGATGGCCCAGCCACTTGGCCGCTACCTCGTACAGGTCCTTTCCCATACCCGACTGGAACATCACGTGCGCCATGAGGATGAACAGCGGCAGCACTCCGAAAGTGAAGCTGGAAATGGTGTCGAAGGCAATGTTGGCAAGCTTGGCGAAGGCCGCCTCGGGCGAGAGCAGGTAGGCGAAACCGCAAAAGGCCACCAGGCCCATGCTGAAGGCGATGGGCAGCCGCAGCAGGATCAGCCCGAAAAGCACGACGAATGCGATCAGGCCCGTCTCAATCGGACTCATCACGCTCGCCTCCCAGTGCGTGCAGCTTCCATGCCGCCAGCCAGACGGCAACGCCGCAGCAAACGGCCACCCACATCCAGCGCAGCGGCGCTACCGATATGCCGAGGACTTCCGTGTATTCGCCCAGCCGGGTGTTCCTCAACGCGACAAGGACGCCGGCGCAGGCCACAACACACCAGTAGAGCGCGCCTGCCAGGGCCATCGCGATCGCAATTCGTCGCCGTGATGCATTGGGGAATCTGTCCACCACGAAGTCAATCGCGACATGTGACCCGGACAGCGTTGCGCAGAGCACGGCCGTGCCGGCAATGATCGGAATGATCAGTTCGGCCAGTTCATAGCTTCCGGGAATGATCTGGCCGGTCAGCCGGAACAGTACATTGCCCACGATCAGGACCAGCAGACCCACGAGAGCGAGTCCGCCGGCGTAGGCGATCAGATTGACCAGCCGTTCCTGAGCGCTCATAGAAACATTCACCGCGCGTTCTGCTCGAGCCGGTCTCTTACCTGGGCCAGCATGGCGGAGCCGGGCAGGGCTCGCGCATCGAGTTCCTGCGCAATCCTGTCGCCTTCTTCCGCAAGGTTGTCCGCGTACCGGCGCATGTCCGATGGCGCCGGTTCAATGAACTCGATGCCGATTTCGCGGGCGCGCTCCAGACCTCTTCGCTCGACGACCGCGACCTCTTCCACGATGCGGTCCGCCCACCAGCCGGCACTGTCCGCCATCAGCTTGCGCAGGTGGTCCGGCAGCCGATCCCAGACGCTCAGGTTGATAGCTCTCGAAGGGTAGGGAGGCCGTGGATTGGGCAGCAGCGTGATGTAGCGGATCATCTCGTCGAAATGGAGGCTTATGAGCGTGTCCGCCGGAGAAACGGCGCCGTCGAGGATGCCCCGGCTCAGCGCGAAATACGCTTCGCTCATCGGCATCGCCACGGCGTCCACGCCCAGGCGCCGAAGCGCAACTACCTTTTCGGCCGTTGATTTAAGCCGCAATCCCCGCAAGTCGTCCAGGCTTCGCACCGGTTTGGCCGTGGTCATGACGAACATCGGACTCAGGCTGTTTGCCGCCAGGATCACCACGCCGGCGAATTCCTCGCGAAGTTCGGCATGTTCAGCCCACAACTCCCAGAATATCGGCTCCGTGATCCGGCGGTCGAAGATTCCGCCGTAGAAAGCCAGAGAGCCGCGTGTGAGGTGCATGCCGGCCCGCGAAACCACCGGCGAAATCACGCCGATGTCGGCAACGCCCGCAGCCAACTCATGCACGGTGTGCGCCCGTCCCACCAGGGTTCCATTCCAGTAGGCCTCGAACTGAAGACGTCCGTCGCTTTCCCGGGTCATTCTGTCCATCCAGGCCCGATCGGCGCGGCTGAAAGGCGCGTTCATCCCGTAGGGCGAAGCGAAGCGAAGCAAATGCACTTCATCGGCCTCACCCGACGGAGCACTCAGGAGCAGCAATAAGAGGAAGGCAACAGGTTTCAGGAAGAACGATGGCATCGCTTAACGACCGTAATTTGCGGGTTGAAGCAGTCTGAAGGCCGACGCCTCGCTACCGGTCTCGCATGGAATCTCTATAACGACCGGGCCCCGCTTCGATTCTTCCAATGCTCCCCGCAGCCGATCGCCCAGTTCGGCCGGTGAATTCACCCGATGGGCCCGGGCGCCAAAGCTCTCGGCCAGCGTTACGAAGTCGGGATTGGTCAGCTCGGAGCCGAATATCCGCCCCTCGAAGAACTCCATCTGGTCCCTTCTGACATTTCCGAAGGCGTTGTTGTTGAAGATCAACGTGATCAGCCCAACCTTGTATTGCACCGCCGTCGCAAGTTCCTGAACGCCGTACATGAATCCTCCGTCTCCGGCAATCGATACGACCGTGCTGTCCGGATTGGCAATCTTGACGCCAATGCCGGTCTGAAAGCCATGTCCAAGATTACCCTGATAGCCGCCTGTCACGAGTTTTCCCGGTTCGTAGACGGGGAATCCATACCATGCGGTGAAGCCTACCTGGGAGATCTCCTCTACGACGAAGGCATCCCGCGGCAGTACTTCCCGCATGACGTCCAGGTAGGACATCTGCGGCTGTATCTGCTGGATCTCGCGCCAGGCCTCGGCCTTGACCGCCTCGAATTCGGCTTCAAGGGACGACCGGTCTCCAGGGTCCTCGCGAAGTTCCCTCAACAGCGCCTGCAGGGCGAGCCTGGAGTCCGCAACGATACTGAGATCGCCTCGCAGGCGAACGGATTGCGTGGGATCGATGTCAATCCGTATCAGTTGAATCGTCGCAATGCCTTCCTGCCATCGAAACGCCGGCAGCTCGAGGCGGCTTCCTATGCCGATCATCAGGTCGGATTCAGCGTAGTACTTGTATCCCGCCACGCAATTGAATCCGTACGGAGTTTCGTCGCCGACGATACCGCGGCCTCCGCGAAAGGACGTAACCGGGGCCTGAATCAGGGCTGCCAGTTCGGCAACCTCGCCTTTGGCATGTATCGCACCGGAACCCACGTACAGCATCGGGCGCCTGGCCCTGCGAATCATGTCCGCCGCCGCCTTGATCGCGTCCGGATCGGGTTCAATTGCAACGTCGGGCGACACGGGATCCACCGGCTCCACTTTCGACGTCTGCCCCAGCACGTCCATGGGCACCTCCAGGGCCACCGGCTGAATGCGCCCGCTGGTCAACTGCCTGAACGCTTCTCCCACCAGGGTCGGCGCCTCCGCCGGGTGATTGATTCTCGCTGCCCACTTGGTAAGCGTCCGCATCGTGTTGAGCTGGTCCGGCAACTCATGCAGCATTCCATGTCCGACGCCCACGAAGGCGCTGGGCACCTGCCCGGCGATACAGAGGACCGGAGTGTTGTGGGCGGTGCACAGGCCGGCGGTGGAGTTCAGGACTCCCGGTCCGGGCACCACACAGTAAACGCCGACCTCGCCGGTGGACTTGGCATAGCCGAAGGCCATGTAGGCTGCGCCCTGCTCATGGCGCGTAACGAATGTCCGGATTCGTTCCCGGTTCTTGTAAAGCGCATCGAACAGGGCGTACGTTTGAGCGCCGGGGATACCGAAAATCGTATCTACTCCGCCCCGGATCAGGCTTTCGACAATGGCTTCCGCGCAGGTCTGCGTTGTCGAACTCATGATCTTAACTGACTTGCAGATTGCGTGCGCAACCTGAGGTTCACCCGGAAGCCTGATTCAATTGACCCTGCTGAATTAGTTTATTGGATAAACAATTGTAATTCCATACCGTTGGTGTGTTGCGACTGCGTCCCGCCCTCTAAACAGGGCAGAATGCCCGACTCATGACCGAACCAGGCAGTCAGATCGTCCCGCACTGGAACGAGGCGTGCGAAGCACTGCTTCGCGCCGACCCCGTGCTTGCAGGGCTGATCCGCGCCGCCGGCGCGTCGATCCTGCAGCCGCGCAACGACGCGTTCTATTCGCTGTCGCGCTCCATCGTCGCGCAGCAGATTTCCGTTCATGCCGCCGAAGCCGTGTGGCAGCGACTGACCGCGGCGGTCGGCGCCATGACGCCAAGCGCCGTTTGCGGTCATTCGGAGGAAGCGCTTCACGGCTGCGGCCTGTCGCGGCGCAAGGCGTCCTATCTCCTCAACCTGGCGGAGCACTTCAGGGACGGCGCCCTCGCAGGCAAGTCGTGGGATCGCATGGACGACGAGGAGGTCATCGATACGCTGGTCGAGATCAAGGGGATCGGGCGCTGGACAGCGGAAATGTTCCTGATCTTTCACCTGCTGAGACCGGACGTGCTACCCGTCACCGACGTCGGCATCCAGAAGGCGGTCGCACGCCACTACAACGCCGGAGAGCGCCTGACGCCCGATGAACTGATCGCCATCGCGGAGCCCTGGCGCCCCTGGCGTTCCGTCGCCTCGTGGTACCTGTGGCGCAGCCTCGACGCCATCCCCGTCGAATACTGATCCGGGGGCGAAGGCGTCTCGCCCTCGCTCCCAGGGCAGGGCGTATCATCGGGGCAGGGCATCCACCGGGAGAGGGACCATGGCCATGAAGGTGAACCGACGCGCGGCGCTGGGCGGGCTTGTCGCCTCGGCGCTGGCCGCGCCCGCCCTTGCCGGGGCGGCGGACAGGCCGAAGGGCCACACGCCGCCCAGGCCGGAGATCAAGGGCGGGGGCCTCATCAACAAGGACCGCGCCTACGCCGTGATGGAGGAATACGGGCTGGCCGGGCTGATCGCTCTCGACCCGATCAACGTCTATTACATGACCAACGTCAGGACCATCGGCGTGCGCTTCATCACCGAGTATCCCGGCTTCGCGACGATGTCGCCGGACCCGGACATGCCGATCTACCTGGTCTCCGGATCGTCCGCCGCCTGGGACATCGCCAACCGGGACCGTGAGACCGCCGAGCTTATGCCCTACGGTTACGGCGGCTGGAACGCGGCGGCGTTCAACACCGACGGGCAGCCCGAAGAACCCACGGGCGGAGTGACCCGCCACTACCACTTTCGCGAGGACGTCGAGCTGACGCCGCGCGAGCAGCGCTGGAAGGCCGCCTCGGACAGCTTCCGCGACGACATCGCCGCCAGCGCCGCCTGGGGCCTGGCCCGCGCGCTGAAGGCCCAGGGCATCACCAAAGGCCGCGTTGCGGTGGACGACATGCGCATCGCGCGGTTCCTGGCACAGACGGACTTGCCGGACATCGAATGCGTCGACGGCTACGGCGTGATCCAGCTCATCCGAATGGTCAAGACGCCGCAGGAACTGGCCTATCAGAAGCTCGGAAGCTGGAACAACGGCGAGGCTTGCATGGCCACGATCAACGCGCTGGAACCCGGCATGCGCCACTCCGACGTGGAGCAGATTTTTCTTGCCGAGTGCGCGATCCGGGGCAACCGCGTCAACAACGTCATCGCCGGCATGCCCGGCGGCAACTTCCCCGACGACGGCGTGCTGGTGGCCGGCAAGCCGTACCTGATCGACTGCGTGAGCAACTACAAGGGCTACATGGGCGACATCGCACGCACCTTCTTCTTCGGCGATCCGCCGAAGGAAGTGGAGATGCGCCGCCGCGCCAACCAGCTCGCCCGCGAGGCCGTGTTCGACGCGATAAAGCCGGGCGTCAAATATTCCACCTTGCGTCAAATCGGCCTCGACACGATGATCAAGGCCGGCATGCCGCCCCACGCCGTGTTCGTCACGCCCCACTCGGTGGGCCTGCAGCACGACGACAATCCCATGCGCATGCCGAACTTCGGCGTTGAGGCCTTCGACCACGTGCTGGAAGAGAACATGACGCTGACCGTGGACCTGCCGTACCTCGAAGTCGGCTGGGGCTCCGGGCACAACGAAGACCTCTTCCGCGTGACGAAGAGCGGTTACGAGCCGTACAACACCGAACGGGACCCGTTTCTGGTCCTGTAACCGGTTGGCCGGCAGTTTGCCGGCGCACCGCGCAGCGCTCTAGAGCAGGTCCCAGACCTCGAAGGCGACCCGCTCGCCGGACTCCATCGCACCCTCCATGCCGCGATTGGCGGTGGCGGTATGTTCGCCGCAGAAATGAATGCGGCCAGCGGGCTCGATCAAGGCCGGCAGGCACTCGACCACCTGGCCGGGCGCCCAGATAGCCCAGTCGCCGCCTGCGAAGGGGTCGGTTTGCCAGGACTTGGCGCCCGCGAGTTCGAGCTTGCCTTTGGCCGCCGGGCGCAACTGTTCGTAGGCCGACAGCACCTGCGCCATCCCGCCCCCGTGCCCCAGCGTGTCCAGCCGGTCCGCCAGGTGCCCGCGGGCCCAGGCCATCAGGCAGGTCACGGAATTCGAGTCCTCGCCTTCCCGCAGCGCACGGATTTCGCCCGCGTCCGTGTCGGTCCACATCGCGGGATTGAGACCGTCCTCCTCCCAGAACGGGCTAGTGGGCACCATGATGACCTTGGTGATCTTCTGCACCTGCACGGTCTGAATCGCCTTGGCCTTGGCCGGCGGCAGCAGTGGGTCGAACTTCACCCAGCGCATCGTGGGGATGGGCAGCGAGCAGATCACGCGGGCCGCCCGGTAAACGCTGCCGTCGTGGCAATGCACCTCCACGTCCGACTCGTTGTTGCGAATGCCGATCACCCGCTTGCCGAAGTGCACCTCGCCGCTGAGCGCATTGGCCATGGCGTCGGTAAAGCGCTCGTTGCCGCCTTCGACCTTGTAGGCGACGCGCGCCACGTCGCTTTGCAGCTTGAACCAGGCCTGGACGAAGTACCACATCAGCATCGATACGTCGTGGGCCGACGTTCCGTACTGCACGTTGGTGTTGTAGTTCAATTCGATGGCCGCGTCGCTCCAGCCCAGCTCCTTGAAGAACTCGTAGGCCGAGCCGTCGTATTGCACGCTTTCCGGCTCCACCCAGTCGGCGAACGACGCCAACGGGTTGTGCTGCGCGATCACGCTCTGGAAATAACCCCGCCCGGGGAAGCGGTCGCGGGCCCCGGCGGGCATGTCGTTGAGCGGATGCGTCGGCCATTCGTCCCGGGGAATGACCTGACCGCCCAGCGCCAGTTCCACCCGGGCCGGATCGCGATGCGCTTCCGGCGACATGTCCCGGCGCGCGTGATGGTCGATCAGCGGAATGTCGAGGCGGCTGGCGGTGTCCTGCATCCGGGCATAGGCGCCGAGGATGGAATCGCCGCCCCACTCGGGGTTGCCGGCCACGTTGGGTTCGCTGAGCAAGCGCCCCCCGGGGCGCTCGCGCCCCTCCAGGCAGATCGCCCGCACACCCAACTCTTCGAGCAGCAGCATTGCATTGAGTCCGGAAAGGCCCGCACCGATGACGATCACGTCGGGATGCGAGGCGGCGCCGGCGGCGCGGACGACGCCCGCGCTCAGGCCGGCCGCCACGCCCGCCTTGACGAAATCCCGCCGGTTGATTGCCGTGCCCATTGCGCCTCCGCCCCTTGCAGTGCCGCTCATGTTATATCCGCGAGCACTGCGGCGAGCAGAGCGTTGAATGTCTCCGGGTCTTCCATCATCAGGAAGTGACCCACGCCGGACATTTCGAGATAGTGGAACAGCTTTGCATTCGCTTCGAGATATGCGATATCCGTCGGCAGGAAGTCCGAGTTGATCAGCACGAAAGGCACGTCAAGCGATGCGATTGCCGGCGTGGCGTCGTAGCTGCCGCTGGCCTTTCGTGCGCCGACCGCCGAGGCATAGGGCGCCGCCGCCATGTCCGCCTTCACCCATTCCTTGATGGCCGGATCGCTCTGCTCGACGAAAGTGCGGTCCACGAAGTCCGAGATGAAGCCCGCCTGGTCTTCGGCGAGCTGTTCGAACACTTCCTCCTGCTGTTCCCGGGGCGTTTCGCGGCCGCCGCGGTGATAGGTGTCCACGCCCACGACGCCGATAACGCGGTCGCCGAGCTGCCGGGCGGCCTCGACGATGACCTTGCCGCCCATGGAGTGGCCGACCAGCACGATATTGTGCAGGTCGAGCGCCGTGACGACCGCGGAAACGTCTTCGCCGAAGACCTGCATGGTCCATTCGCTGCGGTCGAGACCCGAATCCCCGTGACCGGCCAGGTCGATGTTCACGACGCGATGTGATTCGGCGAAGTGCTCGATCTGCCCCGACCAGTAGCTGCGGTCGCAACTCCACCCGTGCACGAACACCAGCACAGGATCGCCCGCCCCCAGGTCGTCGTATCGAATGCTCACGCCATCGCTCGAAAGTACGGTATGCGCGCTTTGGTCGCCCGGCGCGCAGCCCGCGAGCAACCCGAGAACAAGCAGCAGTAATGCGCAGCGTTTCACGCCCACCATGCCATGCGGAATCCGGAAGCGGTGTTGCGGACCCTGCCCGCGGTGGGCGTCGGAAAGTGCGCCGGCAGCAGCCAGGCGTCGTCGTCGGCGACGGTGGCCAGCGTCTTCCGGCGGGTTTCCGCGGACATGGCCGGGTCCCAGCAGAAACAGCTTGACCACTCGGGCCGCTCGACCTGGACCGGATGATGAATCACGTCGCCCGTCAGGTAGGCGCGCTCGCCGCGGTCTTCGAGCCGCACGATCACATTGCCCGGCGTGTGCCCCGGCGCCCCGATCAGCTCGACGCCGTCGGCGACTTCGTGGTCCATCCCCACCACCACCGCCTGCCCCGCGTCGAAGACCGGCGCGACGCTGTCGGCCCACGATCCATGGTTGACTTCGTCAGCGGGGTTGTTCTTCAGGGCCTGTTGCCAGTGTTCCACTTCCGATTTCGCGAAAAGATAGCGCGCATTCGGAAAAGTGGGTATCCACCTTCCATTTTTCAGTCTTGTGTTCCAGCCGACATGATCCACGTGCAGGTGAGTGCACATCACGACGTCTATGTCCTCCGGCGCTACCCCCGCGGCGGCCAGGTCCTGCAGAAAGGTGCCGCGGCGCTGGTGAAAGTTGGCGTGGCGCGGCCGCGGCTTGTCGTTTCCGATGCAACTGTCCACCAGGATCGTCAGGCCCGGCGTGCGCAGCACGATGCTGTGATAGGAAAGGACAAGGAAATCGCGGCCCCGGTCGTAGAGGCGCGGATCGTTCGCCGCGTCGGTGGCCCGCAACTCCTTGCGGGTTGCGCTCGGGAAAAGGGCCTCCGCCGAATGCAGCGCCCCCTGCATCTCGACGATGCGCTGCGCCCGGAACGGGCCGGGAAGCGGGAATACGTTTTCCGACAAGCGGCGCTCAGCCCAGGCGATACGGAATCTGCTGAGGCCCGTAGTATTGCTCCACCGAGCCATCCTTCTGATAGAAGATGTTCTGCACGAAGGTGCCGCTCTTCTGGCTGCGCACGATCACGGCAGTCGTCCGCGCCTGGTCGTCGTTGTATTCGGCGTGAATCTCCCAGGGGCCGATGCAATCCACGTGGCCCTTGCCCACCCGGACGGTCTCGGTGGCTTCGACTTCGGCGCGGCTGGGCAGATCGCCGGGCTGGCCGCCGTCGGTCCGGCGAAAACGCAGCACCTCTTCGGCGCCGTCCAGTACGCCGTACAGCGTCCAGGAAAGACCATGGTCGTGCACGGTGGTCTTCGCCGCGGGCTTCTTGATCAGCCCATTGATGACGAACCCGTAATCCGGGTCCTCGTAGAACAGCAGGTTGGCGTGCTTGCCCTCCAGACCCAGCTTGGCCGGACTCGTCGGCCAGCCCTCGGCGTGAGCCTTCAAATCGGGATCCGCCAGCAGCTCCTTCAGCAGGTCGGCCGCCTTGCTCCAGCGCGCCGCCTCATCCGGCTCGTTCTCGTGCAGGTCCCGCAGCCCCGCGATGAAACCCGCCACGGCCGGCAAGAGATGTCGATGTTCGTGGTTTGGCATAGCGGCGGATCAATCTACCACATGCCCTTCGCGGTCAGCGTCTAACATTACCGCGCTGTGACTGACTCGACCCGTACGCCCGGCATGCTGACGCCCCTGAGCAACCCGGGGTTCTCGATGCTCTGGGTGGCCAACACCCTGTCGCTGACGGCATTCTGGATGACCGAAGTGGCCTGTGCCTGGCAGATGCGGGTCATGACCGATGCCGACCCCCTGGCCGTTGCGGCCGTCTATACCGTGCTGCAGCTGCCGATCATGTTCCTGGTCATTCCCGCCGGAGTCATTGCCGACCTCTCGGACCGGCGGCGCGGGATGATGTGGACCCATGCCTGGCTTGCCTTCAGCCTGGGCGTTCTGTTCTGGCTGACGTGGAGCGGACGGATAACGCCTTTGTCCCTGCTGGTCTGTCTGCCCCTGATTTCCATCGGGCTGTCGATGCGCATGCCCGCGATCGCTGCGCTCATACCCGAAATGGTACAAACGCACCAGATTCCCGCGGCCGTCAGTCTCAATAACGTGGCCCAGAACGGATCCCGCCTGGTCGGCCCGGCGCTTGCGGGAGCGATCATTGCCGGCCTGGGCGTGGCCGCGGTCCTGGCGCTCAACACGGCCATCATGGCCCTGATCGTTCTTCTGTTCCTGCTGATGCGCTATCGGCCGGAGCAAGTGGATCGCGGAGCGAAACCGCAGGGATTCCTGGCCGCCATAAAGGAGGGCGTGCTGTTCGCCGCGCTGACGCCCTGGAAGCGCAACGTACTGATCCGGCTGTCGATCTTCTTCGCCTGTGCGGCGGCGGTGCCCGCCCTGATGGCCGTTCGCTTCGACAACAGCCAGACCTACGGGATCATGTACGGCTGTTTTGGCGCCGGCTCGCTGCTGGGCGTGCTCGTTATCGCCAGGCTGGGCTACCGGCGGCTCAACAACCGGCTCAATGGCGGCCTTCTGTTCGGCGCGCTCTGCATCATGCTGTTCGGCCTGGTGGACCGGCCGCTGCTGGCCGGGCCGCTCCTGGCCTGCATCGGGGCGAGCTGGCTGTTCTGCCTGAACAGCATCATGGTCGCCGCGCAGATGCAGCTCGAGCCCGGTATTCGCGGGCGCGGCCTGTCGTTCGTCTACACACTGGGAACGGCCAGCCTGGCCGGCGGCGGACTGATCTGGGGCGCGGTCGCCCGTGGCACCAGTCCCGCGGTGGCGCTGCTTGCAGCCGGGGCCTGTCTGCTGCTGGCGCTCGCCGCGACCTACCGGCTGAGCATTATTGCTCCGGAAGGTGCGCCGGCGCCATCCGGCTAGAGCGTTTTCAGGTAGGCGATGATCGCCGCGCGGTTTTCCTCGCGCGGAAGACCCACGAAGCCCATGGAGGTGCCCGGGACCAGGGTGGCGGGCCGCAGCAGCCAGATGTCCATTTTTTCTTCGTCCCAGACGAAATCCTGCTGCTTCAGTGCGTCGGAATACAGCGTATCCTCAAGGATGGCTACCTGCCGGTCCATGATGCCGGCCAGGTTCGGCCCGATCTTGCTGCCCTGGACCTCTTCGGTCGCGTGGCAGGCCTGGCAGAACACGTAGAGTCGCTTGCCGCGCGCGACCAGCCTCGGATCCGGCGCCGCAGCCGTTGCGGTGTCCCCGGCCGGCGCCGCATCGTCTGCTGCGATCGTTGAAGGAAGGACTGCGAATCCGAGGAACAAGGCCGCGCACAGGACGCTCGCGCCAAACGTGGTTTTTTTCATTGGTTTCTTCATGCGCGCTGAAGGATTTCGACCGCCGCCCGCTCGCCGCTTTCCAGCGCCGATTCCATCCCGAACTCCATTCGCCGGGTGTGTTCGCCGGCGAAGTGCAGGCGATGGTGCGGCACGATCATTTCCCGGGCGAAGCGCGCGATCTGGCCGGGTGCGAACATGTGTCGGCAGCCCTGGATCAGCGGGTGTTTGCGCCAGCCGTACAGGGCCATGAAGCGGAACTTGCCCGCGGCGGCAGGTCGGACGCGGGCGATCTCCGATTCGATCAGGGTCAGGGCCTGGTCGTCCGGCAACTGGTCGATCCGCGCCGAGGTCATGCCGGTGAAAGTCAGGATGAACCGGTGCCGGTCCTCTCCGGGCCGTTTTTCCATGACCCACATCGTCTGAACGGTGCCGTCGGTCCAGAACGAAGGCTCCAGGCCGTCTTCTTCCCAGTACGGCTCCTCGACGAGGCCATACGCGCGGGTCGTACCGCGGTAGCCCAGCGTAAGGACCGCTTCGGCCTGGCGCCCGGAGAACCCCGGCGATACCGAAATATTGCGCAGCGTCGAGAACGGCACCGCGGCGACCACGAAATCGGCCCGGTAGCGGCTGCCGTCCAGGCAGCGGACCTCCGCGTCCGATCCGGACATGTCGATCGCCGCGGCGATCTTGCCCAGCCGGACCCGGTCGCCGAGCGCTGCGGCCATGGCTTCGGGCAGCCTCGACGTGCCGCCGGCGATGTTGCGGATTGCCGGAATCTCCTCGTCTTCCTCGTTGGTCCCCCCAAGACCGAACGCGGTTTCCGTGTTTTCCGACTGCGACCGACCGAAGTTCGCGTCGAATACGGTGCGGGTGCGCTCCTGCATGATGGCGAGGCTGGATGTCGTGCGCAGGTCCAGGTAATAGCCCGCGAGCCGCAGAGCCTCGGGCGAGGCGCCGCCTTTCCGAAGCAGTTCGAGCATCGAGACGTCATAGGAGAAGAACTCGGGCGAAAGCCAGTCGTCCAGTTCCTTGAGCGGGTTCAGCCGGCCAAGCAGCGTCATGCCCACCAGCGACGGCGGGATCTCGCGCTCGTCGTCCGCCAGCTTGTTGACCGGCGAATCGGCCCAGTCCGCGGACCGCACCCAGGTCCCGTCCACGCAGTTGGACATCGGCATGATGAAGCGGTGCTGGGGTATGAGCTCCAGGTTCAGGCGCGAGCAGAGGTCGAGCGCGCGGGCATACGAACGGCCGATCTGGCTGGCGCCGTATTCGGGGCGCGTTTCCACGCCGTCGGCGGTGTAGGCCCGCCCGCCGACGCGCTGCGAGCCTTCGAGCACGATCACGTCCAGGCCGAATTCGGACAGCAGCAGCGCGCTGTTCAGGCCGCTAAGCCCGCCGCCGATCACGACCACCGAGGTTTTCTCCGCCGCCAGGCCCTTTGCCGGGCGCAGCAGCGGGTAGGAGAGCGACAGCGCGGAAAGCGAAAGCGCTCCCTTCAGTAGCTGCCTGCGCTTCAAGACTCAGCTCCTGCGGCCGGAGACACTACGGTTAGACCTGGATCGATTCTCCTTTCACCCGTTCCTTCTCCGCCAGCCTCCTGGCTTCCTTCGGCTTGAGGGCCGGGCCGTAGACGCGGCTCGACGTGACCGGCGCGTCGGGATCGACCCCGCTGGGCCTCACGAACACGCCGCGTGCGTAGTAGCTTTCGAGGCGCTCCTTCAGGGGGCCAAAACCGATATACGGGTTCTCCAGCGGATCGGGGCCCCAGAGGTTGTTCGGCAGTCCGACCTCGCCGGCGTATATGTGGGCATACACCTCCGGGTCGTCCCACAGCGGCAGGTTCGTCAGTGCGTTGGCGCGGGCCCTTTGCAGCGCCTTCAGGTCGATGCTCGCCGTGAGTATGCAACCTCCCGGCCCGTCCGCCACGCCCTGGATCGTGCCGTCGAAGTTGACGGCCTTCGTGTGCCCGCGCATCTGGCTGGTCGGGAATTCGCCGTTGCCGTGATGGAAAAACTCCGACCCGGGCATGGGGGAAAGCACGTAGGCGGTGTTCTCGAATGCGCGCGTCATCCGCGCGGCGTCCCAGCCGGACCGCTGGCTGCCGTGCCCCTCGGAGGTGGGATGAAGGATCACTTCCGCCCCGTACTTGGTGAGCATGCGCGCGATTTCCGGATGGGCCTGGTCGAAGCAGACCATGGTCGCCAGCCTGCCGATCGGGGTATCGGCCACCGGGAACAGGAAGTCGTAGCCGAAGATGTCCAGGTAGCGATCGTAGACGCTGCTCGGCGTGGTGTCCGGGAGCGAGCCCCAGACGTCGGCGCACTGGATCTTGCGGTAGCGATGAATGAGATTGCCGGTGTCGTCGATGATGAAGGCGGAGTTGAAGACGTGCCCGGGCAGCCGGTCGTCGATCTCGAAGGTGGACCCCGCCATGTAGATCTTGTGCTTGAGCGCGAAATCCTGCAGCAGCTCCATTTCCGGTCCCGGATAGCGTATGGCCAGGCGCTGCAGCGTGATCGGCGAGCGGTAGCCGTGTCCGCCCTGGCCGTGCATGAAGAACTCGGGAAACACGGCCAGCTTGATGCTGGGATTCGACGCCAGCCGCTCCGCCAGCCGCAGCGCCCGCTGGGTGTTGCCGCGGCGCAACGTGTCCGCATCGTGTTCCCGCTTGATGATCTTGCCGACGGTCTGCGTGAGAATCACGTCGTACTGCTCGATGCGGTCTGTCCGCGCCGGCAGCGGTCGTTCCGCCAGCCGGCGCTCGCACTCGGCGATCCACGCTTCGCGGCCCCGCGGCGGACGCGGCAACTCTTCGGGACGCCGCTCGATCATCCGCCCGTAGCCGTCGGCGTAGAGGTTGGCCCTGAGATGCAGCGGCTGCACGGCGAAGATGTCGTTGCGCCGCCGCCTCAACCGCTCGATATCGAGGTCGGGCAGCAGCAGGTCCGCTTCCCCGGCGGCGTGCGTGGTCGCGCCGGCGAAATCGATCAGGCTGGAGCAGGCCGGACCGTTCGGCGTCCCGCCGACGGCCCCGGCGACGGCCACGTACGAGGTGTTTTCCCAGGCGCGGGCCCTGCGGGCGTTGCGGCGCGATTCGAACAGGTGGTCGCCGACCTCGGCCACCGGGTTGAGGATGACCTCGGCGCCGGCCCAGGTGAGCGCGCGCGCATAGTGCGCGAACAGCACGTCCTCGCCCGGCAGTATGCCGACCTGGCCGATGCCGGTGCTCGCAACCTTGAACTTGGCGGGTTGCCCCGTGGCCGCGGTCGCGTCCTCGCCGAACCCGGTCACCAGGTCCGGAGAGACCTTGGGCGCCGTGAGCAGCGGCTCGCCCTCGGCCGAGAGCAGGAAGCCGATAATCGCGACGCCGTCCTCGCCCGCCACGCCGGCGGCGCCGGCAAGCATCACTTTCTCGGAGGCGGCGATGTCGCCCAGCGCAGCGAGCAGCGTGTCCTGTTCGGGCGCATCGTCCGCCGGAACCGCCTGCGGCAGCAGCAGCAACGGCTCCGCCTTCGGGTCGAGCTGGCGGCGGCGCACCAGTTTCATCGCGCTTTCCACGTATGCAGCCAGCGCCTCCGTGTTCGTAGCGTTCCAGGCCC
Source organism: Gammaproteobacteria bacterium (assembly GCA_026707445.1). Classification (GTDB taxonomy): domain Bacteria; phylum Pseudomonadota; class Gammaproteobacteria; order Steroidobacterales; family Foliamicaceae; genus Foliamicus. Next base: position 108,807 of record JAPOWV010000021.1, read on the forward strand.
TTTGAGAAATGATCAGCATGTTTGCACTCCCGATTGATTCATGCCGGATTGCCGGTTCAAGCCGGACTTGTGCCTTCGGCTTTCAGCATATCCTGCAGCCGCCGGTTGATTTCCCGCTGCTTTTCCAGCGATACCTCGAACTTCGATACCACCCACAGCACCAGGAAGCACCCCAGAACGCAAAATCCGGCGGAGAAAAACGCCAGCGCTTCCACTTTATCCCAAGGTACCGAACCCACCGGCGCGCCCGCCGGAAAGTTGATGATATCGAGGTAGATTCCGGTCAGCAGCGCCATGACCGCGCCGGCGGTCTTGATGGCGAAACTCCCGAACCCGCTGATCAGCGCCTGCTGGCGCTTGCCGGTGTTGACTTCGTGCTCGTCGGCCACATCGGAGCCCAGCGCTCCGATGGCCACCAGGTATATGCCCAGCAAAACGCCCGCCGCCATGAACATGCCGATCAGCGCATAGGCCAGTTCCCGGGACGCCGGCGGCGGCAGCAGTCCGAATACCGGCAGCAGCACCGCCAGCGCCGTCAGGCCGGTGAATCCGGACATGCCCACCGCAATGCAGCGCTTGCGGTCCAGCGTCTTGACCGCGAACGGCAGGACGATCGCCCCGGTGGCCGCGCCGATGGCCTGGGCCGACGCCAGCCACCCGGTCAGGTCGGCCGGCGTTTGCCACAGATAGGTGATCAGGTGCACCCGCAGCACCGAGATGGAACTGATGGCGAAGAACACCACGATGGCCAGCAACATCGAACGTCGGACATTCGGCGTCACGGTCATGGCCGAGACGACGGCCTTGAGGGCCGCGACCGGCCCGATGCGCGGCTTCGGCCTCGGCGGCTCCAGCCGTTCGATCCCCACGACGGGTTTGACCGTTCCGGCGATGTTGATCAGCATGGCAATGACTGCGACCGTGGCGAAGGCGGCGGCAAAGGGCGGGTAGTTGGCCGGGTCCAGTTGTCCCCGCGAATAGGAAGCGCTTTCAAGAAAGAAATAGCCGAAGGCCAGCAGCGGCAGGCCGATGCGGGCTCCCTGCATCCCGACGGTGCCGAAAGCCTTGATTCTCGGGCGCACGCTTATATCGCGGCTGAGCTCGGCGCCGACGGCCTTGTAGGGCACATGAAACAAGGTAATGAACAGCCGGTTGAGAACGGCGAAGAGCAGCAGCCAGGCAAACAGTCCGCCCTGACCGAGCCCTTCCGGCGGCACGAACAGGGCATAGAAGCAAAACCCGAAAGGCACGACGGCAAACATCATCAGGGTGTGCCGGCGTCCGTACTTCCAGCCCTGGGCGCGGTCGGACAGAAAGCCAACATAAGGATCGGATACGGCGTCGACAATGAGCGCAGTCAGAATTGCGATGCCCGTCAATGTGCCCGACAGGCCATGCACCTGGGCATAGAGAAACAGGACGAAGGCGTTCCAGGACCAGTTCTTGATGCTGTCGGGTATGTTGCCGACCCCGAAGGCCGCCATCGTGTGCAGCGGCGTCTTCAACTCGAGCTGGTTGGCCCCGGAAGGGCCGGGATTGCCGGGCGTGCTCACGCCTTGCCGTCCTCGCCGATCCACTCCTTCATTTCAGGACGGTAGTGATGCAATTGCTCCAGGTAATCCGGCGGCAGGCTCTCGACGTCGCGGGCCTTGTGCCCGGACGCGTGCCAGACGGCAATGCCCGCATCCGCCGGCATCTGCATCCAGCGCTGAAACGGCGCGACGAAGGTGGAATTGAACCGCGTCTCCAGGCGCGGCGCGGCGAAATCGGCCGCCGCCGCCCGGCTCAGAAAGCCCGTCGCGAACTCCTTCATCGGGATCGGCCGCCCTTCGGGACGGTCCTTGTAGCCGTTGTGCATCGCGTAGTCGCCCTGGGCGGTCCACATCAGGTGGATGACCGCCTCGAACCCCGAGTTTTCGTCCCTTTCCACGATGCCGCGCTCGTCCAGGAACACGATCCGCTGCGCGCCGGAGATGTTGGGTTCGACGGCGATTTCCTCGCCGGTAATGGGGTTGCGCCAGGATTTGCCACTCAATGTTTCGTTCGTTTCCGGGTCCTTGAACAGCGTGAAGATCCGGTACTGGAACTGGTATTCGCCGCCGCCGAGATCGACGATGCGCTTCATCTCGCAGCCTTCCAGGCGGAACAGCAGCTCGGGATCGCGGTCCTCGTAGATGGCCAGGTAGGCGCCCCGCCACCACTGCGGCGAGATCCGCCCCGACAGGTCGCCCATGGAGCGCAGGAAATTGTGGAAGGCCTTCGGCGGATCCAGCATCCAGGGGTCCTTGAGGTCCGGCGAATCCTCGAACTCTTCCGCGAACCCCGGCGTCGGAAGGAACCCCGCGATTCCCGGCAGCAGTCCCAGCCCGGCCGCGCCCAGCAGCCCGCGCCTGTTCATCGAAGTGGTGTCAGATTCAGTCATACATCCCCTCTAATCCGGTAGGCGCCCCATCGCCTTGAGCCGCTGCGCGAACCGCGAAGGTTCGCTGTCGAATTCGGGCGACCGTTCGAATCGGTCGCCCAGGTCGGCGTGCGCGGCGGCAAGGTAGTCCTCGTCCAGGTCCCCAAGGGACGTGATCTTATAGCCTTGCACGTGCCACAGCAGGTGGCCGGGGCGGTCCGCCATATCCATCCAGGGGAAAAAGGGCATCAGAACGTGCCCTGCGAAGTTGGCCGGCACGCTGCTGCGGTCGGGGTCGGCAAGGTCGGCGCTGCGCGCGAACATGCTGAGCTTGGACCCCGCGGGCGGGCGAATGAACTCGTCCGGCCACCGGTTCTCGCCCTGGAACGACACCGTGTCGCCGACCTGTCGAATCACGACGTCGAATTCGGAGTCCGCGTAGAACTCCGGGTAGGCCCTGCGCATGACGCGATAGACCACGCCGCGCGGTGAAATCTCCCGCCCCTCGGTCATGCGGCTGATATTGGGCCGGACCGCGTTGCGCGCGCCCGTGAACGGGTTGTCGAACTCGCGCATGACCTGGTCGCTTTCGAAATCGCAGTAGTAGCTGACCAGGCTGTCGAAGCTGAGGAATTCCGTATCCGATAGCGGTCTGATCCACTGCTGCTCGCAGCCCTTGACCCGCACGGCCGGCACGAGTCGGTCGGGCGGCAGAAAGGCATAGACCTCGGCGCGCGTGGCCCAGATCACGCGCCCGGCGTCCAGCCGTCCGCTGGTCTTGACGAAGGCGCGCACGCGCGATCCCGGGTCGTCGAGATCAAGCGCGGCGTCCGGGGCCGGGGATGCGGCGCCCCAGCCGGCCGCGAGCGCGGCGCTGCCGCCCAGCATGCCCAGCAGCTGCCTTCGGTGCATCGACCCATCCGCGTTCATAGGGCGCTCAAGTTTACGGGACACCTTTCGGCGCCGGGCGTACACTTTGCCGTCATGACGCAACGCATCAGCCGGCGGCAGGCGCTCAAGGGCCTGGGCGTGGCCGCGATCGCGCCGGCGATCGGCTGGCCCAACGCGGTGCGCGCCACGACGCAATCGGACGTCGTCGTGATCGGCGCCGGGCTCTCGGGCCTCTACGCCGCCTCGCTGCTGGCCGAAGAGGGCGCCAGCGTTACCGTGCTGGAGGCGCAGGACCGCCTGGGCGGGCGCCTGGAGAGCTTCTACGACCTGCCGGGAGCGCCGGAGGCGGGCGGCGACAGCATTCTCGGCGGGTATGCGCGCGTGCAGGCCACCGCGCAGCAGCTGGGCCTGCGCCTGATCGACCATGCGTCGAAACGCGGATTGTCAAGGCCGGAAATCGCGCTGAACGGGGAGATTATTCGGCGCGCGGCCTGGCCGGAACACCCGCTGAATCGGTTGCCGGCCGGTTCGAAGAGCGAGTTTCCCGGCCGGCGATTCTTCGAGAAGGTCGTTACGGCCAACAATCCCCTGGCCGGCCACGACGACTGGCTGCTGCCGCGGAGCCGTGCGCTGGACGAGTCGGTCTACGAGTTCCTGAGATCGGTTGGCTGGAGCGACGGCACCATCGCACAGAACTACGAGACCAACATCGGGCGCGGCACATCGGCTCACGACTGTTCGATATTGACCTGGTATTTCCGCGTGGCCTGGAACGAGGTGCAGCGGCAACTGGGTTCGCTGTTCGCAAAGGTCGAAGGCGGTAATCAGCGACTTCCCGAGGCCATTGCGGCCGCGTTGCCGGGCGACGTGCTGCTGGAGCGCCGCGTCACCGGGATAGCGCAGGACCGCGCGGGCGTCGAGGTCCTGACGGACGACGGCGAGCGGCACCTGGCGCGGCAGGCGATATGCACGCTGCCCATCGCCCCGCTGCGCTGGGTCGGCTTCGACCCCGGCCTGCCGCCGGTGCTCGCGCGCGCCATGAAAACGCTGCCGTCGATGATGATCACCAAGACCGTCCTGCACGCCGAGCGGAACTTCTGGGAAGACGACGGCCTGGATCCCGCCATGTGGACCGACACGCCGCTGGGCGAGGTGCGCGCGCTGCGCCAGTCGGCCGACAGCCCCGAGATCACCGGACTGATCGCCCGCGCGCGGGGTTTTAACGCCCAAAGGCTGGACCGGCTTGGCGAAACGGCCGCCCGCGTCCTCGTGGTGAGCGAATACGAGCGCCTCCGGCCCGCGGCGCGCGGCAAGCTCAAGGCCGTGGGCTACAAGAGCTGGACCATGGACCCTTATGCCGGCGGCGCCTGGACCGAATGGCGACCCGGCCAGCTCCACGCCTACCTGCCGGCCTTCTCCGAGGCGCACGGCCGCGTGCACTTCTGCGGCGAGCACACCGCCATGTCCAACCGTGGCATGGAAGCCGCCATGGAATCCGCCGAACGCGCCGCCATCGGCGCACTGCTGGAGCTATAGAACCCGGCCGGATTGCTGGCTACGGCCGCTCTCGGCCCATCGCATCGTGGCGAAGGCCGCCGCTCCGCACAGTGCATACGCCGCAGTCAGCGAATTGAGCGTTCCGTCGAAGCGGTAGGCGACGAACGCCCCGAACGGCACCGACACCAGCGTGGGCAACGACGTGACTACCGTGGCGCCGATGCCCGCGATGTGGCCCAGCGGCCGCATGGCGAGCGCGCTGAGATTGCCGAACAGCAGACCCGCCCACACAAAAACGCACAACTGGTAGGTCATGAACAGCCAGAAGGGCGGAACGCCGCCCAGCGCGACGGTGAGCGCCCACGCCGCCGCCGCTGCAATCGTGAAGGCGATGATGGCGATCGTGGACAGCCGGCGCATCCCGTACTTCAGCACCAGGCGCCCGTTCACGAACGACATGCATGCGATGACGAGCGCCAGAGAGCCGAAGTAGAAGGGAAACAGCGCGCCGGTGTCGTAGACATCCTGGTAGATCTGCTGAGCGGCGCTGATATAGGCGAGAAACGGCGTGAACAGGAGGCCGCTGGCCAGCGTGTAGCCCAGCGCGGACCGGATCTTCACGACTTCCACTGCGCCGCTGACGATGGCCGGCAGCGACATCGGCCGCCGGCGTGCGGCGGGCAGGGTTTCCGGCTGCCGCACCGTGAACCAGACGAAGGCGACGACGGCAATGCCGAAGAACGACGCGAATATGGCCCGCCAGCCGGCCAGCCACTGTATCCCCTGTCCCAGCGCCGGGGCGATCGTGGGCGCCAGGATGAACAGCGACGTCGCGAACGACATCAGCCGCGCCATCTGGCGCCCTTCGTACTGATCGCGCACCAGCGCCATGGTCACGACCCGCGGCCCCGCCACCCCGACGCCCTGCAGGACCCGACCCACCATCATCACCTCGAAGGTGCGAGCGAAAACGCTCATCAGCGATCCGGCCATGAACAGGATCAGGCCCGCGTGTATGGCCGGCTTGCGCCCGGCGCGGTCCGACAGCGGTCCGAAGAAGAACTGGCCGACGGCGAGGCCCAGGAAAACCGCCGCGATCACGAACTGCACGTCGTTGCGGTTCACGACCCCGAGGTCTTCGCCGATGGCCGGCAGCGCCGGCAACATCCCGTCGATGGACAGCGCGCCGAGCGAAATCAACAGCGCGATAAGCGGAACGAACTCGCCCGTGCGAAGGGCCGGCGTGTCGGAGGCGGGCGAACCCATGAGAAACTTGCACCTTTGCAACGCAAAGTCCGGCACCATAGCATTTTCCGCTGGATGACGGACTGAAGCAGCAAGAGGAGAACGCCATGCCCGATGAGTCCACGATGAACCGCCGCCACGTACTGGGAGGTCTCGCTGCCGCGGGTGCGGCCGGGTTGGTTGCCGATGGGCGAGCCGCCGAGCCGGCGCGCCTGCGCATGGGCGTGTCAGTGCCGCCGCCCATCCTCGGACCGCGCATGAACTTCGAGCAGGCCGACAAGGTCATGGCCGAACTGGGGCTCGACGCCATCGTTCTGGGAGGCGCCAAGAACCTCTATCACGCCACGGGGCTCGACCTGACCTCGCCCAAGATGGGCCATTCGCCCGCGGTCTACGCACTGATCACGCGCAACCGGGACCAGCGCCTATCTCTGATCGCGCCGACCTTCCTCTATTACTACACCATCGCCATGGACCACCGGCACTCGGACTTTCCTGCGTACCTGTATGCGGCGCCCGGCGCGGAAGAGGCGGAGGACGCGGAGCTGGGTGTCGACCAACTGCCGCTGTATCCGGATCTCGAACACGAGCCGCTCGATTTCATCGAGACCACGCGCCTGAGCATCGTCGAGCGCGCCGTGCGTTCGGAGGCCGCCCGGCCGAATCTCAAGTTTGCGCTGGCCAATGCGCTGAAGGACACAGGCGTGGCCGGCGGACGCATCGCCGCGGACGTGCAGCCCGTGATCCGCAACGCAACGGAGGCCGCCGAGAAGGCCACCGTGGTGAGCGCCGACGACGCGCTGCGGCGCATCCGGCCGGTCAAGTCCGACATCGAAATCCAGCTCATGCGCTACGCCGCCCAGGCCAACGCCGAAGCCGCATTGCAGGCGGCCTCCACCGTGCGCGCCGGGGCCGACGTGCGCGAGCTGCGCGCCACCTTTTTCGCGGCCGCGGCCGCTCGTGGTATGCGCGGC
>JAPOWV010000046.1 GCA_026707445.1 Gammaproteobacteria bacterium
GCCTCCGGCGACGGGGGAAACGCCGGCACTTCCTTACGCGTCAGCGGTCGGGGAACATTCCCCGGCTGAGGGCTCCTAGGAGTTCTCACAGCGGGTTCGCTGCGCTGACGCGCAGGGAACCCGTGATTACGCGGCGCTGTCGGCTTCGGTATAAAAGCGGTCGCGCCGGGCGCGAGGCCTTGCAGGCACTGGTGCGTGCAAGCCCGTCTAGGAGTTTGGCCCGGACCGTGATCGGCGTTTTGACGCTGGCGGCGCGGCCTCGGCCGCGACCCCGTATGCAAGAGTGAACGTTCCGCCACGGTCTCGCCCAGCGCGACCGTTGACGATGGTGGAGGATTTCGAGATGGCTGGCAAGACGGCGGCGCTGCAAGTGGTTCACCCCGACTGCGCGGGGATCGACGTGGGCAAGCGCAAGCACTACGTGGCGGTGGACGGGTCGCGGTTCGAGCGGCCGGTGCGCCACTTCGGGACGTTCACGCGCGACCTGGAGGCGATCACGGACTGGCTGCGCTCGTGCGGCGTTCGGCAGGTGGCGATGGAGTCCACGGGGGTGTACTGGATACCGCTGTTCGAGGTGCTCGACCGGGCGGACTTCGAGGTGCATCTGGTGAACCCGCGCGCGACGAAGCAGGTGAGCGGCCGCAAGAGCGACGTGCTGGACTGCCAGTGGATCCGGCAACTGATGAGTTTCGGCCTGCTGCGCGGGGCGTTCCGCGCGGCCGACGAGCTGTGTCCGATGCGCTCCTACGCGCGCCAGCGCGAACAACTCGTGCGCGACCGCAGTCGGGCGGTGCAGCACATGCAGAAGGCGCTGACGCAGATGAACGTGCAACTGGACAACGTGCTGAGCGACATCATGGGCAAGACCGGCCAGTTGATCGTGCGCGCCGTCGTCGCGGGCGAGCGCGACGGGGCGGCGCTGGCCGGGTTCCGCAACGCGCGCTGCAAGGCGGACGCGGCGACCATCGCCGAAAGCCTGCGCGGCAACTGGCGCGACGAGCACCTGTTCGCCCTGGCCCAGGCGCTGGCGCGCCACGACATGCTGCAGAGACAGATCGACGAGTGCGAGGCGCGCATAGACGCCGAGCTGGATCGCCACGCGCGCGCCGCCGCGCCGCCGACATCCGGGTCCCGCGAGCGCGTCCTGCGCGAACGCCTGCGCGGCATGCTCGGCGTCGACCTGACGGCCATTCCCACCGTCGGCGTGGAGACCGCGCTGACGCTCGCGGCGGAAGTCGGCGCGGACCTGTCGCGCTTCCCGACGCCCGCCCACTTCTGCTCCTGGCTCGGCCTCGCCCCCGGCACGCGCATCAGCGGCGACAAGCGCCTTGGCGGCCCGCCGGCAAGGCGCGCCAACCGGCTCGGCCAGGCGCTGCGCATGGCGGCCAGCACGGCCCGCAACAACAAGACCGCCATCGGCGCGGCGCATCGCCGGCGCCTCGCGCGCATGGACTCGGCCAAAGCGGTCAAGGCCACCGCCCACCAACTCGCCCGGCTGATCTACGCGATGCTCACCCGCGGCGAAGAATACGTCGAGCGCGACCTCGCCGAGATGGAAACCGAACGCCGCGACAGGAAGATCAAAAACCTGCAACGCCAGGCGCGATACTTCAATCTCGCGCTCGTGCCATGCGAACAAGCGGCCTGAAACGTGAACCACCCGCGAGCACTCACCCATTAGGAGTTCCATGCAAGCCTGCGCCGTAGAAAGCGAGATGGGATAATACGCGCATTGTTGTTTCGGGATGCTTCGATGCCGACGACGTTTCGCCCCTACCATCCGGACCAGACGCTGCTGCTGCCGCCGAGTTTGCGGGAGTGACTGCCGGCGGGCCACCTGGCGGACCACGTGAGCGACCTGGTGGACGGGCTGGACGGACGAGGCGGAGTCCGTCAGCGGGGAGCGTCCGGCGGCGGTGCTGGCGGACGCGGGCTACTGCAACGAGGCGGACCTGAAGACGCTGGAGGACCGCGGGGTGGACGGCCATGTGGCGCTGGGCCGGGAGGGCCGGCGCGACGTCGCGGCGGACCCGGAGAAGCATCCGGCGAAGGCGCGCATGGCGGAGAAGCTGGCGACGGCGGCGGGGCGGGCGCGATACGCGCAGCGCAAGTGGCTGTCGGAGGCGCCCAACGGGTGGATCAAGGAGGCGCTCGGCTTCCGCCGCTTCAGCTTGCGCGGGCTGGACAAGGCGCGGGGCGAGTGGGACCTGGTCTGCCTGGCGCTGAACATCAGGCGGCTGAGGGGACTCCAGGCGGCCTGAGAACAGGCTCCGCGCCCCCATTCGCTATGGTCGAGGACCTTTCCATAACGTCAAGTTATAGCCGCGGGACCGGGCGAATCGACCGTCGTCCCAAAACCGGGGCGGTCGCCGTCCGCCGACGTTCGTCTGGCGGCGGTCGCGCGGTCAAGCATCATCCTACGGCGCAAGCTTGCATGGAACTC
>JAPOWV010000034.1 GCA_026707445.1 Gammaproteobacteria bacterium
CTACCGAGTCATGATAAGTTTGCATTGCAACGGGTCAGTCTTCCTGGCGCAATGCGTGCCTTTGGCCGGCCAGGAACCCGATCCGATGGCCGAGTGCGGCGCTCGAGAGCCGGGTCTGGCCGTGCCACATGATCTGGTTTCCGGGTTCCGGATCGTGCTTGCGGTCCCGGTAGCCGCCGAGATGGGCAACCAGGCGCACGGCGTCGCCGAGCCGCTCCGGTGGCTTCATGTCGTGCTCCCGCGCGTAGTCGCGCAGGAAATCGATTTCGTTGTCGGTGAACATCAGGCTCGGGTCGCAGTCGGGGACCTGCCGGCCGAGAAGGGTCATGACCATGATGCGCCAGGCGATCACCGCGTTGATCGCGATCGCCCGCTGCAGCCGGTCGGCGGTGCGGAACAGCAGGAACTCCGTCCGGCAGCCGGATTTCAGGACACGGAAATAATCTTCGATCCGCCAGCGCTGGAGGTAGAACCCCACGACCTCCGCCGCCTCCTTCGCGGAGCGAACCCTGAGCGTACTCAACAGGTACCACTGCACCGGGTCCTCGCCCTCGGGCGGTGCGCTCTCCACGACATGGACCGCCGATACCGTCACCGGCTCGCCATCCTCCACCGCAGCGGTCGGCGGCAGGGTCACGCGACGGAAGCGCAATTCGCAGCAGGCCAGCCGCTTGACGCGCGCCGGCCGGGCCGCCTTTCGGCTCGACTTCGTCCGCGCCGTCAACCCCTCGACCTCCACATCGATCCGGCCATCGGGGGCGCCGCCGCCCATGACCTCGAACAGTTTCGGTTTCCCGCGGCGCAGAACCCGGTCATGCTGCGCGCGCACCAGCAACTCCACCCGGGGACGCCGGCGCTGCGCATCGAACAGCTCGAAGCAGTCTCCCTCCCTGTCGCACACCGAGATCACCCGCGTCTTGCGGCTCACGTCGCGCACGGCCTTCACGATGTCGTTGAAGCCGTCGATCCAGCGCCGGGTCTTCCGGCGCGCCTCGGCCCGGGGCTTCACCGCGTCGAAGCCCAGCCTGAGCACCCCGAGAGGGAGCCCGGTATCGCTCACCGCCAGCGTGGCATGCAGGTGCAACCCGCGGCTCTTCGCCCCGGTCTGGTTCCGTCCGATCACCTGCAGCCCATCACACCCCGGACGGCGCGCGAAGTTCAGGTCCGTGCCATCCTGGATCGCAAGCACCGTATGCTGGCTGCGGATCCGCCGGATGCTGCGTTCGCGGTGGGGCGCCAGGATGTTCCGCGCCGTCACCTCCGACTCCACAGGCATCTCGATCATCCGGTAGAAGGCACTGATCGCCGTGCTGTCGGCGGCGCTGTTGGCGTTGATCTTCTGGCCCGGGTAGGCCGCCAGCAGACCCGCGCTCTTCACCAGACGTGCCGAAAGACGCTTGTCTCCCAAGGGGGCTCCTCCGAACTCGTTCGCGGCCCACTCCGCCGCACTCAGCCCCGCGCCCGGCTCAAGTGCCGGCGCATGATCCACCCAGCCAACCCCGAGCTTGCGCCGCCAGGAGCGTTCCATCGCGTACATCAGAACCGTCTTTCGGCTCCGCGCACGCCGCCGGGCCCGGTCCTGCCGCCCGCGGCCCGCGGTCTCTCCGACACACAGGAAGTTGGCCGCACGCAGGCATGTGCCGTCATAGCCGTCATCGGCGAAGCTCTCCACAAGGAATGGCCGGTACCCGTAGCGTTCCTCGAAATCCCGCGGCAGCCGGCGCAGGATGCGGCCGAGGACATGGCTTGCCAGGTGCGGGCAGCGCACGGAGGGCCGGACCAGGAACCGGCTCAGGCAGGTCACGCGGTGAAGATGGTCCCGGCGCCCGGCATCGTCCCACCCGATCCAGCGCTCCCGCGCCGAAACACGCAGGGCGGCGGCGGAGAAGCCGGCGGCGCCCAGCCAGCCATGGGACGAGCCCACGAGGTAGCGGAGCTGGCAGCCGGCGAAGGTCGTCATGCCGTGCGGATGCTCGCGCGCGATCAACGTGTTCCACAGGGTGCGGTCCGGGGTCGTGGTGACCACCTGGACCGTCAGGTCGCCAATCCCGGCAGGATGCGACGGGACCCCGGCCGGTTCCGGAATATCGGCGTCAAGCTGGCGCGGCCTGTTGGTCACCGCCGGCGACCGGGGCGGTGGCAAGACAATGCACGGGACCGTGTCCGCCAGTGCCGCCAGCGCCTTCATGCAGCCGGCAACCTGGAGGCGACCGGTCGCGTCGACAAAGGAGAATTCCGTGCAAATACGTCGGCCAAGGGCGCTGCGGCTGTCGAACGTCTCCTGCGACAGGATCGCGGCTATGCGCGAAACTGCCGCTTCGTCCCGCAGGGTGCGGCTGATCTGGGATTGTGCCATGGTGGGGTCGACATAACGCAGCGAAACCGCATTGTCCAGTCAAATCCGTCATGACATGGTAG
>JAPOWV010000059.1 GCA_026707445.1 Gammaproteobacteria bacterium
CGGCACAGTCTTGGCACACCTTCGTCACAGTTTCGGCACATTTTCATGTCGCTTCTGTGACAAACCCGTGCGCCTTTCTGGGCTACCCTCCCCCGGGTGGTGGGGGGGATTACCTAGATAGGTTCGCACATTCGGCCGGTTGGTCTGTTAGGGTGCGCCCGAGATAGGGGCAGGGGAGCGTGTGAGCGCTCCCCTGCGAGACCGATAGACGACCTTAGGAGGGTGCCTATGGCCAATGCGCAGACTATAGCGGGGGAGATCCCCTACGCCAGCCGTCTCGTAGAGCTTGCCTTGTGGTTGCCGAGAAACGGCGTCCAGTCCGCGGTGATGGAAAAGAGGTTGCGGCCGTCGGGCAAGGTGATCGGCCCATTCACAAGGACCGCTGCCGAGCGGCATGGCTATCCGCGGCTGGCAAATAGGGGACTCAGCGCCAAGGGCTACTGGGTTCTAACGGCGCCCCAGGTCGCGGTATGGATGAGTGCCGTGCACAAGGGACTAATAAACGCTCAGAGCGTCCGGAAGCTGCTGCAAAGGTGCGAAAAGTACCTCTCTGCTAGTGCGGCTTTGCCGTTCTCCCAGATTCACCTTCGCTCGATCCCGCTAGAGCTGCTGGAGTGGGAAACCGAGTATGAGCATCACAAGCTGATTGGAGGCATGTAGTGAAGTACCAGCGACACCCCCAAAGCGAGATCTACCCTCGCATGGATGAGTCCGAGTACAGGGCGCTCGTAGAGTCGATTCGCGACCAAGGCTTCCACGCCGATAAGCCGGTCGTGGTCTATGAGGAGCAGATCATCGACGGCTGGCACCGCTACAACGCGGCGCTGGAGGCGAAGGTCGAGCCGCTGATCAGGCAATGGGAGGGCAAGCCTGATGGGCTCGTCCCTTATGTCATCGCGTCGAACTCGACGCGGCGGCATCTCTCGAAGGCCGCGCTGGCCCAGTCGCTGATTAGAGCGGATACGTTGCGGTCGATGACAACGGAAGAGATCGCGAAAGCGGCCGGGGTCAGCCGTGCCACCGTTGCCGAGCAACATCGGCTACGTGAGCTTGATCCTGAGACCGCCGACGCTGTAGCGGAAGGCCGCGAGCCTGCCGAGGCAGGGAAGCGGAGAGTCCTGAAGCAGCCCGAGCAGAAGAGCGGCAACCTGTTCGTCCAGCTGAGCCAGCGGCTCACGAAAGCGGTCACGGCTCATGCCGCCGAGCGTGGTATCACCCGCAAGACCTACGTGAACGAGGCGATCGAGGCCCGCGTCAAAGAGGACGCCGAAAAGCAGCAAGCCGCCGCCTAGCGCAGATCGGGACTTATTTAGGGGGCAAACCCATTAGCCACGCGGGTTTGCCCCCTTTCTATGTGCCGATCTAGGCTGTGAGCGTTTTGTAGGTGAGGCGGCGGCCGGCCATGCCTGCCGCGAGCCTGCCCATTTGGTCGATGGTGTCGAGGCTGCGCATGTTGTGACGTCCCGCGAAAGCGTCGACGTAGAGCTGTAGGTGCTTCCGCGAAACCTGGTGGTAGGTGCCGACGATCGCGCGCTTCAGCATCGACCAGAAGCTCTCCACACCGTTCGTGGTTGCTCCCCCGGCGGTGACGTACTCGCCCAGCTCATGGTTCACGACCAGGTGCTCGAATCCGTCGAGTCCCTGGTATCCGGCGTGAGCGTCTGTGCAGATCGTCGCCCCGGCGGTGGCGTGGCGGCTGACGAACCAGTGCATCGTGGCGCGGTCTGTGTTGCGCAGGACGCGGGCGCTGACCTTGCCGGTCTCACGGTCACGGGCTGCGGCTACCACGGTCTTCGCGCTCATCGCAGCGTGGCCGAGGCGCTTGCTCGCGTGCTTGTTCTTCTCGCGGCCGCCTACGTAGGTCTCGTCGAACTCGACCGGCCCCTGGAACGGCGGCGGGTCTTCGGATCGGAACGCCGCGCGGATGCGGTGAAGCATGAACCAGGCTGTCGCCTGGGTGACGCCGATGTCCCTGCCGAGCTTCAGTGAGCTGACGCCCTTCAGCGCGGTCAGCTCCAGGTAGAGCGCGAACGCCCACTTGCGTAGGCTGACCCGCGAGTCCTGCATGAGCGTGCCGGTGCGCACCGAGAAGTAGCCCCGGCAGTCTGTGCACCAGTACGGCATCTTCGCGTGCTTGGCGTGGTCTGTGCGGTCACTGCCGCACTTAGGGCAGTAGCGGCCGTCCGGCCAGATCCGCTCCTCGAACCACTCACGAGCCGCATCCTCATGCGGGAACATCTCGGCCAGCTCTAGAAGGCTGATGCCCGATCTGTCTGTCCTGCCTGCCATTGGTTCCTCCCTCCTAAGGTGAGACCAATGTATCAGACATTCAAGAGTTTGTCAACCTAAACGGGTAATCCCCGGTGGGTGGGGGAGGCTGTGGTGTGTTGGCGGTAGGCGCCGGAGCAGGTTGTCGG
>JAPOWV010000075.1:0-17222 GCA_026707445.1 Gammaproteobacteria bacterium
ACTTCCGACCTCACCCTTATCAGGGGTGCGCTCTAACCAACTGAGCTACAGACCCGCGCACGACGCACGCTTGTATGCCGGCCCGCCAAAGACGGGCGCGCACAATTTGCGTGCCGTTGTAAAAGATCAAAATCCCTGACGCGCCCATACGCCAGAGGATTTGCAATTGTAGGCCATTTAATCTTGTCGTCAATAGTGCGGCCGGCAATTCTGTGGCATTCTTGGCTGCCCGAAAACATGGGAGGATTCCATGGCCAGACCTCATATCGAATTCATCCAATCGCAGGCAGTGCCCTGGCGCGACGACCTATGGAGCGGACGGTTTGACGGAGCGCAAGTAAAAATCCTGAGCGAGGACGATGAGACCGGCGCAGCCAGCACGATGGTGCGTTATCCGGCCGGCTGGTCGCGGCCTTCCGCCGAGCACCTGAGCACAGACGAAGAATTGCTGGTCCTGGGCGGGGACCTCGAAATCAACGGCGTGGAGTACGGCGAGCTCTGCTATGCCCACATCCCGGCCGGTCACACCCGGCACAGCGCAACCAGCCGGAACGGCGCCATGGCCCTTACGTTTGTGTCCGGCGAGCCGGAAACTTCGGCCGGCGAAGGACCGGACGACGACGCGGAGCGCCTGGTGGAGAAGGTAGACGTGCTCGGCACCAAGCTGGACACCAGTCTGCGCGAGCTCGGAGTGGACGTGGACGAGGGCGACGGGATGCTGGACGGGTTCCGCAAATTCTCCCGCATCATCTGCCGGGAAGACCCGCATACGCATGACCAGACATGGGTGCTTTCGGCGCCCCCGCTGTGGCGCAACGACGTGATCGAGATCCACCCCGTGGTGGAGGAGATGTACCTGATCACGGGCGACCTGACCGGCGACACGGGCCTGATGAAACCGGGCGCGTATTTCTGGAGGCCGCCAGGCATGCCCCACGGGCCATTCGGCTCCAAGACCGGAAACCTGCTGTTCTTCCGCACCCAGGGCGGCCCATTGTCGACCGATTTCCAGCCCGGTGAACACCTGTTCAGCTGGGACGCCAAGCTGAACCCGGTGCTGCCGCCGGAATTGGCCGAGTACTCTCCGAAGGTCGAGCCCGAAGCCGCCTACTACTAGCAGGGAAGAAGTCCTGGGAGCGAGGGCATGACCCTCGCGGCGTCCCACCCTCGTCGTAGGCGGGACGCCTTCGCCCCCGGAATTGAACAATGCGCTTCGGCTTACGGCTGATCGAATATCTCGGCTCCGTGCCCGACCTGGTGCGCCTGGCCATCGCCGGAGAAAAGGCCGGCTTCGACAGCGTTTGGTTCCCGCACGACACCTTCATGCGCCACACCTGGGTGACGACGTCCGCCGTCGCCACCGCCACCGAACGCATACGGATTGGATCGGTCGGCACCAATCCCTACACCACACATCCCGTGGAGCTGGCCACGTACGCGGCCACGCTGGACGAGCTTTCCGGGGGGCGCTTCATTCTCGGGATGGGCCTGCACACGCTGGACATGATCGGCTGGGCCGGCGTGGACGCCACCGATTACCTGCAGCGCCACCGCGAAGCCGTGCACCTCATCCGCGGCCTGTGGCGCGGCGAGGTTATGGAGCACGACGGCGAGGTGTTTCAGTGGGGCCCGGAGTGCTACCTGCGGTTCGAGCCGCTGCGCCCCGACATTCCGATCTACCTTTCGGCTTTCGGCGAGGACTTCCTGCGCCTGAGCGGCGAGATCGGCGACGGCAGCCTGCCGATGATCACGCCTCCCGCGTCGGCAAAGCAGATGATCGCCCCCATACGCGAAGGACTGTCGGCGCGCAAGGACCCGGCGAATGACTACGTGGTGTCCGGCTGCGGCTGGCTGTCGCTGTCAACGGAAAAAGCCGCAGCTTCAGAGGTCATGAAAAACCTCGCCGCGTATTTCGGCCCCTATCTTGAGGACCATGCGCTTCGCACGATCGGTCTCGGAGCTGCCGATTTCGCTCCGTTACGCGAGCTGGTGGACGCGGGGCGCATGGACGAGGCGCGCGAACGCGTAACGCCGGAAATGCTCCGCCTGGGTATCTCCGGCACGCCCGCGGAAGTCATTGATCAGATCCATGAGTTGGCGGACGCCGGCGTCAATGAGGTGAACCTGGGCGGTCCCCTGGGCCCCTATCCGGAGGAAGCGATCCGCCTCATGGGCGAGGAGGTCATTCCCGCCTTCAGGTGAACCCGCAAGACGACGTTCTCATTCTGGGCGGCGGCCACAACGGGCTCGTCTGCGCGTGCTACCTCGCGAGCGCCGGAAAGCGCGTGCGAGTTCTGGAGCGGCGCTCGATTGTCGGTGGAACGGCCGTAACCGAGGAGTTTCACCCCGGGTTCCGCAATTCGACGGCGAGCTACACAGTGGGACTGCTGGACCCCGGGATTGTTCGCGACCTGAAGCTGCACGAGCATGGATTGCGAATCGTCCCGCGGCCAATGGCGAACTTCCTGCCGTTGCCGAATGGCGAGTCCTTGTCCATTTACAACAATGACGCCGATACGGCACGCGAATTTGCCCGCTTCTCGCCGCGCGATGCGGAGGCGCTATCCGATTTTCGCGCCATGATCCGGAAAGCCGGCGACGTCGTTCTCCGGCAGATGCACCGCCCGCCGCCGAACGTAGGCGGTGGTTTGCGCGATTGGGTCAGAGCCGCGCAATCGGGCAACGACGTCAGGAGACTCCGCGCGCGGCGGCGGCAGCAACTGGCCGATCTCTTCCTGATGCCGATAGCGGACCTGTTGCAGGGCTGGTTCGAGAACCCGCACGTCCAGGCGGCCTTCGCCTTCGACGCCGTGGTGGGCAACCACGCCTCGCTGCACGCGCCGGGCACGGCCTACGGGCTGTTGCACCATGCACTGGGTGAAATCGCGGGCCGCAAGGGCATGTGGGGACACGCGATCGGCGGAATGGGCGCCATTACCCAGGCCATGCTCGCGCAAGCACGTGAATTGGGCGTCATCGTCGAGACCGGCGCCGAAGTTGTCGAAGTGATTGTGGAAGCCGGCCGGGCACAGGGCGCCATGCTCGCCGATGGCTCTGACCGCCGCGCCGGATTGATCGCCGCAAGCCTGGCGCCGAAACTTCTCTACCTGGACCTCATCGACGGCAGCGCGCTCGATGCCGAATTCCGCAGCCGGATCGAACGGATACGCACGGAATCGGCGGTGCTGCGCATGAATGTGGCATTGTCGGAACTGCCCGACTTCAGCTGCAGGCCGGGCGCGGGAATGCAGGACCACCACGGCGCCGGCATTGTCATCGGCCCGACCCTCGACTACATGGAGAACGCATATCTGGACGCGCGCCGCGGAGACTGGTCCGAGCATCCGGTGATCGAACTGCTGATCCCGTCAACCGTGGACGACACGCTGGCGCCCGAGGGCAAGCATGTAGCCAGTCTGTTCTGCCAGCACTTTCCCCGCCATCGGGACTGGGAGCAGCGCCGCGAAGAAGCCGCCGATTCCGTTTTTGCCGCCGTGGACCGCTTCGCGCCCAATTTCAGCCGTTCGGTGATCGCCCGGCAGATACTCACGCCGGCCGATCTCGAACGGCGCTTCCGCCTGCCCGGCGGCGACATCTTTCACGGCGCGCACACCCCGGGCCAGTTGTGGAGCAACCGTCCGGTGATGGGCCATGCCGCTTACCGAGGACCCATTGCCGGTCTCTACCACTGCGGCGCGGGAGCGCATCCGGGCGGCGGCGTCAGCGGCGTTCCGGGGCGCAACGCAGCGCGCGAGATCCTGCGCGACCTCAAGAGGGGCGGGATCAGATAGGGGTCAGCAGGGCTTCGTGAATCCGAAGTCCCAGTCCGGACCGCGCCAAGTCGAGGTCGGTTTCCGCGTTGAGCGTTCCGCCGGCGCCGAACATCAGACACGGCTCGGCGAGATCCCGCTCCAGAAGGCGCGTGCCGAATGCGCCTTCCGCGGCGACAAGAGCTCCGGATTGCTCATTCATTACCGTCAGCGCGGCGCGGGTCAGGATGCTGGTTTCGCCGACCTGGGCGCCGACGACAAGTCCCAGGCCGCGCCGGACGGCTTCAGAAGCCAGCGCGAGCGACCTCTGGATGCCCCCCATCTTCGACACTCGGAGATTGACGATCCATCCGGCCGGTTCCTCAAGCTCGCGGAGTTGCTCGATTCGAGCCAGACTCTCGTCGAGAATCACGGATACGCCGCACTCGCGCGAAATGCGCCGCATTCCAGCGAAATCACCAGGCTGCAAGGGCTCCTCGATAGCAAAGACACTTGCGCCCAAACCCTTCAGGTAGCGGATCGCTTCGCCCGGTTCATTCCAGAAATTGTTGGCGTCCAACCGGATACGCGCCGTCGAACCACTCCTGCGCATAAGCGTCCGCAGCCGGCCGGCGTCACGCTCGCCGTCGCCGGAAACTTTCACTTTGAAATCCCGAAACCCCAACTTGAGGTACTCGTCCGCCTGGGCCGAAAAAACGCTGCCGGACGAATCGCCCAGAACGGCGGAATAGCGGAACTTTCCGCTCAGCCGGGATACCCCGATCAGGTCTTCAATCGACCGTTCCTCTGTCCTGCCCATCAGGTCAAGCACGGCGATCTCAAGCGCGCAGAAGGCCGCGGGGTTTGCGTCGATTTCATCACGATGCTCATGCATCCAGGCCGCAAGTTCGTTCCGGCCCCTCACTCGCCGTGCAATCGACTCGCTGTGCCTGCGGATGAAAGCGGCGGCCGATGCCTGGGTCTCGCCGGTTACATATTCGCGCGGACAGCCCTCGCCATAGCCGGTTGATCCCTCAGGGCCGCGGGCCGCGACTATGACGTTGGCGGCTTCCGAGCGGCTTGCGGAAGCGTGTCGGAAGACGACTCGGAACGGCACCGGAAAACGGTAGACATCAAGGCTCTCGATACGCATGACCGGCCGCCGGGGCCTCAAACCGGTTCCGCGTGCTCGCTGAAATCGAACGCACATTCGTGCGCGTACTGCAGGTGCAGGTACTTGAATTGCGAGTCGCGCTGTCCCGCGGCTACCCGGTCGGCGCGGAATTGACCCCCGGTTCCGGGGCGCAGCCGTTTGAGCTCGACCGGGGCCAGTCGTCCGCTGGCACGCTTGCCGTCGTATTCGATATTGGCCTCGCGCAATCCGCGATCCACCGTACTGGCCAGTTCCGATGCCTGATACGAATCACGCCTCGACGCCTCCAGGTACAGCGTGTAGGCCGCCGCCTCCTGATCGGCCAGCATGACGAAAAACTTCGGCGAAACGCCCAGGCGGGCCGTTGCCGCCATCACGGCGTCCAGCGCCTGCTTCTCGTAGAGTTTCTCGCCCGTAATGCTCGTCACGCCTTTACCCTTCTGCACGAACTCAAGGCAGGGCGTTGCGTTGAGCATGCGCGTGACCCGCACGATGTCGTTCATGTCGTAGCGGTACAGGCCGTCCTGGGTGGTGACGAAAACGTAGTATTCGCCGCCCTCTTCCAGTTCGTCGAGCAGAAGAAAATCGGCGGAGCCCGCCTCCCGGGTTCCGCGCTCGACGAACTCGAAGAAGTTGTCGAGCAATGTCGAGACACAGACGTTTTCGGCCGCATTGATATTGACCGTGCCCTGGAATTCGCTGGCGATGTAACCCAGTTCGATGATTGAAGTTCCGGCGGGAATGGAACCGGCAAGCTGCCGTAGCGGAACACTGCAGCTGCCGCCGGTCCAGGTCATGATCCCCTTCAGGTTGGGCCAGATGGCCGCGTAGTCCAGCACGCCCTTCACCGCGAGCAGGCGCTCCAGTTCACGCGCCCTGCCGCGATCGGGGGACAGCATGCTCTCACCGGGCAGGTCGGCCCCGTGGGGCAATCGGCCCTCGTGGACAGACTCGATCAGGGCCTCCGGATCGCTTTGGATCAGGTCGAGGATCCGCACCAGCGTGGAGGGGTTGGCCGTCCCAATGCCGGTCACGTTGCGTTCGGCCAGCGCAAAGGCCGCGATGGCGAAGTAGCGCAGATCGTAGTCCGGAATGTCCGCGACTTCCGGCGGCAATACGTATTTCCTGCGGACCAGCTTCGACATCCGCTTGTACAAAAGGCCGGAAGCCGAGCCATAGGGCAGCCCCGACGGCATGAGTCCCTCTACGGCCTGACCCGTGATCCCCAGCACCTGCCCTTCGAAAGCCCGCGTCCCCCGGGCCACCGAGTAGGCAAACAGTTGCTGGGTCTCCCTGACCCGCCTGAGGCCGGCACTGGTTACGGGAATGTCCTTGGCCGATCCAAGGGTGCCGCTGGTGCGATGGTAGTAAACCGGCCGTTCGGCGGTCAGGTACGGTTGTCCCGTGCGATCCTGCACTTCCACATACTTGCGCAGATCCTCGTAGGTCTTCGTGGGAACCGCTTTGCGATACGCCCCCGGATCCCGGATTTGCCTGAAATTGTGGCGGGCTCCGAAATGCGTGTTCGCGTTGGTGAGCAGGATCCGGCGCAACAGCGCGTTCTGCGCGGTTCGCGGGTTCCCCGTGGCATTGAGCAGCGACTGGTGCCGGCCGTCAAACCTGAACGACAGGGCGGCGCGCAGCGCTGCGTAATGAAGCGGCGGACGGCTTTCGGTCACTGGTCGCCGGCGGCGCCTTCACGGTCCGGCATGAAGGGAGTTCGCATCTGCACCCAGAACCCCATCGGGTATGCGCGGTTCACCAGCCCCAGCGGTCCCACCTCGCGGTCTTCGGGCAGGAACCGGGTGCCGAACAGCAGGTCCCACACAATGAGGTTGTTTCCGAAGTTGTTGTTGGATTCTTCGGGCAGCTCGGAGTGATGCCAGCGATGAAGCTCGGGGCCCGCGATCAGGTAATTCAGGGGGCCCAGGCGCACCAGGCAGTTGGAATGCTGATAGAAGCCGTTGACGGCGTAAAACACGAAATACGCAGCCAGGACTTCGCCCGAAACTCCGACCAGCGCGAACGGCAGTGCGTCCAGGCAGTACTGGATGGCTTTCTCCAGCGGATGAAACCGGCCTACGTTGACCCAGTACAAGCGGTGCGGCGAGTGATGCACGGCGTGCAGCCGCCACATCGCAGAGAACCTGTGGAAGGCGCGATGCAGCCAGTAGCGCCCGAAATCCGCCGCCAGCATCATGAGGGCCGCCTGCGCCCATACCGGCCATTGATGCGGCCAGAGATTTCCCGGCACGAGACTCTGAGCGCGCAGCCCGTCCGCCAGCGCCACCACCAGCGTCACGCTCAGAAGCAGGGGCACGCCGATCTGCACTGCGCCCAGGTACATGGCGTCGGCGCCCACCTCCGCGGCGGCCGGCTTCCAGTCCCGCCGGTATGGGAGCTTCAGCTCATGCCAGGTGATCAGGACCGCTCCAAGCAGCACGGCCGCGTATGCGCTCAACGCCGTGGTCAGGCCCAGCCGGGAGAATACGGCAAACGAAGCGTAGGCCAGCGCCATGACGATCGGATAGGCCGAGGCGGCCACGAACCTACCCTTTCTACTCATCTTGCTTTCAGTCATAAGGGACTAATGTACCGATCTTTGCGCGGAAGCGGAACGGCTCCGCAGCCATTCCACGGTCAGCAGGACCACGACGGCGAATGCGATCAGGAACACGGCCAGGGCCAGAATCGCCGGGCTGATCTGTTCCCTTATGCCGGCCCACATCTGGCGCGGGATCGTGCGCTGCTCCAGCCCCCCGAGAAACAGCACGACGACGACCTCGTCAAACGAAGCGGCGAACGCGAACAGGCCTCCGGAGAAGACCCCCGGGGAGATGAGCGGCAACTGGATCCGGAAGAAGCGCCGCATGGGCCCCGCGCCGAGGCTGGCGGCCGCCCTCAGTACGGTCCGGTCGAAACCCGCCAGCGTGGCGGTAACGGTGATGACAACGAACGGCGCGCCCAGGGCCGCGTGGGCAAGGATCAGTCCGGCGTGGGTCTGGCCCAGCCCGAGGCTCGAGTAGAAGAAGAACACGCCCACCGCCACGATGATGATGGGCGTGATCATGGGCGATATCAGCACCGCGGTAACCAGCGTGCGACCCGGCATGGACGGGCTGGCCAGGCCCAGCGCCGCCAGCGTTCCCAGGGTGGTGGCCAGCACCGTGGCGGCGACACCGATGATGAGGCTGTTGACCAGGGCGCGGCGCCATGCATCGTCCTCGGCAATGCTTTCGTACCAGCGCAGCGACCAGGCTTCGGGATCCAGACGCAGCATCCCTTCGGTGAACGTGAAATACGGCTCCGCATTGAAGCTCAGGGGCACGATGACCAGGATCGGGGCGAGCAGGAATACGAATCCCGCAACGCAGAATGCATTGAAGCCGCAGCGGCCCAGCTTCCTGCCCGGAAGCGAAGGCCTCCCCGCCTTCGCAGAGGGCCGGTCGCCCTCGTTCGCGGAGACTATACCTGCGTTCGGCGCGTGCTTCATGTCAGCCCAGCCTCATCCGTTCGATGCCGATCGCCCGGCTGTAGACCAGATACAGGACCGTCACCGCTACAAGCAAAATGCTGCTGAGCGCCGCCGCCAGGCCCCAGTTCAGCGATGTCTGCACGTGATAGGCAATCTGGCTCGAAATCAGTTCGCCGGTGCGCCCGCCCACCAGCGCCGGCGTTATGTAGTAGCCGATGGCCAGAATGAATACAAGCAACGAGCCCGCTCCTATGCCCGGCAGGGTCTGCGGTAGATAGACCCGGCGAAAGGCCTGCAGGGGCGCGGCGCCCAGGGACACGGCGGCGGCCATGTGCGATTTGGGAATCGAGCGCATCACGGAGTAAAGAGGCAGCACCATGAACGGCAGCAGCACATGCGTCATGGCCACGAAGGTGCCGGTCATGTTGTAGATCATCTGCAGGCGCCCGTCGTCGGGAACGAGACCCAGAGAAACCAGGAAGCCGTTGATGACGCCCTGGCGCTGCAACAGGACGATCCACGCCGTCGTTCGCACAAGCAGCGAGGTCCAGAACGGGACCAGTACAAGCAGCAGCAGTATCCTGCCGCGGGCGGGCGGCGACGCGGCAATCATGTAGGCAATGGGATAGCCGATCGCGAGGCACAGCAGCGTCACGCCCAGACTGACCAGCAACGTGCGCCACATCAGCGGTGTATACACACGTTCGTCCGCCGCCTTCGGCGCAATGCCGCCTCCGGACCGTTGTTCAAGATCCAGAGCATGCAGGTAATGGCGCAGGGTAAAGCGGGCGCCGGCTTCCCGAATTGCCAGCCAGGTTGCCGGCTCTTCCCAGGACGAATCGATTCCGGTAAGGGTTGCGCGCCATGATCCTGCTTGCCCGGTTCTCGCCAACCGCCTCGCCGTGCGGTTGAGAACGCCCCGCATCCCGCTCTGCACGCGGTTGATGGCCCCGCTGACACGAGCCAGTTCGGGACGATTTTCGCCAAGCGCCGTCAACTCGCGCGCCATGGCGGCGAAGGCATCCTCGGACGGAAGCCCATCGCCGGTCCACTCCCTGAGCTCTGTGATCGTTTGCGGCAGGACCCGGGCGACTTCCGGCTGGTACGCGCTCTTGCCCAGCAGGGTCCCCAGAGGGATCACGAAGCTGACCGTAACGAAGGCCAGCAGCGGCAACACCAGGGCCAGCGCGCCCAGCCGGGGCGTCGCCGCCGATAAATGCAGAATCCGCTTCAAGCCTTGGGACCCGGACCGGCCGCTATCGCGCCAGCCAGGCGCTGAAGCGTTCGTATATGTCGTCCCGGTTCTCGCTCCACCAGCGCCAATCGAGCCGAACAGCGCGCGTCAGGTTCTCCGGTGAGGTGGGCATGTGCGGCTGCATCTTCACGCCGGTAGCCAGATGACTATCCACCAATGCGCGGGGTGACCGGCGAACCGGTCCATACGAGATGTACTTGCTGATGTTGGCGATCGACTCGGGGCGGTTGGCGAACTGCACGAACTGCCTGGCCGCCTCGTAACGGGGCGTTCCGGCGACGATCGCCAGAAAACCGCTGTCCAGCGCCTGCCCGTCCCACACGATGACAAAGGGCTGGTTCTCAAGCACTTGCGCATTGAATATCCGGCCGTTGTAGGCGGTGCTCATGATGACTTCGCCATCAGCGAGCAGTTGCGGCGGTTGGGCGCCCGCCTCCCACCACACTACCTGGTCCTTGATCGTATCCAGTTTGGCGAAGGCCCGATCCACGCCCTCGGAAGTCGCCAGCACGGAGTAAATCCTGTCCGGCGCCACACCGTCGGCGAGCAACGCGAATTCGAGATTGACGAACGGCGAGCGGCGCATGCCGCGGCGGCCGGGAAATTTTTCAAGATCGAAAAAATCGGCGACGGTTTGCGGCGGCGGGCCGGTCAGGTAATTCGAGTTATAGGCAAATACCGTGGAATAGAAGGTCACTCCGGACCCGCACTCGGTAACATATTCGCCCGGGTAGTCGTCCTCGGGCGCCTCGCCGTTCACGCCAGCAGGCAATTCCGTCACCTCCAGCAGTTCGATCAGGCCCTCCTGACAGGCCAGCCAGCCATCCGGCATCTCCAGGTCCACCACGTCCCAATGCACCGCTCCGGCATCGACCTGGGCGCGAATCTGGGCAAGCCCGCCGTTATAGTCCTCCAGCATTATTTCAATGCCGGTTTCGGCGGTGAACGACTCGTGATAGGCCTGCTGGCACGCGCGCGCGTACGAACCCCCCCAGGATACGACCGTGATGGCCTCAGCCAGCGCAGCGCCGGCGGGCGCCAGGCAGATGATAAAAAGGCAGAGGCCCCGCACGGCCGGCGCCTTTCCCCGGAAACGACCGGAAAAACCATTAGTCATTACGCTACCCCCTTCTCTTGCGATAGTTGTCAAAGGGCCTCGGCTTCCAGGGCCCGGCAGTCCAGCGCGCCCCAGCCGATCCGGACCGTATCTCCCGGCAGGATGCCGCCATGCCCCACGATATTGGGAATCTTCGCGATGAAATCCGAACTGCCGCATGTCAGCAGTCGCACCCTGAGGTGATCGCCGAGAAAACTGATGTCTTCGACCTCGGCATCGAATTCGTTCGAGTAGTGCATGGACAGCGGCGCGATGTGGACCCGCTCCGGACGAATCGCCACCAGAGTTTCGCTGCCGGGTGCGAGGTCTCCGATGTGCGCTGCCTGGATGTGCTGGTCGCCCACGTCCACGTGGCAGACGCCGCGCTCGACCGACACGATCCGGCCCCTGAGTAGATTGTTCTCGCCGATGAAGCTGGCCACGAACGGCCGCTGCGGCTCTTCGTACAGCACCTCCGGCGAGGCCACCTGCTCGATGCGGCCGGCGCGAAACACCGCGACCCGGTCGGACATGGCCATGGCTTCGGTCTGGTCGTGGGTCACGTAGAGCACCGTTACGCCAAGTTGCCGCTGAATGCGCCGGATTTCGTATTGCAGTTGCTCGCGCAGGCGGCGGTCCAGGGCGCCCAGGGGCTCGTCCATCAGCACGAGTTCCGGCTCGAAGACCAGCGCGCGGGCGATGGCCACGCGCTGCTGCTGACCACCGGACAACTGGTTGGGGCGACGGTCCTCATAGCCTTCCAGGCGCACAAGCTCCAACGCCCTGGCCACCCGTTCGCGCCGTTGGTCCGCGCTCAGCCCGCGCACTTCCAGCGGGAACGCCAGGTTGGCGCCCACGCTCATGTGCGGGAACAGCGCGTAGTTCTGAAATACCACGCCGATGCCCCGCTTGTCGGGCGGCAGGCCGGCGACCGAGACGCCGTTGATGCGGATATCGCCCATGGTTGGCGGTTCAAATCCGGCCAGCATCATCAGGCAGGTTGTCTTGCCCGAACCCGACGGGCCCAGGAGCGTCAGAAACTCGCCGCGATTCAACTCGAGATCGAGGTCGCGCACGACCCAGTCCGACTCCGCGTAGCGCTTGTGCACTGCGCGGTACTCGACGTGCGGGGCTGGCTGGTTCATTGCGCTTTCAATGGATTCCTATCGGTCCGGCGGCGCCGAAAGCGCGCGGCGACATTGTGAAAGACCGCTTGGGCAAAAGCAAACGGGATCCCTGGCAGACCGGGGATTCCTAGCCGCGCGGGGTGTAGCTGAATATTTTCGGGTTTCTTTTCCGCCGGCGGATATGCGAACCAAGCAACAGAATGAACGAGGCGAGAACCAGGTGAAAGAAGGCCGGAAGCGACTTTGCGAACCAGGCCTGATCGGCCAGAAAGGTCAGGCCGGCCAGCCAGCGGAAAGCCATGACGGCAAAGTAGGCGCCGCCGAACACAAGACAGACCCGATACTTCCAGGGTCTGGCCCGTATCGTGCCGTTGCGCACCCTGTGCAGCACAATACTCATCAACCCGATAATGCCGAACTGGCTGGCGAGCAGGACCGGGTACGGCAGCACGCCGCTCTGCCAGGCCTCGAATTCGGGAACCCAGCCTACCGGGTAAAGCGCCTGCACGAGTTGCGCGCATACGCGCAGCACGAACAGCGCGGTCAGCATGCCCATCAGTACCAGCGTGAGCCGGCTGCCTTTCATTCAACCCCCGTCTTTAATCCCCGTAAGCTTACCAGCCGTCCTCCTCGGGTGATTGTCCCCAAGACACCGTGTATCTTACGCTTGAGGTACGCCTCGGGAGTTTCGGTATCTTCTCCGGCCGGGGCAATCGGAGACGGGTGGAGGGCAATACGATGAAGCGATCACTGGCGAGGCTGGCGGCTCTTGTCGTTCTGGCCGGCGTGAGCGGGACGGCGCTGGGGCACGCCTATGTGCATATGACCCACATGCCGGCGGGCTGGTTCCACGATGTGGAGGTTCGAGTGCCGCATGGCTGCGGACCCGATCCAACGATCGAGGTGCGGATAAAGATTCCCGAAGGCGTCATGCGGGTAACCGTCGCGCATGATCCAGACTGGAAGGCCGAGACGATCATGCGCGAACTCGATCCGCCGATTGAAATGGGCGAAGGCTTCCAGATCAAGCAGACCGTGGACGAGATCGTCTGGACCGGGTCCGAACTGCCGACGCGACGATTCGGGCGCTTTATGTTCCGCGCGCTGCTGCCGGAAGAGCCCGGCCGCATCCTCTGGTTCAAGACGATCCAGCGCTGCGGCGATGAAAAGGAATTGCGCTGGGACAAGGAGAAAACCGACGACAGTCAGGCCATGGGAATATTCCTGCGCGTCGTGCCCGACTCATCCCCGTTCGTGGTGCTGACCAAGCCGGAGCGCCCGCAATACGATTTCTGATCCTGAAGCCGAGCAGGGTGCGCTTGTCGTATCCGGGATGAGGCCGGAGATGCAATGAGTCGCAAAAGGGGACCGAAGCGGCGCACGCCGCTGAACCGTGCGCTTTTGACGCTGCACAAGTGGGCGGGGCTTGGCGCGGGTGCGTGGTTGCTGGTCCTTGGCGTCAGCGGGATTCTGCTGGACCACGACGAGTGGCGCTGGCAGCGGCAGATGACCGTACCCGAATCCTGGCTCTCCACGAGAGTGGCACGACTGCTGCCCGCGACGGTCATGCGCTACGTTGCGGTGGACGAAGCGCAGCCCAACCGCTGGCTGGGCGGTTCCGAGCGCGGCCTGTGGCTGACCGAAGACGGTGGCGAGAACTGGCGCGACGTTGCCTTTCCCGACGGCGACAAGCCGCAGGTGTTGCGCTTCGTTCGCCCGGGCGACGGCAGCCTCGAAGGAATCGTCGTGGCCACCGACGACGGGCTGTGGCGAACGACCGGACAGGGCAAGGACATTGAGCGCCTGGCCTTGCAGGGAACGCGCATTGGCAGCCTTACCCGTGGCAGCCATCCGGACGAACTGGTCGGCGTGGTAGGCCACGAACGTATTTTCCGCATCAGCCGCACCGATCCCTCCCGGCTTGAATGGCTGACTCCGGACCGGGTCACGGTGACGGGATTGCCGAAGCAGGTGAGCGTCTATGACTTCGTCTTCGACCTTCACTTCGGCTACGGAATCTTCGGCCGCACGGCCTCAACGCTGATCAACGACCTGGGCGGACTGGCGATGGCCGTGCTGGCCGTCAGCGGTTTTCTCTACTGGTTTCTGCCCTGGCGCTGGCGGCGCCGGTCCGGACCGGGACCCAGGGTGCGCCGGGAGACACACCGTTGGCTGTACCGCACCCACGCCACCGCGTTCGGACTTCTGGCGCTCATACCGATTGTTTACCTGAGCGTGACCGGAATCATCCTGGATCACGTCGTCGGCTTCGGCAACTGGGCGCGCGACCTGCCTGTGGAGCGCTCGTCCCTGCCCCCGGTGTATCAGTATCGCTCGCTCGGAGAAGAACTCGAGCAGATCGTGGCGTATCCCGGGGAGCCTCGGCGGTTAAGCGTCAGCACCCGGCTCGGGCTCCTGCACACGGAAGACGCCGGCAGGTCCTGGAACGCCGACATCGATGCCGGCAACCAGGGCGGCAACCTTTTCCGCGTGCGAGACCGCGTGTTCTTCAGCAATAACCGCGGAATGCACCTTCAGCGGCGCGACGGCGACGGCGGGTGGTCTCGGATCAACGGACCGGCCACCATGATCAGCGACGGCGTATTGCTCGATTCGGCCATCCATCTGAAGAACAGCAGGGGTTTTTACAGGGAGCAGCCATCGGGCGATTTCCGACTGACGGACATGAAGTCACCGCAACTGCCCGGCGCCACTTTCTACCTGTTCATGGTGGACGTGCACACCGGCAACATCATTCACGAGCAGTTCAAGTGGATCAACGACCTGGTGGGCGGTTTGGCGGTCCTGCTGGTGCTTACAGGGCCCGTCCTGTGGTGGCGCTGGAAGAACCGTTAATCCCAGGCTTTCTCGGGGTTGCGGAAGCGTTCAATCTGCCTTTGCTCAAAAGCGCCCGGGTCCGCCAGGATCGTGTCGCGCATTTCGCCGGCGCCCAGGCCGGCGAAAATATGCCGCTCACCAGCCTCGAAGGCATCGAACACGTCCCTTGCGTGCTCTTCCGGGGTGAGCAACGTCGGAATGTCGCGGGCTGACATCCGGGTCCTGACGCCGCCGGTATAGACGCCGGCAATGTCCACCCCGGTGCCGTCCAGGTCGGCGCGCAAACCCATGGTCATGAGGGCCTGCGCGCCCTTGGCGGCGCAATAGCTCGCATGTGAAGGAAGGCAGAAGATCGCGCCGATCGACAGGATGTTGATCACGCCGCCCTCGCCGCGCTGCACCATGTTCGGCAGGAAAAGGCGGCACATTTCGATCGGCGAGAAGCAGTCCGTTTCCATCAACCGGCGGGCGTCGTCAAGACTGCTGGCCCGCAGGAAGCGTCTCTCATTCTCGTCCTCGCTGCCGGGTACTCCCGCGTTGTTGATCAACAGGCTGGTATCGCCCGTCTGCCCGGCCACCGAGCGGCGCTGCGCGTCGTCGTCGATATCCAGAACGAAGCCGGTGATCCGCGACGGATCCAGGTCCACGACGTCCGGCAGGCTGGAGGCATCGCGCGCCGTCGCGTACACCTTGCTGGCGCCGCGCTCCAGCAGCACCTTGACGAAACCCAGGCCGATGCCCCGGTTGGAACCGGTCACCAGCGCCACAGACCCTTCAATCTTCACAATAATTGCCTCGCAAGAATTCTAATCAATTCACGCGCTTGCGGATCAGCTACTGATCCGCAAGCGCAGCCTCCAGGAATTGCCGCCAGCGCCTGACCTTGGCTTCCAGCGGCATGGCCGCGTACGCCGGGCTTGATGAAGGCAGGCGGCACAGGTTTATTTCGCCCGGAAAGTCATTCAGCCAGACACCAAAGTGCCTGCAAAACGAGCGATGCGCCTTACCGCCATTGCATCCCACCGCGCGCAGGCGGGGCAGTTCGCGGAAAAGCGCAGGCAGATCGTTCGGGCGCTCCTTGCGAATGGCGGTGTCGAGGCTGCCGCGGCGCTCGGCTGCCTTGAGCACGTCCCAAAGCGCAATACGTTTTCGCAGCAGGAATGCGCATTTGCGCTCATACTCAACGCGCGCCAACTCCTGCCCGAAAACACCTTCAAGCAACGCCCAGAACTGGTTCCGGGGATGTCCGTAATACTCACCCCGGCGCAGCGATTCATCGCCCGGCAAGGATCCGAGAATAAGCACTCTTGCGCGCGAATCGAAGACGGGCGGAAATCCGTGCTTGATCTGCATCGCCATACCGCTGACCCGGCAGTCGGGCGCCTCCGGAAAGGCGAATCGATAAGGCAGCCGGCGCGGACGCGGAGTCTCAAGTGCCTTCGAACAGGCCCACGTCATAGAGGCCGGTGTCGGCGCGCAACGGCTTGAGCGCTTCCTGGTATTCCTCGCTATTCCAGAACGCCTTGGCGGCTTCCAGCGACGGCCAGCGCGAGATGACGCAGGGGCGCTGGCCCCACATGTCGCCCTCCAGGACCGTTTCCGCGGGCCCGCGCACGATGTACTCGCCGCCACAGCTATACGTAAGCTCACCGGCGCGCTTTGAATACTCGATAAAACCCTCGGTGCGCTTGTCCACGCGCGCCGCAACAACTATGTACGCAGTCATTCAGTCCTCCTTCCTTTCCGGGATGCAGTTAATTTCGACGACCCGCTGGCAACGATAGCCGAACGGGCGCGTTTTCTACAAACCGGGTGGGAAGGGCGCGAATTCTTCGAGGGCGGGACGCCCTCGCGCCCAGGGAAAAAACAGGCGACAAGCTTGAGTGTGGGAACCCGAGAACCGGTCCTTCGAAGACCGAGGGTTTTTGCTCTTAAAGGAGGTGATCCAGCCGCACGTTCCCGTACGGCTACCTTGTTACGACTTCACCCCAGTTGCTGGCCACACCGTGGTGAGCGCCCTCCCGAGGGTTAGGCTACCCACTTCTGGTGCAACCAACTTCCATGGTGTGACGGGCGGTGTGTACAAGACCCGGGAACGTATTCACCGCGACAATGCTGATTCGCGATTACTAGCGATTCCGACTTCACGAAGTCGAGTTGCAGACTTCGATCCGGACTACGA
The DNA here is from genome assembly GCA_026707445.1 of Gammaproteobacteria bacterium. Classification (GTDB taxonomy): domain Bacteria; phylum Pseudomonadota; class Gammaproteobacteria; order Steroidobacterales; family Foliamicaceae; genus Foliamicus. The sequence continues at coordinate 16,876 of JAPOWV010000075.1, forward strand.
CCGGCTTTGAGGATTGGCGCCCCCTCGCGGGTTAGCGACCTTCTGTACCGGCCATTGTAGCACGTGTGTAGCCCTGCCCGTAAGGGCCATGATGACTTGACGTCGTCCCCACCTTCCTCCGGTTTGTCACCGGCAGTCCCTTTAGAGTTCCCGGCCGAACCGCTGGCAAATAAGGGCAAGGGTTGCGCTCGTTGCGGGACTCAACCCAACATCTCACGACACGAGCTGACGACAGCCATGCAGCACCTGTCACCTGGTTCCCGAAGGCACTCTCCCGTCTCCGGGAGATTCCAAGGATGTCAAGGGCAGGTAAGGTTCTTCGCGTTGCATCGAATTAAACCACATGC
>JAPOWV010000075.1:17337-17645 GCA_026707445.1 Gammaproteobacteria bacterium
TTTACGGCGTGGACTACCAGGGTATCTAATCCTGTTTGCTCCCCACGCTTTCGCGCCTGAGCGTCAGTATTGGGCCAGGAAGCCGCCTTCGCCACTGGTGTTCCCTCCGATCTCTACGCATTTCACCGCTACACCGGAGATTCCACTTCCCTCTCCCATACTCTAGTCGGGCAGTATCAAATGCAATTCCCAGGTTAAGCCCGGGGATTTCACATCTGACTTACCCAACCGCCTGCGCGCGCTTTACGCCCAGTAATTCCGATTAACGCTCGCACCCTCCGTATTACCGCGGCTGCTGGCACGGAGTT
>JAPOWV010000064.1 GCA_026707445.1 Gammaproteobacteria bacterium
CGTTTCCCGGGTGGAGGGGCGCGACGCCCTCCTGCCCGGGAAACGAGGACGTGCCGTCCTCTAAAAACCTCGTGTGGAGGGGCGCGACGCCCTCCTGCCCTACGGGGTTGCGGTCAGGCGCGTTGCGCTGACCAGGCGCCCACTTTTCGTCTTACAGCTGAGTCAGAACTCTCAGCGCATCGTGACGGTTGAAATACGGATGCGCGAATTGATTTCGGTAACTACGAAGGCACCCGTAGCAACTCGAATCGCAGCCGCAATTGCCTTGGACTCGCTCCGTAGCGTCCCGCAGGATATTGGCGAAAACTCCTTCATCCTCCAATTGCGCCACAAGCCCGGCACCGCCCGGCACGTTGTCGTAGAGCACGACCGCCGATTCTCCGGGCTGATCCCCGCCAGTAATGGTGACGTTCAGGTCAGTGTCCGGCACTTGCAGCGTGTCCGCCGCGCCCAGTAGGACCGCGTAAGCCAGCGAATACGCAACCCATTCTGCTTGCAGTCCCGGAAATCGCAGGCGAACAACATCCGTGACGAGTTCGTGACCAAGGGAGAACCGCTCCAGAGTGCCGTTGCAAGTTGATTCGGATGGCGACTTGTGGGTGGCCTTCGGCCCCGCCATGTGGCTCCCGCACGACCGGCAGATGTAGAAGCCTTCCCTATTCCGGCCTTCACACAATATGACCAGCATTCCCGGGACGGCTTTGGTCACCCGGACTCCGAGAATGGTTTCCCAGTCAGGTTCGGCATCGAAACCGGGAAAGAACGGGCGTGTAGTGTAGAGACGACGCGCCCGACCTGTCGGCTGCCTGGGTTTCTTGAACAACGGCGTTACGAATCCGAACTGCGGAATCAAGTACTTTCGTCCACTGTCCAGGTCGCCCTCGTTTCCACGCTTGAAATTGCGCGCATCGTCGTAAAGGTAGTGCTGCACCGGCCATGCCTTCCCTGGAATCGACTTCACACCGCACGATTCCCATTCCAATTTGTTGGCGACCACCTTGCCGCCCGGCGCGTACTCGGCAATAGCCTGCGACAGATCCCGCTGAAGCGCGACGCCGGTGGGGCGGCCATCGCCAGACTGCGCATCAAGTTCGACCACGTCCACCGGGAAACCGTACTTGGGAATGACGGCCTTGCGTGAAAGAAAAGTGAGGGTCCGCTCTCTGGCGATTGTATTCATTCGTCGGCCGATGCGTCCGACCCAACTATCCTTGCCGTGATCGAAAGCCTCCTTGCGCAAGGCCTCCATCGCAGTGTAGTCCGCACAGACTTCCGCTTCAGCAAGCGTTAGCCGACTGTCCGCTCCGGCAATTTTGTCGATCCAGGTATCGTCCTCAAGCCCGACTTGGCCGTGCATTGCCGGAGGAACGATGCGTGACAGCGTGCCCTTCAAATCGCCATTGATTGCACAGAAGGCGAATAGTTTGTCGGTCGCCTGCGGTGCGTGCCAATTCCCAACGAAAGCCTCGACATTATGGAACCTGTTCGTGTCGCTCTTGAAGAATTCGGACAGCGCGACGGCAACCATGTGCCGGAGGATGATTTTCTCGTTTGTGACGCGCAATCGCGGCGGGCGTATCTCGCCGTTAATCACTCGATCAACGGGATTTTCGTAGTGATACAGGTCGTGGGGATTGCGGCGGCAATAGGTCAGCACCAGTCCGGGCGTGTCCCGCCGGCCGGCCCTTCCTGCGCGCTGTGCGTAATTGAACGACTCTGGAGGAACATTGCGCAGAAACACGGACTCCAGATCACCAAGGTCAACGCCAACTTCGAAAGTGGTTGAGGAGCTGAGCAAATGAATGTCGCCGCTCTTGAACTGTTCCTGCCTCCTTCGGGCTTCGTCGGCATCGATTTGCGCGGTATGTTCCTCGGCGCGCAATTTCGGCGGCAATCGGGAGCTTTCATACAGCAAACGATAGTGGTTGCTCTCCAAGCGCTTCAGATTCCTCGGAATCAGCATGCCGGGGCAACGATTACGCGCACAGACCCCTCGCATATTGAAGCTGCTAAGCGTGGCGCAAGTATCACATTCCCATAGCTCATCCGGATTGATAGGCTTGATCCGAAGCCAGCAGGGGTCCAGACGAAACGTGCCGTTGGCGGGTGCGCGAGAGAGTATCGGCTCAGGGGTACATTCCCGCAGCGCATCCCATATCTTAGTCATCAACTCAGTCGAAGCGGATTGAATCTCATCCTTCCCTAGTCCGCTGTGGGCAACAAGCCTCCGAAGGAAATGATTCACCACTGCGGATGCGGGATGGCCCCATTGCAGCACGTTCCTTCGCCCGCTCGGCGCAGCACGAGCAAATGCTTGTTGCGGCCAGGGCGAGACATCTTTCCAAGCCGGCGTGCCGCCGGTCTCCGGCATATTCAGAGCCCGTCGCGTGCGCATCTCGTCCAGCAGGTAGTCGACCAGGACGCGTGCCTCATCTTCGGTGCAGTTCCATGGTGAACGCCGCAAGACATCCGGCATACGCAGATCCTGAGGCAGAGCCACAAACCATTTGACCAAACCGACTCCTGCCAGCGACAGCCTGTTCTCGTCAGTCACGGCCTCGCGAAGGATAGATGCGAGCACCTTCCGGTCCTTTGTTTCCCCGCTGTCCGTTGACCTGAACAGGCCAGCCTTACCCCACTCCCGAAGCGTGCGGTTGCGCAAATCGTCAATCGACAGGCCTTCTTCAGCAACCGGTTCGGCCGTGATGGCGCGGAGGATAAGGTTCCGGTCGCGCAGCTTTCCGTAGGAATCCTGCGCATACCAGGCAAAGAACGCAGCCTCCTGGCGGCTGTCGGCGAACGCCAGAACTTTGCGCCGGTCCTGCGGCAGCAGTTCGTGCAGGGCGGTGGCAATGACGCTGTTGGGTCCATCCGATCCATGCACGATTTCCTGAACGGGATCACCGACTCCCCCGCGCCGATAGCCGCAACTTACACATTGCTTGAGTTGGTCGGGATTGTCTTGGTGAGAATCGCACTGCTTTACGCGGATGGCTGCGTTACAGTTGCAGTCGGGCGCTGAGTTCGACAGAGCGCCACATCGTCTGCAAAGCCATTGCTCCCCGTCATCTGTCGGCAGGTAGTAATCCACGCGGAAGTCAGAATGGCTCGGATCGCGGTCGGCTTCCATTAGCTTCCCGCCACGCTTCCGGCCAACGTAGTAGTGCTGGCCACATTCGCGGCAAAGCGCGATTTCGATTGGCTCAGCGACAGCGGCGCCTTCGCCCTCGCTCTTCCGATTCAGCACCACTACATCGGCGCCTTCCCGATGTACAAGAAACGCGCCCTCAAGAGCGCGGAGGAACGCGTGGTAGCGGCGCGGTCGGCTTCCCTTATCGGTTGCAAGCGTTCTGCCAAACACGATGCCGGGCGTTGAGAATGGTTCCCCGAAAAGCGCTGCCGCGAATTCGCCAACCGCGCGCCTTTCCTTGTCTCCGTGTCCAGAGGTAATCGTCGCGCTGGTGGCGATGCATCGGAACGGATCGCGCCGCCCCCCGTCGCGCAATCGTTGCTTGAGGCGCCGAATCAACATGCCCATCTCCATGCCCTTCGCACCGCGATACTGATGCGCCTCATCCAGCACAACAAACTGCCAGTGCGCCCCCCGCCCACCGTCAAACAGGGGGCTGTCGTTGGGACGGATCAGCAGGTATTCCAGCATTGAGTAATTCGTCAACAGAATGTGCGGCGGGGACTCGCGCATCTCGTCTCGAAAAACCAGTTCGCCGGGCAGCCGGCTCTCGGCACGGGCCGTGGCATTGCGATACTTGTCCCTCGCATTTTCCGGCGTCTGTCCAATGTATTGGCCGAACGTTGGTTTGAACGCAGATGAAGCCTTGAACAGATCCCTGCAAATGGCGCCCAGTCGCTCGCGCTGATCGTTCGCGAGCGCATTCATCGGGTAGAGAATCAAGGCCCGTACACCCGACTTCTCTAGCTCTCCGGCGAGATGCTGCCGGTACAGTTCGAACAGAATGGGGTAAAGAAAGCTCTCGGTCTTACCGCTGGCAGTACCGGTCGCGACCACCACGTTCAATGCATCGGAGTGCGTGGCGCGGATGGCGTCTTCCTGATGCGTATAAAGTCGGCGGTCGATCAGCGCCGGCACCAGGCTTTCGGCCCTGCCTGCGAAGAACTCGGCCGCCAGCGTACGGGCATGCAGTCCTCTCGCGAACCCCCGATCGGCTTCCGGGAAGGGTCCCTTCAGGAGGCTGGACTCCGCACGCAGGGCCTTCTGGAAAGAGTCACGGAGTTGCGGCTCCTTGAAGAAGAATGAGGTCTTCAGGTAGTTCTCGTAGCGCTGCCGAATTCTTTCCGGCCAATCTCGCACATCGATATCAGGTATCACGCCATCTCCTTAGCAGGTCTATGTTCGTTTGATGTTTGGTCCGGCGCCGCGTATCGATGAAGCAACCACGCCGATCCATAATTTTCCTAAGTTCCTGAAAAGTCAGGCCCGACGCCTCGTACTCGCCTTGGCTGAACCCTTTTCCTTCCCGGAATCCTCCACCTCCGCTCCGCTTGACCATAGCGCCAGACACTGACTTATTTACTTGCCTGGGGTTGACTTCCAAAGTACACGATTGCTTCACGTCTTCATGACCGGATGCCTTCAGCGTCAGCCTAAAGGTTGTCGTGTATGCACGCTTTACCTCCCTTTCGCCGCAACGCACCACCGAGCCGATTGCAGGGCTGATATCGACGCCGTTGGCGTTTACGTTCCTGGTTTCCCATCGCAATAGTGCCGTTTCTCCCGAAAGCACACTGGGCGGATTCACCTCGAAGGAAACGATTTCCGGCAAAGAGTCAGCGGAAACCCGAATTATTGGCAATATTTTCCCGGCGCACTCAATATTGAGGCGGGCGTCATGCGTGAGGCGTTCAGAAATCTGGGTGTAGTCGCGGAAGTCGGCCAATGGGATGAAAAAGCAATCCGTATCAGCCTTTCTGCTGCACTTCCTGTCCAGATCATCATCGAACCCTATTCGAAGCGTTTGAAATTGCTTCGACAGCACCGCGAGCTTCGCGTTCTTTCGGGCGTGGCTGTCAAAGACCTGCCGGGTCATCACTATCGGCGTGTCGGACCACTCCGGCCTATCCTCACCTTCCTGCTCCAGTCGCCACCAGATTCTGGGAAGCTGCAACACAACAGTCACGCCTCCGGTCCCGGAACCAATGAAGCACTCAATGCGGTCTGCATACGGGTGCGGAGAAACTTCCAGAATGTCCGCACGAACCGCCGAATGCGACGTGTGACCCGCTACGACGGGAGAAATGGTCTTGCCATCGGCACCGACAAAGCGCACCTTCACGAGGTCGTAGCCAGAGGGCGGCGGCATGAGCACGGTGCCCTCCGTGTACTCTTGGCCGTTGACTTGTATTTCTTTCAGGCTGCTGGAGTACCGAAACGCCTCGCTGTCCATTAGTCGCGGGCTTGAATCGTAAATTCGGAGAAAGAACCGCCCCTCTCTGCCGTTCAGCGTGGCCGATAACGATTCCTCGTTTGGCTGGAAGTTTTCTCCCCAGCCGCGTTCCTCCTCCTGGCCCACGCGCGCCCACTCGATACCGGGTGGAGCTTCCAGGCTGGGTGCCTCTCCCACAAATAACTCGCCCTCGTCGGAATTGTCATAAGCGGCATTGCCGGCGAAGTTGATTACGTTTTCTCCAAACGTCTGGCCTTCCCATTCCCGGAAACCGCCAGAATCCCCACGCTGCGTTTCGTTATTTCGGTAGAAATAATGCGCACGGAATTCCCCGTCCGCGCAGTCCTCCGCTTCCACGGGAGCCCGACCAGTCCTTTCCCATTTCACAGGAGCAAGGACGATGAAGTGCCCCTTGGTGACCCTGGGAATCCTGCGCCCTGTGCCCGACCAGCCTTTTCGCAACTTGAAGATTAGTGGATCACCTTCGAATAGTGGCACCTCGTGTGTGCGCCCCTCATCATGCGAAACCGACACCCGACCTATCAGGGAAGGCAGGCGATATTCCCCGCGCGTGGAGTCCAGTTGCGAGCCGTTCAAATGCACTGCCGATATGGGGCAATCGTCAGCTGCTGACACAAAAACCCGCCAGACTCCATTCTCCAGTCTGCAAAAGAGTTCGGGGCGGGATTTGGGCGCCTGACTCCCCTTTTGCTTCGGCGCGGAGAACGACCGCCCTCGCCTGCCTCCGATTTCTCGCGGCTTGCGAATTGCACTTGCCTCTTCGACCGAGTGTGGCTCATTCTGGTTTTCCTCATTCGGACCCTCATTTCGAGGATGCATATCGTGGGTGGATTGAGAGAGCCGGGACTGTTGATTGCGTCCCTTGGGAAAGGGGTCGGGCACCATGCGAGTTTCTTCTGGAGAAGAAGAATTGCCCATTTCCGTGCTCACATCGGAGGAATCAGATTGCGCACTTGCTTCCGAAGGAGGGTCAGTGCCGAAATTCGGAAGCACCCCCGATGGTGCAGGTAGGCTGCCTTCTGTTTTCTCTTGGCCTGATTGATCCGGCGACGAAGGAATTGTCGTATGCGTAGGAGTTGGTGCGGCTGCTTTCGGATTTGCGTTGGACAGATTCTTTCCCGGAGCAGGCGGCGAATCTGGCCTTTCTTGATTTGATGGACGGGCGGAAATCGGGTGCGGCGGCCCAGGATTAGAATCCCGGGGATGTTCCGTGGGCCGACCGTCAAGTTCTCTCGCAGTTGCTCCTGGCCCTTTTGCGGTGCGAAAACGGGTGACAAGATTCCTGAATGCTTCGATTATTCTTCTTATGAACATTTGCGGCATTATCCAGTGGCCTGTACCGAAGGTAAAAATGCGGCGATTGATTTTTTCATTTATTTATTGGCGCGGAAAAATTGCTTCGCCTTAGGTATTCCCGAGTAATAGCCGCCAAAAAACAGCCAAAATATAAAGTCGATTTCCTATTTCGACTGCACTTGCACTATACTACCACGCATGGCGATCTCCCGCGACATTGCGGAGCAAGTCCTCGAATGCGCGACTCAGTTGCCTGTGGTCACGATTACAGGTCCACGCCAGAGCGGCAAGACGACACTTTGCAGACAACTGTTCACCGAGCATCCGTACGTTTCGCTGGAAGACCCAGGCGTGCGGCAGTTCGCCCTGGATGACCCGAAGCGGTTTCTCGGTGGCTATCCCGACGGAGCGATTCTCGATGAGGTTCAGCGGGCGCCCGATCTTCTTTCTTACCTGCAAGGGATCGTGGATGAGGATGCCTCGCCCGGCCGCTGGATTCTGACCGGATCGCAGAATCTTTCGTTGCTGTCCCAAGTCACCCAGTCGCTCGCCGGCAGGGCGGGCATTTTCCACCTCCTGCCCTTGTCGCGACGCGAAGCCACGCGATTTTCGACAGCACCGGAAACACTGGAAGATGCGCTGTTTACGGGTGGCTACCCACGCATTTTTGATCGTCAGTTGCAACCCTCCGCTTGGCTGGGCATGTACGCGGCGAGTTACCTGGAACGCGATGTGCGCCAGATTCTGAACATCGGCAATTTGGCAACCTTTCAGCGCTTCGTCCAGCTGGCCGCCGGACGCACCGGGCAGGCGCTGAATATCTCGGAACTGGCCGGCGATTGCGGGTTGGCCCCAGCAACCGTTGGCAATTGGCTGAGCGTGCTGGAGGCGAGTTACATCACCTTCCGGCTGCCGCCTTATTTCCGCAACATCTCAAAACGGCTCACAAAAACGCCCAAGCTGTATTTCTACGACACCGGGCTGGCATGCTGGCTGCTTGGCATTCAAACGCCCGAGCAGCTCCGGCTCCACCCGCTTCGCGGCGCACTCTTTGAAACCTGGGTTGTGTCGGAGCTGGCGAAGCTGCGAACACGGCGCGACCCGGCATTGGTCCGCGGCATGTACTTCTATCGTGAGAAGAACGTGGGTGAGGTTGATCTGCTGTTGGAGCATCCACAAGGAGTACTGCTCGTGGAGGCGAAGTCGGGCACGACACCCGATCGAAGCATGTTCACGCAGCCGCGGCGCGCGCGGCGTCATTTCGACGCGGCGGGCATTGCCTGCCGGATCGCCGTTGCCTACGGCGGGGATGCCGTCCACCACTCGCGCGACGGCCCGCTCGTACCCTGGCAAGCGCTGAATACCCTTGAGGATGGCGCATAACCGGAACGAGCACATCCGGGAGCTATATCGGACGGCGGATGTCGATTGGAGGGAAGGAGGGTGTTCCGTCCCTCCAACCGAGGTTTTTAGAGGACGGAACGTCCTCGTTTCCCGGGTGGAGGGACGGAACACCCTCCTTCCCGTCAGGCCGCGCTCAGGCGCGTTGCGCTGACCAGGTCGTGACGATGTCGGCGGCGGGGGCCGACCAGATGCCGGTCTGCTCGGAGATGTGCTTGAGCGCGGACTCGAAGGCGCCGATGCGATGCGGCTGGCCCATGAGCCAGGGGTGGACGGACAGGGCCAGCAAGCGCCCGTGTCCGGTGCTCTCGGCCTCCGCCAGCAGGTAATCGCAGGCGTCCTTCACCTGGTCGGCGTATTCCCATTCCGAGTGCAGGTTGTTCTGGACGATGAACTGGTCGTCGAGTTCCAGCGACAGGGGCAGCGCAATCAACTCGCCGTGCCGGGTCGTGAACGGATAGGGCATGTCGTCGTTGATCCAGTCGGCCATGTAGCGTACTCCGGCCTCGGCGAGCAGGTCCGGCGTGTTGCCGCTTTGCGACCGCGCCGGACCCAGCCAGCCCGTGACGGGCTGGTCCACGGCCGCGCGCAGGGTCGCAAGCGAGCGGTCGATCAACTCCCGCTCGTCGTCGATGGCCATGTCGCCGTGATGCAGCGTGTCCATGTTCCAGGAGCTCGCCAGCACTTCGTTGCCGCGCCGGTTCAGGCGCTCAAGCAACTGCGGGTAGCGATCGGCGATGGCCGCGTTGACCGAAAAAGTCGGCGTCACGCCGGCTTCGTCCAGGGCTTCGAGGCAGCGGAAAAGGCCCACCCGGTTGCCGTAATCGCGCAGCGTGTAGTGGCGCAGGTCGGGGTATGGCGTGCTCATGCCGCCCGGCGGGCGGAACGGTTTGCCGCTCTGGTTCAGCGGAAAGAACTGCACCGCCAGGTTGACCCAAAGCGCCACCCTGGCGCCGTTCGGCCATGCAATCGGATCGCGCCTGGACAGCATTGACCACTCGTACCGGTCGTGGTCCATGCCGTAGCGGCGGTGTTGGTATTTCAGGTAGGACGGGTCAAGCGCCATTTCCGCCGTCCCCCGAGTCTCCCCCGCCCCACTTCGCCACGGCCTGGTCGTAGTAGTGCTCCACGTAGTACTCGGCAATTTCCCGGCCCGTGGTCACCCAGACGTCCGGGTGCCCGGTGATATAGGCCAGCGCTTCCTCGAACGCGCGTATCCGGTGGGGATGCGCCACCTGGTAAGCGTGCAGCGGCACGCACATGACCGTTCCGCCCCGTTCGCCTTCCCGGTACAGCCGGTCGAAGGCCTGCTTGATCATCTCTCCGTAACGCCGGGGCTCGATGCGGTTGACCACATAGACGATGGTGTCGTTGAGTTCCAGCGAGTAGGGAACGGATACGAACGGCTCACCGGAGCGCACCCGCACGGGCGTCGGCTGGTCGTCGTGAAACAGGTCGCAGGTATAGAGCCCGCCGGCCTCGCTGAACAGGTCCAGCGTGCGCTCGGTATGCGTGAGGGCGGAGGCCAGGTAGCCGGAGCACTTCTGCCCGGTGTGTTCGGCGATGGTGCGCACCGAGTCCTCGATCATCGCGCGTTCCTGGGCCTCGTCCATGCCGTAGGCGTAGCGGGTGTTGTAGATGCCGTGGCTGAAGAACTCCCAGTCGCGCTCCCGGCACATGTCGATGATCTCGGGATGATGCTCGCAAAGCGCCACCGACAGGCTCACCGAGCCGCGCACGCCATGGCGGTCGAGCAGTTCCATCATGCGCACGTGGCCAACACGGTTGCCGTAGTCCCGCGTTCCATAGCCCTGGATATCGGGAGTCGGGCGCGGCCAGGCTTTGCGTATCGGATTGGGCGGCGGGTCCAGTTCGTAGAACTCGACGTTGGGCGCCACCCAGAAGGCGACCCTGGCGCCGTCCGGCCAGCGGATCGGCAGTCGCTCGTCCCAGGAGCGGTAGTCGTAAAGCGCCGGATCTTCCCGCACGGGGAATCCTCGGGTCCTAGAAGCCGACGCCGCGCGCCCGGCGAATCGGCGCACAGCCGGGATGGTTCTCCAGCCAGCCGGCCACCGTGTCGAAGGGCTCCACATCCGCGTACTTGAGCATGATGTCGCAGAGGTTGGCGAAGTGCGGTATCTCGTGCTTGTCGGCCACGCATTCCTCGGGAACGATCGTCCGGTAGCCGTGCGAGAGCGAGGAGACGGACGAGGCGCGCACGCAACCGGACGTGCTGCCGCCGGTGAGGATCACCGTGTCCACCTTGTGCCAGACCAGCAGCGAGGGTATCAGGCTGTCGTGAAATACGCTGGCCATGCGCTTGTTGACCACGGCATCGCGTTCCCGGTCCACGATCAGCCGCGGGTCCAGTTCCGAGCGGGCGCCGCCCTCCTTGATGTTCTGAAGGGAATTCTCGGTATCGGTGCGCGTGCCCCAGACGCCGGCATCGTCGGCGTTGTCCATGTAGGCGACGTAGGTCCAGATCACCGGCATGTTCCTGTCGCGCGCCAGCGCCGACAGGCGGTTGACGTAGTCGATCTGGTCGGGGTTCGTCTGGTAGGCGGTGGGAAAGCTGTCGATGTCCGTATAGGCGCGCTGCAGATCGATGTTGATCAACGCCGCCTTTTCACCGAAGCCGAAGCGCGCCCGGTTGGGGTTGGACTTGACCTCTTCCCAGTACTGGCGAGGCGTCAGGCTTGAGGTTTGCATCTGTGGCATCGGCGCACCTTAGCAATGACTTCAACGTAGCTACAGCCCATGTTATTCCATCAACCGCAACGACCGAAGGCGTCGCGGGGCGCAGGTATTATAGGGTTCAGGGAGTGTGCGGACGTCCTGCTGGGCTACACTAGCGCGCCCGCCCAGAAAGGGGATGACTCCGCAATGAAACGACGAAAAGGCTACGCCGACGGGCCGTTCGGCCAGATCCACTACCAGGAGGCGGGGAGCGGCGCGGCGCTGTTGCTGCTCCACCAGTCGCCCAGTTCCTCGGAGATGTTCGAGGCCGCCTATCAGCCGCTGGCGGAGCGCGGAATACGAGCGATCGGCGTCGATACGCCCGGCTTCGGACAATCCCACGTACCCGACGAGCAGCCTTCGATCGCCGACTATGCGAACGCCATCCGCAGCGTGATCGACCATCTGGAACTGGACCGGACCGCACTGCTTGGGCATCACACCGGGGCGTCAATCGCCGCGGAGCTGGCCGTTATGGAACCCGAACGCGTGACCCGCGTCGTGCTGAACGGCGCGCCCCTGCTGACCGCCGAGGAGCAGGCCGGGTGGAGAGCGGCGATCAGCAAGCGACCGGAGACTCCACCACAGGCCGACGGCAGCCACCTGATGGACATCTGGAACCGGCGGCTTCATTTCACGCCGGGATGGACCAGTCTGCGGGCCATGCATTGGGGTGTCGTTCAGATGCTGATCGCGGGGGAGAACGCGAAGTTCGGCCACGCGGCCGCCTTCTCGCATGATCTTTCCGAGCCGTTGCGGAATATGACCCAGCCGACGCTGGTATTCACCAACACCGGCGACGACATTTACAACGAATGCCGGCGCATCATGAAGCTGCGCCCGGACTTCGAATACGCCGAGTTGGAAGGCGGCACTCACGACATCATTGACGAGCAGCCCGGGGAATGGACCCGCATCGTGGCCGACTTCGTTCTTGAGGACCAGCCATGACAGACACCTTGGGATGGCGCATGAAGTTCGGTGTGGTGGCGCCCTCCACCAACACCAGCGTGCAGCCGGAATACGACGACATGCGCCCGCGCGGCGTGACCAATCACTTCTCGCGCGCCTGGATTCCGGACGACCCGGTGAACAACGACGAGGAATTTTTGCAGCTCATGGAGAACATCCGCGCGGAGACCGAAACCGCCGTGGACCGCGTCATGACCTGCAGCCCGGACTACGTCGTGATGGGCATGTCGGCCGAGACCTTCTGGGAGGGCGTGCTCGGCGCCGAACAACTCAAGAAGAACCTCGAGGCGCGCGCCGGGGTGTCGGTGGGCCTGGGTTCGCACGCCTGCCGCGACGCCATCGCCTGCTACGGCGACATCAAGCGGATCGGCGTGATCACCCCGTACATGCCGGTGGGGGACAAGGAAGTGCGCAACTTCTTCGAGGGTTGCGGCTTCGAGGTGGTCCACCTGGTGGGGCTGAAGAGCAAGAGCCCGATGCTGATCGCTCACGAGACCCCGGCCACGCTGCGGCGGTCGGTGCATGAGGTCAACGACGAATCGGTGGAGCTGATCATCCAGGTGGGCACGAACCTGGCGTTCGCGCATATCGCGCCGGAGGCCGAGAACTGGCTGGACAAGCCGGTGCTGGCGATCAACACCTGCACCTACTGGCATGCGTTGCGGGAGAACGGGATCGACGACAAGGTCTACGGCTTCGGCTCCCTGCTCGCCGAACACTAGTTCTCAAGTGGAGTACGACTACACGCCGATTACGCAGCGGCCGCGGCTCGAGTGGCCGGACGGCAAGCGCGTCGCCCTGCTGATCACGTTCAATCTCGAGACCTGGGACCTGACCAAGGACACCGACGCGCCGTATTACGCCGGCGGGCCGCCGATCCTGCCCGACGCCCTGCCGGGCCGGGTGGCGGATTTCCCGAACTACACCTGGCGCGAGTACGGCCAGCGGGTGGGCATCTGGCGGCAGTTCGAACTGTTCGACGAACTGGGCGTCACGCCGGCCTGCACGCTCAATGCCGTTACCTGCGAGCGGCGGCTGCCGATGGTGCAGGCGGCCATCGAACGCGGCTGCGAGCTGATCGCGCACAACTATGAGCAGGGCGAACTGCTGACCGACTTTTCCGGCGACGAGGCGCGCGAGCGCGAAGTGATACAGCGCACGCTGGACATCTACGAACGCACGGTGGGGCGCAAGGCGCGCGGCTGGCTGTCGTCGTCGCTGCGCGGCACGACCGCCACGCCGGGGATCCTGGCCGAAGCCGGGCTGCTGTTCTACTGCGACCTGATGAACGACGATCAGCCGTACCTGATCCGGACCCCGCACGGCAACATAGTGTCCACTCCGTACTCCAACGAAATCAACGACTTCACGATTCTCACGCGGCGCGGCCACACGACCGACGAGTTTCGCGACATCCTGATCGACGAACTCGATCAGCTATACGCCGAAGGCGCGACGCAGGCGCGGATGATGAACGTGGGGCTGCATCCGCACGTTTCCGGGCGCGCCTACCGGATGCGCGGCCTGCGCGAGTTCATCGAGCACGCAAAGTCGCTGCCGGGCGTGTGGTGGACCACCCGCGAGGAGATCGCCGAGTGGTACCTCAAGCAGTTGTAGAGGGAGGACGTCCCGTCCTCCTGACGCCCCCGACGTGAACGGCGACCGGCTCCTCGAAGGCAAAATCGCCGTCGTGACCGGCGCGGCAAACGGCATCGGCCGCGCCTGCGCCTTCGCCTTCGCGCAACACGGCGCCGGCGTCGCGCTGGCCGACATCGATCTCGAGGGCTGCGAGCAGGCGGCGCGCGAGATTGCCGCGGAGACCGGCGCCACGACCCTGGCGCACCACTGCGACGTGGGCGACGACGAGCAGTGCGAGGGCCTGATCGCCGCCACCGCCGACCACTTCGACGGCCTGGACATCCTGCTCAGCAACGCCGGCATCCTGGCGCCCGGCGACGTGCTGACGGTCAGCCGCGAGAAGTTCGACCGCGTGCACCGGGTCAACCTGCGCGCCGGGTTCGTGCTGGGACAGCTTGCCGCCCGCGAAATGGTCAAACGCAAGAGCGACGGATGCATCCTCTACATGTCGTCGGTCAACGAACGGCTGGCGATTCCCAACCAGCTCGCCTACGTGGTGTCCAAGGGCGGACTCTCGCAGTTGACCCGCGTCATGGCGCTGGGCCTGGCCGCGCACGGAATACGCGTCAACGCCATCGGTCCCGGCTCCATCGAGACCGACATCCTCAAGTCCGTGATGACCGACGAGAACGCGCGGCGCATGATCCTTTCGCGCACGCCGATGGGCCGCCTGGGTCAACCCGAGGAAATCGCCTCGGTCGCGGTGTTCCTGGCCAGCGATATGGCCTCGTACATCACCGGCCAGACCCTGTTCGCCGACGGCGGCCGCCTCCCCCTGAACTACACCGTCCCCGTTTAACCCCACATCCCGGTAGAGGCGTAGCGTTCGCCGCCGTCGGAAAGAACCGTGGCGACGACGGGATAGCGGCCGGTGGCGGCGACCTGCAATGCGGCGTGAACGTAGGCGCCGGACGAGGGCCCCACGAACAGTCCGGCTTTCGAAAGCCGCCGGCACACGGCCGTGGCCTGCTCCATGCGCACATCGATGCGCTCGTCGATCAGGTCCTCGTGCAGGATCGCGGGCACGATGTCGTCGGGCGCGCCCAGCGGCTTCAGGCCTTCGATCCCCGGAAAGACGTCGGGAATCACGCAGGTGATGTGCAAATCGGGATTGGCTTCACGCAGCCTGTGGCCGGCGCCGGTAATGGTTCCGCCGGTGCCCACTCCGGCAACGAAGGCGTCGGGCGCGCTTCCGGCGGCCTCGCCGACCTGCGCCAGCAATTCGGCGCCGGTGCTGTGATAGTGCGCCTTCCAGTTCTCGTCGTTCGAATACTGGTCGCAGTGCCAGTAGCGTTCCGGCTGTTCGGCGGCCATCCGCTGCGTTTCGCGCAGTGCGTGGTCGTAGCCCTCGATGGGGTCGGTCAGTATCAGTTCCGCGCCGTGCGCCCGGATCCGCTGCAGGCGCTCGCGGCTGGCGTTGCCGGGCACAACCAGCGTGACGGGAATGTCCAGCGCGGCCCCCAGCATGGCGTAGGCGATGCCGGCGTTGCCCGAAGAGGAATCCAGGAGCCGCCGGTCCCCGTCCAGGCGCCCGTCGCGCAGCGCGGCCGAGAGCATGCGGGCAACCGGGCGGTCCTTGATGGAACCGCCGGGATTGGTGCTCTCCAGCTTGGCGAACAGCCGCGCCCCGTCGGGGATTTCCTCGAGGAAGTCCAGTTCGACCAGCGGCGTCTCGCCAATGCCGGCGAATACGCCTGCGGGACTACCCGGCAAGGGCGCAAAACTCCTGGTAGTCGATGTAGCCGGGAAACTCCGCGCCATCGGCGCAATAGAGGCATTCCGGATTTCGGGCCTGCCTGAATTCCGTGAAACGCGCGGACAGCGCGTCATAGTGCAGCAGCCGGCCCACCAGCAGGTCGCCGGCGCCGAGCAGGATCTTGATCGTCTCCACTGCTTCCAGAAGCCCCACCACGCCCGGCAATATGCCCAGAACGCCCGCCTCGGCGCAGGACGGCGCCAGTTCGGGCGGCGGCGGCTCCGGGTACAGGCAGCGATAGCAGGGGCCCGGATCGCCCTCGCGGGAAGGCCAGAACACGGTCACCTGCCCCTCGAAGCGGAACACCGAGCCGTGCACGTTGGGAATCCGGTGCTTGACGCAGGCGTCGTTGACCAGGTAGCGCGTGGCGAAGTTGTCGGACCCGTCCACCACCACGTCGTAGCCCTCGAACACCTCCTCGACGTTGGCGCTCTCCAGGCGCAACTGGTGCTCGATCACGTTGACGGCCGGGTTCAGCGCCAGCACCGCCTCGCGCGCCGAGGCCACCTTGGATACGCCCACGCGCTCGTCGGAGTGCAGGATCTGGCGCTGCAGGTTGCTGCGGTCCACCACGTCGTGATCGACGATGCCGAGCGTGCCGACGCCGGCCGCGGCCAGGTACAGCGCCGCCGGCGAGCCGATCCCGCCGGCGCCGATCAACAGCACCCGGCTTTCCAGCAGCTTCAACTGGCCGGCCTCGCCCACTTCCGGCATCACCAGGTGGCGCGAATAGCGCTCCCGGGCGTCGGCATTGAGCATCTTCGGGATCTCGAACGGCAGGCCCTCGTCCTTCCAGCCGTTGAACCCGCCGGCCAGCGAGCGCACGTCGCGGTAGCCCATGCGCTTTAAATCGTCGGCCGCGAACAGCGACCGCTGGCCGCTTGCGCAGGTGACCACGAGCGTGCGATCCAGGTCCGGGATCGCTTCCTCGATCCTCAGTTCAAGGAAACTGCGGTCCAGCCTGAGCGCGCCGCCCGGGCTGCCCTGGGCGACTTCGGCCGCATCGCGCACGTCGATCAGCGCGGCGCCGGACCGTTGCAGTTCCAGCGCCTCGCGCGGGCCGACTTCCGGGACCTTGCTCCGGATGTCGGCCAGCCGGCGGTCCCTGGCCCTCATGGCGCGCCTCCGGCCACCGCGGGCAGGATCGAGAGGACGTCGCCCTCGCCCACCGGCGTATCCATGCCGTCGAGCGTGCGCACGTTGTCGCTGCCGAGATAGATGTTCACGAATTCGCGGGGCTGCCCGTCGTCCTTCATGACCCGCTCCAGCAATTCAGGGTGGTCGGCGCCGATTGCGCTCAGGACCGCGCCCACGTCCGCGCCCTCGGCGGCAATTTCGCTATTGCCCCCGGCGAAACCGCGAAGCGGCGTGGGGATGCGCACGATGACCCTGCTCATGCCTCGACCCGCTCTTCCACAAAACCCTCGCCGTTCAGCCGCCAGGACCGCAGGTCCTCGACGCGCGCGCCGCTCACCGAAAGGATGACGTAGGAATATCCGTCCCAGGCGGCCTCGCGGTCCGTCTCGGACGGGCGCGCCGGGTGATCGGGATGCGTGTGCCAGAAACCGACGATTTCCAGGCCGGCTTCGCGCGCCGCCAGATCGGCCGACATCAGGTCGTCGGGGTCCAGCACGTAGCGGTCGCGCGCCCGCTCGGTGTTGAGATTGCGGGCCTGGAACACTTTCTCGACCCGCACTTCATCGTCCGCGCTGGCCCCCACGAGGACACCACAGGTCTCGTAGGGGTATCCGTCGACGGCTATCGTCGCCAGTTCCTCCCGCAGCGGGTCGGGCAGACTGATCCTGTTCATAGGGGAAACGCGGGGCGGCTGAATCGGATCGGGCATTTTACTATCCGCGGAAGCGGATAAAATTCGCCGCTTTGCGGGCGTTCGCCCTGATCTTGGGACAGACCTTATGAACTATGTGTACAGCGCCATCGCCGCCGGGGCATTGGCGATTCTCTACGGGCTTGTGAGCACGCGCTGGGTGCTGAAGCTGGATGCCGGCAACGAGCGTATGCAGGAGATCGCCTCGGCGGTGCAGGTCGGCGCCAAGGCCTACCTGAACCGGCAATACATGACGGTCGCCCTGGCGGGTCTGCCGCTGCTTCTGATCCTGGGATTCGTCCTCGATTGGGCCGTGGCCGGCGGGTTCTTCCTGGGGGCCGCGTTTTCCGGCGCGGCCGGCTATATCGGCATGAACGTCTCGGTGCGGGCCAATTCGCGCACCGCCCAGGCCGCCCACAACGGCATGAACGCCGCGCTGGCCGTGGCCTTCCGCGGCGGTGCGATCACCGGGATGCTGGTCGTGGGACTGGCCCTGCTGGGCGTGGCCGGCTACTACCTGGTGCT
>JAPOWV010000070.1 GCA_026707445.1 Gammaproteobacteria bacterium
GGCCTGGGGCGATGCGCTGCAACACGCGTTCGCCGGACGGGAACTGGCGGTGTTCGACAGCCTGAACGCGCCGTTCTTCATTCCGATGGAAAGCTTCAATGCGCATTGGCCGCTCGATGACGCCTACAGGGCCGATCGGCAGTTCGCCCGATTCGTCGGGCGGGCCTCCGAAAACGGTCCCGCGTCGGCCGCGCTGCAGAGCGCCTGGACGTTTTCGTCGGCCACGGGTCTTGCCCGTGCGCTCTTCGACCGGGAGAACACGGAGCAGGTCTGGAGTCCGCCGGCGCAATTGCAGAACGCCTGGGTGGCGCTGGGAACTCCGGGGGTCAGCGTAGCGCGCGATCTGCTCAGGCTGGGCGATCGCGGAACGCTTCGCAGCGGTTTCTTCCTTCAGAATCCGGGGATTGCGCGCGGCGAACCGTTGGCGGCGTCCGGAAGGGCGCAGGGCGCTTTCCTGAACCTGGATCTCGGTGGCGGCGCCCGGAGACTGTTCGCGGAAATCGGTCTGCTCAACGAGTCGGAGCGGCTGTTGGGAGCAGGCGCCGAAGGAGCCTACGGGCGATTCGCGGGAAGAACCTGGTTCTCGCGATTCCTGGTGGAGCGGGAGTTGGCCGGGGGACTCACGCTTATGGCCGTGGCGCAGGCGGGCTATACCTCGGGCGAGGCTGGCCGGGGGCTGTTCCGGGGAACGCGGGGCGTGCTGAGCAGCGCGTTCAGCACGGGACTACAGTGGAACAATACGGAGGACGGCAAACGCGAGCGCGCCTGGCTCATGGCGTCACAACCGCTCAGGAACGAGTCGGGGGGCCTTGAACTGGACTATCCGATCGGCAGGACACGCGCGGGTGAGGTGCTGCGGGAAACGGCATGGATCGGCGCGGAGCCGAGCGGCCGGCAGATCGACCTGACGCTGGGCTACGAAACGGCTCTGCCCTCACCGGTCGCCGGGGGAACGGACTGGCGAATCCGGCTCGAAGCGTGGCGCTCCTTCAGGCCCGGGCATCGCGCCGCAACGCGCCCCGAGAACTCGGTCTACCTGGCGGTCTCCCGCGGCTTTAGCGGCAGCTGAGAGTTACTGGCCGGCGGTGCCCGCGTCGCGCTCGACGGCGCGCACCCAGACGCGGCCGTCTTCGCCGAGTTCGGATACTTCAAGGCCCACTCCGATCTCGTTGGCATAGGCCTGCAGGCGCTGCCGCACCCAGATGTCGTGGACTTCCGCTTCGGTCATGCTGTGTTGGCCGAGCCGCGTGCTCGCCGTCAGGACGCGCGACCAGGGCGACTGCCAGGCACGATAGCCCGGCTTGCTCTCGGTCTCGAAGATCAACTGGTAGTGGCAGGATGTACGGTCGATCATGCCCACCATCACCATTTCCAGGTCGCCGGTGCGCTCGTAGTGCGATCGGATGCGCTTCAAAAGCGGCCGTAGCGTCTCGACCTCGTGCTCGATCAGGTCGTCGATCATGCCGCGATCCTTGGCGAACTGCATCTGCGACAGCAATGCCTTCACCAACGCGTCGTTGATCTCATGCACGTAGGACTCGTCCTCGTGCATGGTCTTGATCACGACGCTCAGCGCCAGGCCCAGTTCGTGCTCGCGGCCTTCCAGCCCGCTGCTGGCGCCCGCGAATTGCGCATCGCCGCTTGGTTCGGCCACGGCCAGCGACGACGCCACAACGGCTGCGCAGGCAAACAAAGTAATAGTGGTCTTTTTCATTGGTTGTCTCCTACCAGGGTAGAACCCGGCCGTCGACGTTGATCGGCAGTCCGGGGTCGTCAAGTGTAGCGGCGGCGATGATCTCCGCCATCCCGGCCGCGCTTTCTTCCGTCGTCAGCGCCTCGCCGGTGTAGCCGGATTCCCGCAGCAGCCGGGTATCGACCATGCCGGGCGAAATCAGCAGCACGGCAACGCCGCGCGGCTTCAGGTCGGTGCGCAGGGCCCGCCAGCCCATGTTCAGCGCCGACTTGCTCATGCGATAAAAATACATACCCCGCATGCGGCCCATCAGCGTCAGCGAAGCCACGCCGCTGGTGATCGCGACGATTTTCCCTCCGGCGGCGGCGACGTTGTCCGCCAGCGCCTCCGACAGGCGCAGCGGAGCGTAGACGTTCACGGCCATGGTCTGCTCGAACCGGTCGTAGTCCAGTCCGCCCAGGCTCTGTTCGGGCAGGGGGCCAAGGACGGCCGCATTATTGATCAGCAGGTCGATGGGCTGGCCCGCATGGCGATCGACCAGGGCGCTTATATGGTCCTCCCGGGTCACGTCAAGCTGCTCGACGCTCAGGTTGCCGTGTTCCGCGGCCAGGGCGTTCAATTCGTCGGCACGTTCCGGGCTCCGGCAGGTCGCGACAACGTTCCAGCCCTGCTCCGCATACCATTCCGCAAAGGCCAGTCCGATTCCGCGATTCGA